>JAGYKK010000139.1 GCA_018401645.1 Mycobacterium sp. | reverse complement strand
GCTCATGCTGGTGTCGCTCATCAGCCGGTTATCGGTGTTGACGGTGACCCGGAACCGCAGCCGGGCCAACAGATCGAACGGATGATCGGCGATGCTGTCCACCGCCCCGGTCTGCACGTTGGAACTCGGGCACATCTCCAGGGGAATCCGCTTGTCCCGGACGATTCCCGCCACACGTCCCAGCTCGGCACCGCCCTCGGGTGTGACGGCGATGTCCTCGACGATGCGCACCCCGTGCCCGAGGCGGTCGGCGCCACAGAACGCGATCGCCTCATGGATGGAGGGCAGCCCGAAGGCCTCGCCGGCGTGAATGGTGAAGCGGGCATTGTTGGCCCGCATGAACTCGAACGCGTCAAGATGGCGCGACGGCGGAAAGCCGGCTTCGGCGCCGGCGATGTCGAACCCGACGACACCCGCGTCGCGGTGCCGGATCGCCAATTCGGCGATCGCCCGTGACCGTGCGGCATGGCGCATCGCCGTCACCAGGCACCGCACCACAATCGTCCGGCCGGTGCTCGCCGCGGCCTTCTCCCCGTCGGAGAATCCGGACAGCACCGCCGCTACCACCTCGTCCAGCGACAGCCCGCCCTCGGTGTGCAACTCGGGCGCGAACCGCACCTCCGCGTAGACGACGTTGTCGGCGGCGAGGTCGACCACGCACTCGAGGGCGACTCGGTGCAGGGCCGCCGCGGTCTGCATCACCGCGACGGTGTGGGCGAACGGCTCCAGATAGCGCACCAGTGAGCCACTGTGCGCCGCGGTCCGAAACCAGGTCGTCAATTCGGCCGCATCCGTGCTCGGCAAGTCCTCGTAGCCGGCCTGCGCGGCAAGTTCGATGACCGTCGCCGGCCGCAATCCGCCGTCGAGATGGTCATGCAGCAGTGCCTTGGGCGCCTGCCTGATCATCTCGAGGGTCAGCGGTGTGCTCATCGGGTCCATTGTGCGCGCATCGGATCGCGACCCGGGCCGCGGGCGGACCGGCCCTCGTAGTGAGAGCTAATGCACACTCGCCGTAATGTCCACGTCATTCCCTGGACCGTGCTGGCGGCGTT
>JAGYKK010000138.1 GCA_018401645.1 Mycobacterium sp. | reverse complement strand
CGACGAGGTCCTCGCCATCATGGCCAAAGTGTGGCCGTCGGTGGACATCACGGCATCCACACCAGCGACGCCAGCCGACCGGTCGGCGCGTCCCGACGGTGGGAGAACAGTGCAGGATCAGCGACGGTACACCGCGGGTCGGCGTCGATGGCGGTGACGCCGGCGTCGATGAGTTGACGGGCGATACCAACCCGCAGATCCAGCGCCGGCCCGCCACCCGGCGTGGTGGTGCGACTGCCCGGGAGCCGAGCCTCGACGTCGGCGGCCATCTCCTCGGGCACGGGGTAATTGGATCCGCTGACCGCGGGGCCCAGCAGGACCGACACGTCTGCGGTGCGGGCACCTGCGGCGAGCATGGCCTCCAGTGTCCGGAGCACCACGCCGTCGGCCGCCCCCACCCGGCCCGCGTGCGCGGCGCCCAACACCCCGGCGCGGGTATCGGCCATCAGCACCGGCACGCAATCTGCGGTGACGACCGCCAGTGCCAGCCGCGGCGTGGTGGTCACCAGCGCATCGGTGGCGTCGAAGGCCTCGGTACGCGGCGCGTCGACGTACTCGACGTGGACACCATGCACCTGGTTCATCCAGATCAGCTGGTGCGCCCCCAGACCGATCGCCGCTGCGAGCCGGTTGCGGTTGGTGGTCACCGCCACCGGATCGTCGCCGACGTGGTCGCCGAGATTGAACGTGTCGAACGGCGCCACGGAAACTCCTCCGGCCCGGCTGGTGGTGACTCGGCGGATTCGAATGCTCACGGGGCGAGACCGACGCGGGGGGCGCGGACTAAGGGGCGCAGACGATTCAGTGCCGCATGAACGGCGGCACGTCGACGTCGTCATCGTCGTCGCCGTATGCCGACGAGCCGTTCATGTACGCCGCCGCGCCAACCGGTACCGACTCCCGCGACTCCCGCGATTCGAACACCGGGGAGCTGCTGAGTTGGCCGGCGGCCACAGGTGCGATGGTGTGCGTGGTGGCTGAGGTCGTGACCGGGCTGGACGTCGCGTCGCTGATGATGATCGCCTTGCGGCTTGCGGAGTTGGGATCGAAGC
>JAGYKK010000137.1 GCA_018401645.1 Mycobacterium sp. | reverse complement strand
AATATCAGTCCGATGAGTCTCGACCCTGCGATTGCCGAGCGGCTCAAGCGCGACGCCAACGGGTTGTTCGCCGCGATCGCCCAGGAGCGCGGCACCGGCAAGGTGCTCATGCTGGCCTGGATGGACGACGAGGCACTGGCTCGCACGCTGGCCACCCGGCAGGCCACCTATTACTCCCGCTCGCGCGGCGAGCAGTGGATCAAGGGCGCGACATCCGGTCACACCCAGTACGTCCACTCGGTGCGCCTGGACTGCGACGGCGACGCGGTGCTGCTCGACGTCGACCAGAGCGGAGGGGCCTGCCACACCGGCGACCACACCTGCTTTGACGCTGATTTGCTAGGACCCGTCTGACCCGTCATCCACTGATTTACCCCGCGACGGTGCGTGAAAGTCCGGCACCGGCGGCGTGTCGGCGTACCGACACGCACGCTCGCGGGTGGGGAGGTGATCGACTAGCGCGCCCGCAGGGCTTCCAGCGCCTTGTCGGCGTGGGTATCCATGTTGAGTTCGCTGGAGATCACCTCGAGCACATTGCGATCGGTGTCGATGACGAACGTGGTGCGTTTCACCGGCAACAGCTTGCCGAGCAGTCCACGCTTGACGCCGAAGGTCTCGGCGACCGTACCGTCGCGATCGGACAGCAACGGGTAGTCGAAGCGCTGCGAGTCGGAGAACTTCGCCTGTTTATCGACGGCGTCAGTGCTGATGCCGACGCGGGAGGCGCCCACCGCGGTGAACTCTCCGGCCAGATCACGGAAATGACAGGCCTCCTTCGTGCAACCCGGCGTCATGGCCGCGGGGTAGAAGAACAGCACGATCGGCCCCTCGGCCAGCAGGCCGGTCAGTGAACGGACGGTTCCGGTCTGATCCGGCAGTTCGAACTCGGGCACTTGGTCACCACGTTTCATAACGCCACGCTATCGCCGTGCGGCTGGGATGAACAGGTCTGGGGTGAACAGGTCTGGGAGGATGTAGCGCGTGCACGCCACCACGACCCGCGAAGAGTTCCGCGCGCTGGCCGCTGAACACCGCGTGGTCCCGGTAACCCGCAAAGT
>JAGYKK010000136.1 GCA_018401645.1 Mycobacterium sp. | reverse complement strand
CATCGAGGTCAAGAAGAATCTCAACACCCCCGACCTGCCCAAGGCTGTAGAGCAGCTCGGCGGCTATGTGAAGCAGCGTGCTGAATCGTTCGGACGCTGTGTCGGCATCCTGACCGACGGGTCGGAATGGCGTCTCTACCAACTGCACGACGGGACGCTGGAACTGGTCTCCATCTTCACGCTCAAGAAGCAGAATCCGGACGCCGAGGAACTGCTGATCTGGTTGGAATCGGTGCTGTCTACCCGTACCCACATCAAGCCCACGCCGCAGGAGATCGAACGCCTCCTCGGGGCGAAGTCGCCGGCCAACAAGCTCGATACCGCCGAGCTTCGTGACCTGTACGCCAAGAACGCTGACCACAAGGACATCGAACTCAAACGCCAGATTTGGGCGAAGCTGCTGCGAACCGCGTTCGGCGCGGAGTTTCAGGACAACGAAGATCTTTTCGTCAATCACACGCTGCTGGTGGTCACCGCTGAACTCATCGCCCACGCAGTTCTCGGTTTCGATGTGGGGCCGACGGGTCCGCTCACGGCGCGACAGATCGTCAGCGGAACCGAGTTCGCCAAGGCGAAGGTGCGTGGGGTCGTCGAGGCTGACTTCTTCGACTGGGTGGTGGACACACCGCTGGGTGATTCCTTCGTCCGCAACCTGGGCCGACGCATCGCACGGTTCGACTGGTCGGCGGTCGAACACGACGTTCTGAAAGTGTTGTACGAGAGCGTCATCGACAAAGAGGTCCGCGAAAGCCTGGGGGAGTATTACACCCCCGATTGGCTCGCCGAGCGGATGGTGGACGAGTTTGTCACCGACCCTTACAACTCGGTGGTGTGCGACCCCGCCTGCGGTTCAGGCACATTCCTGTTCCACGCGATCCGGCAGTTCCTGCGCGCCGCCGACGAGGCCGACGTCAACGCTGATGATGCGGTACAACAGGCGACCGCGCACGTTATCGGCATCGACATTCGCCCGGTCGCCGTGACGCTGGCGCGGGTGACCTACCTGCTGGCGTTGGGCCGCGACAACATCAACTCGCCGCGCCGCAAAGACCTGACCATCCCGG
>JAGYKK010000135.1 GCA_018401645.1 Mycobacterium sp. | reverse complement strand
GATGCCGTTGGGAAAACCACGAGACAGAGCCGATGCTGCCGCGATGATCGAGCGGCGCACCAAAGGCGATCTGATCGCGGCGACGGCGATCGCCACCGCCGTCGCGGTCTTCATCGCGATATTCTGGTGGCACAGTTCGGCTCGCGCGACGATCAGCCAGCCCGCCGTCGATGTCGTCGGGAGTCCCCCGGCGGCCGACGCGGTGCCGGCGGCGATGCAACAGCGCTGGGCCACCACCAGTGCCCGCACGCTGTCCCCCGTCGTTGTGAGCGGCACCGTGGTCACCGGCAACGGCTCTACGGTCACCGGTCTCGATCCGCAGACCGGCCGGCAACGCTGGGTCTATGCCCGCGACACCGACCTGTGCGGGCTGTCCCACGTCTACGAACTCGCCGTCGCGGTCTACCCGGACTCCCGGGGGTGCGGCCAGGTCAGCGGCATCAACGCCGGCACCGGCGGGCGTGGCCCGGCCCGGACCAGCTACGCCGACAACCACGTGGTGGTGACCTCCAACGGCAGTGCCGTGCTCTCCGCCGGGGCGACTCGACTGGAACTGTGGCGCTCGGATCTGGTGCGTTCGCTGTCCTACGGCGAGATCGACGCCCGGATCAAGCCCGTGCACCAGGGCATCGGAACCGGCTGCGCCCTGATGTCCTCGGCAGCCAGCGAGGCGGCGGTCTCGGTACTCGAGGTCTGCCGCGATCAAAACAACCTACGGCTGACCCTGCTCAAACCGGCCAAGGAGGAGGACGAGCCCGAGACCAAACATGTCGAGTTGCCCGGCCTGGCCATCGACTCCGAGGCCAGGGTGCTGGCGGTAGCCGGCACCACGACCGCGGTGTTCCTGCCGACGCCGCGCCCGGAGGTCGTCGTCTACGACGACACCGGCACCGAGATCTCCTCGACCCCGCTGAGGTCACCGCCGACCCTGACCGAGACCGCTCCGGCAGTCACCCGGGCCGGTGACTTCATCACCTGGTGGACCGGTGACTCGGTGCTGGTGTTCGACAACAAGCTGGGGTATCGCTATTCCATCGACGCCACTCCCGCGCTGGGGCCGGCGACG
>JAGYKK010000134.1 GCA_018401645.1 Mycobacterium sp. | reverse complement strand
AACACGGTTCGCTACACCGGTGCCGCCGCCACGCACCTGCGCAGCCTGATGACCGATGCCCGGCCGTGGCGCGTGCCGCGAGTGCTGAGCATCGCCGGTTCGGACTCCGGCGGCGGCGCAGGCATTCAAGCCGACCTCAAGACGCTGGCCGCCCTGGGCTGCCATGGCATGAGTGCGGTGACCGCCCTGACGGCACAAAACAGCCGCGGGGTCCAAGCCATTCACGCCGCGCCGCCGGCGTTTCTGGCCCAACAAATAGCGTCGGTGCTCGACGACATCGGCGCCGACGCCCTGAAGATCGGCATGCTGCACGACGAGGCCACGGTGGACGTGGTGGCCGAGGCCTTGCAACAACACCCACTGGCCACCGTGCTCGACCCGGTGATGGTGGCCACCAGCGGGGACGCGCTGATCACACCACCCACGGTGCGGCGCCTGCGTGACCAACTCTTCAGTGCCTGTTCGGTGATCACCCCCAACCTGGACGAGCTCGGCCTGCTGGTGGGGCGGCGCATCACGGGACTCGACGGTGCCGTACACGCCGCGCAGGACTTGGTGGCCCAGGGCGCCCGCGCCGTCTTGGTCAAGGGTGGTCACTTGGACACCCCGCGGCTGACCGACACCTTGGTCGACGCCGGCGGCGTGCGGTGGCAGCGCAGCGCCCCGCGCCTGATCACCCGCAACCTGCACGGCACCGGGTGCAGCCTGTCCTCGGCCATCGCCGCGTTTTTGGCGCAGGGCTGGGACCTGGTGGATGCGGTCGACGCGGCGCACCACTGGGTGCGTTGTGCCCTGCTCGGTGGTCTGGACCTACGCCTCGGTGCGGGCCACGGACCCCTGAACCACTTTCACCACCCCGTGCCCTTGATGCCTTTGGCGGACCCCCAGGTGCGATCGCCGACGCTGCCATGGTGATGTGACGCACTGCCCGAAAAGCAATCGCAGTGCAGATAGAAGTTGTACGGTCCGGAAATCCGGGCTGCCCGCCAGTGTGACGGCCAAGTCCGGGGAAGGCGAGATTCCTATGAGCGCAGCACCCTTCATCGGCCGGGTCGCCGGCATCACCGCGGC
>JAGYKK010000133.1 GCA_018401645.1 Mycobacterium sp. | reverse complement strand
GGCGTCCGGGAGTTCTGCGACTACGACCTTGCCGAGCTGCGCGAGTACATCGACTGGCAGCCGTTCTTCAACGCCTGGGAGATGAAGGGCCGCTTTCCCGACATCCTCAACAACCCGGTGTCGGGGGAGACTGCCCGCAAGCTGTACGACGATGCCCAGGGGATGCTCGACACCATGATCAAGGAAAAGTGGCTGACTGCCAACGGGGTGATCGGGTTCTTTCCGGCCAACGCATTAAACGACGATATCGCGGTCTACACCGACGAAACCCGCACCGAGGTGATGGCCACGTTGCACAACCTGCGTCAGCAGGGCGAGCACCGCGACGGTATCCCGAACCGGAGCCTCGGCGACTTCATCGCGCCCAAGGGAACCGGTCTGGCTGACTACGTGGGCGCCTTCGCGGTGACTACCGGGCTCGGCATTGGCGTCAAGATCGATGAGTTCCAGGCAGCCAATGACGACTACAGCGCAATCTTGCTTGAATCGCTCGCCGACCGGCTGGCAGAGGCGTTCGCCGAACGGATGCACCAGCGGGTCCGCATGGAGTTCTGGGGATTCCAGCCTGACGAGCGGCTCGACAACGAGGCGCTCATTGGTGAGAAATACACCGGAATCCGCCCGGCGCCGGGATACCCGGCCTGCCCGGAACACACCGAGAAGGCGACACTCTGGGAATTGATGGACGTGCGGCAGCGGACCGGCATCGAGCTGACCGAGTCGATGGCGATGTGGCCCGGTGCCGCTGTCAGCGGCTGGTACTTCTCGCACCCGCAGTCGCAGTACTTCGTGGTCGGCCGGATGGCCCAGGACCAGGTGGCCGACTACGCCAAGCGCAAGGGCTGGACCCTGGCCGAAGCCGAACGCTGGCTGGGCCCCAACCTCGGCTACAACCCGGAGGACTGAGGTCGCGGAAGTTCCGGTCGCCAGTTCCGTTGCTAGGCACGTCAGTTAGACGTGGGCGGGGCTTGCGGTTGGAAAGGTTCGTACCACCTCCAGTCGGCCCGCTCGCCCGTCGGGCCGGGGCAGGGCGCGACGGATGGCGGTGGGCCACTGGGTGGGCGGGCCAGTGATCCGGGGCTCAG
>JAGYKK010000132.1 GCA_018401645.1 Mycobacterium sp. | reverse complement strand
ACCCGGGCGATACTGGCGTCGTTGCTGACCGACCGGATCACCGGCGCCTGGCGCGAGGTGCCGTTTCGGGGTCCCGGCCGGGAGGCTCTGGTGGAGCGGGTGGTTTCGGTGGCCGCCCGGCTGCGGCACGACGATCTGATCCGCACCGTCTTGCGTTCGGCACCGGAACTGGCGATGGTCTACATTTCCGACCGGTTGGGTACCAGCCAGCAGATCCTCATCGATGTCATCGCCGAAGAGCTGCGAAAAGCTCAGTTGGACAACAGTGTTCGCCCAGGAAATCACCGAGAGATGGCCGCCATGGTCCTGTTGATCACTCAATCCACCATCCAGTCCGGGCACATCGTCGACTCCATCCTCGATGCCGACGCGCTCGAGGTCGAACTGGCCACGTCACTGAACGGATACCTCCGCCCATGAGTGCTCTGACCGCATTGAACGCGCAACGGCGCAGATCCGATCTGAGCGCGCTCGGCGACTCGCCGGCCGTCGATATCCTCGTCATCGGTGGTGGCATCACCGGTGTCGGCATCGCTCTGGACGCCGCCAGTCGAGGGTTGTCGGTGGTGCTGGTCGAAAAGCACGACCTCGCCTTCGGCACCAGTCGATGGAGTTCGAAACTGGCCCACGGCGGTCTGCGATACCTGGCCAGCGGCAATATCGGCATCGCCCGCCGCAGTTCGATCGAGCGCGGCATCCTGATGTCGGTCACCGCGCCGCACCTGGTTAAGGCGATGCCGCAACTGGTGCCGCTGTTGCCGTCGATGCGCCGATCTCAGCGCGCGCTGGTGCGAACCGGGTTTTTGGCCGGGGACGTGTTGCGCGCCATGGCCGGCACCTCCTCGAAAATCTTGCCGCGACCGCGCCGGATCAGCGCCGAGCAGGCCGTGGCGATGGCTCCGACGGTGCGCCGCGACGGACTTGACGGCGCGCTGCTGGCCTACGACGGACAACTGATCGACGATGCCCGGGTCCCGCAACTGCCGTTCCGGCCCACCGTGCTGGAGGCCAAGGACGATTTGCCGGAGTCCACCAGTGACGGCTGCATCAGTACCTTCGACAACGTCGGCATCATCAACTGCACCTA
>JAGYKK010000131.1 GCA_018401645.1 Mycobacterium sp. | reverse complement strand
CCGCGGCGATCCCGGTATGTGGTCGTGGGTCCTTCATCGCATCACCGGCGCAACAATCTTCTTCTTCCTCTTCGTCCACGTCCTGGACACCGCACTGGTGCGGGTCAGTCCGCAGGCCTACAACGAGGTGGTCGAAAGCTACAAGACCCCCATCGTCGGCCTGATGGAATTGGGCCTGGTGGCCGCGGTGCTCTATCACGCGCTCAACGGCGTCCGGGTGATCCTGGTCGACTTCTGGGCGCAGGGCCCGCGCTATCAGCGCCAGATGCTCTGGGGGGTGGCCGCGACATGGCTTGTCGTGATGGTGCCGGCCACCGTGGTCATCGGTAAGCACATGGCGGAGCGGTTCCTGTGACCGCGTCCACCGAGGGCCGTCTCGGTCCGCCCGCCCCGGTGCTGGAACGCGACCACGACCGCCCCGCCAGCCTGGACAGCCCGCGCTCGCCACGTCGGCGCACGGCCATGCCCAACTTCGAGAAATACACCTGGCTGTTCATGCGCTTCTCCGGCGTCGTACTGATCTTCCTGGTTCTGGGCCATCTCTTCATCGGGCTCATCCTGGAGAATGGCGTCTACCGCATCGACTTCAACTACGTCGCCGAGCGCTGGGCCTCGCCGTTCTGGCAGATCTGGGACCTCTCCATGCTGTGGCTGGCTCAACTGCACGGCGGTAATGGCATGCGCACGATCATCGCCGACTACTCCCGCAAGGACTCCACCCGGTTCTGGCTCAACGGGGCACTGGGCGTCTCGATGGCCCTGATCCTGGTCGTCGGCACCTACGTGCTGCTGACCTTCGACGCGAATATCGTTTAGGAGAAATACCGACATGATTACCGAACACCGCTACGACGTCCTCATCGTTGGTGCCGGCGGGGCCGGAATGCGCGCCGCGGTGGAGGCTGGCCCACGAGTGCGCACCGCCGTGCTGACCAAGCTGTATCCGACTCGCAGCCATACCGGTGCCGCCCAGGGCGGGATGTGCGCGGCCCTGGCCAACGTCGAAGAGGACAACTGGGAGTGGCATACCTTCGACACCGTGAAGGGTGGGGACTACCTCGCCGATCAGGACGCGGTCGAGATCATGTGCAAGGAAGCCATCGACGCGG
>JAGYKK010000130.1 GCA_018401645.1 Mycobacterium sp. | reverse complement strand
CTCATCGAGCAGACCGGTCAGAGCGCGAATGATGCGGGTCTTGCCCTGGCCGCGTTCACCGAGCAGGACGAAGTCGTGGCCGGCGATCAGCGCCCGTTCCAGTTGCGGCAGCACGGTGTCGTCGAATCCGAGGATGCCGGGCCAGATGTCACCCCCGTCGGCGAGGGCGGCCAGCAGGTTCTCCCGGAGTTCCACTTTGACGCTGCGCTCCACCTGGCCGGACGCCCGTAACTCGCCGAGGGTGCGGGGAAGGTCTTCAGAGCCGGTTCGGGTTGCAGTCACCCCCCCACGCTACGACGAGTGTCGCGTCGGTGCCGCCGGGGTCAGCGTTCCGTCACACCCGCGAGCAGACGCGAAGGTCTCCGGATTGCGCCGTGTCGCGGACATTACGCGTCTGCTCACCCAAAAAACTCGCCCAAAAACCGGCCTAGAAAACTCCGGCCCGGTCAGTGGGCGAAGTGGCGCGCACCGGTGAGGTAGAGCGTGATCCCGGCCGCGGCGGCCGCCGCGGTGACTTCGCCGTCTCGCACCGAACCGCCGGGGTGCACGACGGCCTTCACACCTGCCGTGGTCAGGGTCAGCAGACCATCGGGGAACGGGAAGAACGCATCGGAAGCGGCGACCGCACCGGGAACGCGATCACCGCCGCGTTCGACCGCCAGCCTGGCCGCGTCGACCCGGTTCACCTGTCCCATCCCCACCCCGACGGTGGCGCCGTCGGCGGCGATGACGATGGCGTTGGACTTCACCGCGCGGCAGGTACGCCAGGCGAACCGGAGGTCGGCCAGGGTGGCCTCGTCGGCAACCGGGCCGGCGGCCAACGTCCAATTCGCCGGATCGTCGCCCGGGGCGTCGATCGCGTCCAGCCTGACCTTGATCTGGGTCTTGTTCGAATCCGGGTGAACGATGAACGTATAGACATTGTCCTCGATCAGTCCATAGGACTTCTCGGAGATCACCGGCGCGATGATGATGTCGCGCGGGTCGGTCACGGTTGCCATCAGGCCGACACCTCCTGCTGCTTGGCGCTGTTGTGCTCGATGTAGGCATTGAGCGCTTCGACGCTGAACACCACGTCGTCGGCCTTGAGCACGTCGTAGGTATTGAGCTGATCCGG
>JAGYKK010000013.1 GCA_018401645.1 Mycobacterium sp. | reverse complement strand
ACGCCTCGATGCTCGATGAGGGCACCGCAGCCGCCGAGGCGATGACCCTGATGTACCGCGCGGGCCGCGGCTCCGCCAACCGGGTGGCCGTCGACTCCGACCTGTTCACCCAGACCGCCGCGGTGCTCGCCACCCGCGCCGAGCCACTGGGCATCGAGATCGTCACCGCCGACCTGCGCGACGGCCTGCCCGACGGCGAGTTCTTCGGAGTGATCGCCCAGGTGCCCGGCGCCAGCGGCCGGATCACCGACTGGTCCGCGCTCATCGCCCAGGCCCACCAGCGCGGCGCCCTGGTGGCGCTGGGCGCGGACCTGCTGGCCTGCACACTCGTCGCGCCACCCGGTGAGATCGGAGCCGACGTCGCCTTCGGTGTCGCGCAGCGCTTCGGTGTGCCGATGGGCTTCGGCGGCCCGCACGCCGGATATCTCGCGGTACACACCAGCCACGCCCGCCAGTTGCCCGGCCGACTGGTCGGGGTGTCTGTCGACGCCGACGGCGCGCCGGCCTACCGGCTGACGCTGCAGACCCGCGAGCAGCACATCCGCCGGGACAAGGCGACCTCCAACATCTGCACGGCCCAGGTACTGCTGGCAGTGATGGCCGCGATGTATGCCAGCTACCACGGCGCCGACGGCCTCAGCGCCATCGCACGCCGAGTGCACGGGCACGCCCGCACCGTGGCCGCCGCGCTGAGCTCCGCCGGCATCGAGGTCGTGCACGACAGGTTCTTCGACACCGTGCTGGCGCGGACCCCGGGCCGTGCCGCAGCCATCGGGGCCGCCGCCAAGAAGCGGGGAGTCAACATCTGGCGCGTCGACGACGATCACGTCTCGGTGGCCTGCGACGAAGCCACCACCGACGCCCAGGTCGCCACCGTTCTCGAAGCTTTCGGGGCGGCGGTCGCCGGTGATTTTGCCGGACCCGACATCGGCACCCGCACATCCGGTTTCCTCACTCACCCGGCATTCACGCAGTACCGCACCGAAACCTCGATGATGCGCTATCTGCGGGCCCTGTCCGATAAGGACATCGCGCTGGACCGCAGCATGATTCCGCTGGGCTCGTGCACCATGAAACTCAACGCCGCCGCCGAGATGGAGTCCATCACCTGGCCGGAGTTCGGCAGACTGCACCCGTTCGCCCCGGCCGACGACTCCACCGGCCTGCGAAGGTTGATCGCCGATCTTCAAGACTGGCTGACCGGTGTGACCGGCTATGACGAAATCTCCCTGCAGCCCAATGCCGGCTCCCAGGGCGAGTACGCGGGCCTGCTCGCCATCCGCGGGTACCACGCCGCACGCGGCGAGTCGCAGCGTGACGTGTGCCTGATTCCCTCGAGTGCGCACGGCACCAATGCCGCATCGGCGGCGATGGTCGGCATGCGGGTCGTCGTTCTGGGCTGTCGCGACAACGGCGACGTGGATCTCGACGAACTGCGGGCCAAGGTCGCCGAGCACGCTGACGAACTCGCGGCGCTGATGATCACCTATCCGTCCACCCACGGCGTCTTCGAGCACGACATCGCCGACATCTGTGCGGTCATCCATGACGCCGGTGGCCAGGTCTATGTCGACGGCGCCAATCTCAACGCCTTGGTGGGCGTGGCACGGCCGGGCAAGTTCGGGGGCGATGTGAGCCATCTAAACCTGCATAAGACGTTCTGCATTCCGCACGGCGGGGGCGGACCGGGTGTCGGACCGGTGGCGGTGCGCGCCCATCTGGCGCCGTATCTGCCCGGCCACCCACTGGCACCGGAACTCCCCGACTCCCACACGGTGTCGGCGGCGCCCTACGGCTCGGCGTCGATCCTGCCCATCACCTGGGCCTACATCCGGATGATGGGCGCCAGCGGGTTGCGCAAGGCAACGTTGGTGGCGATCGCCTCGGCCAACTACATCGCCCGCCGTCTCGATGAGTACTACCCGGTGCTCTATACCGGCGAGAACGGGATGGTGGCTCATGAGTGCATTCTCGATCTGCGACCGATCACGAAAAGGACCGGCGTCACCGTCGACGATGTCGCTAAGAGGTTGGCCGACTTCGGCTTTCACGCACCGACGATGAGCTTTCCAGTGGCCGGCACGCTCATGGTCGAGCCGACCGAGAGCGAGAGTCTCGCCGAGGTGGACGCGTTCTGCGCGGCGATGATCGCCATTCGCGCCGAAATTGATCACGTCGGGTCGGGCCACTGGCCCGCTGAGGACAACCCGCTGCGCAACGCCCCGCACACCGCTGAATGTCTGCTCGTCGATCAGTGGGACCATCCCTACACGCGCGAGCAGGCGGCCTACCCGTTGGGTGCGGCGTTCCGGCCGAAGGTGTGGCCGTCGGTGCGTCGTATCGATGGCGCCTACGGCGACCGGAACCTGGTGTGCTCCTGCCCACCGATCGAGGCGTTCGCCTGAAGGCCGGCTAGGACAGCATCCGGGCGATCGCAGCGACCAGGTCGGGGGACTCGGAGGTGGCGATCTCCTGATAGCTGCCGCCGGAGAGTTGACTCACCGCTTCCCAGACCGGCCGGTCGGGGTCGGCGCCGAAGTCGATGACGTTGATCGCCACCGGCCGGCTGGGGTCGATGGCACCGGCGATGAAGTTCTGCAGGCCCGTCCCGTCCAGCGTGCGATCGGTGTGTGGGCCCGCAGTGATGACCAGGACTGAATTCGGCTGTCCTGGGCGGTAGTTGGCGAGCGCCTCGGAATAGGCCCGCCGCAGTGTGGTGAAGGACACTTCACCGCCACCGGTGGGTGTCAGCCCGGCCAGGGTTGCGCTCAACGCGGCCGACCGCGGCTCACCGGCAAGATCCTCGGACAGCGCTCCGGTCGTGACAACCGGACGACTGTCGGCACCGTCGAACGTCCACAGCCCGACGACGGCATTGGGCGGCAGCGCGCGGACCCGGTTGCTCAGAGCGTCAGCCACGTTGGCCAGTCGCGACTGACCGTTCTCGTCGCCGGCCAGGCTCTGGCTGAGCACCACGGTGGTGGCTGCACCGGGCACCGGAGATACCGCGGTCGCCACTGCT
Source organism: Mycobacterium sp. (assembly GCA_018401645.1). Taxonomy (GTDB): domain Bacteria; phylum Actinomycetota; class Actinomycetes; order Mycobacteriales; family Mycobacteriaceae; genus Mycobacterium. The sequence continues at coordinate 77,387 of JAGYKK010000013.1, read as the reverse complement.
GCCCGCATTGCCTCGTCGCCGTTCGCCAGTGCCGGGGTCAGTGCCGGGAAACTCACCACGTCGCCTGCCGGCGGGTTGATTCCGGGTACCCGGAATCCGGCCTTGGCGAAGGTGCCGAGTTGTTCGGGCGTGCCCATGAATCGGGCGAACTCGCTGGCGGCACTGATCTGTTCCTCCGACATCGCGGGGTCTGACAGCAGCACCGTCGGGTAGTCAGCCAGAGCCGTCGGACCACTCGGAATCCATTGCGCAACAGTGTCTTTAGCGCCCTGGAGCCCCGAGACCCGGCTGAACAGCTGCTGTTCGGTCATTGCAACGGCGTGCACCGGGGCGGTGGCCGGATCCGCCGATGCCATCAGGGAGTTCCACGCCTGGTCGGCGGAGTTGTCGCCCAGTCGGGGCTGGTTGCCCAGCAGGGCGCTGACCGCCCCCAGTCCGGCGGTGGGCGGCGCTCCGGCCGGAGTCGTCGTCGCAGCGACCGCCTCGGCCACCAGGTAGGCGGCATCTGAGGCACCACCAACCGGCAGCGCCAAGCGCAGCGAGCCCCAGCCGGGCAGGTTCAACGCCTCCAGTGCGGTCGGGTTGGTTTGCAGTTCCGGCAGTGCAGGCCATTCCCGCTGCCCGAGCGATTCCGCGAGTTGCGGGCGCACCGCCAGCACCACCGGCGAGGTGATCAGAGATCGGACGTCGCTGACGATCTCCTCGCTGGCAACCGCCTGCAACCGGGCCGCGGACATCGAACTGGCGGGAATCCACAGTGCCGGGCGCTCACCGAGTTCAGCCGGCCAGGTGCCGGACAAACCGGCGATCACGGCATCGGAGGTCGCCGGTGTGACAGCCATATCGACGCAGATGTCCCCGACGGTTTGGCGTCGGCGTTGTACGTCTCGGCGATCGCGGCGACGCTGTCCGCGATGGCCGGATCGGCGACCACCGCCACGGTGGCGGTGCCCTGCACGCACTTGCGGGCGGCGTCCTGGGAGCGCTGCGACATCGCGTCCGAGAAGGACTGCCACGCGATGACCCCGCCGATGAGCACCGCGAGGGCCACCAGTGCGGCGATCACCCCGGGGCTCACGCCGCGTCGGGTGGTGTCAAGGCGTCGACGCCGGTGCTGACGATCACCGTCGGGGGCGTTGCCGAAGGATTCTCCCGGTTCGGGAAGGCTGTGCCGGCCCATCTAGGAGTTCACCTGCGCAGCGCGGGCCTTGTACTCCCGGCGGCGCCGATGCAGGATCGGCTCGGTGTAGCCGCTGGGTTGCGCGGCTCCGGAGAGGATCAACTCCTCGGCCGCCTGGAAGGCGACGCTGGCCTGCGGATCCGGTGCCATTGGACGGTACAGCGGATCTGAGGCGTTCTGCTCGTCGACCACCACCGCCATCCGGCGCAGACTCGCTGTCACGTCGGAGGCGGTGATCACGCCGTGGCGAAGCCAGTTGGCCAGCAGCTGACTGGAGATCCGCAGGGTGGCCCGGTCTTCCATCAACGCCACATTGTGAATGTCGGGCACCTTCGAGCAACCCACGCCGGCTTCGACCCAGCGCACCACGTACCCGAGGATCGACTGACAGTTGTTGTCGACCTCTTCGCGGATCTCCGCCGGGGACCAGTCCAGCCCACTTTTCGCCAGTGGCAGGGTCAACAGCGATTCGACGGTGGTGCGCTTCCGACCGGCCAGTTCGGCATGCACCCGGTAGACGTCGACGTAGTGGTAATGCATGGCGTGCAGCGTGGCGGCGGTGGGCGAGGGCACCCAGGCCGTGGTGGCACCGGCGCGGGGCTGGGCGATCTTCTGCTCCACCATGTCGGCCATCAGGTCGGTCATCGCCCACATGCCCTTGCCGATCTGGGCTCGGCCGGAGAAGCCGGTCGCCAGTCCGACGTCGACGTTGCGATCCTCGTACGCCAAGATCCAGGGTTGGGTCTTCATCGCGGACTTGCGGATCATCGGGCCGGCCTCCATCGAGGTGTGGATCTCATCGCCGGTGCGGTCCAGGAACCCGGTGTTGATGAACGCGATCCGGTCGGCGGCCGCCCGCACACACGCCGTGAGGTTCGCCGAGGTTCGGCGCTCCTCGTCCATGATCCCGACTTTGAGGGTGTTGGCGGGAAGGCCCAGCACGTCCTCGACACGACCGAACAACTCCGCGGTGAACGCGACTTCCTCCGGACCGTGCATCTTGGGCTTGACGATGTAAATCGAGCCGGTGCGGCTGTTCTGCAGCGGTCCGTTTCCGCCGCCGCCGGCAAGGCCGTGCATGGCGATCAGGCTGGTGAACAACGCGTCCTGAATGCCCTCGTAGACCTCGTTGCCGTCCGCATCGGTGATGGCGTCGTTGGTCATCAGGTGGCCGACGTTGCGAACGAACAGCAGGCTGCGCCCGGGCAACGTCAGATCTGAGCCGTCCGGAGCCCGGTAGGTGCGATCCCCGGACAGGGTCCGGGTAAAGGTCTTCCCGCCCTTGCTGACGTCCTCGGTCAGATCGCCTCGGTTCAGGCCGAGCCAGTTGCGATAGCCCAGCACCTTGTCCTGCGCATCGACGGTGGTCACCGAATCCTCGAAGTCCATGATCGTGGTGATGGCGGATTCCATTACCACATCGGCGACGCCGGCCGGATCGGTCGATCCGATCGGGGAATCGCGGTCGATCATGATCTCGATGTGCAGGCCGTGGTTGGCCAGCAGCACCGATCCAGGTGCACCCGGATCGCCGGTGTAACCGGCGAACTGCGTCGGGTCGGCCAAACCGGTGACGTCGCCGTCAGCCAGTGCGACCTCGAGTTCGCCATCGGCAACGAGGAACCGGGTGATCGCGCGGTAGCTACCCGAACTCAGGGGCACCACGTCGTCCAGGAAGCGCTTGGCGTAGCCGATGACCTTTTCGCCGCGCACCGGGTTGTAGCGCGAACCGGCCTGCGCGCCGCCTTCGTCGCCGATGACATCGGTGCCGTAGAGGGCGTCGTACAGCGATCCCCAGCGCGCATTGGCGGCGTTGAGTGCGAAGCGCGCGTTGAGAATCGGCACCACCAGTTGCGGGCCTGCAGTCGAGGTGATCTCGGCGTCCACGCCGGTGGTGGAGATGGTGAAGTTCTCCGGTTCGGGCAGCAAATATCCGATATCGGTCAGGAACCGGCGGTACTGCGCCGCGTCGAAACCGCCGATGACCCGTTGGCGGTGCCAGGTGTCGATCTGCGTCTGCAGGGCGTCGCGGCGGGCCAGCAGTTCGGTGTTGCGGGGCGTCAGATCCGCGACCACCTTGTCCACTCCCGACCAGAAGCACTCCGGGGTGACCCCACTGCCGGGAAGGGCCTCGTCGGTGATGAAGTCGTAGAGCACCCGCGACACCCGCAGGTTGCCGACGGCGACCCGATCGGTCGTGACCTGGTTAGTCATGAGTTCCTCCCTCTGGGAAAGTTCCCTGATCCTATCGGTGAGTGCCGTCGTAGACCGTTCCCACCACGTCTTCGACGAGGTCCTCCAACGTCACCATCCCGCACACCGTGCCCTCGGCATCGGTCAACAACGCGAGGTGACTGTTGTTCCTGCGAAGTTGGGAGAGGGCATCGGGCAGGGGCATGGCGGCCGGCAGTCGCGGCAGCGGACGCACCACCGAAGCGCTGACGGCGGTGCCCGGATGGTCGACGAGGTCCAGGATGTCTTTGATGTGCAGGAAGCCGACGAACTCACCCGTGGTGTCGACGACCGGGAAGCGCGAGTATCCCGTTGACTCCAGCGCCTGCTCGATCGCCGCCACGGTGGGCCCGGTGCCGGGCGCCGCAACCGGCACCGAGTGAATCTCGCTGAGCGGAACCGTCACGTCGCCGACCACCCGGTTGCGGATCTGAAGGGCCCGGGAAAGCCGGATGTGCTCCTCGGAATCGAGGAGGCCCTCCGACCGTGACTCGGCGATCATCTCGGCGAGTTCCACCGTCGATATGGTGACGTCCAGTTCGTCCTTGACGGTGACGCCGAAGGCGCGCAGCACGGTATTGGCCAACCAGTTGTACACCGCGATCAACGGCCGGACCGCCCGCACGTAGGCCAGGTAGAGCGGGACCACCAGCATGGCGGTCGACTCGGGTCCGGCGATGGCGATGTTCTTAGGCACCATTTCGCCGAGCAGCACGTGCAGGGCGACCACGAGCGCCAACGCCAACAGGAACGACACCGTGTGCAGCACCCCATCGGGAACGCCGAGGAACCCGAACGGCTTCTCCAGCAGATGGGCTACCGCCGGTTCCCCGACCCGGCCGAGCAGGATGGAACAGATGGTGATGCCGAGTTGCGCGCCGGCCAGCATCAGCGACAACTGCTCCCCGGCGCGCATGACGGTGACCGCGCGCTTCTTGCCCTGCTCGGCGAGGGCCTCCAGCCGGTCCCGCCGGGCCGAGATCAGCGCGAACTCCGATCCGACGAAAAACGCGTTGGCCGCCAGCAGCACGATGGTCAGCAGCACACCGAAGATGTCGCTGCCCATTACCGGGGTGTCCGCATCAGGGTGAGACGGTCGATGCGCCGGCCGTCCATCGACACCACGGTGGCCCGCCAGTGCGGCGAGTTACCGCCGCCGTCGGGATCGAAGGCCGTCAGTTCGACGGCTTCCCCGGGCGCGGGGATGTGCCCCAGTTGTTCGAGGACGAGCCCGCCGATCGTCTCGTACTCCCCGTCGGGGCCGCGGAATCCGGTCGCGCTGGCCACCTCGTCGATCCGCAACAGGCCGGAGACCTCCCACCCCGATCCGCTCCGACGGACATCCGGGGTCGAATTGTCGTGCTCGTCGCGGACGTCGCCGACGATTTCCTCGATCAGGTCCTCGACCGTGACCATGCCCGCGGTGCCGCCGTACTCGTCGACGACAAGGGCGGTCTGCAGGCCGTTAGCGCGTATTTCGGTCATCAGGGTGTCGCCGGGGAGCGTGGACGGCACCCGGGGGACCGCGATCGCCAGCTGGGCCAACCTGGTGTGGGCACGTTGATCCGCCGGTATCCCGAAGACCTGCTTGACATGCACGATGCCCAGGGTTTCGTCGAGGTCGCCCTCGATCACCGGGAACCGGGAGAAACCCGTCCCGGCCGATGCGTTCAGCAGGTCGGCGACGGTGTCGTCGGCCCGGAGAACCTCGATTTCCGTGCGCGGAGTCATGAACTCCTCCGCCGTGCGGGCACCGAACTGAAGGGACCGGTCGACCAGTTCGGCGGTACCCGCATCGATTCCGCCGCGCTCGGCGGAACCGCGGACGAGAGCACCGAGTTCCTGTGGCGACCGGGCCGAGCGCAGTGCCTCGGCCGGCTCGATCCCGAGTCGGCGCAGGATCGCGTTGGCGGTCCCGTTCGTCAGCCGGATCGCCGGCGCCAGCAGGAACGAGAACAGCATCTGCGGGCCGGCGCTGGCCCTGGCTGTCGGCACCGGACGCGACACCGCGAGATTTTTGGGCACGAGTTCGCCGAACACCATGGACAGCGAGGTAGCCAGCAGAATCGCCAAGACCAGCGAGACACCCGGCACCGCCCCGGCGGGCAACCGGACCGACGTCAGCAGTGGAGTGAGCAGCTTCGACAGAACCGGCTCTGCCAGGTAACCGGTGGCCAGGGTGGTGATGGAGATACCCAACTGCGCGCCGGAAAGCTGGAACGACAGGGTGCGGTGGGCGCGCTGAACGAGTTTGTCGCGACGATCGCCGGTGCGGGCATTGGCGTCGACGGTGCTGCGTTCCAGCGCGGTCAACGAGAATTCCGCCGCCACGAAAATCGCGGTGCCGACCGTGAGCAGGGCGAAGCCGAGCAGGCTCAGCGCAACGGAGATGACGCTCACCGCGGCAGCGTCACTTGGCCGGGCCGACCGCCCGGCTGTCTAGAAGAGGGCTCGGCGTCGGAGTCGTCTGACTCCTCGGCGCAGGGCACCACGAATGGGGCCTCCGGCACTGAAATTCCCCCTGTTCGACGACCGCATCGACGACAGCGTCGTCGCCAACGACGACGACAACAGCAACAACAACGACCACGATGGTAGCGCCCGCGGTGCTACCAGCCGGTCGGCAGGGGATGGCCTTCGGCGAAACCGGCGGCTGACTGCACACCCAGGACCGCCCGCTCATGCAGTTCGGCGATGGTGCCCGCGCCGACGTAGGTGCAGGTGCTGCGCACCCCGGCGGTGATGTGGTCGAGCAGGTCCTCCACTCCGCCACGAGTGGGATCCAGTGCCATCCGGGAGGTGGAGATGCCCTCTTCGAAGAGCGCCTTGCGGGCCCGGTCGAAGGCACTATCGCCGATGGTGCGGGCGGCGACGGCCCGCTTCGACGCCATGCCGTAGCTCTCCTTATAACGCTGGCCCTCGCGATCAACGAGCAGGTCACCGGGGGACTCGTAAGTGCCGGCGAACCACGATCCGATCATCACGTTGGACGCGCCGGCCACCAGTGCCAGTGCCACATCGCGGGGATGGCGGACCCCGCCGTCGGCCCAGACGTGGGCGCCGTGTTCCCGCGCCGCCGCGGCGCACTCGAGCACCGCGGAGAACTGCGGGCGCCCGACGCCGGTCATCATGCGGGTCGTGCACATGGCGCCCGGTCCCACGCCGACCTTGACGATCGCGGCCCCGGCCTCGATGAGGTTCCGGGTGCCTTCGGCGGAGACCACATTGCCGGCCACCAGCGGAATGCCGGAGTCGAGGGCGGCGATGGCCGTGACCGCGGCGAGCATCTTGAGTTGGTGGCCGTGGGCGGTGTCGACGATCAGGGCGTCGACGCCCGCCTCGATGAGTGCCCGCGCCTTAGCGGTGACATCGCCGTTGATTCCCATCGCCGCGGCGATCCGCAACCGGCCCCCGGCGTCGACGGCGGGGGAGTAGATCCCGGCCCGCACCGCTCCGGTGCGAGTGAGCACGCCGCCGAGTGAACCGTCGGCGGCGGTGAGCACCGCGACGTCGATCGGGGCGTGCTCGAGCAGTTCGAAGACCCGGCGCGGATCGGTGTGCAGGGGTGCGGTGACGAAGTCGCCGGTCGCAATGTCACGAACCCGGGCGAACCGGTCCACTCCTGCGGTGGCGGACTCGGTCACCAGTCCGACCGGCCGGTTGCCGTCCACCACGACTGCCGCGCCGTGGGCGCGTTTGTGGATCAGCGCCACCGCGTCGGAGACGGAGTCGTCGGGAGCCAGCGTGACCGGGGTGTCGGCCACCAGGCCGCGACTCTTGACGAAAGCGACCGTGGCCCGCACGGCCTCGATGGGCAGATCCTGGGGCAGCACGACGATCCCGCCCCGACGGGCCACCGTCTCGGCCATCCGGCGCCCTGCGACCGCGGTCATGTTGGCCACCACCACCGGGATGGTGGTGCCGGTGCCGTCGGTGGTCGCGAGGTCGACGTCGAACCGGGAGACGACGTCGGACCGGTTGGGAACGATGAAGACGTCGTTGTAGGTCAGGTCGTAGGCGGGCCGGTGACCATCGAGGAAATGCACCAGCGCAGCTTAGTGCGGGTTCGCACCAGGTCAGTTTAGTGCGGGTTCGCACCAGGTCAGTTTAGTGCGGGTTAGATCTGCACCTCGGTCCGATCACCGCTCCACTGGGTGTGGAATCGCGCGGCGGGGTCGGCGTCGATGCGACCGTAGGTGTGGGCGCCGAAGAAGTCGCGCTGGCCCTGGATCAGGGCGGCCGGTAGGCGTTCGGTGCGCAGCGCGTCGTAGTAGGACAGCGCCGAGGCGAAGCCGGGAACAGGGATGCCCAATTCGGTGGCGGTCACCACCACGCGGCGCCAACCATCGATGGCGGACTCGACCGCACTGCGGAAGTACGGGTCGGCGATCAGGGTCGGCAGATCCGGGTCGGCGTCGAACGCCTCCTTGATGCGGTTGAGGAACTTGGCCCGGATGATGCAGCCGCCGCGCCAGATGGTGGCCAGCACACCGGGGGTGATGCCCCAGTCGTACTCCTGCGAGCCGGCCTGAATCTGATTGAAGCCCTGGGCGTAGGCGATGATCTTGGAGGCGTACAGCGCTTGACGGACATCGATGACAAATTGTGTTGCGGCCGTTGGTCGTTGGCCCAGGGTGCCGGATGCGAGGCCAGCAGCGGCGCGGCGCTGGGGTACTGATCCGGACAGTGCGCGGGCGAACACCGCCTCGGCGATCCCGGTCACCGGGACCCCGAGATCCAGCGCGGACTTGACCGTCCAGCGACCGGTGCCCTTCTGTTCGGCCTCGTCGACGATGATGTCCACTAGCGGCCGGGAGGTCTTGGCGTCGACCTGGCGGAGCACCTCGGCGGTGATTTCCACCAGGAAACTGTCCAGGTCCCCGGAGTTCCACTCGGTGAACACCTCGGCGATCTCACGCGCGCTCAGACCCAGGCCGTCGCGCAGCAGTTGGTAGGCCTCCCCGATGAGTTGCATGTCGGAGTACTCGATGCCGTTGTGCACCATCTTGACGAAGTGCCCCGCGCCGTCTGCTCCGATGTGGGCGCAGCAGGGCACCCCGTCGACATGGGCGGAGATCTCTTCGAGAATCGGTCCCAGGGACTCATAGGACTGCACCGGCCCGCCCGGCATGATCGAGGGGCCGTTGAGCGCGCCCTCCTCGCCGCCGGAGATCCCGGCGCCGACGAAGTGCAGGCCGCGTTCCCGGATCGCCTTCTCCCGGCGGATGGTGTCGGTGTAAAGGGCGTTGCCGCCATCGATGATGATGTCGCCCGGATCCATGGCGTCGGCGAGGTCGTTGATCACGGCGTCGGTTGCCGCACCCGCCTTGACCATGATCAGCACCCGGCGGGGCTTCTCCAACGCGGCGATGAACTCCTCGATGGTCTCCGAGCGCACGAACGACCCGTCCGAGCCATGTTCGGCCAGCAGTGCGTCGGTTTTGGCGACCGAACGGTTGTGCAGGGCCACGGTGTAACCGTGGCGGGCGAAGTTGCGGGCGATGTTGGAACCCATCACCGCCAGGCCGCTGACGCCGATCTGGGCGAGAGGTTTCTGGGAGGGGCTCATCGGGCGCCTTTCGTGGCGGGGTGGGGTTCTTGCCGGGTTGGGGGATCAGGGACGGGGGATCAGGGACGGAATATGCGGTGCAACTCGGTGAGCCACGGCACGGCGACCGCGATGGTTGGGACGACCAGCACCGCGGCCGCTGCGAGGTAGGCGGCCAGTGACAGCAGCGCGCTGTTGGGTGGCCCGGACAGCCGGCGCACCCGGATCACCGTCGTCGGGCCACCGGCGGCCATCGCACCTGCCGGGGTGCGGGCGGCGGCACAGGCGACCAGAGCCCGCGCGACCGGGGTCGGTCCGACAGCCCGCACCGCGGCGTCGTCGGCGAGCAGTTCCACGAGGAGGCGCACCGCTTCCAGTGCGCTGCGGCTGCGGACCAACCGGGGGAACGCGGTGTGCACCGCGACGAACGACTCAAGCACGAGGTCGTGACGGGCGCGCAGGTGCGCGCGCTCGTGGCGCAGTATCGCGGTGAGTTCGGGCCGGCTCAAAGTGGCGAGCGTGCCCACGCTCAAAACCACCCGGCTGCGGATTCCGGGCAGGCAGTAGGCGAGCGGTTCGGCGACATCGAGCACCCGCGCCCCGTTCAGACCGTGATGGCATTCACCGAGCAGGTCCACCACCATCCGGTGATGGGCCCGTCGGCGACGCGTCTCGACTGCGACTGTCACCGTCGAGGCGACCAGGCGGACACCGATGAGCAGGGTCAGTGCGAAAACAATCACCGAACCCAACCACAGCGGCCAGCCCAGGGCTGCGATCTCGACCGCGGCACTCCAGTCGGGACGGTCGTCAATACCGGGGCGGAAGAGCCGGCTGGCGAGCGCCAATCCGGCACTGAAGGCCGAAAGCACCGCGGCCACCGCGACCGACTGCCACAGTACGATGGCCGCGCGCGGAGCGCGCATCGGCCAGGTTGCCCGGGCCAGCAGCGCAGGAACCGGCCCCGCAAGCACGACTGCGAGAATGGTGAAGGCCAACACGGACACGGGACACAGTGTGACCCAGTGCGAGGGACCACCGCCAGCGGTTCAGCTGTGATTTTCCCCGGGGATGTGGTTGGCCTCCAGGTCGGCCAGTGCCCGGCGCAACGCGTCAGCCTCCTCGGCCCCGACTCGCTCGACGAAACTCATCAGCGCAGCGCGGCGCCCCCCGGAATCAGCGGCCTGATCAAGGGCATCAACCATCAGACCGGCCACCAGTTCATCGCGGCCGCGCAGGGCGGCGTACTGGTAGGCCCGGTCATCCCGGATCTGGGTCGCCAGCCCCTTGCGGGACAGCCTTTGCAGAACGGTCATCACGGTGGTGTACGCCAATTCACGCTGGGCGCGGAGGGTGTCGTGAACCTGCCGGACGGTCTGCGGCGCATCGGCGTCCCACAGCTGATCCATGACGGCGCGTTCCAGGGCGCCGAGACCGGTCAGCTTGGCCATTGACGGTGTCTCTCCATGACGAGGTGAGCTTACGCGTGATTACTACCGGGTGTCGTACCTGTCACGGGGTCGTGTAAGCACAGGGTCGTGTAAACACAGGGGCGTGGATTCTGATGCTGCGGGCGTTCTTGACGAGTTCTCAGCCCCGTTCGACGCCACCCTGGGTTTGGTCTACACCGACGTGACGCCGGACGGACTGAAGGCACAACTGTCGGTCAAGCCCAGCTTGCTTCAGCCGATGGGCATCGTCCACGGCGGTGTCTGGTGCGCGATGGTCGAGTCGATGGCCAGCGTTTCGGCCTACGTCTGGCTCCGGGACAACGGCGGCGGCAACGTGGTGGGCGTCAACAACAACACCGATTTCCTGCGCGCCATCACCGAGGGCACCGCGTTCGGGGTATCTGAACCGGTGCATCGTGGCCGGCGACAGCAACTGTGGCTCGTGACGATCCGCGACGAGGGGCAGCGATTGATCGCCCGCGGACATGTCCGGCTCCAGAATCTGGAGGCCGGGTAGTCGGCGCCGCTACTCGTACCGGCCGGCGAGGTTCAGCGCCAGTTGCGCTCCGCCGAGTCCACTGGTCGCCAACGATGCTGTGCCGCCGTGCAATTCGGCTTGTTGAGCAACCAGGGCCAGGCCCAGTCCGGATCCCGAACGCGACGCCGTAGAGCCGCGGGAAAACCTCTCGAAGACAGTGTGGCGTTCCCCCTCGGGTACGCCACTGCCGTTGTCGTCGACGGTAACTGAAACGCCGGCGGCTGAACTCGCGACGCCCAGTCGCACTTCGGTGGCCCCGCCGTGTTTGACGGCGTTGGCGATGGCGTTGTCGATGACCAGACGCAATCCGACCGGCAGACCGACCATCAGCACTGCCGGCGAGGGCACCAGGGAGATTCGCAGATCCGGATAGGTGCGCTCGGCGTCGTGGGCGGCCCGGTCCAGCAACTCGGTGATGTCGAAGGACACGAAATCGTCGGCGGTGGTCAGTTCACCCTGGGCCAGACGCTCCAGTGCGGTCAGGGTGGCCTCGATCCGACTCTGAGTGCGGATGACGTCGCCGATGACCTCCGCACGTTGCTCGTCGCCCAACTCCAGGGTGGAAAGCACTTCGAGGTTGGTCCGCATCGCGGTCAACGGCGTGCGCAGTTCATGGGAGGCGACGGCGGCGAAGTCACGCGCCGATTCCAGTGCGGCCTTGGTCCGATCCTGCTCGTCGCCGATCCGCGCCAGCATCCCTTCCACCGCGTCACCGATCTCCACCGCCTCGCGCACCCCGCGAACCTGAACCTCCTCGGGCTTGGACTGGGCGTTGATGGCCCGGGCCTGCTGGGCAAGGAGCCGGAACGGGTCGATCATGATCAACGAGAAGAACCACCCGACCACGACGGTGCCGGCGATGACACCGGCGCAGATCAACACCACCCGCCAGTGCAATTCGTTGATCCTGCGCTGAGTTTCGGCCACCGGTGCCCCCAGCGCGATCGACGCGCTGCCCACCGTGAAGGTGCGCACCCGGTACTCGACCCCGTCGATGGTGGTGTTGGCGTAACCGTCGGCCAGTTTCGGCAGCACGATGCTGGTCGGCGCCGACATCGCCATTGAACCCACCCGCACGGTGCGAACCAGGTTGCCGTCCGGGGTGGGCGTGCCGGGTGCCGGGGGACCCGACAGCAATGTGCTGAAGTCCCCGAGGCTGCTCACTGAATCCAGGCGCCGGTCCAATTGGCTGTATTGGTCGTTGTGACCCTGACCCACACCCAGACGCCGAGGGTAACCACCAATGCCACCACCGCCAGTGCCGCCAGGATGACGATGGAGCGCAACGACAGCATCTGGGTCGGCAGTCGCTGCAGAAACCGGTAAACCAACTCGTTGGGTTTCGTCACCGAAGCCCCCTGCCCACGCTCAGTGCCATGGCAGGGCCGCTACCGGAGCGCGCCGGCCTCCGCTCAGGAGGCAACCGTCGTCGAATCCTTGGCCCTGAGGTTCCCGGCCATGGCAGCCTCGTCGATCTCGTCGTCGTCCTCGACCTCGGCCACGATCTCCTCGAGTTGTTCGATTCGGGTACGTGCGTAGGCCTGCTGCTCGGTAATGGTGAGTTGGCCGCGCTGGCTGCCGATGAACGTTCCGATCCACGACACCGTCGTGGTGAGCCGGGCCCGGAAGCCCACCAGGTAAACGAGGTGCAGGAACAACCACGCCAGCCAGGCGATGAACCCGCCGAACTCCACCGGTCCCACCTTCGCCACCGCCGAGAAGCGCGACACGGTGGCCATCGAACCCTTGTCGAAGTACTGGAACGGCTCCCGGGCCGTCGGATCGGCGCCCTGCAGTTCGGCCTTGATCAGCCGGGCGGCGTACCGGGCGCCCTGGATCGCGCCCTGCGCCTGACCGGGCACCCCGTCGACGAGTGCCATGTCACCGACGGCGAACACGTTCGGATATCCGGGAACGGTCAGGTCGGGCAACACCTTGATCCGTCCGGCCCGGTCAACCTCGGCTCCGGATTGATCGGCGAGGATCTTGCCCAGTGGGCTGGCTGCCACCCCGGCCGACCACACCTTGGTCGCGCATTCGATGCGCGCGGTGCTCCCGTCGTTATGTTTGACGGTGATGCCGTTGCGGTCGACGTCGGTGACCATGGCGCCGAGTTGAATCTCCACCCCGAGCTTTTCCAACCGGGCGGCGGCCTTGAGGCCGAGTTTCTCGCCCATCGGCGGCAGCACGGCCGGGGCGGCGTCGAGCAGAATCACCCGGGCCTTGGTGGAATCGATGTGGCGGAACGCCCCTCGGAGGGTGTAGTCGGACATCTCGGCGATCTGCCCGGCCATCTCCACCCCGGTCGGACCGGCACCGACGACGACGAAGGTGAGCAGTTTCGCGCGGCGAATCGGATCGCTGGAGCGCTCGGCCTGCTCGAAGGCGCCGAGGATGCGGCCGCGCAATTCCAGTGCGTCGTCGATAGTCTTCATGCCGGGCGCCCATTCGGCGAAGTGGTCATTGCCGAAGTAGGACTGACCGGCCCCGGCCGCGACGATCAGGGTGTCGTAGGGCGTGCAGTAGGTGTGGCCCAACAGCAGTGAGTCGACGGTCTGGTTGGCCAGGTCGATGTTGGTGACCTCACCGAGCAGTACCTGGCAATTCTTCTGCTTACGCAGAACCACTCGGGTCGGGGGAGCGATCTCGCCCTCGGAGATGATTCCGGTCGCCACCTGGTAGAGCAGGGGCTGAAAGAGATGATGGGTGGTCTTGGCGATCAGCTTGATGTCGACGTCGGCCCGCCTGAGTTTCTGGGCGGCGTTGAGACCGCCGAAACCTGAGCCGACGATGACGACTCTGTGCTTGTTCGAGTGAGTGGCGCCGGGATGGGTCATCGTGGCTCCTTGAGTTGCTGCACCTGCTGGGACGGCCCGGCTCCGTTACCGGGTGTTTGCGACATACGGTAGTCGGCGGGGCGGGGGTACGTCTCGCCAGGGTGGCGGGAAAGCTCAGCCGTAGGACGCCGCCGCGCCCCCACCGACGTGCAGGGTTTGTCCGGTGATGTGCCGTGCCGCCGGGGTGGCGAGAAACAGTGCGAGCCTCGCGATCTCGGCGGGCACCGATTACTGGACGGGCGGGCCAGTCCGGTAGCTGGGCTGCGACGTTCGACCGCAGCCACCGTGTTGGATCGTGATACCCTCGCGCCCCGAGTTGCTCGGACTGCCCGGCGGCCACTGCTAGCGCGGCCTTGACTGGGTGTTCCGGTGCGGTGTCGGCGTCACCGTGGCCGACGACGGTCACGATGGACCCACCGGAACGGAGGTTGTCGGAGACGGCTTGAACGGTCAGGACGGCGGCGACCACGGTGCGATCAAAGGCGGACCGCCACGCCGCGGCGGTCTCGGCCGGGCTGTAGGCCCGCGGATCCCCGTCGCCCCACGTGGGTCCGGGGATGGTGACGATGGTGTCCAGATGCCGGGGGAACTGCGTCCGGACGTCGGCCAGGCTGATCGGGTCGGCGGGATCGCACACGACGGCGTCGACCTCGAGTTCCTTGGCGATCAACTCGAGTTCATCTCGGGCCGCACCACTGACCAATTACCCAGACCGGTGGCGCGGAATGTTTCCGCGACTGTCCGGTTCCAACTCGCTGTCTACTCCGGTAACCAGCACGTCCATCGCGTTGCTCCTCCATCTCGCATGGGAAACGTTACTCGACGGTAGTCACGCGCCGCGGGCCTAGGGTAGGACGCCATGAGAGCGATCGGGGCGCCGGGCGCAGCGCTGCCTCGCTGGGTCTATCCGCCCGCGGCCCTCGGCGTGGTCTTCGTGGTTGTGCCCCTGGTCGGGATGGCCGTGAAAGTCGACTGGTCGCGATTCGGTGCGCTGATCACCAGTCCGACTCTCGGGCGGCGCTTTGCTGAGCCTGTGAACCGCCACGATGAGCACCCTGCTGTGCCTGATTCTGGGCGTGCCACTGGCGCTGGTGCTTGCTCGCCACGGTGGCTGGCTCGCCAGGATGATCCGCCCGCTGATCCTGGTGCCGCTGGTGCTGCCTCCGGTGGTGGGCGGCCTCGCGCTGCTGTACGTGTTCGGCAGGTTTGGCTTGCTGGGGCACTATCTGGAGGCGGCCGGGATCCGACTGCGTTCACCACGGCCGCGGTGGTGCTGGCCTCCAGAGCATTCGTGTCGCTGCCCTTCCTCGTCATCGCACTCGAAGGAGCGAGTGCACGGCTGGGCGGGACTATGACGTGGTGGCTGCCACCCTCGGCGCCCGCCCTGCCACCGTGTGGTGGCGGGTGAGCATGCCACTGCTGACCCCGGGCCTGATCGCGGGCGCGGTGCTCGCATTTGCCCGGGCCCTCGGCGAGTTCGGGGCCACCCTGACCTTCGCGGGATCGGGTGGCAGGCGTGACCCGCACCCCTGCCGCTGGAGATCTACCTGCAACGGGAATCCGGTCTATGGCCGCGGTCGCGCTGTCGGTCCTGCTCATCGCCATTGCCGCCGTCGTCGTGATCGGACTCGGCGGAAGCCGGATCGCCGGTTGGTCCGCGGTGGGCACCGGATCGCGGTTCGGGACCCGGGCACAACGGAATTTGCGCCGATGGCTGAGTTGCACCTGCGCGCCCGGGTACTCGCCCGAGGGCTGGACGTGCAGTTCACCGTCGCGGCCGGCGAGGTGCTGGCGATCCTCGGTCCCAATGGTGCCGGCAAGTCCACAACCGTCGAGGTGATCGCGGGGTTGCTTCGGGCCGATTACGCGGTGGTGCGGGTCGGCGAGCGGACACTGACCGACACCGACCGCGGCGTGTCCGTTCCGATCCACGACCGTCGGATCGGGGTGCTGCTGCAGAATCCGCTGCTGTTCCCGCACCTGAGCGTCATCGCGAATGTGGAATTCGGGGCGCGCCGCTACACCGACCGGGCATCGGCGCGATTGAGCGCACGGCGGTGGCTGACCGAGGTGGGTGTCGACGATCTCGCCGACCGTGCTCCCGGTCAGCTGTCGGGCGGGCAGGCCCAGCGGGTGGCACTGGCCCGGGCCATGGCCGCAGAACCAGAGGCGCTGCTTCTGGATGAACCGCTGGTCGGCCTGGACGTCGCCGGCGCCGCCGCGGCCCGGTCGGTGCTGCGCCGGGTGCTCACCGCGGATTCCCGCAGCGCGTTGCTGATCACCCACGATCTGATCGACGTCCTCACCCTCGCAGATCGGGTACTGGTTTTGGAGGCCGGGAAGGTGGCCGAGGTCGGCCGGGTCGCCGACGTCCTCGCCGCGCCCCGCAGCCAGTTCGGTGCCCGAATCGCCGGCGTCAACCTCGTGCGGGGAGTTTTGGTGGGGCCGGGCGCGTTGCGGGGTGAGACGGGACTCCCGTGGCACGGCAACCCGTCCGGGACGCTGCGATCGGGTCAAGATGTCGTCGCCGTGTTCCCGCCCGCGGCCGTAGCGGTCTTCCGCGAGCAACCCCACGGCAGCCCGCGCAACAGCATTCCGGTACGGATCGCCGGCTTGGAGGTCAGCGGGGCGGCCGTGCGCGTGCGCGCTGAGGCGCAGGCCGACGGCGGCTGCGGACTGGCCGCCGACGTCACCCCCGAGGCCGTCGCCGAACTGAGCTTGCAGGTAGGTCAGCAGGTGTGGTTCTCCGTCAAGACCCAGGCGGTCGGTATTCACCCCCGGGCCCGATCGGGATGATCCTGTAGCCGGACACACCTCACCACGCACTTGCGTCACGGCCGCAACACGGTAGGTTTTTTGCCATGAAGCAGCCGGACCCCACCTCACGACGCTCGGGCCTGTGGACGGCGTTCGCCACGACCGCAGTCGCTGGCGCCAGCGCGATCACCATCGCCCTGCCTGCGACTATCGCCACCGCAGATCCGGTTCCGCCCGGACCCTGCCGACCACCGCGCACCGGCCGATCCCGCGGCCCCACCGCCGCCGGCCGATCCCGCTGCCCGGCCGATCCCGCGGCCCACCGCCGCCGGCCGATCCCGCTGCTCCGGCTGATCCCGCGGGCCTGCCGCCGGCTGATCCTGCCGCCGCGCCGCCGCCGGCTGATCCTGCCGCCGCCCTGCCGCCGGCTGGATCCTGCCGCCGCGGCCGAACCTGCCGCCCCGGCCCCAGATCCCGGCCGGATCGAGAATGCCGCCGGCGGGTTCAGCTATCTGCTGCCGGCCGGTTGGGAAGCCGCTGACCCGGTCCCGGTTGAGTTACGGCCAGGCCCTGTTGCTCAAGCCGACCGGCCCGGCCGTCATGGGCCAGCCCGCCCCGACCGCTAACGACACCAGCATCCTGCTGGGCCGGCTGGACCTGAAATTGTTCGCCGGCGCCGAGCCGGATAACAGCAAGGCCTCGGTTCGTCTCGCCTCCGACATGGGCGAGTTCTTCATGCCCTTCCCGGGGTCGCGGATCAACCAGCAATCCAGTGCGCTGGAGGGCGGCGGAATACCCGGGTACGCCGCGTCCTATGACGTCAAATTCACCGACACCAGCAAGCCCAACGGTCAGATCTGGGCGGGCGTGATCGGGACTCCGGCACCCGGCGCTTCTCGTGGACAGCCTGGTGAGCGCTGGTTCGTGGTCTATCTCGGCACCGCGAACAACCCGATCGACACCGCCGCGGCCACCGCGCTGGCCCAGTCCATCCAGCCCTATGCGCCGCCGCCGCCCCCGCCGCCCCCGCCGCCGGATCCCAATGCGCCACCGCCACCGCCGCCTGCTCCGGGCAACCGGGTCGGCATCCCGATCCCGGTCGAAACCCCGGTACCGGAGATGATGCCCGGCGCCTGAGTCGGGGAGTTTGCCCGATCGTGGCCCATTCGGCACGTGAATCGTTACTCCCATGGGCTATATCTGAGGGATGCGGTCGGAGACTGATCTGGCCGGTATCACCGAGGAGGTCCTGATGGACATCATGGCTGCAACCGATTTCCTGGCGCGTTCCTCGACACTGACCAGTGTCGGCTGGATCGGCTACATCGTCATCGGCGCGCTCGCCGGCTGGATCGCCGGGAGCCTCGTCAAAGGCGGTGGCTCAGGGATCCTGACGAATATCCTCACCGGCATCGCCGGCGCCCTCATCGGTGGTTTTCTACTGAGCTTCTTCGTCGACACCGCCGCCGGCGGTTGGTGGTTCACGCTGTTCACCGCGGTTCTGGGCTCGGTGATCCTGCTGTGGATCCTCGGCAAGGTGCGCACGTAGGCGCAGTTCTTAACGCTCGGTCAGGACAATTGCCAGACCACTGCCGCTGCCAGCGCCCCGATGCCGTTGAGTGACCAGTGCAGCGCGATCGGGGCGATCAGGCTCCCGCTGCGCCGCCGCAGCCAGGTGAACACGAACCCCGCGGCGGCCGTGGCCAGCACCGCTAGGACGACCCCGGCCAGCATGCCGACAACGCCGCCCCCGAAGATCCGGCTGAACCCGACGTTGCCGCTGGTCAACCCGAGCGATGTGGTGATGTGCCAGAGCCCGAACAGCAGTGATCCGGCAGCCGCGACACCGCGCAGTCCCCAGGCCCGGTTCAGGGTGCCGTGCAGGACACCGCGAAATGCCAGTTCCTCGGGGATGACGGTCTGGAGGGGGATGATGATCATCGAGGCCAGTAATGCACCCGACAACGTGGCGTAGTGGTTATTGAGGAACATCGGTCGGGTCAACGGCAGCAGCGCGCCGAGGCCGATCACGGTGGCGACCACGACGACGGCGACCGCCGCGTAGCGCACACCGGACCTCAGGTGTTCCCGACCCAGCCCCAACTCGGCCCAACCCAAGCCGCGCGCCCGCGCCATGAGCAGCAATCCGACGGCGACAGCGGGCACGGTGACGACGTTGGCCCAGGCCGTGGTGAAGTGCGCGATCAGGTTGGCGGTCGCGAGGGCGGCGATCACCACCCCGATGTCGACGTAAACCCGCCACGGGGTCAACCGAGGCAGGGTCAACGCAGGCAGTGAGGTCGGCGCAGAAAAGGTAGTAGCGGGGTTTTCGGACATGTAGCTGCAATTCTACGCGGTCTGCCGGGTCGCTAAGCTCGACGCCGGAGCGGGGTAGCGCCCGAGGAACCCGACGCCCGAGCAGGGAAGGCCAAAAGGTGAGCGAACCGTTACTGGCCTCGCTGCGGGTGCTGGACCTATGCGACTCCACCGCTGACGCAGTCACCCGTCTTCTGGGCGATCTCGGCGCCGAGGTGGTGAAGATCGAACCTCCCGGTGGTGCCCGGGCCCGGGCCGAACCACCCACCCTGGCCGACGTCAGCATCCCGTTCGCTCTACACAACGCCAACAAGCGGTCGGTGGTGCTGGACCCGGACAGTTCCGCGGATCGACGTCAGCTCATCGAACTGGCCGCCGGCGCCGACATCGTCGTCGACAGTGGTCGACCGGGACGAGCCGCCGCCTACGGCACCTCCTGCGAGGCGTTGGCCGACCGGTTCGGATCCCTGGTGACGATGTCGGTCACCGACTTCGGCGGTTGCGGACCGTGCGCCGGGTGGCGGGCGACCGACCCAGTTCTCTACGCGATGTGCAGCGCGTTGTCCCGGTCCGGCCCGACCGTGGGCACGCCAGTGCTACCACCGGACGGCATCGCCTCGGCGACCGCCGCGGTTCAGGCGACATGGGCGGTACTGGTCGCCTATTTCAACCGATTGCGTTGCGGCGCTGGTGATTACATTGATTTCGCCAGGTTCGACGCGGTGGTGCTGGCATTGGATCCACCGTTCGGCACCCAGGGTCAGGCCGCGACGGTCCGCAAGAACGGCGAGCGCTGGCAGGGCAGGCCGCGCAATCAGGATCTCTATCCGATCTTCAAGTGTCGGGACGGATTCGTCCGGATCTGCGTCATGTCGCCCCGGCAATGGCACGGATTGCGGGCCTGGCTCGGCGAGCCCGAGCAGTTTCAGGACCCCCGTTTTGACAGCCTCGCCGCCCGGGCGCAGGCGTTCGAGGAACTCGGGTCACTCATCACCACACAATTCGCCCACCAGAGCAGGGAGGAACTTGTCGAGGCCGGACAGGGCCACTCGGTGCCGATCGCGGCGGTTCTGACTCCGTCTGAGGCGCTGCGCTCGGATCAACTTGCCGCCACCGGCGCACTGATCGACATTGAACTCGCCCCTGGCATCAGCGTCCGCATCCCGGTCGGCTACTGGTCGGTCGACGGGGCTCGTGCGGGCTTTCGGACCGCGGCCCCACCGATTGGTGGCGACGAGATCAGCTGGTGCACAACTCGATTCGAACCCACCCGGACGCAGCGGTCGGAGATCGGCTACTGGCGGGCATCCGTATCGTCGACCTCGGCATCATCGTCGCCGGGGGCGAGTTGAGCCGATTGTTTGGCGATCTGGGTGCCGAAGTCATCAAAGTCGAAAGCGCCGCCTACCCGGATGGCCTGCGGCAGAAGCGGGAGCACCAGGCGATCAGTCAGGATCACTGTCGCGCCCACCGCAATCATCTGGGCATGGGCCTGACCTGCGCAGCCCGGCGGGAGCCGAGGTGTTCGCGCGCCTAGTCGCCGCCTCGGATGCGGTCTTCGCTAATTTCAAGCCGGGAACCCTCGATGCCCTCGGCTTCGGCTACCCGCGACTGCAGGAACTCAACACCGGCCTTGTGCTCGCCCAGAGCAGTGCCTACGGCGAGGTGGGGCCGTGGAGCACCCGAATGGGTTACGGCCCACTGGTGCGGGCCTCGCAACGGGAGGACTAGTCTCTGGACCGCCGACAGCGGGATCCGACGCGCGCCACCCGTTCTTCGATGCAACGACGATCTTCCCCGACCACGTGGTGGGCCGGATCACCGCGATTGGCGCTCTGGCCGCGCTGATCCGGCGGCGACGCCAAGGCGTCGGTGCACGGATCGGCGTATCCCAGGCCGAGGCCGGAATCAACCAGTTGGAAACCCGGTTCGTCACGCTGGCAGCCGAGGCCAGCGGGGCCGGAGCCGTCGAGGTGCATCGCGATACCGCCGAGCATCTGGTGCTGGCGTGTCTGGGGGAGGACCAGTGGTGCGTGGTGTCGATCACGTCCGACGCCGACCGCCGGGCCATCGCCGGACTCGTCGGCGACGCGGCCCTCTGGCCGATTGGACGGCCCTGCGCACCCCGGGACAGGCTGGTTAACAGTTGCAGGCCGCCGGAGTGCCGGCCGGTCCGCTGATGCACCGGCCCGATGATGTCTAATACGAACACCGCACTGGCCGCCCGGGGTGTCCTGACTGCCGTGACGCATCCACTGCTCGCCGTCCCGCTTCTCGTCGAGACCGGTCCCGCCCGGTACCGCCACATCCCCAGCCGGCGCCGCAGCGACCTGCGCCACGCCCGGTGCTGACACCCGCCGGATCTGTCGCGACGTGCTGGCGATGTCGGATCAGGAGAGCGGGCGTCTGATCGCCGAAGGAGTTTTATTCGTCGCCGAAGAACGACAAGAAGGAGTACCGCTGTGACAACGCACGAGACAACACGGGGAACGGCAGGCGTGGGTGCGGAGTTCTACATCGACGGCGAGTTTCGCCGGGCCGACAAATGCGAACCGGTCCGCGAGGCAGCCACCGGCGACGTGCTGGGCGACGGCGCCAGCGCCACCGAATCCGACATCGACGCCGCGGTGGCGGCGGCGCGGGCTGCGCTGCCGCAGTGGAGTTCTGCCTCGATCGCTCATCGGGCCGAGATTCTCCGCGCATTCGCCGCGGCGTTGTACCGGCGTGCGGGGAGCACGGACAAGCTGGTGAGCCGTGAAAACGGTATGCCGATGTCGCTGTCGAGGGGCGCCAACGGACTCTTCCCGGCGGCGCTGCTGAATTACTACGCGGGGCTCATCACCGAGACGCCGATCGAAGAGATCCGGCCAAGCACGTCGGGCCACACCATCGTTCGCCGCGAACCGGTCGGCGTGGTGGCCGCGATCGTCCCGTGGAACTACCCGCAGGCATTGGCCGCGTTTAAGCTTGCCCCGGCACTGGCCGCAGGATGCACCGTGGTTCTCAAGGCAGCACCGGAAACCGCCCTGGACGCAATGGTTTTCGCCGAGGCCGCGCAGGAGTGCGCGATGCCCGCCGGGGTGCTCAACGTAGTGCCCGGGGCGGTCGAGGCCGGTCGGCATCTGGTGTCCCACCCGGGGGTGGACAAGGTCAGCTTCACCGGGTCGACGGCAGCGGGTCGGATCATCGGCGAGGTGTGCGGTCGGCTGTTGCGGCCGGTGACCCTGGAACTGGGGGGTAAGTCCGCGGCGATTATCCTCGATGACGCCGACCTCGATGCCGCCATGCGCGGCCTTCGGTCGGTGTCGTTCGTCAATAACGGCCAGACCTGCTTCCTCGGCTCGCGCATTCTGGCGCCACGGTCACGCTACGGCGAGGTCGTCGAGGCTCTTGCCGACCTGGTGAACGGATTGGGGGTCGGTGACCCACTGGACCCGGCGACTGACATCGGGCCGGTGGTCAGCGCACGTCAGCGGGACCGGGTGCTGGGCTACATCGAAGCCGGAAAAGGCAGCGGCGCACGGCTCGTCGTCGGTGGCGGGGTTCCGAAGGACCAGCCCCGGGGCTGGTTCGTCTCGCCCACGGTGTTCGCCGACGTCGGCAACTCCGATCTAATCGCCCAGGAGGAGATCTTCGGCCCGGTGTTGGCCGTCATCGCCTACGACGACGACGAGCACGCCGTCGCGCTGGCCAACGACAGCGAGTTCGGACTCGCCGGGACCGTGTGGTCGGCCGACGTAGACCGCGCCACCGAGATCGCGCGCGCGATCAAGACGGGCACAGTCGGCATCAACGACTACCAGATGGATATGGGCGCGCCCTTCGGCGGTGTCAAGGCCAGTGGCATCGGGCGCGAGCTCGGCCCCGAAGGCCTCGACGAGTTCTTCGACCTCAAGTCCATCTACCGGGTCGGGCCGGCCACCGGTCCGTCGTGAGATTGGATCCGCGCACCCCGATTCTGATCGGCGTCGGTCAGGTCAACCAGTTCGACGAGTCCCCCGAGGTGGAACCGATCGACCTGATGGCCGTCGCGGCCGGCCGGGCCGCCGAATCCCGGGTGCTGGCGGCAGTGGACTCCATTCGGGTGGTGAATCTGCTCTCCTGGCGCTACCGCGATCCGGGACTGCTGCTGGGCCGGCGCATCGGGGCGCCGGAGGCGAGCACGTGGTACACCGGGATCGGCGGAAACACCCCGCAGTCGTTGCTCAACCAAGCCTGCCTGGATATCCAGCAGGGGCGGGCCGACGCCGTCCTCTTGGTCGGCGCAGAGACCTGGCGCACCCGGATGCGACTGCGGGCCCGCGGAAGTCGGCCGGACTGGACCCGCCAGGACGATGCCGTCCCGATCCCGCCGGGTGGTGCCGACGAGGTGCCGATGTCGGGACCGGGGGAGGACCGGATCGGACTCGTACCGCCGTCGTTCATCTACCCCCTTTTCGAGCAATCGCTGCGAATCGCCGACGGGGAGTCGATGCAGGACCATCAGCGACGCGTTGGAGCGCTGTGGGCGCAATTCAGCCAGGTGGCAGCGGCCAATCCGCACGCCTGGAGTCGTCAGGAGCGCACCGGCGATCAGATCTCCGAGCCCGGCGTGGACAACCGGATGATCAGTTGGCCCTACCCGAAGCTGATGAACTCCAACAACATGGTCGATCAGGGTGCCGCGGTGATCCTGTGCTCGGCGAGCAAGGCCGAACAGCTTCAGATCCCGGAAGACGCCTGGGTCTTTCCGCAGGCGGGCACCGACTCCCACGACACCTACGCCGTTGCCGAACGCGACGAACTGCACCGCTCGCCGGCGATCCGTATCGGTGGCGGTCGGGTGCTGGAACTTGCCGGCTTCGCCGTCGACGACCTCGACTTCGTCGACGTCTACTCGTGCTTTCCGTCGGCGGTGCAGGTGGCCGCCCGCGAACTCGGGTTGCCGTTGGCAGACGCGGCGCGGCCGCTGACGGTGACCGGTGGTCTGACCTTCGCCGGCGGGCCCTGGAACAACTACGTGATGCATTCCATCGCGACGATGACCGAACTATTGCGCGCGAACCCCGGGACCCGCGGGCTGATCACCGCCAACGGCGGCTACCTCACGAAGCACAGCTTCGGCGTGTACGCCACCACGCCGCCCGCTGAGGGGTTCCGGTGGCAGGACGTCCAGAGCACCGTCGATCGCGAGCCGACCCGCACCGCGTTGATTGAGTGGGAGGGAATCGGCACCGTGGAATCGTGGACGACGCCGTTCGACCGGCAGGGCTGCCCGGAGAAAGCATTCATCGCCGTACGGACCCCGGACGGCGCACGCACGTGGGCGCTGATCTCCGATGCCGATGAGGCCGCGGTCACCGTCGCCGAGGACATTGCGGGCATGGATGTTCGGGTGGGCCGGGACGGTCGCGGCGCGCTGGTCCGGTAGCGCCGCAGGCGCGGCCGTCTAACAGTGGTAGGCCTGCCGCCCGGGAAGGGCGGCAGGCCTACCGTCACGCGGATGCTCAGGCGCCGGATGGGGTGGCGCCGAGAACCCGTTGCAGATCGGGAATCATCTGCTGAACCTGCGAACCCCAGTAACCCCAGCTGTGGGTTCCGTTGGCCGGGAAGTTGAACACGCCGTTCTTCCCGCCCGCCGCCAGGTAGTTCTCCATGAAGGTCTTGTTGGTGCGCAACGTGAAGCCCTCGAGGAACTGCGCCGCCATCAGGTTGCCGCCACCACCGGAGGTATCCAGATCGGACGGGGTGCCGGTGCCGCAGTAGATCCACACCCGGGTGTTGTTGGCCACCAATGTGTTGATGTTGACCATCGGGTCGTTGCGTCGCCAGGCCGGGTCAGACGAGGGACCCCACATGCTTTGGGCGTTGAAGCCACCGGCATCGTTCATCGCCAGACCGATCAGCATCGGCCACCAGCCCTCTGAGGGGTTCAGGAAGCCCGACAGCGACGCGGCATAGATGTACTTCTGCGGGTGGTGAATCGCATAGGTCAATCCAGCGCTACCGGCCATCGAGATGCCGACTACCGCGTTGCCATTCGGGTTGATCCCGTGATTGGCCTGCAGGTAGGCCGGCAACTCGTTGGTCATGAACGTTTCCCACTTGTAGGTGTAGGTCTGACCATTGCCCTGCGACGGCTGATACCAGTCGGTGTAGAAACTGGACTGCCCACCGACCGGCATCACGGCCGACAGTCCGGAATTGTGGAACCACTCGAACGCGGGGGTGTTGATATCCCAGCCGCTGAAGTCATCCTGCGCACGAAGTCCGTCCATCAGAAAGACGGCGTGCTCTCCGCCGCCCTGGAATTGGACGCGGATGTTCCGGTTCATCGACGGCGACGGAACATCCAGATAGAGCACCGGGAGCCCGGGCCGTGAGAAGGCCGACGCCGTCGCCGAACCTCCGACGGCGCCGATCAGGCCGGGCAGGCATAGTGCGGCTGCCGCAGCAGTTGCGCCCATGGCGCAGCCAATTGCTTCGCTTCACCTCGACGATTTTCATGGGGCTCCCATCACCTTTCATACGTGCTGGCCTCAGCGATTAATTGCTGTGCTTACGCAGTCAAGCACCGACCCGCACCATGAATCGGAATGCGACGCGGTGTGCCAAGTCGCGGTTGGCTAACGATCGGGCGACGTGATGGACTCGGAAGCCATTGAGGCTGAGCGCGTTGTCAGAACGCCCGCAATTGCGTAGCCGGATGGGAATTCGAGTCGGGTCCGGTCTCGGCGTCAGTGTGGCCGGTGGCGGCGGCACACGCCGCCGCCCTGCGGTCATCGATGGCACGGCTGATGTCCTGCAGCAGCGCTGGTCGGCCGAGCAGCAACTCCTCCATCGCCGTGCGTTTGATGGCAAGCACCGTGACTTCGCCCTCCGCGAAGGCGTCGCCGGTGACGGGTTCGCGGGTGAGCGTGGTCTGGCCGAGGAAGTCGCCCTGCTGCAGGGTGCGGATCGGCACGCTCGCTTCCTCCCCGGCGTCAACGCTGAGCCTGATCCGGCCCCTGATCACGAACGTCATTGCCACCGGAATGTCACCGTGTCCCAAAATGAGTTCGCCGTCGCCGTAGCGGGCGATGGTGGCGTGTGGCAGCAGTGCCTCCATGTCGCAGTGACTCAGTCGAAGTATCGGCGCGATTTTCCTCAGCGCCGCGACGCGGTCCTGCGGTGCGGAGAAGTCATCGTCGGCACCACCGCAGTGCAGTCCAGCCCGCCGGGACGCGTACCACAGCCACCGCTGGAACGTGGTCCGGGCGGCCGCGTCGTCGCCGGGGGACTTCAGGGCAATCGTGGTCGAATACCCGGTCGCACTGGAGGCGGCCACCACGGGCATCGCATCGTCGCGCCGTTGGGGCAGTTGCGCGGCGACCCTGGCCAGGAGCGCGCACACCGCGTCGGGTGCGTCGGTGACGCCGAAGGTTGACTCCACCACCAGGTTATAGCTGCCGGCCGGTCTACTGAGATTTGCGAAGGACGCCGCCGCCAGCACCGAGTTGGGAATGATCTCTATGCCACAGCCGGTGTCGATATGGGTCGCGCGCCAGTTGACCTCGATCACCCGGCCACGTATCACGCGGATACTCGGGATATTGGTTTCGACCCAGTCGCCTAACTTGAAGGGCTGCTCGAAGAGCAGCAGAAGTCCCGAGATGATCTGACCCACCGAGTTCTGCAGGGTCAGGCCGAGCACGATCGAGCCGATGCCGAGCACGGTGAACAACTTCCCGACGTTGGCTCCCCAGACCTGGGAGAAGATCACCGCGACACCCACCGCGATGATCACGAAGCGGGCCACATCGATGAAGATCGACGGCAGTCGACGGCGCCAACTTCCCTCCGGCGCGCTCTGGAACAACCGGGCGTTGAGACCGGCGAGCAGCATCAGCAGTACGAGAAAGCCGAGCACGGTGGTGACGATCCGAACCCCGGTTGCTTGGGTCGAGATGTCGCTGGTCTTGACGATCAGGAGCAACATGGCGCCCAGGGGCAGGACGTAGTTGCGCAACAGACCCACCGGCCGCGCCATCGCACTGCCCCGGCGGTTGAGGCTATTGTGCAGTTCGGTCAGCAGCACCAGTGCCACCGGGAGTCCGATCGCGATGAACAGGCCCCAGTAAAACCACGGCGCCGTCACGATGCTCACGAGTCGTCCTCGGCCAGCAGCCAGATGGATTCCTCGCGGTCCCCGACGGTGATGGTGCCCGCCGGAAGATAACGCCGCGAATCCCGGGTGGCCTCATAGACGCCAACGGCGACGTACACGCCGGGTTTGGCGGTACTGCGCCGGATCGCAGACGCCAGGTTCACCGCCGTACCCCACATGTCGTAGACCAGGCCGGCCTGGCCGACCAGTCCACTGGTCACGGCGCCGTTGTTGATGACGGCGCGCAGCGCAATACGCTGATCGTTCTCGGCGTTGTAGCGGTCGACGATCCGTTGCATCGCGACGGCGAAGTCCACGGTACGGGCGGCGTTGTCCAGGCGTGGGATGGTGAGACCACAGCTGGCCAGGTAGCCGTTATAGGTATTGCGGACCCTCTCGACGCCCAGATCATCGGCAGCCCGATCGAATTCGGTGGCCAGATTGTTGATGATGGACAGGATCTCCTCGGCGTCGAGTTCGCCGGCGAGATCGTCGAGTCCGACTACGTCGGCGAAGATGACGCTGACGTCCTGATGCTCTTCGGCGATGGTCTGCTCACCGTCCCGGTACCGCTGCATCACGGTGTTGGGCATCAGCGAGCGCAGCAGGCGTTCGTTTTCGGCGCGTTGCTCGGTGAGAAGCTGATCCTTGACTGCCAGGTTGCGGCTCATCGTATTGAACGCCGCGGTGAGTTGACCGAACTCGTCTCGGGACTCGACCGGAAGCGCAATGTCGTACTCGCCGGCGCTGATTCGCCGCGCGCCGTCCTCGAGGCGCCGGATGGGGCGGATGAACATCCGCGACCATAGTGCCGATGCAAGGCAGGCGATGAAGATGATCCCCGCGGTGGACCGCACCAACCGTTGGGCGAACTGCCGTTCCGGCGCGAAGGCCTCCGCACTGTCGGCGGTGGCGACGATGGCCCACCGCAGTCCCGCGATGTCCAGGGGCGCGTAGGCCACCAGCGCCCGACGGCCGAGATAGTCGGTATTGATGAGGGTTCCGGTATCGCCCCGTTGCGCGGCTTCCGACGCGGCGGTGCCGACCTTCTGCACGAGAACAGTAGTGCCGAGTCGGATCGCCTTATCCGCGACGTCCGCGGGTGTGCCGGCGGCGATCACCGCTCGGCGGTAGGCATCGGGATCCTCCAGGAACAGCCGGGAATCCGAACGCATCAGGCTGTCCGGTCCGATCAGGAAGGTCTCCCCGGTCTCGCCCATCCCGACCTGAACCCACTCCCGGTCAAACGTCATCACCCGGTTCAGCAACGACATCGGAAACTGCACCGCCAGCGCCCCGGTCGGGCGGCCCACCGGCCCGATGGGAGTCACGATCCAGGACGTCGGCTCAGCGGCCGGCAGGTACCGCGCGAAGTCCGTCGATTCGACGTAGCCGATGTCGTTGGTGGACATCGCCCGGCGAAAAGTCTCGGCGAGGGCGGTTTCGCCGCGGTAGGGACCGGTGAGGATGTTGGTGGCCAGGTCGGTTCGCTTTTTCGCGGTGTACACCACATCGCCATCAGTGTCGATGAGGAGCACGTCGGCAAAACCGCTCCGTTCGACGAGACCCTGGAAGTACGGGTCATAGCGGGCATTCGCCGCCGACCAACTACTGCCGTCGCCCGCGTCGGCTACGGTGACGTCGCCCGTTGTGTCCCCGGTGTTGTTTGCCGGGGAACCGGCCTTCGGTGCGGCGATTCCCGGGGTGTAAAACGCCTGCAGATACATTTGCGCGTTCGATGTCGGCAACAGCGCGTTGACGTCGATAGTCCCGCCGGTGTCTGAGGCGTCTGCGAACCTCGCGGCGTAGAAGGTGTCGATGGCCTTCGACTGCGCTCCGGTGATGGTGGCGTCGGCCAGTCGGTCGAATCCTGCGGTGAACGCACCCATCGCCGATAAGGAGGTGTCGTTGGCCGCCGTGTTGAGCACCGAGTTACGGATGTCCTCCCACCGGCCCTCGACCGTCCGGGACTGGACCTCCCGGATTCCGGTGAGCCGCTCGAACACCGCTTCACGCAGGGAGGACCGGCCGGACTGGAATCCGATGCCGCCGGCTGTCAAAGCAGCCAGCACGCTCATCACCAGGATCATCAGCAGCAGCTTCGACTGGATGCCGACCCGGGACAGCAGGCGTCGTCGGGCCCGGGGTTGCGTGTTCGGTGCCGACATGGGTTCCTTCCATCCGGACGGTCCGCGCCGTCCGGCGCGGGTTCAACCACGGCTTGAGGGTAGTCCTCTCAGAGCAGTCGGAGCAGCTGCCAGCCATGCGGTGGTACTACCGTCTCGCCCATCACCTGCTCCGGTGGCGCACCGGAGCCGCCGATCAGTTGTGCGTCGCGGCCGCACAATTGCCCGATCGCTACCCCCATGGGCTCATCCGCCAGGTTCAGTGCGACGATCAGGGCATCGCCGTTATGGCGTGCCTGGTAGACGTAGGAGTCGTTTTCCAGGCGTAGCGCGGTCGTTCGGGCCTGGTGCAGCCACGGGTTTCGGCGGCGTAGACCGATCAGATAGCGGTGCAGGTTGTAGGTCTCGGCGGCGGGGCCGTCGAGGTCGGTGGGCGCCGCCCCGAACTCCGGGCGCACCGCGTCATCGCCACCGGCGCGGTCCTCCTTGACGCCCCGGTAGCCGAACTCGTCGCCGGAGTAAATCGCCGGAATCCCGCCTGTGGTGAACAGCAGTACTAACGCATGACCGAGATGCTCAAAGGAGCGGAGTTGGCTCGCGATGCGGGTGACGTCGTGGTTGCCGATGAAGGTGAGCGGAGCGAAGGTGTCAAGAAATTCGTTGTGACGCTGCAGTGCCCAGTCCAGTTCGTGGAAGTTGGTGTCGTTGATGCTGCTCCAGATCGCCTTCCACAACTCGTACTGGGTGACCGAGTCCACCCCGGAGGCCGCGGCGAACGCGCCATAGTCGCCGTGGATCACCTCGGCGAGAAACCAGGCTTGCGGATGCACTCGGCGTACCCGTGGCAGTACCTGGGCCCAAAATGTCTCGGGCACCGCGTAGGCGGCGTCGAGGCGCCACCCATCGGCGCCGCGGTCCAGCCAGTGACTCATGACGTCGACGGTGTAGTCGACGACGGCCGGATTGCGGTGGTTGAGCGTGATCAGATCGCCGTGTCCCTCGAAGGAGTGGAAGCGTCCCGGCCGGCCGGCGAACCACGCTGCGGCCGTGGAGTCATCCTGATCGAGGGCCGCTCGATAGCGCGAAAACTCGGTACCGACGTGGTTGAACACCCCGTCCAGTAACACCCTTAGGCCGCGGCGACGGGCCTCGCCAATCAACTGGTCGAAGTCGGCGTCGTCGCCCAGTCGCGGGTCGATTCGGTAGTGGTCAGTGGTGTCGTAGCCGTGCGTTCGGGAGGAGAAAATCGGTCCGAGGGCGATTCCGGAGACACCGAGTTCAACGGCGTGATCGAGCCAGTCGATGATCCGGGTCAGGCGATGTTCACCCGGGAGTGGACGAGGATCGGCCGGGAAAGCTCCGGTGAAACCCAGGGGATAGACGTGCCACCAGATCGCGTGGCGCACCCAATCCGGCCCATCGGCGGCCCCGCTGTCGGGCATGGCGATCACTGTACGCAGCGACCGGCCGTGCATTAGACACCGCGACCGGCGACGTGTTCTAGTGCCAGGGTGCTGGAGTTCACCGTCGAAGATTTGTCAGGCGAAGATGTTGCGAGGCTTCGCGGAATTTATGAACCCCTCGCCGAGTCGGTGCGGTCCCTGGTCGACGCCACTATCCGAACCGAGGCCGACGCGCAGACCGTGGCCGAGGTCAGGCGCGATATCGACGCCGCCGTGGCCCGGTTGCGGGTGCGCCAACTCGACGGCGCATTCGGTGTTCGGGTCACTGATTCCGGTGAGAGCATGGGGTGGGGTAACGCAGTCATCGGGATCCGCAACGCATTGGCGCCACCGTTGCTGACCTCCCGCGATTCTGAAGGCCGGGTGTCGGCGGAGTTCTGTCTTGGTGCGGCTTATGAGGGCCCGCCCGGCCACGTCCACGGCGGCGTGGCGGCGATGATCCTCGACCATGTGCTGGGCGAGGCGGCCAGCGTCGACCGCCAGCCACGCTTCACCGGAACTATCACCGTGCGATACCTCCGCCCAACCAAACTCGGGTCGCTGCGCACCGAGGCGGTGAAGGTTCGCACCGACGGCGTCAAGACCTATTGCACGGGCCACATCGCCGACGCTGAGGGCGTCACGGTGGAGGCCGAGGGCGTGTTCATCACGCCGCGCTGGCTGCGGGACAGCTAGGGAGGTTGGCGCGATGGAAAAAGTGATGGTGGCACTGCGGACCGAAACCGCCGACGACGCCTGGGTGGACCGGCTGTGCGGGCCGGTTGCCGCCGTGCTGCAGCAGTTGGATCTGCCCGGTTTGACGATCAACGTTCGCGACGCTCCGGTGCGCGACTCGATGATGACGCTGACCACATTGGATCCGCCGGTGCAGGCGCTGGTGAGCCTTTGGGTGCAACAGAGTTACGGCGAGCAGGTAAGCCGCGCACTGGAGATTCTCGGATCGGAGGCCGATCAGGTGCCCGCCTACCTGGTCACCGAGTCCGCGCCGATGCCGCCGCCGCCGTCGCCGCCGGGCCACCGTGCACCCGGCATGGCGAATATCGCATTGCTGCGTCGGCCGGCCGATATGGACGAATCAACCTGGCTGACCCGCTGGCACCGTGACCACACCCCGGTCGCCATCGCGACGCAGTCGACGTTCGGATACGTGCAGAACTACGTGGTGCGTGCCCTGACTCCGGAAGCACCCCGGATATCTGCCATCGTCGAGGAATTGTTTCCGATCGAATCAGTGCACAGCCTGCATGCGTTCTTCGGCGCGGCCGACGACGCCGACCTGACCGACCGGGTGGGCAAGATGATCGCCAGCACCTCAGCCTTCGGCGCCAACGTCGACATCGACACGGTGCCCACCGGGCGGTACGTGTTCGCGACCCCGTTCGGTGACCACGGCTAGGTTGGATTGCGTGACGCTGCTTATCGCCGACGAAAACCGGGTTCGCACGCTGACCCTCAACCGCCCCCGAGCCCTCAACGCTTTCAGCGAGGCGCTCTACGACGCCACCGCGGAGGCTTTGAATGCCGCCGCGGCGGACCCCGAGGTTGCCGTGATGATGATCACCGGCGCCGGACGCGCCTTCAGCGCGGGCCAGGATCTGACCGAGATGGCGGCCCGGATCGCCGATCCGGAGTTCATCCCGGGCACGCATGGCTTCCCTGGACTGATCGACGCGCTCGCCCGGTTCCCCAAACCCCTCATCGCCGTGGTGAACGGTCTGGGTCTGGGTCTGGGTGTCACCATTCTGGGCTTCGCCGATCTGGCCTTCATGTCCAGCGAGGCGAGGTTGAAGTGCCCATTCACCAGCCTCGGCGTAGCACCGGAGGCGGCGTCGTCGTATCTGCTGCCGCAATTGATCGGTCGGCAGAACGCTGCCTGGGTGCTGATGTCCTCAGAGTGGATCGACGCCGTCGAAGCACAGCGGATGGGTCTGGTGTGGCGGGTATGCGAGCCCGACGACGTGATGACACAGGCCCGCCGGCACGCAGAGGTACTGGCTGCCAAACCCATACCCAGTCTCATCGCGGTCAAGCAGACGATGGCCGAGCCGGCTCGCGCAGAGGTCGCCGCGGCCCGCGCCCGCGAGGACGCCTACTTCGCCGAGATGATGGGTGCGGCAGCCAACGCCGAGGCATTGGCCGAATTCAACAAGCGGTAGCCGTCCACCGCGGCCCACCCGGCAATTACCATTACCCGATGAGCCGAATCGGAGACTTCGCTGATGATGACGTGGCCGGTTGGATCGCCCTCTCGCCCGAACTGGGAAAGGCGATGGCGGCCTTCAGCAGCGCGGTCTACAACCGCAACCGGTTGCCGATGCGGGTGCGGGAGATCGCCCGCATCGTGATGGCGCACGACAATGAGTGCGTTGTGTGCCAGAACACCCGCGACGCCGACGGTCCGGCTGCCGGTGTGGACGAAGATCTCTACACCCATGCCCTGCAGTGGCGGACCTGGCCGGGATACAGCGAGCGCGAGCGTCTCGCCGCCGAGTTCGCCCACCGGTTCGCCACCGCACACGCCGAACTCCGTGCCGATGATGCGTTCTGGGAGCGCTGCCGCGAGCATTTCTCCGACGAACTTCTGGCCGACCTCACCATGTCGTGCGCGATGTGGCTCGGGATGGGGCGAATGCTGCGCACTCTGGACATGGGGCAGGCCTGCCACCTGACACTGCCCAGTCGATCTTGACCTTGCCGTGAGCCCGCCTGATGAGGCAGGCGGTGACGGCTTCTCTCCCAGTGCCGGCGGTTGCGCCTGCGTGCAACCGGCGTTCACGCTGATGCAACTAATATCCTCCCATGAGTACGTCCGGTGACGTAGGCGGTAACGGCGTCATCCTCGGAACCATCGTCAACCCGGCGGGCCTGACCTTGGCCAAGACCGTCCCGGCCAGCGGCGTCGGCAGATTCACCGATCCGGGTCTGGGAGCCAGCCCGACCTGGCACGGCTTCGCGATCGACCGCGTCGGCATCGCCTTCACCGACGACATCAGCGTCGTCGGCGACCAGCGGGTGCGCATCGACGCCGATGCGCTGCGCGCCATCGATGACGGTCTCGGCTGGGCACCGGCGTCGTTCTTCGATCAGGACGGCAATCCGTTGCCGACCTGCACCCGCGGAACGCTGGGGCGTGTCGAATCCCGACTGGCGAAGGCAGGCTTGAGCGCTCGTATTGGCCACGAAATCGAGTTTCTTCTCGTCGACTTGGCGGGACGGCGTCTGCCGGGTGAGCTCTGGGCGCAGTACGGGCTGGCGGGTGTCCTCGAGCACGAGGACTTCGTCCGAGACGTGTTGGCTGCCACGGCCACCGCCGGGGTCGCCGTCGAGCAGTTCCATCCCGAGTACGGGGTCAACCAGTTCGAGATGTCTCTGCCGCCGCTGTCACCCGTCGCGGCGGCCGATCAGTTGATCCTGGCCCGAATCCTGATCGGCAGGGTGGCGCGCAGGCACGGTCTCCGGGTGAGCATGTCCCCGAAACCCTTCGCCGACAATGTCGGTTCGGGAGCCCATCAACACTTCTCCCTGTGGCGGGGTGGCAGCCCACTGTTCTCCGGAGGCGGCGACAAACACGGACTGACCGCCGACGGCGCCGCAGCGATCGCCGGCGTCGTGTCTGGCCTGACCGAAGCGCAACTCGCCCTCTGCGGTTCGATCGTGTCCGGACTGCGGATGCAACCCGGTAGCTGGGCCGGCTCGTACACCTGCTGGGGCACCGAGAATCGCGAGGCGGCAGTGCGTTTCATGGGGGCAACGCACGGTAATCCGTACGGCGCGCATGCCGAAGTGAAAATCGTCGATCCCTCCGCCAACCCGTATCTCGCCACCGCCACGATCCTCGGACTCGCACTGGACGGCATTGAGAAAAACTCGGCACTGCCACCGGAGATCACCGCCGATCCCCACACCCTGACAGCAGCCGACCGTCACGCCGCAGGCGCGGTCCAGCTCTCCGCTGACCAGGGTGCGGTGATTGCGGCGCTGGACGGGTCTGCGCGAATGCGAGAGATCCTCGGGAATCCCGTCGTCGACGCACTCGTCGCGGTCCGTCGCTATGAGCACGAGAACTACTCGGACCTCGATGCCGAGTCCTGTGCCGACAAATTCCGGATGGCCTGGAGCCTATGACGGCTCGCCAAATGCTCGCCGAGCACATCGCCGGGCTCAGACTGGTCGACAACCATGTGCACGGTTACTGGCTGACGAGCGGTGACCGACGCCGATTCGAGAACGCACTCAACGAGGCCAACACCGAGCCGCTGGCCGATTTCGACTCCGGATTCGACACCCAACTCGGCTTCGCGGTGCGGGCGCATTGCGCGCCGATTCTCGGTCTGGCGCCTCATGTCGAACCGCACCTCTACTGGGAACGCCGCAGCGAGCGCGCCGCGGCCCAATTAGCCGGTGTGTTCCTCGCGGCGGCCGGTGTCAGCGACTGGTTGGTGGACACCGGGCTCTCCGCCGATGTGGCCGGGCCGCCGGATATTGCCGCGGCATCCGGATCGGCCGCCCATGAGATCTTGCGGCTCGAGCAGATCGCCGAGCAGGCGGCCTCAGCGCCGGGTGGCTACGCCGAAGCGTTCCGGGAAATCCTCTGGCGCAGAGCCGATGGCGCGGTGGCGACGAAGACCGTCCTTGCCTACCGCGGAGGATTCGACGGCGATTTATCGCAACCTTCGCAACACGAAGTGGCCGAGGCCGCGGTTCAATGGCGCGCCGCCGGGGGAGTTCGGCTGACTGATCGGGTGCTGCTGCGTTTCGGCATTCACGAGGCGCTGCGCCTGGGTAAGCCACTGCAGTTCCATGTCGGCCTCGGTGACCGCGACTGCGATCTGCATCGCACCAACCCGATGCTGCTACTCGACTTCCTCCGGCACTCCGGACAAACCCCAGTCGTACTGCTGCACTGCTATCCGTACGAGCGCGAGGCCGGGTATCTCGCGAGCGCGTTCAACAACGTCTACCTAGACACCGGCCTGAGTATCAACCATCTTGGCGCCCGTGCCGGGGCCTTCATCGCTCGCACGCTGGAACTCGCGCCCTTCCGCAAGATCCTCTACTCCTCGGACGCCTTCGGGCCACCCGAACTGCACTACCTCGGTGCCACGCTCTGGCGCGATGGAATCGCCTCTGCCTTAGCAGATTTCGTCGATCAAGGGCAGTGGAGCACACAGGATGCCACGCGCATCGCCACACTCATCGGTCGAGACAACGCACGGCGGCTCTACCAGCTTTCTGAGTGACTCTCAGATCAGCCCGGTGGCGTCGAACACCCACGACGTGTCGGCGGCGGCGAGTTGCTCCATCCAGTCCGCCGGGGCGTGGTTGAGCAGGCCACCGAAATCCCAGTAGTCCTTCCATAGGGTGATCTTGTCGTCACGGACCTTGTGCACGGTGACGAACTGCAGCACTGTGCTCTCCCCGGTGGCCCAGTTCCAGGTCTCGGAGTGTTCGTACATGACGTCGACGCCGTTACTCACCAGCACCCCGTCATGGTTCTCGTAGCCGGACAGCGACTCCAGGCCGACTTTAAGGCGCTTGACGATGTCCTCGGGGCCGCGAGCCGCAGCAGCGAGTCCGACCGGCATGTCGACGTATATGCAATCCTCGGCGATGAAGGTCTTCAGCTTCGCCCAGTCACGGTCGGACAGGGCGCGCCACATCCCGAGCACTGTCTGTTCAACCGACATGCGCCAGAACCTCTTTCGGGGTGACGGGTTTCGTAGTGACAGATACGGAGGTGCGCTGGCCGGTCCGCAGGAAACTGCCGGTGCGGGTAACGCCGAGCAACTCGGTCGGCCCACCCGCGCGGGCGACGGCCCGGCCGCCGATCAGGACCACCTCGACGGTGTCGTCATTGCGGTTGACCATCCGCGGCACATTGTCGTACTGCGGGACCGGGGCCTCGGCGTAGTCATCGAGGCGCTCATCGAGACGTTGCGGGTCAATCACTACTACGTCGGCCCGGTCGCCGATCCGCAGGTGGCCGGCGTCGATCTGATACCAGTCGGCCAACTCACCGGTGAGCCGATGCACGGCACGCTCAAGTGTCATGAAGGGCGCGCCGCCCAGCTGAGAGTCGCGAACGTGCCGAAGCAGTCGCAGCCCGAAGTTGTAGAACGCCATATTGCGAAGATGGGCACCAGCATCCGAGAAGCCCATCTGAACGCCGTCGTCGCGGGCCAGCTTTTTGAGCACCTCGGGACGGTGGTTGGAGATCGTGGTCCGCCAGCGGAGTTTGGCCCCGTGCTCGAGGACGAGGTCCAGGAAGGCGTCCACCGGATGTAGCCCGCCTCGGTCAAGGCCTACCTGACCGAACGATTTGCCGATGACGGATTCATCCGGGCAGGCAACAATCTCGGCGTCGAAGAAGTCCCGGTGCCACACCCGCATGCCGAACTTGGCGTCGTAGTCCTTACGGAAGCTGCGACGGTATTCCTCGTCCCGCAGCAGGGCATTGCGCTCGATCTCGTCGCGCAGATGCAGGGCGGCGGCACCGGAGCCGAATTCCTCGAACACCACCAGGTCGATGCCATCGGCGTACACCTCGAACGGCACCGGCAGATGCTGCCAGCGGAAGTCGGCACCGAATCGGTTCACCACCCTGGCCAGCGGCCCGAGCAGCGCGACGGCGAAGGGGTTGGACTTGACGTCGGCGGCCGACAGCAGGCTGGTCTTCAGCTTGCGGCGCCCCACCGGAAGTGACTGGGCAACCTGAGAGAGTAGGTTCATCGGATTCTCGATGTCGGGCCCGGATTGCAGCACCCGACCGCGGCGGCGCAGCGCGGATTTCAGGCGACGCAGTTCCCGAGGCTTGGCGTAGGTCGAGGGCAGGGTTCGGGACCGGCAGGTCTCGCCGTCGATCTTGTCGAAGAGCAACTGCATCGATGACATGCCCAGGAACCCGGCGTCGAGGGCTTCGGCGAGCATCCGCTCCATCTCGGCCATTTCACCAGAGGTGGGTCGCGCGTCAGCCCGAGTGGCCCGATCCAATCCCATTGTGGCAGTCCGCATATCAGAATGCCCAATGAACGCCGCGATATTGGGGCCCAGCGCACGCGACTCGAGGGCCTCGATGTATTCCTGCGCACTGGTCCAAGTCTTCGCCCGATCCACAGCGTCGATGACATGCTCGCGCGGAATCGCCTCGACTCGGCCGAAGAGGTCACCGGCATCCGTGCCGCCGACGTGGATCGTCGACAATGAGCAGGAGCCGATGACCACCGTGGTGACGCCGTGGCGCACTGATTCCGCCAGGCCGGGGCCGTCGAGCACCTCGACGTCGTAGTGGGTATGGATGTCGACGAAGCCCGGGAGCACCCACTTGCCGACGGCGTCGATGACCTCCGGACATCCGGTCGCATCAAGTTCGTGCGGCGTGATCGCCGCGATGCGCCCGTCTCGGATCCCAATGTTGCGCAACGCCGAGGGTGCGTCGGTTCCGTCGAACAAGCGGCCGCCGCGGATGATCGTGTCGAAGTTCACCTGCTCATCGAACAGCGCGACTGAACGGGTGTCAACGACCTCCGTGTGCCGCGGCGCTTCGGGCCGCCGCTCCCAACCGGACCGGAAGTTTCACCCAACCCCGCAGTACCCGGGTGTCTCGCCGCTGTCCGGCACCGGCGAGTTGCACCTCGGGGAAATAGGTGAAGAACCTCCGCAGGCCCACTTCTCCCTCGGTTCGGGCCAGCGCCGCGCCCAGGCAGAAGTGTCGGCCCCCGGAGAACGCGAGATGTTTGCCGGCGTTGGGGCGGCGCACGTCGAAACGCTGAGGATCTTCGAAGACCGCAGGGTCGCGGTTAGCCGCGGCGAGGTAGATCAACACCACGTCACCGCGTTGGACCGCGGTACCCGCGACATCTGTGTCGGTCCGGGCCACCCGGGCGGTGAGTTGCACCGGAGAATCGAGGCGCAGTATTTCCTCGACCGCACCCGGCCACAGCGACGGGTCGGCGGCCAGGATCGCCAGTTGGTCAGGGTGGTTGAGCAGCAGTCGGATCCCGTTGCCCAACAGGTTGACGGTGGTCTCGAAACCGGCGGCCAGCACCAGGCCGGCCACCGCCCGCAGTTCGGTATGGTCGAGTCGGACACCGCCCTCAGAGGCCTCGATGAGCTGGCTCATCAGGTCGTCACCGGGCTGATCACGCAGGTGTTGTAAATGCGCCGCGAGCCAAACGTTGAAGCCCTCGATGCCGTGCTGGACCCGCTGGTACTGCTGCCAACTCAGACCGAAATCCAGACTGGGGGCGGCAAGTTCACCAAATTCGAGAATTCGGGGCCGGTCAACCGGCGGCACTCCGAGCATCTCGCCGATCACCGCGACCGGCAACCGCGAACAGTATCGGTCGACGATGTCGACCACACCGTTGTGGTCCGCGAGGCCGGTGTCGTCGGCAAGTTCGTCGAGCAGGTCCGCCGCGGTGGCCTCGACACCGTCTCGCAACGCGGCCACCGCGCGCGAGGTGAACACCGATGAGACCGTCTTGCGGTAGCGGGTGTGCTCGGGGGGCTCGACCGCCAGCAGGGACGGCGGCAGCAGTGGGTGCAGCAGGTCGGCTCGCGTGCGCCGCTCCAACCAACGAAGTGGCGCGGGCATGCTGGAACCCATCGAGATGACGCGAAAATCATCTGACCGCAGCAACTCGTGCGCGATCGCATGGTCGACGGTGAGGTAGCCCACCCGGGATCGCACCATCGGGCCGTGGGAGCGCAACTCCTCGTAGAACGGCACCGGATCAGCGCGTACCGCCGGATCGGCCATCAGCCGGGCCTGCAGGTCCCCGCGCTTCGCCGACCAGTCGGCCGCCGCCCGGACCACGCCGTGCATGGCGAACCAGTGCAGTCGATCCTTCATCGCCGCCATGGTCAGTGCACCGGTGTCCAGCTGACCGGGAGTCTCTTGATGCCGTGGATGAACGCCGAAAGCAGCATGGCCGGCTCCTCGGTGGCGATGATGTCAGGAATCTTCGTGTGCAACTCCTCGAATACCACCGCGATCTCGCGGCGAGCGAGGTTGGCGCCGAGGCAAAAATGGGTTCCGCCGCCGCCGAAACCAAGGTGGTGATTGTGCGCCCGGGTGACGTCGAATTTCCAGGGGTTGTCGAACTTGGCCTCGTCGCGGTTGGCCGAGGCGTACCACATGGTTACCTTATCGCCGGCGGCGATCATCACCCCGCTGAGTTCGACGTCGCGGGTGGCGGTGCGGCGCATGTAGACCACCGGGGATGCCCAGCGGACGATTTCCTCCACCGCGGTCGCCGTGTGGGTATCGAAATCGTTCCACCAGATCTCGCGCTGCTCGGGGTAGCGACTCAGTGCCAGCACACCGTGGCTGATGGCGTTTCGGGTGGTCTCGTTGCCGGCGACGGCCAGCAGGATGAAAAACGACGCGATCTCCGCCGAGGTCAGTCGTTCGCCGTCGACCTCGGCGGCCACCAGCGCGGTGGTCAGATCATCGCGTGGGTTGTCCCGGCGGTCCTCAGCCAGGGCGGTGGCGTAGGCGCCGATGTCGATGGCGACTTTCATGAACTCTTCGTAGTCGGTGGTCAGGTCGGGATCGCCGAAGCCGAGGATAATATTGGTCCAGTGGAAAATCTTCTGGTGGTCTTCTTCGGGAATCCCCATCATGTCGCAGATCACCTGCAGTGGAAGCGGTCCGGAGAGCTCGGCCACCAGCTCGCCTTTGCCGTCGGGATGGTTGGCGATCAGGTCGGAGACCAACCGCCGCGCGCGGTCGCGCACCGACTCCTCGGTGCGGGCCACCACCTTCGGTGTGAAGGCGCTGCGCACGATATTGCGCAACCGTGCGTGACGCGGATCGTCCAGGTTGATCATCGAGCCGAAGTACTCGGCCACCTCCGGGGCCTGATCGGCGATGGTGATGTTCGGTACCGAACTGAAGATCTCAGGATGGCGGCTGGCGTAGTGGACGTCGTCGAACTTCATCAGGGCCCAGTGGCCCGCGCCCGCGGCGAAACCCTCGTAGTCGACCTCTTGGAAGAAGGTGACCGGTGCCTCGCGGCGCAGGGTGGTAAACGCGCCGTCGCGCACCGAGTCGTCCAGCGCCCAGAACTCCAGGGTGCCCAGATTGATGTCCGCGAGTGGAACCTGCGGAGGAGCCTCGCCGTTCACGCGGGTGGCGATTCCCCGGCCTGCGTTATCCATACTTGACGTCCCGTCCTGTGAAGGTGATCAAAAAGACTCTATGACTGTTCTTCGACGACTTTCTTGATGCGCTCCAGAGTGGTGCGCATGTCGCGCAGGTTGCGGCGTTCCCGCAGAAAACCGCCGAATACCCGGAACACCGAGATCAGCGGAGAACTGATCAGCCGGTACGACTCGGTGACATCGGTACCGTCGCCTGCCGGGGTGAGCCGATAGTGCCAGTTGTTGACCTCCACACCGCCCGGACCCAACACGGCGAAGCCGAACTCCCGGCCCGGCTCGCAGGCCGTGACGCGGCACACCGTCCAATACACCGGACCGATCTCATTGCGGCGGACGTGGCCACGGAACTTCGCACCGAGGGCCGGGCCGGTGGCACCGTCAAGCCATTCCGACTCGAATACCTCGGGGGAGAATCGCCCGGTGTTACGGACATCGGCGATCAATTCCCAGATGTCGTCGGCCGGCGCAGCCATGTGAACCGTCACAGATC
Source organism: Mycobacterium sp. (assembly GCA_018401645.1). Classification (GTDB taxonomy): domain Bacteria; phylum Actinomycetota; class Actinomycetes; order Mycobacteriales; family Mycobacteriaceae; genus Mycobacterium. The sequence continues at coordinate 36,160 of JAGYKK010000013.1, read as the reverse complement.
CCTTCATGGTGGACGATCCTAGGCCGGTAACGTCTGCGAACGTGCAAAGAGTCCGGTGGTGATCGCCAGCGTCGACCGCGTCATCGCCGCCGCACCCTCGGCGGCGTGGCAGATTCTGGTCGACGTGGCGGCCTGGCCACTCTGGGGTCCATCGGTGCGGCGCGCGAAGTTACGCGACGGCGCAACGGAACTGCGCCTCGGTACCCGGGGGGACGTCTGGACCGCGGTGGGAGTTCGGATGCCGTTCGTGATCACCGAGTTCGATCCAGGCAGTCGCTGGACCTGGAAAGTTGCCGGCGTTCCGGCCACCGGGCACCAGGTCACCGCTACCCCCGGCGGTTGCCGGGTCCGATTCGAGGTGCCGTGGTGGGCCAGTGCCTACCTTCCGGTCTGCTCGGTGGCGTTGGTGCGAATCGAGAGACTGGTCCTGAACCTCTAAGCTCCGATTCCGGGAACGATTCAGGTCAGGCAGTAGGACCGGGTGGCGGACTCGAGTGCCAGCCGCAACAGCGGATCGAGTTGGCGTGCCTGGATGACAGCGTTGCGCGCGGCGTCCAGCAGGATCGGACAATCAGGAGCGCCCAATACCGGCCAGTCCGTGGCGATCAGCGCGACCATCCGGCCGTTGAGGCCATCGATCAGCGCTCGTGAGGCCTCCAGCTCGGGCGCCGAATCCGGTGCGGTCGTCGGGTCGAGTTTCCACGCCGCGAATCTGCTGTACTGAATCGCCTCGGTGGCATTGATTTGATCGGTGAAAAGGGCGGTCATGTAATCACCGGGCACACCGGCTGTTTCGGCATCGGTCGAGACGGTCTCCAACACCTGCTGCACCCGGACAGGGTCGGTGATCGCCGCTCCGGTGAGCCACTTGGTAGCTGCCACCGGGTCAGCGGTCTGTAACCGTTGGACGGCGGCATCGATCAGTTCAACCAGCGGAGCGCCAGACGGGACCGGATCGGCGGGGGCCGGATCAGCGGGGGCCGCGCTGTCGTCGGCACCCACCAACGGCAGCGGACCGCCCAGAATAAGGCCGGTAATCAACAGCGCCGTCAAACCTGGCCGGATGCTCAGCCGACCGGCCCCTTGGCCAGCACCAGGGAGCGTTGCGGACGATGCCGCCGCGGTCGACCCAGGTGAGCATGACGGTGTCGCCGGGCCTGCGCTTGTTCATTACGTCGGACAGATCCGACGCCGAGGTGATCGGGATGCCGTCGACCGCCGTGATCACGTCACCGCCGAACAGTCCGATCACCGATGCCGGAGTGCCGGGGAGGACCTGCCGCACGATGGCGCTGGCCGGTCCGTTACCGAACAGCGGAGGGTCGGCGATCGCGACCCCGATGAATGCAGTGTCGCCGATGTGGATTGAATCGGACGCCGCACCCGAGCGGATCTGGTTGGCGATCGCCAACGCCCGGTCGATGGGAATCGCGAATCCCTCCCCGCCGGTGACCTCGTCCTTGCGGTACGTCAGGGTGGCGGCCACGTTGACACCCACCACCTGCCCGGCGCTGTTGACCAGTGGGCCGCCGGAGTCGCCCGGGCGGATATCGGCGGCCACCCGGATCAAGTCGTAGAGTTCCCGGTATTTCCACCGGCTTCATTGACGCGCGTACCGATGCGCCGATCTGGTGACCGCACCCGGCGCATAACTCGGCGGGGCGCCGGAGCCATTCGAATGGCCGATCGCGGCGATTGATCCCCTGACGGCGACTGTCGACGAGGTACCCAGCACCGCGGTCGGTAAGCCGCCGGCGCCGCGCAGCCGGACCAGTGCGATGTCATTGTCGCGATCGAAACCGATCACGTCGACGGGGTAGGAGCGGCTGGTTGCCAGGCTCCCCGCCGTTATCTCGGTCGCGCCCTCGATGACATGGTTGTTGGTCAGGACCTCACCATCGGGGTTCAACAGGATGCCGGTGCCGTTACCGATGGCACCCTGATAACTCATTGTGGTGTTGATGTCGACCAACCCCGGCACCACCTGGCTCAACAGCGCCGACTGGTCCAGGGGCGCGCGGGGTGAAGGCGCCGGCGCCGCCGCAACCGGTGCCGCGAGGGCGCTGCCGACCAGCATCAGCACCGCCAGCGCACCGGGTAGGCGACGTGCCCGGCGGCGGGTGATGGGCGGTCGTGTCGCGTTCATACCCACAACTTTGCCTGAAAACCGCCGAAACGGCGAAAAGCTCGCCGTAAGCACCCTGCTGCGGGCCGCGATCATGACCGGTACGATCGGGGAACCGTCATACCCGGACGAGGACAGAATGAACGCCGACAGGCTCCGCTCTCAACCCTTTCCGCAGGTCATCGCCGCGTCGTTGCTGATGTCCCTGGTTTTGGGTGCGACTTTCATCACGATGCATCGCATCTACGACCTGCGCGGACCCGCCGTCGAGGCGCCGGTCCCGCTCACCGATGAGCAGACCGAGCAGCAGGTGCTCCAATCAGCGCGCCAGATCGTCGGTGCGGCAAGGCTCAAGGCGGCCACCGGAACCTACATTCCGATGTCCTGCGCTGCCGAGGATGCCCCGCCGTACCAGGGCTCTGCATATCTGAACTTCGACCTGCCCACGATCACCGAAACCCCCGCCTTCTTCCGGGAGATGACGAGCGCCCTGACCGTTAGCGGGTGGACGGTAGGGCTGCCGCCGAGTCGTCATCCGGGCGGGCGCACGCTGTCCAAGGACGGGGTCACCGCTGTCTTCCACCGGCACCCGGACATCCCGCGCCGAGGAGTGCTGCGCCTGTGGGGGCAGTGCCGCAACATGACCGACCATCGGCTGCAACCCGGGGGGTTCGTCGACATCTCCGAGTCGCTCTACGGCTAAAGCTTTCTGGGGCTGAATTGCTCTGGGCCTGAATTGCTCTGGGCCTGAATTGCTCTGGGCCTGAATTGCTCTGGGGCTGAATTGCTGGAACCGATCTAAGTGACTTTGGTCCCCGGCGTGGCGGGCTTGCGACCCGTGTCTCAGACCGGCCGTCACACCTAGACTGGCACCATGACCTACGTGATCACCAGCGCATGCGTCGATGTCAAGCACAAAGCCTGTGCCGCCGAGTGCCCGGTCGACTGCATCTACGAGGGCGACCGCACTATGTACATCAATGCCGACGAATGTGTCGACTGCGGCGCCTGCCGTCTGCTGTGCGAGGTGGACGCCATTTTCTACGACGACGATCTGCCCGCGAGCGAACGCAGGTTCCTCGGCGATAACGCGGCGTTCTTCAGCGAGGTCCTGCCGGGCCGTGCGGCTGCGCTGGGTGCGCCGGGCGGCGCGCTTGCTCTGGGCCCCGTCGGAGTCGACACCCCGATGGTCGCAGCGTTACCGCCCCGAAAGGTCTGACTCCGCGCTCCGACGGCGCGGTCCCTACCCCGCAAGGCCCCCGGACATCTACACTGATGCCTATCATCGGGTGACGGTGAAATTTGCTGTAAATCCACACGCGGTTGATCAGCCCAGGGCGAGGCTGGTCTCTTCAGGATAGGAAGCCATGGCCAGAGCACTTCGACGGGCGATCGCGGCGGCGGGAATCGCCCTGGTGGCGATGACGGCGGCGGCACCCGCAAGCCTGGCCGCGGTCGCCCCGTCGGCGGCAGCAGTTTCGGTAGCGTCCGTGCGTCCCATCAACGGCCAGACCGTTGGCGTCGCGCACCCGATCATCGTCACTTTCTCCGGACCCGTCGCCGATCGCCGGGCCGCCGAGAAGAGCATCTCCGTCACCGCACCGGCCAACCTGACCGGGCGGTTCCAATGGCTGGAGGACACCGTCGTGCAATGGGTGCCCGACCAGTTCTGGCCGGCGCACTCCCGCATCACGTTGCTGGCGGGGGGAGTCCGGCGCAGCTTCGGCACCGGAGCGACCGTGCTGGGCGTGGGCAGTCTCTCCAACTTCACGTTCACGGTGAGTATCGACGGAGTGATCATGCGGCAGATGCCGGCCTCGTTCGGCAAGCCGAGGTTTGCGACCCCGGTCGGCTCGTTCAGCGCCCTGGAGAAGGCCAAGTCGATCGTGATGGACTCCAGCACTATCGGCATTCCACTGTCTGATCCGGAGGGCTACAAGCTGACGGTCGCCGACGCGGTCCGGATCACCTGGGGCGGCGTCTACATTCACTCGGCCCCGTGGTCAGTGGGGTCGCAGGGCTATGCCAACGTCAGCCACGGCTGCATCAACCTCAGCCCCAACAACGCGCTGTGGTACTTCAACCAGGTGGGAATCGGCGACCCCGTCGTCATCAACTGGTGAAGACCCTTCGGCAGAGGTGATTAAACTCACGCCTCATTTTGAGGCGTCGTGGGAAACACACGGAAGCAGCAACAGGTTGACAAGGGTATGAACTCCCTCAACCATTTTCGTCAACTTCGACACCAGATCGAGGCGCCAATCTTCGATGCGTTGAACGCCGTGGTTCGACCAGCGGTGCGTGTTGGTCTGGGCAATCCGTTGCCGGTGGGGGGTGGGCTGGTCCTTGTCGAAACCACCGGCCGCCGAAGTGGCCTTCCCCGTCAGGTGCCTCTGGTGGCCGGGCGGGTGGGCGACAATCTGGTGGTGTCCACGGTTCGGGCCGACTCGCAATGGCTGCGCAATCTGGAAGCTGACCCGCGCGTCCGGGTGTGGCTTACCGGTCGGGCACGGTCTGCCACAGCGAATGTGCGCCGCGGGAGACTCAATATTGTGATGCTCACACTCAGCGGGGCGTGAGCCCCGAACTGGGCTCATCGGGGATTGGCCACGGCAGACGAATCAAGGGCGAGTCCACTGGATCGGGCGATCATCGCGCACGCCGCGTTATGGTTCAGACATGCCCCTGCGCTACGTCGATCCCCACAAGAAACGCGGGCTTGGCTACTGGGCCGCCGGGAGTTTCGGACGCTCACCGGCGGGGCAATGGTTCACCCGCCGGGTCTCGGTGCGTCTTGACCCGTGGCTCTATCGAGCAACGGGCGGGCGCCTCACGACCTCGATGGGCATCGTTATCAACGCCCCACTGGTGACGCACGGCGCCAAATCGGGTCAGCCCCGAGAGGTACAGCTCACCTACTTCCACGACGGCCCTGATCCGATCCTCATCGCCTCGAACTTCGGCGGAGAAAAGCACCCGGCGTGGTACTACAACCTCAAAGCGAACCCCGAATGCCGTTTCGGTGGTCAGGATTTTCGTGCGAGCGAAGTGACCGATTCCGCCGAACACGCACGCCTCTACGCGCTGGCCAAGCAGGTCTATGCCGGGTACGGCGATTACTTGGTCAAGACCGCGTCTTACGGACGCCGCATTCCCCTCTTCCGGCTAAGGGCTGCCCCGTAGCTCCCGCTGAAAAGCACAGGTTCACGAGTGCCCGCGGTTGCCGGTGTAGTCGACGTTCCAGTGTTTGACGCCGTTCAGCCAGCCCGAGCGCAGCCGTTCGGGCTTACCGAGGGGCGTCAGGTCGGGCATCGCATCGGCGATCGCGTTGAACATCAGGTCGATGGTCATCCTGGCCAGGTTCGCGCCGATGCAGTAGTGGGCCCCGGTGCCGCCGAAGCCCACATGCGGGTTGGGATCGCGCATGATGTTGAACCGCATGGGGTCGTCGAACACCTCTTCGTCGAAGTTGGCCGACCGGTAAACCATCACCACCCGTTGGCCCTTGGCGATCTTCACCCCGCCCAGCTCGGTGTCGGCCAGCGCGGTGCGCTGGAAGGAAGTGACCGGAGTGGCCCACCGGACGATCTCGTCGACGGCGGTGGCCGGTCGCAGTTCCTTGTAGAGCTCCCATTGATCGCCGAACTCGGTGAAGGCGTGCATGCCGTGGGTGATCGAGTTGCGGGTGGTCTCATTGCCCGCCACGGCCAGCAGAATGACGAAAAACCCAAATTCGTCGTCGGAAAGCTTGTGCCCCTCCACGTCGGCCTGAACCAGCTTGGTGACCAGGTCGTCGCCCGGGTTGGCGGTGCGGTCGGCGGCCATCTGCATGGCGTACATGATCAGCTCGATGGACGCGCCCATGGCGTCATTGGACTCGAACTCCGGATCGACGTCGCCGACCATCTGGTTGGACCAGTCGAAGAGTTTCTTGCGCTCCTCCTGCGGCACCCCCATCAGGCCCGCGATGGCCTGCAGTGGAAGCTCGCAGGAAACCTGTTCGACGAAATCTCCGGAGCCCTCACGAGCGGCGGCCTCGGCGATGGCAATCGCCCGCTCACGCAGTTCAGCCCGAAGCATCTCGATCGCGCGTGGCGTGAAGGCCCGCGAGATGATCTTGCGCAGGTGGGTGTGATGCGGGGCGTCCATATTGAGTAGGACGAACTTGCCGCGCTCGATGTGCTCGTTGACGGTGCCCTCTTTGTATCGCGGGAGCGCGGTCTTGGTCATGCTGGAGAACACATCGCTGCGCCGCGAAATCTCCTTGACGTCCTTATGTTTGGTAACCACCCAGTAGCCACCGTCATCAAAACCACCGACGCCGAGCGGCTGCTCGTTCCACCAGATCGGGGCGGTTCTGCGCAGTTCGGCGAGCTCTTCGACAGGCAGGCGTTCGGAATAGATGTCGGGGTCGGTGAAGTCGAACCCCGGGGGCAGGTTGGGCCCAGCCATACGTGCGTCTCCTCGCGTTCGTGGGTGCTGTGATCCATGCCTACACCCCAACCCGGGCGGTTGTGGAGAGCTTGCCAAAACCCGGTGGGACGGTTACCAGCCCGGTCTGGTGGTCACCGGTGGCATGGTCACGGTCGTGGTACTGACCGTCGGCGGAGTCGACGAGGTGCTGGTAGGTGCCTGCGGCCGGGTCGCGGACGGGGTCGCGGACGGGGTGACCGGTGCCGCCGAGAATCGCGGTTGGCGGAACTCGATCCAGGGGTCGCGGTAGAGCACGTTGTCGCCCTCGGACACCAGCAGCATCGCAGGCGAGAGTGCGTAGGTGACGCCGTTATTGGTCGCGATGACCGTTCCGTCGGAAGCGCGACTCGCGGACATCGCAGTGGCGGCCTGATCGCTGACCCGCACTCCCCGGTACTCGAGTTCCCCGTCGGGGTCCACGCAGACGGCGACCATGGCGCGGGAAGTCCGCCCGAATGCCATCAACGTTTGATCGTCGTCACAGCGGGCCGATGAGTCCAGGTATCCGTATTCGTCACTGCTGACGGCATCACTTGCCGGATCGGACGGATCCGCTGTTGCGCCGGGTAGCACCGTTGGCGCACCGAGGACGACCGCGGCACCGACCATCAGCGCCGCGAGGCCCCCAACCGCCTCGTTTCGGCGATCGAACATGCGTACTCCCTCGCTCCCCGTGGTTGAGGCCGGGTAACCGGAACCGGCTTTAAGCGAACCATCCCGGGCGGCGATTCCGGCGTTGCCACGCGAGGGCAAGGGTTAGGCTCTGCGTCATGTTCCGCGAACTTGTCGCTGCAGCAGCCCTCACCGTCAGCGCCCTCGCCACCGCGCCGTCGGCGGTCGCCGACGGTCCCTATGCCGGCGACGTGCCCGGCATCAGCGGCGCCAACCTGAGCGCTCCGTGCTACCAGTGGGACCGCTTCATCTTCGGCCGCGGCCGAGACGGCCAGACGATGGCCTGCCACTTCATCGAAAACCAGTCATACGTCGGACTGGTGCGCCCGCCGGCGGGCACCGGCTTCTGGGTGATCTCGCCGAAGCTGTACGGGGTCCAAACCGCCGGGGCACCATGTCCGGGGCCGCAAGCCGCCGCGCGGTCCCGGAAGGCTTCCCGATGCTGTGCCGCGGCGCACTGGGATGGCAGTCAGGGTACCTCAAAGCCGGTGATTGGGCCAGCGGAAGTTACTTCTTCCCCGCCGGGTGACTTGCCCGCCGGGTGACCTGACGTCACACCGCTGCGGCGGCCTCATTGAGTTCGTTGAGCCGGGTGGTGGCCTCCAAATACTCCTGGACCCACCGCTCGATGACGGCCGCACTTGCGTTCGACCTTGTTCAGTTGGCCGACGACCTGCCCGACCGGGTTGAACGCCACATCCACCGTCTCATTGGGATACTTACCGGTGGCGGCGACGGCCATGCCCGAGACCATGTACTGCAACGGCATCCCGAGCGGCTCAGGGTTGCCGGGAGTCTGCCATGCGTCGGTCCAGTCGTTGCGCAGCATGCGGCACGGTTTGCCGGTGAACGACCTGCTCCGCACGGTGTCGCGGCTGGTGGCGTTGACATAGGCCGCCTGCTGAACCGGGGTGTTCTCGGCTTCTTCAACCATCAACCACTGCGAGCCCGACCAGCTTCCGGCGCAACCCATCGCCAGCGCGGCAGCGATCTGGTAGCCGCTGCCGATTCCGCCCGCGGCAAGCACCGGCCGGGCGACCTCCTGACCACCTGCGGCCACAGCACGATCGATCCCACCTCGCCGCAGTGACCGCCACCCTCGCCACCCTGGGCGATGATGATGTCGACGTCGGCCGCGGCATGCTTGCGCGCCTGTGCGGGCGAGCCGCATAGCGCGGCGACCTTCCGTCCGGACGCGTGAATGAGCTCGATCATCTCGACCGGCGGGGTGCCGAGCGCGTTGGCGATCAGCGTGACCTTGGGGTGGTTCAGCGCCACCTCCACCTGAGGGGTGGCGGTCGCCTCGGTCCAACCGAGCAGCTTCAGGGCATTCGAATCGGCGTCACCGGTGGGCACGCCGTGGTCGGCCAGGATCTTCTTGGCGAAGTCGAGGTGCTGCTGCGGCACCATGTCCTGCAGCATTTTGGTGAGCACCTCCGGTGATACGTCCGCGTCCATTCCCTCGTATTTGTTGGGGATCACGATGTCGATGCCGTACGGGTGATCGCCGATGCGCTCATCGATCCACTTGAGTTCGATCTCGAGTTGCTCCGGGGTGAACCCCACGGCGCCGAGCACACCGAAACCGCCAGCTTTACTGACGGCGACCACGACGTCGCGGCAGTGGGTGAACGCGAAGATGGGAAACTCGATACCGAGCTCATCGCAGAGGGCAGTGTGCATGACCGGGCTCCTTGGGCGTCCGACTGAAACGTGTTCTAGTTTCTTACCACGGTTTTTCCGCGTTCTTCAACCACCCGGGCGGGACTGCTGCAGTCCGATCCGCGGCCGATGGCTTTCGCGCAGGCGTAGCGTTTGAGGTGGAACTGCCGAACGGTCGTCGTCGAGAAGGAGATGTGAGCCGTGGACGCTGTGCGCGCGGCCACTTCGCATCATCATCTGAAATTGTGGGGCCTGCGAGCCGTAGTGGCTCTGAGCAGCGCAGTAGTGGTGGCGGCGGCCGTCGTAGCTTCCGGTCATCAATTACCGGTGGCGGCGGCAAGCCCGGGTGAAACTCCCGCGGCGCCATGTGTCGACGGCATAACGCCGCTTGATCCCTACGCCAACATCTGCAGCATTCCGTATCGTCCGCCACGCGTGCGGGGATCGGCACCGGATCAGACCGCGTTGCTCAACTGCAGTGTCGGCAGCCAGATCATGCAGGCGTGGTGTCTGTCGCAGTTCGTCAACGGCGGATCCGGCGGGTTCGGCGGTTTCGGTGGGGTGGTCCTGGGTCCCGGAATTCGGCCCTGAGCTACCGCGCGCAGTACACCCCGACGTCGGAGACCAGGGGAAGATCAAGGGTGGTGCGGATCCCCGGCGGCGCCGCGATCACCGCCGGGATCGCGTTGACGATGCGCGCCGCCGCACCGGCGATGGCCGCGTGGTTGTGGTCGCCGAAGCGACTGGTGGGGCGGATGTCGACGGCATAGGACGGCTCGCCGGTGATCTCGACCCGGTAGGAACCACCGGGCTGGGCAGGTTGGGCCCAGTCCGGCCGCAGGTCTGCGCGCAACCGGGTGACGTGTTCGATGACGATCGCGGGGTGTCCGTCGATGATGCCGTTGATCTGAAAGCGCACCGCCGCGACTCCGCCCCGGGGGATGTGTCCGGCGGCGATCTCGAAGGGCTCCGGTGCCGGTTCGCGCTCGTAACTCTCGGTGATCGAGTCGATGTCGATCTTCAGTCCGGCTGCCAGTTGCCGAATCGCACAGCCCCACGCGATCGCGAGGACGCCGGGTTGGAACAGCATGGGTACCTCATCAAGGGACTTACCGAAACCCATCACGTCGAACATCACCGTCGCACCGTCGTAGGTGGCGTAATCCGCGATCTCCATGCAGCGCACCTGCTCGATTCGAGCACAGGTGCTGGCGAAGGCCAGCGGAATCAGGTCGGTAATGAATCCCGGATCCACGCCATTGATGTAGATACTTGAATTGCCCTGCCGCCCCGCGACTTCCAGTGGCTCAATGTACTTATCCGGCATGACGTGCCAGGGAAACTGGAGTACTCCCGGTGCCGACCCAACGACGTTGATCCCGGCTGCGAGGATCCGCCGGACATCGTCCATGGCAGCCACCATTCGGGTGTCGCCCATCGCGCAGTACACGACGCACGCAGGCTCAGTGGCCAGCACTGCCTCCAGGTCTTCAGTGGCGGTGATCCCGGTCGTGACGGCGCGGCCCGCGAGTTCGCCGGCATCCCTGCCGATCTTCTCCCTGGTCGATACGCACAGGCCGGTGAGCTCGAAAGCGGGGTTGTCGATCAACTCCGCCAACGCGAGCCGACCGACGTTACCGGTGCCGATGTGGGCGACGCGAATGGTCATCAGCGGGCGGGTGCGAATCGAGACGGGGAATGCATACCCCTCAAGGTAGCCTGACGCCCCATGGGACGTGTGGATAACAAAGTCGCTCTGATCACCGGCGGCGCTCGCGGAATCGGCGCCGCCAGCGCCCAAATGCTCATCGCCGAGGGCGCCTGCGTGCTGATCGGCGACATCCTCGACGACGTGGGCACCGCGCTGGCCGAGGATTTGGGCGATGCCGCGCGCTACGTCCATCTCGACGTCACCAGCGCATCGGACTGGACGGCCGCCGTCGGTACCGCACTGGATGGCTTCGGCACGCTCAATGTGCTGGTCAACAATGCCGGAATCGTCCAGCTGGGTCCGTTGAAGACACTGGACGTGGACCGCTGGCAGAAAGTGCTCGACGTCAACCTCACCGGTCCGATGCTGGGTACCAAAGCCGTGATTGGACCGATGATCGCCGCCGGCGGCGGTTCGATCATCAACGTCTCCTCGATCGAGGGTCTGCGCGGCGCGGCCTATGTACACAGCTACGTCGCCTCCAAGTGGGGGCTGCGCGGCCTGACCAAATCCAGCGCACTGGAACTGGCTTCGTCAAACATCCGGGTCAACTCGATTCACCCGGGTTTCATTCGCACCCCGATGACCGAGCATCTGCCCGAGGACATGGTGACGGCCCCGCTGGGTCGGCCCGGCACACCCGATGAGGTCGCCACCTTCGTGGTGTTCCTGGCCAGCGACGAGTCGTCGTTCTCGACGGGTTCGGAGTACGTGGTCGACGGCGGTCTCGTGACCGACGTGCCGCACCGCGCCATGTGAGGCGCCTCAGCGCTCCCTGCGCCGGCGCCGCACGGCGGCGCCGGAGGCGGCAGCGATCACGGCCCGGCCCAGTCCGGGCAGATGCGCGAGCGCACCGGCCTCGCGCGGATGGCCCGGTGCGGTGACCCGTAACACCGGCCAGTCATTCGCCGCGGCCATCGAGGCCAGCCCAGCCCGAGGATTAACCGGCCGGGGGTTACCGACCAACGTCATCAAGGCGGCATCCTCGTTTCCGTCGGCATAGAAATAGCTCCGCCCCAACTCAACGCCCCGTTCGGTGCAGAGGCGTTGTACGGCAGCGGCTTTCTGACGGCCCCACACGATCGGCGACGCCACCCGGCCGGTGAGCAATCCGTGCTCGTCGAGTTCGAAGGAGTTGCACACCACATCAGTGATCCCCAGCGCGCGGGCGACGGGTTCGGCGTGGATGGTCAACGCCGATGAGCTGATCGCGACGGTGTGCCCGTGGGCCAGGTGGGCCGCCACGATCTGGCGCATCAACGGGTAAACCTTGTGCGTCAACTCGTCGGTGAACAGTCGCTCACCGACCGCGCTGAGTTCGGTCAGTGATTCCCCGCGCAGATAAGTCGCACCCCGGGCGAGCAGACGCTCGAACTGCATCCGTCCCAGTTTGTAACGCACCGAGGCCTCGACGACGCCGAGCACCTCGCCGATCCGGGCCTGGCCGCGCCGGAGCCGATCACTGGCATGCGAGGTGGCGGTAAACCCGGCCAACAGGGTGCCGTCGAGGTCGAAGAACGCTCCGACCCGGGGCCCGGCGGGGCCGGCGGCGATGGTGGCAGCGGTGGCAGCGGCGGGACCGGCGGGGCGGGCGGAACCGGTGGTGTTGGGGGTGCGGGCGGTGGTTCGACGGGTGTCGCCGGGGCCAGTGGGACCGATGGCGATGGTGGCGCCGGTGGCGTAGCGGGCAGTGGCGGTGCCGGTGGCGCGGGTGTTGACGGTGCGGCCGGGGTTGACGGTGCAACTGCCGGGGACTCGGGCACCGATGGCGGTAACGGCGGCAGCGGTGGTGCCGGGGGTGCGGGCGGTACCGGTGGAAGGCGGACTGCCGCAGCAGCGTGCGGCGACGGCGACCACGATCAACACATAGGTCACCGGCGAGGTGAGCAATTGCGCGCCGCCCTCCTCGGTGAGAATGTGCATCTCAATTTTGGTCAGCACCGCCAGCACGCCGAACAAAACGCCCACCCCGAGTGCCAGCATGATGGCCTGCCGCCAACCGGTGAGCCGTACCGCGAGCACCAGACTGGCGGTCACGGCGAGCAGGCAGATCGTCGCGACCACCACCGAGGTCGGCTCCGAGGCCCGGTAGTCGCCGGGTCTGGTGCGGGCCACTGCGACGAACAATGCCAGGGCCAGGGTCAGCAGACTGGCCCAACCCCACTCGGCACGGGTGACTCGGCGCCGCGAGGTCCAGGCACTCAGTGGTAGGGCGAACAACAGCGCCGAGACCATCAGGGGAGCGACCAGCAGCAGGGATCCGAAAGCCAGCGCCACCGCTTGGAATGCGTAACCGGTGACCGCAGCGGCGGTGCCGGCCCACCACAGCGGACGGTGCAGCAGGGTGTTGAGCATCAGCCTGCTGACGCCGCGATCGCGTGGCACGTCCATGGTGGCCCGCTGTCGGACAACGATCCCGATCGCAGTGAACACTGCACCTGCCAGAGCAGCGGCCACCGCGAAGGCGCGCTCGAGCAACGTCGTCCGTCCCTTCGTGACCGACGGCCCCTGACCGTCGGGTCCCGTCACCGAATGTAGGCCACCGGTGATTTCACAAGACCGGCACGACCACCGGTGTGCCGCCGTAGCCGGTCACCCGCACCCAGTCGGGGGCTGGACCACCGGCGGGCGCCCGACCCCAATCTCGGCCGTCTCACCGCCGAATACGGTCACGTAGTTGTCGTCGTATTCGATCGGCAGGATCTCCTCGCCGTCGACGGCACAGGCAGTTCGGCGCGCTGGAAGAAGGCGATCTGCGACGTCGGGTTGCAGCACCACTCTCACCCGGGCCGGATCGGAGCCGTCGCGCACGGCGCTGATCCGCAAGGTCGGCTGGGCCAGGGTGTTCAGGGGCGTCATGTCGGCCCAACTGACCTGCCGGGAGTCGAACGCCGCGTCGTTGGCGGGTGGGCCGGACATCGTCGGGCACCTGACTGCCAGTAGACGTTTTCGGTGATCACCGCGCCATCGCGGTCGAGCAGTTGGCACCGGACAAAGAACACCCGGGAGTCCATCGGTCCGCTGGGCAGGGTCAGCGCAGCGGTGGCACCTCCGGATATGACATCGATTCCCTCGGCACCGCGACTGTCCCGCAACCGGCCCGCGATGTCATAGGTACGAACCCGCACGCGTAGATCCTGCGCGGCGTTGGAGCCCTGGTTCACCACGGTGACCCTGCCTGGCGGCGGTCGCCGCCGGCGTAGGAGTCGAACACCACCGAGAGCGGACGCAGCCTTTTTGCACCGTAGTAGGATTTCGCCGGGGCGCAGGTAGTAGTCGAAGATGTTGCCGAAGAACGACGGCCAGTGGCTGTTGAGCATCCAGTAGATGGTCATCTTGTGGCTGGCCCAGCCCCTGCCGCGAAGGACTCGAACTGCGCACGGGTGGCCTCGTAGTGCGCAAGTTGGGCCTTGTCGGCGAACATCTGTGCGTTGCTGGACTGACCGTAGCGGAGGTCGATCACCCGCCGGATATTGGTCAGGGTGGAGTTCTTCGGGTCGGATCCGGCGTGGAAGTACCAGGTGTCGTTGATCGGCCACAATCGGTCTTCCGGGATGAACCGGCGCAGGCTGGCGTAGGGCGGGATGTGCTCGTTATCGCCCTGCTCGGCCGACGAGCCACGGGTCGCCGGATAGCGGCCACTGAACCAGTACGACGGCGGTCGCCAGGAGTAGGGGCCAGCCATCGCGATGCCGTCCCAGACCGTGTTGCCGTCACCGTCGCGGGCGAACGAAGAGACGGTGTCGACGGTGGCGTTCTGCCAGTGCAGGTCCGCAAGGATGCTCCGGTAGTCGTTGAGCACGTCTGCGGGGGGCCGGCCATCGCTGCCGTTGGCCCAGACGAACACCGAGGCGTGTGGACGCAGCATTTCAATCTGCGACCGCATGCTCGTCCGGGCCACCCGGTGGTCCTCGGCGTCCCATTGCTGCCAGCGTTCCCACTGGTTGCAGCACATCCAGCCGTACATCAGCGGAATGCCCATCTCATCGGCCATTTCGACGAAGCGTTCGGAGGCAATCTTGGACTCCAGTCGCAGCATGTTGACCCCGAGGTCCTTGGCGTAGCGCAGGATCGCCGCATCCCGGTCCGGGGCGTAGGTGTAGAGCAGGTCGGGGGTATAGGTGGCGCCCCGGACCAGGAGGTCCCGGCCGTTGATCCGAAGGAAGAAGTCACCGCCGCGGGCGGCCGGGCCGCTGGAGTCGCGGCCCTGGCTGACGGTGCGGATGCCGAACCGCAACGCCGAGGTGGCGGTGACGATCCGATTCACGATGAAGTCGAGTCGCAGATCGTAGAGGTCGGGACTGCCCATTGTGTAGGGCCACCACAGGTCCGGATCATCGATATTCAAAGCGGCGAAATCGTCTGCGGTGAAACTGATCTCGCGTTGTTCATCGGGTTTCAGGACTACTGGCGCAGCCACCCGTACCGAGGGCTTCCCAGGTCGGGTGATAGTCGCCTGCAACACCCCGCGGACCGGTTCGGCGTGGTAGTTGCGCACGGTCGAGTGGATCGTCAACCGCGCATGGGCGGTATCGGGCAGGGGGAGTTCGCTGTTCACCGTCGCCGGCCCGATGTCGACCGGCCCGGATACCCGCAGCCGCACCGGCTTGAAGATTCCGGCGTTGCGGTCGGGTACGAACGAGGGGCCGTTCGCCGACCCGTCAGTCGGCCTCCGATACCCCAGATAACGCCAGTTGATCCAGTCGTACCAACTGTCGGCCAACTCCACGCCGTCGACGTCCTGGATGGCCCGTTCAGGAGTGACCTTGACCGCCAGCACGTTCGGTCCGCCGGCGACGATCACTGCGGTGACGTCGATGTCGTGACGGGTGTACATACCGACGATCCGGTCACTGTCCGCAACGCGATTGCCGTTGAGCCAAATCTCCGCCCGATAGTTGATGCCTCCGAAGTCGAGCCGGTAGGTCCGGTAGTCCGCCGGAGCGGTGAACGTCACCCGGTACCACCAATCCTTCCGATAGAGATCCTGGGGAACCTCGGTGAGCAGATTCATGCCGTAGTACAGGTTCGGGTAGACATCGGCTTCCTGGAGGATCCCAAGGACGGTGCCGGGCATCCGCGTAATCGGCACCCATGCGGAGTCGTCATACGCGGCGGCGGAGATCGTCGACCCGGTCGCGCCCAGACCGTCGGCCGAGGCTAGTTTCCAACCCTCGGCCAACTCGATATCGCGCGCGCCGGCCGGTTGGGGCGCCGTGACCGCCCGATAGTCAGCCCCGCAGAGCACCAGCAGCACGACGGCAACGATCGTCAGAAACCTCTTCGCCACGGTGCGGGAGACTCCTTGCGGGTGGATGCAGGCCGATTTCAGCCTTACGCTAATCC
The DNA here is from genome assembly GCA_018401645.1 of Mycobacterium sp. Taxonomy (GTDB): domain Bacteria; phylum Actinomycetota; class Actinomycetes; order Mycobacteriales; family Mycobacteriaceae; genus Mycobacterium. The sequence goes on along the minus strand of JAGYKK010000013.1, from coordinate 20,171 downwards.
AATGACCGACACCGATCGCGCCGTGACCCGGCGAGCTATCGCAGACGCCCTGATGGCCGGGCTCGAACGACGCCACGAGGTGCTCGACGTCATCGTCGGGTCCGCTGACCGGGATGCGGCGATCGATGCGATCACCGCGCTACTGGGTACGTCCCGGATCGGCAGCGAGGCCGTGATGGGAATGTCCTTCGACCAACTAACCACCGAATCGCGGAAACGGATCGCTGCCGAACTCGATGACCTCAACAGCCAACTCAGCTTTACCGCCCGTGAGCGGCCCGCAAGTTCGGATGAGAGTCTTCGGCTGCGGCCGTTCTCCCACGACACCGACCGAGACATTTTCGCCACCCGCACCGACGAGGTGGGGGCCGCCGGGGACGGGTCCGGATCACCCGCGGGCAGCCTGGATGACGAGATCAGTGCTGCGCGGAACCGGCTGTGGGCCGAGGAAGCGGCCTGGTTCGTGGCCTTCGACGGCGAGGACAAGGTGGGCATGGTGTTCGGCGAACTTGTTGGCGGTGAGGTCAATGTCCGGATCTGGATTCACCCCGCGCACCGTCAGAAGGGTTATGGCACCGCCGCCCTACGCAAATCCCGATCGGAGATGGCCGCCCACTTCCCGGCCACTCCGCTGGTGGTGCGCTCCCCGGGCGCGTCGTCCCGCTAGTGGGCGCCCGCGCCGCGATTCTGGTCACCGGTACCGAGGTGCTGACCGGGCGGGTCACCGACCGCAACGGGCCGTGGCTGGCTGATCGCCTTCTGGAACTCGGGGTCGAACTGGCTCACATCACGATCTGCGGCGATCGTGCCGCCGATATTGAGGCCCAGTTGGGTTTTCTACGGGCCGAGGGCGTCGATCTGGTCGTCACGACCGGCGGACTCGGGCCCACCGCCGACGACATGACCGTGGCGACCGTCGCCCGGTTCTGCGGCCACGAGTTGGTGCTCGATGAGGCGATGGAGGCCAGGATCGCCGCCATCGTGGACCGTTGGATGGCACGGTTCCCCGACACCGACGTCCGCGCGGTTCAGGAAGCGAACCGCAAGCAGGCGATGGTGCCGGCGGGCGCCACGGTCCTGGAACCGGAACAAACGGCCATCAATGTTCTTCTGGGCGAGGGATCCGCGGCAATCCCACCGTCGTGGTGCTGCCCGGACCGCCACGGGAACTGCAGGCCATGTGGCCGGCGGCGGTCGCCACCGACGCCGTCGCGGCGGCCATCGCCGGCCGCACGATCTACCGGCAGGACACCGTCCGGATGTTCGGCCTGGCCGAGTCCGGATTGGCCGACACCCTGCGCGCGGCCGAGTGCGAAATCGCCGGGTTCGACGGCCTCGAGGTCACCACCTGCCTGCGCCGGGGTGAAGTGGAGATGGTGACCCGCTACGAGCCGTCGAACGCCCCGGCGTACGCCGATTTGATGGTGCTGGTGCGACTGCGCCACGGCGCGACGATCTTCTCCGAGGACGGCTCGACGGTGGACGATCAGGTGGCAGGGTTGCTCGCGGGGCGCCGGATCGCGACTGCGGAATCCTGCACCGCGGGTCTGGTTGCGGCCCGACTCACCGACCGACCGGGTTCCTCGGACTATGTCGTCGGCGGAGTGGTGGCCTACGCCAATGAGGCCAAGGCGGCCTTGCTGGACGTCGATCTCGCCCTGATCGCCGAACATGGCGCAGTGTCCGCGGAGGTGGCCCTGGCGATGGCAACCGGAGCGCTGCATAGGTTCGGCGCCGACACCGCGGTCGCGACCACCGGGGTGGCCGGACCGGGCGGGGGGACGGCGGAGAAACCGGTCGGCACGGTGTGGTTCGCGGTGCTGCTCGCCGACGGGTCGTCGATCACCCGGTGCATTCCGATCCCCGGCGAGCGCGCCGATGTCCGGGACCGATCGACGACGGTGGCCATGCACCTGCTACGGCAGGCACTGGGCGGTGGCGGACTCAGCCGCTGAGATCTACATCCGTGATGTACCGCGCCTGGTTACCGCCGCACCGCCTGGCCTTGTGCATCTCGGTAGTGGCCAGTGCGATGACCTCATCGAGTGCCGCACCCGGCGGCCGGTCGGACAGGGCGCGCAAGGCGGTGCTGACCACGCCGATGCTGGCGGTCAGACCACCCGGGGTCGAGGCGATGGCGCCAAGCGCGCGGTCGACCAACGGTGTCGGGTCCGGCGTGGTGAAGGTGTCGGCGACGAAGAACTCGGAATCGTCCACGTGTCCCAGCACCGCGTCGTGCCGGATGGTCTCCCGCAGCGCCTGCGCGACCCAAACCCGGGCCCGGCTGGTGCCGCGATCACCCTGGATGCTGAGGATCGCGGCATAGCTGTCAATGCAGACGACCAGGACAACCAGAAACCGATCATCGCTGCGGGCCCGCGAGCTCATCAGGTTCGCGGCGCCTTCGTAGGGCCCCCCGGGCGGGCAGTCCGGTCAGTGGTCTGACGTCGGTCAGTACCTGATCTGATTCGCCGACTAGGGCGACGCAGTGCGGCAGGCGAACACCACAACGATGTTCAGGAGCACGAGGGGGTCGTCATGCGAACGCGGTCGGGATGTCGTCGGCCCCGATCCGGACCGCCAGCCACAGGTAGGTCGATGCCGCGACCGCCATCGTGAACGCCAACAATCGCGTGCTGTGGAAGAGAGCGGCGTAGCCGAGGATGAACGGGAACGCGGCGCCGATGAGCAATCCGGCGAGCGGATCCGCCGCGACCACGCAGCCTACCGCCAGTGCCACCGCGCCGACGGCCATCAAAGCGGTTGATTCGACCCGGGTCGGCCATCGGTGCCGCAACCAGGGCAGCGCAAAAATCACGCAGACCACGGCAGCCCCGACGAGGATGAGGCGTCCGCCCGGGAGGTAGGTGGACTGCGGGTTGAACATCGCCAACACCGCGGGAACACACAGGCTCACGGTGAAACACGCGATCACCAGCATGGCGGGGCGCCGCATGCCCCGCGCCGTCAGTCGCGAGGTGAAGGCGTAGTACTGGTCGGGTCCGACCCGCGTAGGGAATTTCACCGCCTGTTCTCTCGGCGATGAACCATGACCGCGTAGTCGCCGTCGTCGAACGCTCGCCGATTCCACGTCGCCCATCGGGCGACCGGCGTCAGACCCGCAACCGCAGCCGATGCGTCGTAGCGCTCACAGGACAACTGCCCGGCTTGAATGCTGAAACCGGCGACCAGAAATCCGCCGACCGAAAGCCGGGCGGTGAGATTTCCCAGGACGACATCTTCGCTGCCCGGCTCGAGGAAGATCATCACGTTCCCCGCCAGCAGCACCAGGTCGAACGGTCCGGTCGGGATGGCCTCGGGGTCGCTGAGATCGGCCTCCCACCAACTGATGTCGGGAGCTTTCGCGCGTGCGACCGCCAGCATCTCAACGTCCGTGTCGACGCCGATGACCGATACCCCGCGCCTGGCCAGTTCGATCGCCACCCGCCCGGTTCCGCAACCGGCATCGAGCACTGTGCGCCTCCCTGACTCAACTACAGACGCAGCGAAAGGCGACTCGGCGAGGAGCGACTCGACCAGGTCGGCTTCGCCATGGATGTTCTCCCCGGCCGCTTCCAGTGAGCACCAGCGGGCGTCGTACTCGTGACCTCGCGCTGTATCCAAGCCCTGCCACCGGGTGGTCATCGAATCATTCTCGCACCGCGGGAACGACGATGGTGAGCTCGTTGGCCTCGCGTTCGACCCGCATCCCGGCTCGGCGGGCCAGCGCCGCCACCGCCGCGCGTCGCAGGGTTCAGATTTGCCACCGCCAGCCCGGGCCAGCCGACCCTTGTGGGCCTTGTTGAAGTGGGTGATCACGGTGCGCCGACCGGCCTGGTGCTCGGCGACTACATCCACCGCGACGGCACCGTCGATTCGGCCCAGCCCGACATAGGCGCCGGAGCGCAGATCGACGATGAGTTCGCGACTCGCCAGATCCGCCAGGACCGGTTCGAGCACCGGACGCCAGCGCGCGGGCAGGCGCGGCCGGTCGGGCAGTTTGGCGCTCGCCGAGAGTCGATAGGCGGGAATCATGTCATCGGTGCGCAGCAGTCCGAACAACGCTGAACCGATCGCCAACCGGGACCGGGCCCGATCGGCGTCGACCGCCCGCAGCGACCCGAAATCCAGCGCGTCGTACAGCACGCCCGTATAGCGGTGGATCGCCGGCAGCGTGGGCGTGGTCCGCAGGTTGGCGTTGCGTTCGATCTCGCCACCTTGGGCCACCGAGATTCCCAGCGCCCGCCTGCTGGCCGCCGGGTCGGCGGCGAGTTCGATGAGTTCACCGACGAGGGCCTCACGGAGCCCAGTGAGTTCGGCAGACCGCAGCACCGCAAGGTCCAGTGCGGGCCCGTCACCTCCGGTGCGCTTGGTCTCCGAGGGGGGAAGCAACACGATCACGTGGCAGACGTTAACCGCCGGGTCGTCATGGGCTGCCGAAACCAGCCGAGGCCAGCGCCTCCTGACCGACCGGTCCCGTCATAAACTTCACGAATTCGGTAGCCAGAGCCGCATGGCGCGACTCCCGCAGGGTGGCGATCTGGTAGGTGTTCACCGCGCTGGCCGCTTCCGGAAACGCCACCGCGGTGACATCTCCGGTGGCCGCCAGGGTATCGGTGACGTAGACCAGTCCGGCGTCGGCTGTGGTGCTGGTCACCCGGTTCAGCACGTCGGTGACCGAGGACTCCTCGCTGACCGGCGCCAGATCGACACCTGTCTCACGTTGCAACCGGGGCAGCGCCGCTCCGCACGGGACCTGGGGGGCGCAGATCACCACGCTGACAGCCCTCAGGTCCTGAAATGACGTGATTGCCTTGGGATTTCCCGGGGCGACGGCGATCGTGAGGGTGTTTGTGGCCAAAGCGACGGGCTCACCGCCGAGAAGTCCTGCCGCGGCCGCCCGATCCATGGTGGGGGTGTCGGCCGAGGCGTATATATCCGCCTCGGCACCCTGGGTCAACTGGGTGAGCAGATCCGTGGAACCGGCGAAGGACAATTCGACGACGGTGCCGGGATTGGCGGCGGTGAACCGGTCGCCGATCTCGGCGAAGGGCGTCTTTAGGGATGCCGCCGCGAAGACGAGGAGCCGGTCGGAGCGGGGAGTCGAAGCGCAACCGCTGATCACGATCAGTAAAGCGCAGACCGCGATACGCACCACGGCGGTGATCACGGGGGATGGGTTCCTCAGAACGGAAGCTGACCGTTTCCGGACGCACCCGCCAGTCCGTTGAGCACGTTGAGTTCGTGACGCAACCGCAATTGCGCGAGCCAGGGAGGAATTTCCTCCGGTGGAATACCGCTCTGCGTCAACTGCCACGGTTGGCATCCCCGGGTCTTGAAGGCGACATCGGTTGCCTCGATCGCGATCAATTGGGGTTGTGATGTCAGCGCGTTGTTCAGGGTGACGTTATCGGCGCCGATCCGTCTCCAGTAGCAGGTGTCTCCCTCGACCGGGCCGGCCGAGGCGTACACGCCGGGCGCGATGTCTGTGCCGACCGCGAAGGTCCCTTCCTCGATGAGGGACCCAGGGGGGAAGGGCACGGATGGATCTCCCGGATCGGCGGTGGCTGTCCCGGAGCCGTTGAGAACGCACCCGAGTGCCACCATGACCACGGCGCACGCGAGAACCCGAACCATGACGCAAAGGTTACCCGGCAGGTCGGGCGGGGACCTGTTGTGGCCGTCCGGCGGCAACAAATCGGTCGCGGTAGTCGCTCAACCGCTGTCCCGCATCGTCGGGGTCGATGCCAATCGCGGCGGGGTCGTAGCTGATCCCGCCGTGGCGGCCGCGCGGATGAGAGGCGCTGAATGCCGCCATCGAAGCCCGCACGCCTTCGGTGTACGGCTGACCAGCCACCCGGTAGATCGCGCTGAGCGTGGCGTTTTCGTCTGCCATGAAATCAGCGAATCGAACATCAATGGACTGCTCACCGGGCAACACGTCGCGATCGCGCAGACATCCGTTCAGCAGGTCCTCGGCCCGATGCAACCAGTACCGCCCGATGGCGCGCGGGTCGGGGTGATCGTTGGCCATCCGCGCGGCATAGGCCACCATGGTCACCAGTGAGCGGGTCACTTCAACCGGATCACGATGCGTCACCACGAAAGTCGCATCCGGAAAAGCAGCCAAGACGGTGGGGAACTGCTCGAGGTGTTGCGGTGACTTCAACCCCCATCGGGTACCGCCGCGCAGCCACTGCAGGGCCTGTAGCGAGCGCTTGAGATAGCGGTACGAGGGCAGCTGATCGTGTGATCTGTAGTGCGCGGCGAAGCTGGGCACCTGGTAGGTGGTTTCGAAGAGCATCCCGGAGATGTCGTTGGCCAGGAGTTGGATCTCTTCATGCGCATGATCCACGGTCATCTCGTGCATCCGTTTGAACTCCGGCAGCGACGCATCGAGTAGCTCCAGGCCCGCTGAGCAGCGGGCCCGGCGACCTTGTTCGTTGACGTCGTCGAGCGCGGGGAACGGCTCGAGGCTTTCCCAGTAGGGCAGGGAGCGGATAGCGGGGTCGGCGGCGATCAGGTTGTGCAGGTGGGTGGTGCCGCTGCGGGGCAGCCCGCAGATGATGATGGGTCGTTCGATCGCGATGGATTCGATTTCGGGATGCGCGGCGATCAGTGCTTCCAACCGGAGCCGGTTCACCAGGTTGCCGACCAGTTGTTCGAACGCGATCGCCACGCCGGTCTGTGACAGGCCGGCCTCGTCACGCAGTGCCGCGCACAACAGCTCCAGGCGCTCGCGGAATCCCGGGTCACCCCACTGACTCAGACCGGTGCGTTCCGACGCGGTCGACATGAGTGCCGTAGGCGTGAGTTCCAGCATGCTGCCGTACGCCGCGAGCGCTGCACGGATCGGCTCGGCTGCCTCCGGATAAACCGGGTGGGCCAGGTCGGGCAGGTCCACCGCTTCCGGCCGGGCGGTCGTCACCTGCGAACCTCGTCGACCTTGACCACCCGGCAGACGGGCCGGTGCGGGGTTTCCTCGGGTAGGAACCAGCGCAACCAGATCAGGCCGCTTGACCGTCCCGCGGTGGATACCCAGTTGGGATGGCCCGGATCGGTGTCGCTGACCACGATCCGCCACGATCCGTCCGGTTCGTAGGCAATGTGCGCGCCGTTGATGGTGACACGTTCACCGGTGACGCGTTCGTAGGTGTAGTCGTAGGTGTGCAGGAACGGGTTCCACAGGCACAGGTTCCAGAACGCGCACGCCGGCGAGGTGCCGTCGATGATCAGCGCCTGATCATGCTCGAGTTGGTAGGCACCCATCGCGTAGGCGGCGTCAGCGGCCGACCACCCGTAGGCATGCTGGGGAACCGGGTAGGGCTCGGCGATCTCGTTCGGTGGCGATATCCGGGTCGGGATGAAGGAGCACTGTTCATGGATCCAGGTCCGGGCGGCCCGCAGTCTGCGGGTGAGGTCCTCCCGGCTGTCCTGACGGCGGCGCGGCGGGTCGATCGCCTCAATGCGCCACTGTGCCCGCCGGTCGGTATCGGGGTTGTCCAGGTAGTCACGAGTCAACGCGACGACAGCGTCGGCGTCGAGTCGCAGCGATTGCCCCGGCTCGGCAGGTTCGCCGGGGGAGAGAATGCACTCGAAGTTCCCGTCGGCGTCGAACGACAGCGAGCGGTCGTTGAGGGTGCCGACGATCCGGTTGCTGTAGTGCCCATCGTCGGGGCCGCCGTAGACCGTGATCGACAGGTACACCGAGTCTCCGCGGTTCCCGCTCACCCGGTAACTGCGATTGGGGTCGATGGGCGCGAGTTGATAGAACGCATCGGAGTTGTCTCCACCCCACTTCTGGTACGGGCCGATGATGTCGACGAAGCGGGGATTGTCCTTGTCGCCCCACACGTAGGCATCGACCGCCACCCGCAGCAGGCTGAACGTCAACCGGTAGCCGTCGAGCAGATCAGGTTCCTCCAGCGGCGGATCGGCCCCCAGGAACTTGACTTCGATGGCCGCAAGTTCGGCCAGCAACCCGTGAAACGCCTCCGAGAGTTCGTCCCTATCGCTCACCGCGCACTCCTCCGCCGGTCGCCATCGACCCCGTCCCGTCCACGTTATGCCGCCGGGACCGGGGTCTTACGCGTTTCTGAACGCCCGGCTGATAAGTGGCCTCGCCGACCAGACACCCATAGCCTGCAGCTAACGTAGTAACCAATCGCGAAAGGCGCATCGCGCGCAATCGGAAGGACTGTGCAATGAGAACACCGACCCGAAGCCTGCTCAGGTCACTGGCCCTGATGCTGGCGGTGCTCGGCCTCACCTTTGGTATCGCCCAACCGCCGACCTCCGCCGCCGCTGATCTGAACTTCACCGGTACCACCCTCGGCGGCGCTGCCTTCAGTGGTGCGAGCCTGCAGGGCAAACCCGCAGTGCTGTGGTTCTGGACGCCGTGGTGCCCGTTCTGCAACTCCGAGGCTCCCAACGTCAGCGCCGTCGCGGCCGCTAACCCGAACGTGACCTTCGTCGGGATATCCACCCGGGCCGACGTCGGGGCCATGCAGAACTTCGTCTCGAAGTACAACCTCAACTTCACCAACCTCAACGACGCTGACGGGTCCATCTGGGCCATGTTCAACGTGCCCTGGCAGCCCGCCTACGTATTCCTGAGCCCCGACGGATCGTCGAGTTTCGTGAACAACCCGACCTCGTCGATGTCGCAGCAGGAACTCAGCGACCGGGTGCAAGCGCTGACGTCCTGACCTTGGACCAGAACCTGGTCGGGTTGGCCTTCGTCGCCGGGATGGTGGCAGCCTTCAACCCATGCGGCTTCGCGATGTTGCCCGCCTACCTGACCCTGGTGATCGACCCGCAGAACAACGGTCAACTCACCGCGGTCCGTCGGGCACTGGCCGCGACCGCGTCGATGGCACTGGGTTTCCTGGTCGTCTTCGGGTCATTCGGTCTGCTGACCGTGTCGGTGGCCTCGACGGTGCAGCGTTATCTGCCCTTCGTCACGCTGGCGATCGGGGCGATCCTGTTCGTCATGGGGATCTGGTTGTTGTCGGGCCGCGAACTGAGGATGCCCAACCTGGTCGGCGGCAGCGGACGGTGGGCGCCCACTGCGCGGTTGGGGTCGATGTTCGGCTACGGCGTGGGTTACGCGATCGCGTCGCTGTCCTGCACCATCGGGCCATTTCTGGCGGTGACCGGCACCAGCCTCCGGCGCGGTTCGCCGGCCCAGGGCGTGCTGGTCTATCTGGCCTACGCGGCCGGCATCGCCCTGGTGGTCGGAGTGCTGGCGGTGGCGGTGGCGCTGGCCAGTTCCTCGATGGTCGACCGGATGCGCGCGGTGCTGCCCTACGTCAATCGGGTCAGCGGGCTGATCCTGGTGGTGGTCGGACTGTACGTGGGCTACTACGGGGTATACGAGATCCGCCTGTTCACCGCGGGCGGGAGCGCCGATGACCCGGTCATCAGCGCGGCAGGGCGACTCCAACGGGTCCTCGCGGGTTGGGTGTACGAGCACGGCGCATGGCCGTGGCTGCTGGTTGGGGCTCTGCTGCTCGTCGTCGCGGCGGTGGCATGGACACGGCGGAACCGGGCCCTCGACTAGCCGACCGGCGATGCGTGCCTGTGCCCGGCAACGCAGAACCCCCGCCGGCCCTGGGGGGTTTCGAGGGGCCGACGGGGGTTTTGCGGGCGGGAAACTACTTCGACTTCTTGACCTCGAACCGGTCGAGGTCCATCACCTTGGACCACGCTGCTGCGAAGTCGCGGGCGAACTTCTCCCCGGCGTCGTCTTGGGCGTACACCTCTGCCAGCGCTCGAAGCTGGGAGTTTGATCCGAAGATCAGGTCGGTGCGGCTGCCGGTCCACTTCTGCTTCCCGGTCGCGCGGTCCGTTCCCACGTAGGTGCCGTCGTCCTTCGCTGACGGCGACCACTCGGTGTCCATGTCGAGCATGTTGACGAAGAAGTCGGTGGTCAGCCGACCCGGCTTGTCGGTCAGCACACCCAGAGCAGTGCCGCCGTGGTTGGCACCAAGCACCCGCAGGCCGCCCACCAGGACCGTCATCTCCGGAACCGTCAAGGTCAACAGGTTGGCCCGTTCGACCATCATGTACTCGGCCGGCAGGGGTTCGCCCTTACCGACGAAGTTGCGGAACCCATCGGACTTGGGCTCGAGATAGGAGAAGGAATCGACGTCGGTCATCTCCTGGGTGGCGTCGCCGCGACCCGGAGTGAACGGCACCGTGACGGCGAAACCGGCGTCCTTGGCCGCCTTTTCCACCGCTGCCACTCCGCCGAGCACCACGAGGTCGGCGAACGACACCTTGATACCGGATGCCTTCTGGATCTCCTCGAGCTTGCGCACCACCTGGGCCAGCTCGTCGGGCTCGTTGGACTCCCAGCCGGCTTGAGGCTGCAGGCGGACGCGTCCACCATTGGCCCCGCCCCGCTTGTCACTGTCGCGATAGGAGGAGGCAGCTTTCCATGCGGTTGAAACCAGTTGCGGCACAGTAAGACCCGACGACAGGATCTGCTCCTTAAAGGTGGCGATGTCTTTCGCGCTGAGTCTGCTCTCACCGGTCGGCACCAGGTCCTGCCACAGCAGCGATTCTTTCGGAACCAGCGGTCCGACGTAGCGGGCGACCGGACCCATATCGCGGTGGATCAACTTGAACCAGGCCCGGGCGAACGCGTCGTCGAGTTCCTCAGGATGATCCAGCCAGCGGCGGGTGATCTCCCCGTAGATCGGATCCACGCGCATCGAAAGATCAGTGGTCAGCATCGACGGGTTGGTCCGACCCGAACCGAAGGCCTCGGGCGCGGCGTCTGAGCCCGCGCCGTCCTTGGGCTTCCACTGGTGTGCGCCGGTGGGACTGGCGGTCAGTTCCCACTCGTAGCCGTAGAGGTTCTCCAGGTAGCCGTTGTCCCACTTAGTCGGGTTGGACGTCCAGATGACCTCCAGGCCGCTGGTGACCGCATCCTTGCCGACCCCGCTGCCGAAAGCGCCCTTCCAGCCCAGGCCCTGCAACTCAAGCGGGGCACTTTCTGGTTCGGGACCGACGGTTCCGTCACCGCCCGCGCCATGCGTCTTGCCGAAGGCGTGACCGCCGACGATCAACGCCGCGGTTTCGACGTCGTTCATCGCCATCCGGCCGAAGGTCTCCCGGATGTCCATGGCGGCGGCCAGTGGATCCGGCACGCCTTCGGGGCCCTCGGGGTTGACGTAAATCAGGCCCATGGTGGTGGCGCCTAGCGGGTTCTCCAAGACTCGCTCGCCGGTGTAGCGCGCGCTGGTTCCCATCCAGGTGTCCTCAGAACCCCAGTAGATGTCCTCATCGGGCTGCCAGCGGTCCTCGCGGCCGAATGCGAAGCCGAAGGTCTTGAATCCCATCGCCTCCATGGCGTGGTTGCCGGCGAAGATCATCAGGTCGGCCCACGAGAGGTTTTTGCCGTACTTCTTCTTGATTGGCCAGAGCAGCCGACGAGCCTTGTCCAGGCTGGTGTTGTCCGGCCAGCTGTTGATCGGGGCGAAGCGCTGCATGCCCGACCCGGCGCCGCCGCGGCCGTCTTGCACGCGGTAGGTGCCGGCGGAGTGCCACGCCATCCGGACGAAGAACGGGCCGTAGTTTCCGTAGTCGGCGGGCCACCAGTCCTGGGAGTCCGTCATCACCGCTTCGACGTCGGCCTTGAGGGCATCGACGTCGAGGGTCGCCACCGCGGCGGCGTAGTCGAAGTCCGGATCCATCGGATTGTTCTCGGCGGGGTATTTGATCAGCATCTTCAGATTGATCTGATCGGGCCACCAATCGCGGTTGCTGCCGCCCTCCGCAGGCGGCCTGATCCGCATCGGACAACCGCCCTCGTTTTCCTCAGCCATTGAAATTCCCTCCGGGAGTTGGGTTTCGGTTCGCGATCACGGTTGCGATCGCTACGTATGAACTATTCTGCACAGTCCGCCACCGTCGTACAGCCCGGGCACAGGCCCCAGTAGATGACCTCGGCCTCGTCGAGGACGTAGCCGTGGTCGTCCGCCGCGGACAGGCACGGCGCCTCGCCGACGGCACAGTCGACGTCGGCGATGGTCCCGCAGCCCCGACAGACAATGTGGTGGTGATTGTCACTGACCCTGGACTCGTAGCGCGCCACCGAGCCCGAGGGCTGGATGCGCCGGAGCAGACCGGCATCGGTCAGTGCCGCCAAAACGTCGTAGACGGCCTGCCGCGACACCTCGGGCAGGGCGGCCCGAACCGCCGCGAAGACGGTCTCGGTGTCGGAATGGGGGAGGGTGTGCACCGCGTCGAGAACGGCGACGCGTGGACGCGTCACTCGCAACTCGCAGTTTCGCAACTGTTCGACGAAATCCGCTGGCGTCGACGTTTCGGGCACATCCCCAAATCTACGCCGTTTCTGGAATCAGTCAAGTGTGTGTCGTCATCCTTCCGGCTCGGTAGGGTGACTCCTCGTGTCGCTTTCTACGGTCGCTCTGGAGATGGTGGCGCCCAACACCGATCGCAGCCGGACCGAGCAGGTCGAGGAGGCTCGCAAGGTCGCGAGGATCTCCGCCGAAACCGGTATCGCCGACCTTATCGGTCACGTCATGATCCCCGGCATGATCGACGAGGACGACGACCGGCCGGTGGAAATGAAGCCGAAACTCGACGTCCTGGACTACTGGCAACTCATCGCCCCGGAACTTCGCGGCGTCAAGGGTCTGTGCACCCAGGTCACCGCATTCTCCGGCGAGGCCGCGCTGCGGCGGCGGCTGACCGACCTCGTCGCAGCCGGCATGGAGGGGATCGCCTTCGTCGGAGTACCCCGAACCATGAGCGACGGCGACGGCGACGGCGTCGCCCCCATCGACGCGCTGACGATCTACCGCGATCTGGTGCCCAACCGCGGCGCGATTCTGATTCCCACCCGCGCTACCGAGGTCGAGCGATTCGGAGTCAAGTGTCGGGCCGGTGCCACCTACGGCATGACCCAGTTGCTGTACTCCGACGCCATCGTCGGCTTCCTCACAGATTTCGCCCGCACCAGCGACGAGCGCCCGGAGATCCTGCTGTCCTTCGGGTTCGTTCCCGCCGTGGAATCCCGGGTGGGGCTGATCAACTGGCTCATCGGGGATCCCGGCAACGCCGCCGTCGCGGCCGAACAGGAGTTCGTCAGAGCGCTCGCCGCCGCCGAGCCCGCGCACCGGCGCCGGCTCATCGTCGACCTTTATCAGCGGGTGATCGATGGCGTCGTCGACCTCGGCTATCCACTGAGTATTCATTTCGAGGCCACCTACGGGTACTCCGCGCCGGCCTTCGACACCTTCGCCGAAATGCTCGGCTACTGGTCCCCGCGCGCGCCGTGAAAGGCAATCGGTGAAGACCTGGATCAACTTCGCCGACGCGTCGGTCTTCGCGATCCCGTTGATCGACGCGGTCGGCGGAGTGCGCGTCTACGAGGGGATGCTGATCGAGGGTCCGCAGGGCTGGGGTGAGTTCAGCGCGCCGCCCGGCTGCGACGACGAACGCGCCGGGCCGCTGGCTGACCGCGTCCATCGAGAGCGGGCACCGTCGGCTGGCCGGATCCCATCCGGGGCCGGGTGCCGGTCGCGGTAACGGTTCCCGCGGTTGATCCGGACCGGGCCCGTCGAATCGTCACCGACGCCGGTTGCCGAACCGCGGCAGTTCGGGTCGGCGATCCCGACGGCACGCTCGTCACCGACATCGCCCGGCTGGAGGTGGTGCGTGATGCGCTCGGCCCGGCCGGGGCGATCCGCTGCGACGCCAACGGAAATTGGGACCTCGACACCGCCGCTGCCGTCATCCCGGCCTTGGATCGGGCCGCCGGCGGACTCGAATTCGTCGAACAGCCGTGCCGCACGCTGGCGGAGGTGTCCGCGCTGCGCGGACGAATAGACATTCCGGTCGCGGTCGACCAGTCCATCCGGGATGCCTCCGATCCACTGCGCCTGCCACTGGCCGCCTCAGCCGATATCGCTGTGTTGACCGTCGCCGCACTGGGGGGAGTCCGTCGTGCGCTGCGGATCGCCGAAGCCTGCGGTCTGCCCTGCGTGGTGTCCGGCGCGCTGGAGAGCAGCATCGGAACCGCCGGGGGGCTGGCACTGGCCGGCGTCCTGCCCGACACCGGCTTCGCAAGCACGCTGGGGGTGGGTCTGCTCGGCGGCGACATCGTCAGCGGGGGCCGGACGCTGATGCCCGTCGATGGGACGCTGCCCGTTTCGCCGATGCCACCGGCACCCGATCTCGCCCGACTTGCGACGTTCGCCGCCGACGCTGAGACCGTCGCGCGGTGGCGTCATCGGCTCGCGTCGGCCCAGCACCTTATTTGAGGATCAGCGGCCGCGCCAACCACCGATCGCGAGGCCGACGCCGACCAGCGCGATGATCGGACCCAGCACCGACCAGGTAGTGGTGTTGCTCATCGGGCTGCCCTGAACCGCGCCGAACCCCTGCAGGGTGAACAGCACGCCGAACAACGCCACCAATAACCCGACTACGCCGACAGTTTTACGCATGATCGCGATCTTGCCTGATCGAGTGCGTTTGGCGTACACGGCGGCCAGTGACACTATGTACCTGCAAGTTTACGGAGCTGCAAATTTACGGAGCCGCAAATTTACGGAGCCGCAGCATTGCCGCAGGAAAGGCACCAGGGCCAGGTATGTACGACCAAGTCAACGGACTCGACACCAGCGCGGACACCCAGGATGCGGGTTTCCGCATTGACCCGATGCTGGCCCGAAGTTGGCTGCTGGTAAACGGAGCACAGTACGACCGGTTCGCCCCAGCGGCGCGTTCCCGCGCCGACATCGTGGTTCTCGATATCGAGGATGCGGTGGCGCCGCAAGGCAAGGTGGCCGCCCGGGAGAACGTGGTGCGCTGGCTGGCCGGCGGGCACAGCGACTGGGTGCGGGTCAACGGCTTCGGCACCCAGTTCTGGGCCGACGATCTGGACATGCTGTCCGACACCTCAGTCGGCGGGGTGATGCTGGCGATGGTGGAATCCGTCGACCACGTCACCGAGACCGCTAAACGGCTGCCGGGAGTCCCGATCGTCGCGTTGGTTGAGACCGCACGCGGCCTTGAGCGGATCACCGAGATCGCTGCCACCAAAGGTACTTTCCGACTGGCGTTCGGCATCGGGGACTTCCGCCGCGACACCGGATTCGGCGAACATCCGACGACCCTGGCCTACGCGCGTTCGCGGTTCACCATTGCCGCGAAGGCCGCGCATCTCACCGGCGCGATCGACGGACCGACGGTGGGTTCGAGTGCGCTCAAGCTCAGCGAGGCCACCGCGGTCTCGGCCGAGTTCGGCATGACCGGCAAAATCTGCCTGACGCCCGATCAGTGCCCGACCGTGAACGAGGGACTGTCTCCGTCGCAGGAAGAGATCACCTGGGCGAAGGAATTCTTCGCGGAGTACGAACGCGACGGCGGCGAGATTCGCAACGGTTCCGACCTGCCGCGCATCGCCCGCGCCACCAAGATCATCAAATTGGCCCGCGACTACGGGATCGAGGTCTCGGAGTTCGACGATCAGGCGGTGCACCCGTCGGCCCCCTCCGACACGTACCACTACTGACGCGTTACCACTGGGCGTCACTGGCTGGGCGTCACTGGCTGGGCGTCACTGGCACAACCGGCGGCGATCAACCTGCGGCAATTAATTCGGCGGCCTTCTCACCGATCACGAC
Organism: Mycobacterium sp.; assembly: GCA_018401645.1. Classification (GTDB taxonomy): domain Bacteria; phylum Actinomycetota; class Actinomycetes; order Mycobacteriales; family Mycobacteriaceae; genus Mycobacterium. The sequence goes on along the minus strand of JAGYKK010000013.1, from coordinate 4,506 downwards.
CACCGGCGCATGGGTATGCCCCCGGATGATGGTGGGCATCACCGAGGCGTCGGCCACTCGCAAGCCACTCACCCCGCGCACCCGCAACTGCGGATCAACGACACTGCCCTCGTCGCGGCCCATCCGGGCGGTGCCCACCGGGTGGTAGAGGGTGTGCGAGCAACTGTCCAGCGTCCGCTCGAGGGTCTCCTCGTCAAGGCTGTTCGCGTGCAGTGGCCGCGCGATCCGGCCCAGCACATCCTGCAGGGCTGGTGACTGCGTGATCCTCGCGGCGGTCCGCAGACCGGAGAGCATCGCCGCCCGGTCGACACCGTCCGGGTCGGACAGGTAGCGCGGGTCAATTATCGGTTTGGCGCCGGGGTCGGGGGAGCGCAGCGTGACCGTGCCGGTGCTGCGGGGCTTGAGCAGAATCGGACCGGTAGCGATGGCGTGACGGCCGTAGGATTCGCCGAGGCCCTCGTCAAAGAACGGCGCCGGTGCCCAGATCAGTTCGATGTCCGGCAGGTCGAGTTCGGGGCGGCTGCGGACGAATCCGTAGGCCTCGCCCACGTTCGAGGTCAGCATGCCGCGACGGCGCAGGAGGTAATTGAGCAGTTCGCGGGGCTTCTCGGCGTCGAACAAGCTGTCGTCGCGCACCTCGAACCCCAGGGTGGCAACCAGGTGGTCCAGAAGGTTCTTGCCGACCTCGGGGGCGTGGTGGGTGACACCGATGCCCAGTTCGGAGAGTTCCTTCTCGTCACCGATTCCGGACAGCATCAGCAACTGGGGTGTATTCACCGCGCCGGCGCACAACACCACCTCCCGGGCGGCCCGGACCGTCTGGCGGCGACCGTCTGCGTCGTCGTACTCCACTCCGGTCGCCCGGGTGCCTTCGAAGATCACCCGCCGCACGCAGGAGTTGGTGAGCAGGGTCAGGTTTCGACGGAAGAGCACTGGCTTCAGGTAGGCGTCGGCGCAACTCCATCGGGCTCCGCGGCGCTGAGTGACCGCGGTCTGACAGAACCCGTCCAGCATCGGAGCACCGGGGGTGGTCACTCGATAGCCGACCTGTTCGGCCGCCCGCAGCCACGCCGCCGTCGAGGACCGGGGGCTGCGCTGGGGCGAGATCACCAGGGCGGCATTCTCAACTCTGTCAAAATAGGGGCGAAGGTGCGCGTAGTCCCATTCCGCACCGGCATGTTCGGCCCACTCGTCGTAGTCGGCGGGAAAGCCCGGAACCCACATCATCGCGTTCAGCGATGACGATCCGCCCAGAACTTTGCCGCGTGGCCAATAGATTTCGCGGCCGCCGACGTCCTTCTGCGGTTCGGTGAGGTAATCCCAGTCCACCGGACTGCGAAACAGCTTGGAGAAGGCGGCGGGGATGTGAATGAACTTGTCGGTGTCCATCGGTCCGGCTTCGATCACGACCACGCGAGAGTTCGGATCCGCACTCAACCGGTTGGCAACTACTGATCCGGCTGATCCGGTACCCACCACGAGGTAGTCACAGTCCATTGGCGAAGTATAGATAGGCAACGGGGACGAACTCGAGGAGTGTCATGCGGGCTGTGCGGGCCATCGCCGGGAAACCCACCGTGCTCGACGTCGACGACCCGGCGGGGGAGTGGCCGCTCCTTGAGGTCGGTGCGGTCGGCATCTGCGGAAGCGACCTGACGTTGCTCGGCTGGAACCTTCCGGTGACTCTGGGCCACGAAATCGCCGGCACCGTCGACGGAGTCGCCTACTGCGTCGAGCCCACTGTGCGCTGCGGCGATTGCGATCAGTGCCGCGTCGGCGCGACTCAGCGCTGCCGCGGATCGGCGCCACACGGAATTATCGGCGTCGCCTTCGACGGGGGACTCGCCGACCGGGTGCGGGTGCCGCAGGAATGCCTGGTTGCGCTACCGGCTGGCCTTCCGGTGTCCGATGCCTCGCTGGTCGAGCCACTTGCCGTGAGTTGGCATGCGTTGCAGAAGGTTTCGGCCGTTGCCGGGGACCGGGTGCTGGTCGTCGGTGGTGGCAGCGTCGGGCTGCTGACAGTGGCGGCAGCCCGGGCGATGGGACTCGTCGTTGATCTCGAGGCCGCCATGAACCGAACAGCGGGTAGCTGGTGAACGTCTCGGCGCCGGGGCTGCGGGTGGGCAGTACGACATCACCGTTGAGGCAGCGGGCACCGACTCCGCGCTCGCGATCTGTGTCCGCAGGACAACCCCCGGAGGCCGCATCGCACTGGTGGGCATGGCGCAGGACGACCGACGGGTGCCCGCCATCCCGTTCGTGATGAACGAACTGACATTGGTTGGCTGCAACTGCTACGACAACGGCCGCAGCGGCCACGAGTTCACCCGGGCCGCCGCCGTGCTGGCGGCCGACCCCGAGATCGCCGACACGGTGATCACCCACCGCTTCCCGTTGGCGGAGGCCGTTGAAGCCTTCCGGGTGGCCGGTGACCGTGGCAGCGGGGCCATCAAGGTGGTGCTGGCGCCCTAGCCGAGGGTGGGTTACCGGGCTGCGGCCAACTGATCCTCGGTGTGGAACTGCTCCTCCAGGGTTTCAGGCGTGGCGTCGCGGTCGATCAGTCGAAGATCCGCCCCGCGGGCTGACTCGATGGCGCCCAGCCGACGGGTCAGTTTGTCTGCGGCGTAGGCAACCAATTCGTCGGGGTCGATGCCGAACGGCGGCGCGGCATCGAAGTGCTCGCTGCCCGAGTCCACACTGCCCAGTGCCAAAGGCATCAATTCGCCCATCCGATCCTGAACCACCTGCCAGTTGTGGTCGTCGGCGGCGACGTGACGGCGGCAGGTGAAGGTTCCCCAGGCCATGTGGCGGCGCTCGTCGTCACCGATGTGCTTGATGATCTTCTGCATTCCCGGCAGGATGCCGCGGCTGGTACACACCTTGTTCCAGCCGTAGTAGCCGGTCAGTGCCAGACACCCCTCAACGACATGGTTGTAGGTGACCGACGCGCGGATCTGATTGACCGGGCCGGGATCGAGTTGCAGCGCATACAGGCTGTCGGGCAATTCCCGGGTGAAGATCCGCGTGAGGGGTTCGTTCGACTCGACGAACTCGTGCAGGTCGGTCGTCAGGCCGACGGCGTCGAACCACAACCGGAATGCCAGGGCGTGCTTGGCCTCCTCGTAGACGAACTGGGTCAGGTACATCTCATCGGCGAAGCGGCCCTCCGCGGCCATGGCCGCCACGAACGGTTGCAGGTCCTGCGTCACCGACTCCTCGCCGGCGAGGAACTGCGCCGCCAGCATGGTGGTGTACTCGCGCTCGGGGTCGGTCATCGCGGCGAAGTCCCTGGCGTCCTGGCTCAGGTCGATATCGGCAGGGTTCCAGTGTTTGGCATTGCCCTTGAGAAAGAGTCGCATCGGGAAAGATTCCGCGCTGAGCCCGCCGGGTCCCAGGGATGCATAGCCGGTGCGCTTGCCGTGTTCGATGATCCGAGTCATGAATCGAGCATAGATCCGGTTTCCCGGACACATCCGGTGGACGCGAACTACAGTCCGAGGACTATGAGCGCCCGGCCGACCAATGTTCGATTGTCCGGTGATCCGGTCAGCCTGCGTCGGCTGAGCCGGCGATTCGCCACGGTGGGCGTCGTCATCCCGGCGGCGCGACTGCGCCAGATCGCCGATGGCGACCCGGCAACCGAATCCGAACTCGTCGACGTGAGCTTCGCGCTCGTCGCCACCGCCACCCTGGCAGCGGATCGGCGCGCCATCCGGAGCCGGGCGCGGCGGCGCTGCCTGTATTGGTTGGTCGTGACGGGCGCATTGCTGACGGCCCTGAATCTGTTGGCATGCCTGGGATTCGTGCTGTATCTCCTTGCCCAGCAAGCGCATCCGTACTGATCGGCCTAGTCACCTGAGCAGGTACTGATCGGCTCCGTCACCTGAGCAGGTACTGATCGGCCACATCCAGGGCCGCATCCAAAATGGCCAGTCCTTCGGCGATCTCGGCATCGCTGACGTTGCACGGCGGGCAGACGTGGATGCGATTGAAGTTGGCGAAGGGCAGTAGTCCACCGGACTTGCATGCAGCCAGCACGGCATTCATCGCCGGACTGGACCCGCCGTAGGGTGCCAGCGGCTCCCGGGTGAGTGGATCGGCAACCAGTTCGATGGCCCAGAACACCCCGAGGCCCCGCACCTCACCGACACTGGGGTGCCGACTGGACAACTCGTGCAGACCGGGGCCGAGTACCTGCTCACCGATGCGGGCGGCGTTGGTTACCATCCCCTCGTCCTCCATCGCGGTGATGGTCGCTACCGCCGCAGCCGTCGCCAGCGGGTGGCCGGAGTAGGTGAGTCCACCGGGGTAGGGCCGGTCGGCGAAGGTGGCGAAGATGGCGTCGTTGATCGCCACCCCGCCCAGGGGCACGTAGCCCGACGTCACGCCTTTGGCGAACGTCAACAGATCCGGCACGACACCGAAGTTGTCGATGCCGAACCACTTTCCGGTGCGCCCGAAGCCGGCCATCACCTCATCGGCGATGAAAACGATGCCGTAGCGGTC
>JAGYKK010000129.1 GCA_018401645.1 Mycobacterium sp. | reverse complement strand
GGCCAATCGGTGCGGCAACGCGGCCAGTACCTGGGCACCGAACTCTGTACCCACCTCAACGAGGTAGCTGACGTTGTCGCCGTCCACCCGTTCAGTCATGGCCAGGTCGTAACCGGGCCCGCAGGCCGGGCCGGTACCCATGGAGGCGCAGAAACACAGCCCCCCGGGTTCGGTGCAGTTGACGGCAACCACGAAGACCCCGTCACGCCGCGCGGTATAGGAGCTGTCGGGATGGCTACCACCGGCCAGCACCCGATCGAGCACGCCAAGTGCGGCGAGATCGCAACCACGGACACCGAGGAATGCGTAACGCGCACCATCCTCGGGAGGTCTGCCGTTATGGAGATCGGCACCGTCGGGGTCCGATGACCACACCATCTGCCGGGGAGGGTGGACGAACTGTTTCCAGGACTGCGGGCCGGCGGAGTGCCCGAACGCCGCGCTGTCCGCACGCTGGCGTAACCGGTAGGTCCCCGGCGCGACGTCGACGCCCCATCCGTTGGGCAGGTCGGACGCGCTGGTCAATTCGGCGAGCACGATCGCGTTGTCCGCCAGGGTGGGGCCGATCACCCGGTAACCACGTCCGCGGAGTTCATCAACGAGGAGACCCAGTCCCGCGCCGTCGAGCATCACGGGATCGGCGGCCATGCCCCTATGGTGCCCGACCGCACCCGGTCCGCGCGCGGGGAATAGGTCACCAACTCGGCGCCGCTACAGCACCCCGGGGGCCGGGTCGCGGCCGAGTTGATGGGCCAGCGCGTCCCGTACGGTCGGCTGGCGGAACCGGTGTCCCAACTCCTCCAGCATTGCGGGACGAACCCGCTGGTCGGCCTCAGCCAATTCCGCCGCACCCTGCTTTCCGAGCAGCAACCGCGGGCCGATCGACGGCACCGGCACCAGCGCCGGCCGACGCAACGTCGCCGCCAACGCCTTGGTGTAGTCGCTGTTGCGGACCGGTTCAGGCCCGACCGCGTTGACCGCCCCGGTCAGCCTGTCGTCGTAGATCGCGCGGTAGTAGACGTCAAGCAGATCGTCAAGGCCGATCCAGGACAGCCACTGCTGCCCACTGCCCAACCGCCCACCCAGGCCTGTCGCGAACAGGGGCCGCAGCAGCTCGGTCGTGACGAACG
>JAGYKK010000128.1 GCA_018401645.1 Mycobacterium sp. | reverse complement strand
GGCATGACCCAGAGCCCGCCCGCCAAGATGCCGGCGTGGAAGGTCGGCGGCGCCACGATCCTGACCTTCGTCGCCCTGCTCTATCTCATTGAGATCGCCGATCAGCTTTCCGGGCACGCACTGGACCGCAACGGCATCAGGCCGCTGGAGACCGACGGACTCAAGGGCATCCTGTTCGCTCCGTTGCTGCACGCCGACTGGGGCCACCTGCTGGCCAATACCGTGCCGGCCCTGGTGCTCGGATTCCTGGTGACGTTGGCCGGTATGTCGCGGTTCGTGTGGGCGACAGCGATCATCTGGATTCTCGGTGGCCTGGGCACCTGGCTTATCGGCGGCCTCGGTAGCTGCGCATTGCCGACCAACCACATCGGCGCCTCCGGGCTGATCTTCGGCTGGCTGACCTTTCTTCTGGTGTTCGGCTGGCTCACCCGCCATCTCTGGCAGATTGTCGTCTCGCTGGTGGTGATGTTCGTCTACGGCGGTGTTCTGCTGGGCGTGGTTCCGGTGCTCGACCGCTGTGGAGGGGTGTCCTGGCAGGGCCACCTGTGCGGTGCGATCGCCGGCGTGCTGGCCGCCTACTGGCTGTCTGGTCCGGAGCGGGAGGCCCGGTTGCGCCGAAAGGCCGGCCAGGTGCCGGAGATGGGGTCGTGACCGACCGGTTGGCACCGATCGGCATCTTCGACTCCGGAGTGGGCGGGCTGACGGTGGCGCGCTCGATCATCGATCAGTTGCCTGACGAGGACATCGTCTACGTCGGCGATACCGCCCACGGGCCGTACGGACCCCTGAGCATTCCCGAGGTGCGCGCCCACGCGCTGGCCATCGGCGACGATCTGGTGCGCCGCGGCGCGAAAGCGATCGTCATCGCCTGCAACACCGCGTCTGCGGCCTGCCTGCGGGACGCCCGAGAGCGTTACGACGTGCCGGTCGTCGAGGTGATCCTGCCGGCCGTCCGGCGCGCGGTGGCGGCCACCCGAACCGGACGGATCGGGGTGATCGGAACCCGGGCCACGATCGCCTCGCAGGCATACCAGGATGCGTTCGCGGCGGCCCGCGGCGTCGAGGTGTCCGCGGTGGCGTGTCCGCGGTTCGTGGACTTCGTCGAGCGCGGTATCACCAGTGGTCGGCAGGTACAG
>JAGYKK010000127.1 GCA_018401645.1 Mycobacterium sp. | reverse complement strand
CCCGGCACGGCATCGACAGCGTGGTCGCCTGGCAAAGGATGCTCAACGCCGCCGTCGATGAGGTGATCGACGTGACGCGCCGGGAAGGCATCGACGCCGATATCGTCAAGGGCGGCAGCCTTGAAGTGGCCCGGACCGCCGCGCAGGCGGTGCGGCTGCGCGCCGGGGTCGAAGAGGACCGGTGCTGGGGAATCGACGGTATCGAGATGCTCTCGGGACCCGAAGCGGCCGAACGGGTTCGGGTCGATCAACTGATACTGGGCGCGTTCAATCCGCACTGCGCGCGGGTGCAGCCGGCGAAGCTGGCCCGCGGCCTGGCCGACGTGGTCGAACGCCTCGGCGTCACCATCTACGAACAAACCCCGGTCACCGAGATCAGTCCCGGTCGCGCCGAGACGGCACTGGGCGTGCTCCGAGCGCCGGTTGTGCTGCGGGCCACCGAGGGCTTCACCGCCCGGATGGGCGGGCTGCGCCGACGCTGGCTGCCGATGAACAGCGCGATGATCGCCACCGACCCGATACCCGAAAGTCTCTGGGAGACAATCGGTTGGGCGGGCCGGGAAACAATGGGGGATCTGGCGCATGGCTTTTTCTACGCCCAGCGCACCGCCGATGACCGGATCGCGATCGGCGGGCGTGCGGTGCCCTACCGCTACGCCTCTCGGATCGACTCGGACGGCGCCGTCGGCCAGGGGACCATCGACTACCTGACGGGTGTGCTGAACACCGTGTTGCCGCAGACCCGCGGGGTGCCGATCGCCCACGGCTGGTGCGGTGTGCTGGCCGTACCGCGGGACTGGACCGCCGGTGTCCGGTTGGACCCCGCCACCGGACTCGGCGAGGCCGGCGGCTACGTCGGGCACGGGGTGACGGCCACCAACCTCGCCGGGCGTACCTTGGCCGATCTGGTGCTCAAACGCTCCACCGAACTCGCCGCCCTGCCCTGGGTTGATCACCGCTCACGCACCTGGGAACCCGAACCGCTGCGCTGGCTGGGTGTGCGGAGTCTGTATGGCGCCTACAAGCTCGCCGATCGCCACGAGGCCAGCGGCCGGTCAACCAGTTCGCCCATCGCCACGATCGCAGACCGGATAACCGGGCGGCCCTAGGTGTTTTGATGATCGAACGCACGCTGCG
>JAGYKK010000126.1 GCA_018401645.1 Mycobacterium sp. | reverse complement strand
AACGGAATTGACGGGTTCGCCGACATCCGGAATCGGCACCTGGTGCCACGTCCACCGTACGGTCAGGGGCGCCTTGCCGCTGAGGCCGGGGCGCTGGCGATGACCGACGTCTCCGACGGTCTGCTCGCCGACCTGGGTCAGCTGGCGACGGCGTCCGGCGTCACGATGGATCTGGATGGCGAAGCACTGCGCACTGACATCGAGGCAGTGACGGAGGTAGCCGAGGCCGCCGGGGCGGACCCCTGGGCATGGGTGCTCGGCGGTGGTGAGGACCATGCGCTTCTGGCATGTTTCCCGCTCGGGCCGCCGCCTGGCTGGCGGGTGATCGGGGCGGTCCGCTCCGGTGCCGCGGAGGTCCTTCTCGACGGGGCGGCGTGGCCGGGATCTCCGGGCTGGCAGTCCTTCGACTGATGCCCCTTCTGGGTGTCGTCGGCTGGGGGTGATCCCCCTGGGTGTGGTCGGTTAGGGGCTCGCGTTTCGGACCAGTTCGATGGCGAACTCGTTGATGAACCGGCCGGCCGGAGGATCCCCGCGGTCACATGACCCGTCGGATTCACCGACGCGTTTGAGCCACAGGTAGGCGTCGGCGTGTGCACCCGCGGTGACCGTGGTGGGCGCCACGCCCAATGCTCGCCCGTCCGGGTTGCACCAACTCAGCGGGGCGTCGGGAAGGGGCCCGACACCGTTGCGTGAGGTGTCAATCACGTAGTGCGAGCCGTTGGTCAGTGCCGAGATCGTCTCGCCGAAGCCGATCTGCTCTTCGGTGGTGTAGTAGTTCGTGATGTTGAGGCTGAAACCCCGTGCCTGGTCCACGCCGACCGCGTTGAGTCGGGCCGCCATCTCCTCCGCGCCGACCCAGCGCGAATGTCCGCCGTCGACGTAGACGGCGGCGGCCGGGTTTGACGTCAATACGTCGACGCCGTAGCTCAACAAATCGAAGCGCTCCTGGCGTTGATCCGCCGACAGGCAGTCGGCCATCGCCAGTGCATCGGGTTCGAGGATTATCGCCGCCGGCAGCGAGCCCAGGCCGGACGCGATGGCGTCGATCCATCCGCGATAACCCGCAGCCGTCGCAAAGCCACCAGCCGCGAAACTGCCGCAGTCGCGATGTGGAACCGCATAGAGGACCAAGACCGGCATGGCACCGGCGGC
>JAGYKK010000125.1 GCA_018401645.1 Mycobacterium sp. | reverse complement strand
CCTCGGCCGGCCGTCTGCAGTGCGGTCCGAACGCGGCCGATCTGAACCGGTGCGAATTCCAGTGTTGGAAAGGCGAGGTTGAACTCCGCGGCGTAGCGCGCCGCCAGCGCCGGGGTGCGTCTGGCACCGCCGCCGCCGATGATGATCGGGGGATGCGGCAGTTGCACCGGCTTGGGCAGCGCCGGGGAAGCGGTGATCGTGTAGTGAGTGCCGGTGAAATCGTAGGTCTCGCCGAGCGGGGTCGCCCACATGGCGGGGATGATTTCCAGCTGTTCCTCGAGCCGATCGAATCGCTCACCGAGGGCGGGAAACGGGATCCCGTAGGCGCGGTGCTCAGCCTCGAACCAGCCTGCCCCGATGCCGAATTCGACGCGACCGCAGCTCATCGCGTCGACCTGAGCCACCGATATCGCCAGCGGCCCGGGAAAACGAAAGGTTGCCGACGTCACCAGGGTGCCCAGTCGGATCGAGGACGTCTCTCGCGCGATTCCGGCCAGGGTCACCCAGGAGTCGGTCGGTCCCGGCAGTCCCTCGCCACTCATCGCCACGTAGTGATCCGAGCGGAAAAATGCTGAATACCCGAGTGATTCGGCGGCTTGGGCACCCGCCAGTTGGTCGTCGTAGGTGGCGCCCTGCTGCGGTTCGAGGAAGACGCGGAAGTCCACGGGGCCAGCCTAGGGCAGGACTAGAAGAACTCGACCGCCTCGGTGCTGATGAACATGCCGCGGCCGGTCTGATCATTGGTGAAGCGCGTACCGCTGCTATCGGCCTGGATGGTCCAGCCGACCGCACTGTAGGTCGCATAACCGATCGTGACGGTGGGCATCGCTCCCAGGTTGCCGAGCACCCAGCGGTTACTGCCGCCGGCGGATACCTCAACCCCGTTGGCCGGGCCGCCGTCCACCGTGGGGGGATCGGTGAAGTCGGACTCGCATCCGACGTTGTCGGCCGAGATCTGGCAGCGGGTCTTGCCGGACCTCGTCTCGATGTAGACGTACCCGGCGGAATTGGGCGATAGCGCCGCACCGGTCGGTGGCGACACCGGCGACGGCATCGTTGGGGGCGCACTGGGGCGAGCATTCGGAAATTCCGGCTCGGTCGCATTGCCGCAACCGATACAGATGGCGACACCGTCGACGGTGGTGGCGCAACCGGCGG
>JAGYKK010000124.1 GCA_018401645.1 Mycobacterium sp. | reverse complement strand
GACGCACAGGGCGCCGAAGATCCGATGTCCGGCGGCCGCTACGCGGTGCAGAGTTACCTGGAGTATCAGGGTGCCAAGTTGGTTGATCGGTTCGACGCCGGCAGCTATGTGGCCCTGACCGAAACTCTGTCCAATCACGACGTCGGCCGTGGCCGCGGCGGGGTCGCTGCCGCCCTGCGGTCGTGCGCGGTCCCGGTGGTGGTCGGCGGGATCACCTCCGACCGGCTCTACCCGCTGCGGCTTCAGTCCGAACTTGCCGAGCTGCTACCCGGATGCACCAGCCTGAAGGTCGTCGAGTCGAACTACGGTCACGACGGTTTCCTGCTGGAGATCGATGCCGTGGGCGAGTTGATCCGCCAGACGCTGACTCTGGCCACCGACGGACGCCCATGAACGATCCGCGGCGCGAACGCTCGCTGTCCTTCGGATCGGAGGCCGCCGCCTACGAACGGGGCCGGCCCTCCTATCCACCGGAGGCCGTCGACTGGCTGCTCGCGCCAACCGGCGACTGGGACGCCCGCGACGTTCTCGACCTCGGCGCCGGTACCGGCAAGCTGACCACTCGGCTGGTCGAGCGGGGCCTGCGGGTGATCGCGGTGGATCCCATCGCCGAGATGCTGGACATGCTCCGCGGTGCCCTGCCCGACACCCCCGCCCTGCTCGGCTCGGCCGAGCAGATTCCGCTGCCCGATTCACACGTCGACGCGGTGCTGGTGGCTCAGGCGTGGCACTGGTTCGACGCCGATCGCGCGGCGGCCGAAGTGGCTCGCGTGCTGCGACCCGGCGGGCGCCTCGGGGTGCTGTGGAACACCCGCGATGAACGCTCTGGGCCCGGCTGGGTCAAGGACTTCGGCGAGATCGTCGGCCACGAGCACGACCGGGACAACGCCACGGTGGATCTGCCGGAGACCTTCACTGACGTGGCGACCCATCAGGTGCGGTGGATCAACTACATCACCCCGCAGGCATTGATCGACTACGTCGCCTCCCGCAGTTACTGCATCACCTCTCCCGCCGACGTGCGCGCCCGCACCCTCGAGGAAGTCCGCGAACTGCTGGCTACCCACCCATCACTGGCCGGCGCGACCGGGCTGGCACTGCCCTACGTCACGGTGTGTGTCCGGGCCACCCTGAACGCGAAGTCGTAACCCGCTCGGCTGGTTCCCAGCGGGTCACCGCTCAGCTAGTTCCCAGCGGGTCACCGCTCAGCTAGTTCCCAGCG
>JAGYKK010000123.1 GCA_018401645.1 Mycobacterium sp. | reverse complement strand
GTGCTTCGCCGTCCGATCCGCCGGCCCATCGACGAGGGTGTCGTGGAGTTCGCCGGTGAGGTGATCCTGGCCCGCGACGCCAAGCCCCAGCGTGATCCCGGATTGACGTTGCGGGTGGCTGCAGCCTCGGCCACGACCGGTCTTCCGATCGCGGCATCCACCCTGGGGCGCCTCGCTGAGACCGCCCCCGAGTTGCGCGAACCCTGGCCGCGGGATGCACTCGAGGATCTGCTAGTGCTGCTGACGGCCGGACCGACCGCGGTCACGGTGATCGAGGCGTTGGATCGGACCGGCCTGTGGGGGAGGATATTCCCGGAGTGGGGTGCTGTCCGCGATCTCCCCCCGCGCGACGCGGTTCACATCTGGACCGTGGACCGCCATCTTGCCGAAACAGTGTCGAGGGCAAGCGCTTTGGCGACCCGGGTGGCGCGGCCCGACCTGCTGGTACTCGGTGCCCTATTGCACGATATCGGGAAGGGGCGCAGCGAGGACCACAGCGTGATCGGTGCCGAACTGGCTGTCCGGGTCGGAAATCGGCTGGGGCTGTGGCCCTCCGACGTCCGAGTGCTCTCGGCGATGGTGCGCCACCATCTGCTGCTGCCCTCGACGGCAACCCATCGTGATCTTGCTGACTCCGCGACCGCCGCCGGTGTCGTGGCGGCACTCGATGGTGACCCGGTTCTGCTGGAACTGCTGGCCGCCCTGGCCGAAGCCGACTCGCTGGCCACCGGGCCGGGAGTGTGGGGCGATTGGAAGGCCACCTTGATCGGTGATCTGGTGCGCCGCTGCCGAGGGTTGCTGGCCGGCGACGAAGAGCCCCGACCCGAACCTGTTGCCGCCGAACATCTTGTGCTGGCTCGCGACGGTGCCGTGCACGTCGACATGGTGCCCGGGGAATCAGCGCTGACCTACGCGATCACCATGATCGCGCCGGATCGGCGGGGTCTGCTGTCCAAGGCGGCCGGAGTATTGGCGCTGAACACTCTGAGTGTGCACTCGGCCGCGGTCAACAGCGCCGACGGGTCGGCCATCAACACTTTCGTGGTGTCCCCGCAGTTCGGATCACCGCCGGCTGCCGAGGTGCTGCGCCAGCAGTTCATCCTCGCCCTCGATGGGGACCTCGATGTCGTCGGAGCGCTGCAGCAGCGCGACCACGAGATCGCCCGGCACGGCGGCGATCCTGGCGGCCAATTACGTGAGCGCCGGGCTCCGCGATCATTACCCCACGCTCTATGCCGGCCC
>JAGYKK010000122.1 GCA_018401645.1 Mycobacterium sp. | reverse complement strand
TGAAGCGGTGCCGGTGACGTGCTCGGGCGTCGGCGAGCACAATTCGGCGCTGGTTGTCCTTGTCTTCGGCGAGGCCGTAGAAGACGTCGGCGGGGGTGTGCAGGCCGATGCCGCTGTGGCGGTGCTCGTGGTTGTACCAGGCGACGAATTCGTCCATGAAGTCTCGTGCGTGGTGGATGGATGTGAAGCGTTCCGGGAAGGCCGGGGCGTATTTGAGGGTCTTGAACCAGGACTCGCTGTAGGGGTTGTCGTTGGAGACCTTAGGCCGTGAATGCGAGCGGGTCACCCCGAGCTCGGCAAGCAGCCCGGCGACGCTGTTACTGGTCATCGAGGTTCCCCGGTCGGCGTGCACGACGTGCGGGATGCCGTAGGTGCCGAAAATCTGCTCCATCATCTCGGTGGCCAGCACCCCGCACTCGCGGGCGTGCACGTGCACCCCCACGATGTAGCGCGAAAAGATGTCGATCATCACGTAGGCGTCGTAGTAGATCCCCTTGGCCGGGCCGGCCAGTTTGGTGATGTCCCAGGAATACACCTGCCGCGGGGCGGTGGCCACCAGCTCCGGGCAGACCGCCTTGCGGTGCCGGGCCAGCCGGCGACGCTCTTTGACCTGCTTGTTCGCAGTCAGGATGCGATACATCGTCGAGACCGAACACAGGTAGGTGCCCTCATCGAGCAGCGTGGCCCACACCTGCAGCGGAGCACAGTCAACGAAGCGCGCACTGTTGAGCACCTCAAGGACCCGAGCGCACTCGGCGGCGGTGAGCTTGTTGACCGGCACCGTGGCCTGCCGACCCGGCGCGCTCGGTTTGGGTGCGGCGCGGCGCAGCGCCGTCGAGCGGTGCATGCCGGTCACCGCCGATGCCGCCCGGGTGGGAATCCCATTTCCCCGCAACGCTTTCCAGGCGTCCATCAACGCCGTCTCGGCGTGCTCGGCGGCTCCGCGCTCTCGGAGAGACTCTCCAAGAGCGCGTGTGCTTTTCCCATAATCTCCAAAGCGGCCTCGGTGCTGGTCAACCGCTTGTTCAACCGGGCGTTCTCCCGCTTGAGGCGGGCGATCTCGGCCTGCTCCGCAGTCAGCTTGCCGACCCTGGCACCGGCCGGCTTGCCCTTGAGCACCCCGGCATCGCGTTGCTTGCGCCACTCGCTGATCAACGAGGAATACAGGCCCTCACCGCGTAGATAGGCCCCACCCCCGTTGGTTTCGCAGGCCTGCTCGTAGGCCGCCAGGTGCGCCAGCTTCT
>JAGYKK010000121.1 GCA_018401645.1 Mycobacterium sp. | reverse complement strand
TCGAATCGCCGACATGACCCGGTAGGCAGCGGCCCGCGCAGCCGGCAGGTCGGCTCCGGTACCAACCACCGACAGCACTCGCCCGCCGCAGGAGACGACTGCCCCGTCCTCGCGCCGCGCGGTACCGGCATGCAGCACGGAGTCGGCCTCGGACCCGGTGATGACGTCACCGAACCGGGGGCGCCCGGGGTAATTCTCGGCGGCCAGCACCACCGTCACCGCGTAGCCGTCGTGCCACTGCAGCGGCGCGGCCTCGGCGAGGGTTCCGGTCGCCGTCGCATAAAGCAGCGCGCCCAGTGGGGATTCCAGTAACGCCAGCACGGCCTGGGTCTCGGGGTCGCCGAACCGGCAATTGAACTCGACGACGGCGGGACCATCGGAGGTCATCGCCAGTCCGGCATAGAGCAGGCCCGTAAACGGACAACCCCGGCGAACCAGCTCGGCCGCGACGGGTTCGACCAGTTCGCGAACCATCTCGGCGCGCACCGACTCGGGCAGCCACGGCAGCGGTGCGTAGGCTCCCATTCCCCCGGTGTTGGGCCCGGTGTCCCCGTCGGCGACCCGCTTGAAATCCTGCGCAGCAACCAGGGGCACGACTGCGGCGCCGTCGACGAGGCAAAACAGTGAGACTTCCGGCCCATCCAGGAACGACTCCAACAGCACCGGGTGGCCGGAATCCAAGAGGGTGGCGGCATGCGCACGGGCCGCGTCCCGGTCGGCGGTGACGACCACGCCCTTGCCGGCCGCCAGTCCGTCGTCTTTGACTACCCAGGCGGCCTGGCCGACGGCAGGGCCGAACCGATCCAGGGCAGCATCGAGATGAGCCGGGCTGTCGACGGTCTGACTGGCCGCGGTGCGCACGCCGGCGGCAGCCATCACGTCCTTGGCGAAGGCTTTGGATCCCTCGATCCGAGCGGCGTCCTTCGACGGACCGAAACAGGCGATTCCGGTGGCCCGGACGGCGTCGCCGACGCCGAGTGCCAGTGGCACCTCGGGGCCGATCACCACCAGATCGACCCGGAGGCGGACGGCGAGTGCGGTGACGTCGTCCGCGGCGGTGACGTCGACGTCGAACTGTTCGGCCACCGTCGCGGTGCCCGCGTTACCGGGCGCTACCGCGAGGTAATCGACGCCCGGATCCTTCCGGAGTCCGAGCAGCAGGGCGTGTTCGCGGGCACCGGAACCGATCACGAGGACGCGCACGGCCAACACCCTAATCGCTCAGTCCGCGGACTTATCGCCGCTGTTCATTCT
>JAGYKK010000120.1 GCA_018401645.1 Mycobacterium sp. | reverse complement strand
CAGGGTCGGGATTGGGGGAGTAGCCGGCGGCCGCGGCCTGCGTGGGGTCCGACCATTCTGGCCCGCTGGGATTACTCATGCCCGCATCACGGAAAAAAGATTACCCGCGCGTCGATGCCGGTGTTCCACCACGCCGCAACGCGGCGAGTGTCATCGACCGCAGCAACTCCCGGGTTCCCTCCGGTGCGGCCGATCGGTGGGCCGGTTTCATGCTGTGTGGCGTGGAGTTGAGCAGTCCGAAGGCGGCGTGCGCCATCACGCGGGCCTGGTCTTCGGCGAGTGTGGGATCCAGCGAACGCAGCGCACCCACCCAGGTCTCGACGTAGCGTCGCTGTGCCCGGCGGACCTGCCGTTGCGCTGTGCCCGGGAGGTTCGCCAAGTCGCGGTCTTGGATCCGGATCAGATTGGGTTCGCTGAGCGCGAAATCGAGATGGAACTCGATCAGGCCGTCCAGTGCGTCGGCGGGATCAGGGTCTCGCGCAAGCACCGCTTGCGCCCCGGCCAGCAGCCTGGTGCTGATTCCGACGAGCAGTTCGACCAGCAGTGCCTCTTTGCCGGTGAAATGTCGGTAGATGGCCGGACCGCTGATGCCGGCGGCGGCACCGATGTCCTCCAGTCGCACCGCCAGGAAACCCCGTTCGGCAATCAGTTGTTCGGCGACGGCCAGCAGTTGCGAACGGCGATCGGATTTCCGCCGACTTCGACTGGTGAGCGTCGTCATGGAACCTTCCCCGCGAACCCCGCTGTACGTTTGAGTTAATTGCCACTAACATAGCATCTAGTTAGCCGCCATTAACCGAAGGTGAATTCGATGTCATCGCCCGTCGCCAACCGTGAGGCGCATCTGCAGCTCGTCGCCCAGTTGCGCGGCAAGCTGGCGGTAGCGGCCCGCGGTGGCCCGGAACGTTCCCGCGAGCGTCACGTCGCACGAGGAAAGCTGCTACCGCGGCAGCGGGTCGACGAACTGCTCGACCCCGGCAGCCCACTGCTGGAGATCGCTCCGCTGGCTGCCGACGGTATGTACGACGACGAGTGCCCCGCGGCTGGAATCATCACCGGGGTCGGCCGGATTTCTGGGCGGGAATGCATGGTGGTCGCCAACGACGCGACCGTCAAAGGCGGCACCTACTACCCGATCTCGGTCAAAAAACACCTTCGCGCCCAGGAGATCGCGGCCCAGAACCGGCTGCCGTGCGTCTACCTGGTGGATTCCGGTGGCGCATTCCTGCCGCGCCAGGACGAGGTGTTTCCGGACCGGGATCACTTCGGGCGCATCTTTTACAACCAGGCCACCATGAGCGC
>JAGYKK010000012.1 GCA_018401645.1 Mycobacterium sp. | reverse complement strand
ACCTGCTCCCGCCTCGCCGAAGGCCAGCATCGCCTCGTCGCGCACGTCGAACACCACCAGCCCGCCCGGCCAGTCCACCAGTCGCATGGCCATCGGCGCACCCATGCTGCCGAGTCCGACGTAGCCGAGTTTCAACTCGGTCATGTTGTCCTCCCTTCTACGTAGTGTCCTCCCTTCTACGAGCGGATGATCTGCCCGCCGTCGACATTGAAGATTTGCCCGGTGATCCAGGCGGCTTGATCGGACAGCAGGAACAGACACATGCCGACCAGATCCTCGGGCTGGCCCATCCGGCTCAGCGGAATGTTCTTGACGATGTCGGCGACCATCTCCTGGGGGGTGGTGGTTCGGTTGGCCTCGGTGTCGATCGGGCCGGGAGCGATGGCATTGATACGAATGTTCATCCCGCCAAGTTCGCGCGAAAGTTGTTGGGTCAGGCCGTTGATGCCGACCTTCGCCAAACCGTAGTAGTTGGCGTAGAGCCAGGCCGCGGTCGAGGACTGGTTGACGATCGCCCCACCCCCGCGCTTGGCCATCTTCCGGTAGACCGCACGGGTGCAGGCCAGTGCGCCGTCGAGGTTCACGCTCATGAACCTCTTGTAGTAGTCCCAATCGACCGTGACGAGAAAGTCGAGTTTCATACCTCCGAAGATCGCGGCATTGTTGATCAGATAGTCGATACCGCCGAACTCGGCGAGCGCACGATCAGCCATCGCCTTAGCCGAGTTCGGGTCGGATACATCGACCTCAACGGCGATCGCAGTGCCGCCCTCTGCCAGGATGCCGGCCGCGACCCGGTCGGCGCCCTCGACGTTGATGTCGGCCACCACCACCGCAGCGCCCTCTCGGGCGAGCGCCTCGGCATATGCCTGGCCGATGCCGCCGCCGGAACCGGTGACGATCGCGACTTTCTCGTCGAACTGTCCCATCGTTGCTCCTTATCGAGCCGAATCACACTGCTGTGGCAATGACTTTCAGTTCGAGGTACTCCTCGAAACCGGCAACACCCATTTCCCGGCCCACCCCGGACTGCTTGTAGCCGCCGAAGGGAACGTCGGCCGAGTACCAGACACCACCGTTGACGTTAACGGTTCCCACCCGCAACCGTCTGGCGACCGCCGCCGCGCGCTCGGGATCGGCACCGAACACCGTGGCGGAGAGACCGTACGGTGAATCGTTGGCGATGCGGATCGCGTCGTCGTCGCCGTCGTGGGCGATCACCGTCAGCACGGGGCCGAAAATCTCCTCCCGGGCAACACGCGCGTCGTTGGTGAGGCCGGCGACCACGGTGGGCTCGATGAAGAAGGGCAGGTCGTGCGGCGGGTCGGGCAATGGCCGCCGTCCCGAGTATCGAAGGTGCCGCCCTCGGCGATCGCCAGGTCAAGATAAGACTGAACCCGGTCGCGCTGGCGCGCGGAAATGACCGGCCCGCAGATGGTTCCGGACTCAGTCGGGTCGCCCGGCTTGATTCCCGACATGGTGGCGGCCGCGGCGGCAACGGCCTCGTCGTAGCGGGCTCGGGGAACCACCAATCGGGTGGTGATCGCGCAGCCCTGTCCGGCGTGCATCGACGCGGTGAACGCCGCCATGGAACAGGCGCCGGCAAGTTCCGCGTCATCGAGGACCAGGAAGGCGGACTTGCCGCCCAATTCCAGAAACACCTTCTTAACGGTGGCTGCGCCGGCCGCCATAACCGCGCGTCCGGTGGCGGTCGAACCGGTAAACGACACCAGGTCGACCCGGGGATCACTGCTCAGCAGGGCGCCAACCGCGTGGTCATCGGAGGTGACGACGTTGAACACGCCGGACGGAATATCGGTGTGCCCTGCGATGAGCTCACCCAGCATCGCCGCACACCAGGGAGTGTCGGGTGCGGGCTTCAACACCACGGTGTTACCCGCCGACAGCGCCGGTCCGATCTTCGCAAGATTGATCTGATGCGGAAAATTCCAGGGTGTGATGGCGCCGACCACACCGACTGCCTCTCGGACGATGGTGCGTTGAGTCGCGATTCCCATCGGTTTGGCGACGCCGAGATCGGTTCGCCAGGGATAGGTTTCCGCGGTATCGGCGCCGAAGCCGAGATCTTCGACGGGACCCTCCAGTTGCGCCATCGCGGTGAGCATGCGCGGCGCACCGACCTCGGCCATGGTGATCTCGCGTAGTTCCTCGATGTGTTCACGCATGGCGTCTCGCAACTGGCGCACACACCGCACCCGCAACTCGGTGTCGACCGACCAGTTCGTGTGGTCGAATGCGCGACGGGCGGCAGCAATGGCTCGACCCATGTCGTCGGCATCGGCGTTGGCGGCGGTGCCGATAATCTCCTCGGTCGCGGGGTTGACCGTGGGAAAACGGCCGGCCCCGCCGGCCACGAACTCGCCGTCGATGAACAGATCGCTGTTGCCGTGCGCTGCTATTGCCACCGCGACTCCCGCCTGCCGTTCGTCACCGGCCCATCGCCGGATCCGCACCGTATGGACACCTGTCCGAATTCCTTCGACGAACCCTATCCATTGCATTGCCGGGGCTGCAAGGGCCATACTGAATTACGCCGCGCTGAGGTGGTACTTCGGCTAGAAGTCTTGCGGCCGGGCGGCGTCGGCCAGTACGGTGGACATGTGTCCAGCAAGGCGACGGTGACCGTTCCCAGCAATCGGGTTGGGGTGACGCGGCGTCCCCGCCAGGAGGAGACGTTTCGCAAACTGGTCCGCGCGGCATTGGAGTCCCTGCGCGGGTCGTCCTACGCGGATCTCACCGTGCGGGGAGTGGCGGCGGTCGCCCGAGTGGCCCCGGCCACCGCCTACACCTACTTCTCGTCGAAAAACCATCTCGTCGCTGAGGTCTACCTTGACCTGGTTCGGGAGGTCCCCTACTTCACTGACGTCAACGACACTCGACTCAACCGCGTGCAGCAGGCACTGCGCAGCCTCGCACTCGTCGTCGCCGACGAACCCGAGGTCGCCGCCGCCTGCACAACGGCTCTGCTGAGTAACGACACCGCCGTGCGCACAGTCCGGGACAAGATCGGTGCAGAAATTCATCAGCGCATCCGCTCCGCACTGGGTCCCGACGCCGACAACCGGACGGTGGCCGCTCTGGAGATGAGCTACTTCGGCGCACTGGTGCATGCCGGCAGCGGAGCCTTCAGCTACCGCCAGATCGCCGACCGGCTGGGCTATGTGGTCGGCCTGATCCTGACGTCCGGAGCCGACGCGTCCGGAGCCGCACAGTGACCACCGATTCCGCCTCGCCGGTTCTTGACCCCTACGACTACCACTTTCATGAAGACCCGTATCCCTACTACAAGCGGTTGCGCGACGAGGCGCCGCTGTATCGCAACGACGACCTGAATTTCTGGGCACTCACCCGGCACAGTGACGTGCACAAGGGATTCCGTGACAGTGTCGCGCTGTCGAACAAGCTCGGGGTATCGCTGGACCCGATCTCGCGTAACCCCGAGGCCTACCGGACGATGTCGTTTCTCGCCATGGACGACCCGGCTCACCTACGACTGCGAACCCTGGTGTCCAAGGGCTTCACCCCCCGCCGGATCCGCGAACTCGAAGCCCGCGTAGTCGAACTGGCCAAGCATCATCTCGATACCGCCCTGGAGTCCGCGAGCTTCGACTACATCACCGAATTCGCCGGGAAGCTGCCCATGGACGTGATCTCCGAGTTGATGGGCGTACCCATGGCGGATCGCGATCAACTCCGGGGCCTCGCCGACACGGTGATGCACCGCGAAGACGGCGTGGCCGATGTGCCGTTGTCGGCGATCGAGGCGTCGATGGAGATGCTGGTCTACTACGCGGAGATGGTGGCGCAACGGCGCCGGAAGCCCACCGATGACCTCACCTCGGCACTGCTGGAGGCCGAGATCGACGGTGACCGCCTCATCGACGATGAAATCATGGCTTTTCTGTTCCTGATGGTGGTCGCCGGCAACGAGACCACCACCAAACTGCTTGGCAATGCCGCTTTCTGGGGCGCCAAGAATCCCGACCAACTAGCCGAGGTTCACGCCGACCACTGCCGGATCCCGCTGTGGATCGAGGAGACCCTGCGCTACGACACCTCCAGCCAGATCCTGGCCCGAACCGTGGTGACCGACGTCGAGTTTTACGGCACGACCCTGCACGACGGCGACACCTTACTGTTGATGCCGGGGGCTGCGCACCGCGACGAGCGGGTCTTTGATGCCCCGGACGAATACCGCATCGGACGCGAGATCGGATCCAAGCTGCTGAGCTTCGGCAGCGGCGCGCACTTCTGCCTGGGCGCGCATCTGGCCCGGATGGAGGCCCGTGTCGCCCTAACGGAACTGTTCGAACGGATACGGGGTTACGAGATCGATGAGGCGAGCGCCGTTCGGGTGCACTCCAGCAATGTTCGCGGTTTCGCCAGCCTGCCGATGACGGTGACGTTCCGCTGATGGCACGCTTCGAACCGCACCCGTCCCGACGTCCGGTCCTGATTGCCGGCGCCTCGTCGGGCATCGGCGCCGCCACGGCCACCGAGTTGGCCGCCCGGGGCTTCCCGGTCGCCCTCGGAGCCCGGCGGGTCGATACATGCGAGGAACTCGCCGCGCAGATCCGCGCCGATGGTGGTGAGGCCGTGGCGTTTTCGCTCGACGTCACAGAAGCGGACTCCGTCACCGAATTCGTGCGTCGTGCCGCCGAGAAACTCGGCGATATTGAAATCCTTATCGCCGGCGCCGGCGACACCTTCTTCGGGCGGCTTTACGAGATCGACACCGAGGATTTCGCGTCCCAGGTCCAGATCCACCTCATCGGCGCCAACCGCCTTGCGACCGCGGTTCTTCCCGGCATGGTGGCCCGCCAACGCGGCGACGTGATCTTCGTCGGCTCCGACGTCGCATTGCGACAGCGCCCGCACATGGGCGCCTACGGAGCGGCCAAGGCCGGACTGCTCGCGATGGTCACCAATCTGCAGATGGAGTTAGAAGGAACCGGAGTCCGTGCCTCGATCGTTCACCCGGGACCGACTCAGACCGCCATGGGAACGAACCTGCCCGCGGAGTCCATCGCTGAGGCCCTGGCGGACTGGGCCACCTGGGGCCAGGCCCGTCACAGTTACTTCCTGCGCGCAGCGGACCTCGCCCGCGCGATCGCATTCGTCGCCGAGACGCCGCGCGGCGGGTTCGTCGCCTCGATGGAACTACAACCCGAGGCGCCGCTATCCAGCGCGCCCAAGGAACGCCAGCAACTCAAGTACCCGGAGGAACCATGACCGGCAACACACCGCTGAAAGAAGTCCGGCGGGTCTCCGGCGGCGCTGACGAGCACGGCCACCTCGAGGAGTTCCGAACCGACCCGATCTCTCTGATGGCTCGCCTGCGGCAGGAGTGCGGGGACGTCGGCGCCTTCCAGCTCGCCGACAAGCAGGTGATCCTGCTCACCGGTGCGGAGGCGAATGAGTTCTTCTTCCGTGCCGCCGACTCTGAACTCGACCAGGCGCAGGCTTATCCGTTCATGACGCCGATCTTCGGCAAAGGTGTCGTGTTCGACGCGAGTCCGGAACGGCGCAAGGAGATGTTGCACAACTCCGCGCTACGCGGTGACCACATGAAGGGACACGCGGCCACCATCGAACGCGAGGTTCGCCGGATGATCGCAGACTGGGGCTCCGACGGCCATGTCGACCTGCTCGACTTCTTCTCCGAACTGACGATCTACACCTCAACGGCCTGCCTGATCGGAAGCAAGTTCCGCGAGCAACTGGACTCCCGCTTCGCGAATTACTATCACCTCCTCGAGCGGGGCACCGACCCGCTGTGCTACGTGGATCCGTACCTGCCGATCGAGAGCTTCCGGATCCGAGACGAGGCGCGCGAGGGCTTGGTCGGACTGGTCGGCGAGATCATGGACCAGCGGATCGCCAACCCGCCGGCCGACAAGGCCGACCGCGACATGCTCGATGTGCTGGTGTCGATTCCCGGCGATGACGGCAACCTCCGTTTCAGCGCCGATGAGATCACCGGGATGTTCATATCCCTGATGTTCGCCGGACACCACACCAGTTCCGGGACCTCGTCGTGGACGCTCATCGAGTTGATGCGGCATCCCGATGTCTACGCCGAGGTCACCAGCGAACTCGACGAGCTTTACGCCGACGGACAGGAGGTGAGTTTCCATGCGCTGCGTCAAATACCGAAGCTGGAGAATGTCATCAAGGAGACTCTGCGGTTACACCCGCCGCTGATCATCCTGATGCGAGTTGCGCAGGGCGAATTCGAGGTGCAGGGCTATCCGATTCACCGGGGCGACTTCGTCGCGACATCCCCCGCGATCTCCAATCGGATTCCCGAGGACTTTCCCGATCCGGACGCCTTCGATCCGGACCGCTACGAGAAGCCGCGCGAGGAGGATGTTCTTCAGCGTTGGACCTGGATCCCGTTCGGGGCCGGCCGACACCGGTGCGTCGGAGCCGCATTCGCCACCATTCAAATCAAGGCGATCTTCTCGGTTCTACTGCGCGAGTACGATTTCGAAATGACTCAGCCGCCGGACAGCTACCGCAACGACCATTCCAAGATGGTCGTTCAACTTGCCCGGCCCGCTCTGGTCCGTTACCGCAAGCGCACCGGCTAGGAGTCGAGATCAGATGGGCAGCTATCGCGTCGAGGTCGACGTGGACTTGTGTCAGGGGCACGCCATGTGTGCGCTGGAAGCACCCGAGCACTTTCGGGTACCCAAGCGTGGCATCGTCGAGATTCTCGACACCGAACCCTGCGACGCGGCCAGAGCGGACGTCCAACGAGCCGTCGAAGCCTGCCCAACCCGGGCGTTGTACATCGTTGAGAAAACCATCATCGAGCAGGAGGACTGATCCGCATGCCCGCATTGCCCAGGGAACAGTTGGAGGACTTCGTGACGCGGTGGCTGGCCGCCAACCACACAGCCGAAGCCCAAGGCGACTGGACAGGTCTGGCCGATTTTTACGCCCCCGACGCTACCTACGGCTGGAACATCGGGCCGAAGGAAGATGTCATGTGCGTTGGCGTGCAGGAGATCCGCGAGATCGCGTTGAGCCTGGAGATGGCCGGGCTGGAGGGCTGGAGTTACCCGTACCAGAAGGTGCTCATCGACGAGAAGATCGGTGAGGTAGTCGGCTTCTGGAAGCAGGTCGCGACCGACGCGGACGGGGAACAATCCGTCATCTACGGAATCGGCGGGAGTTGGTTCCGGCTGGACGGCGACGGTCTGATCGAGTGGCAGCGGGACTTCTTCGACTTCGGCCACGTACAGAAGTTGTACCTGAAGCTCATCGAGGACGGGAAACTGTCAGCGGGCATGCAGGAACGCATCCAGCGCAGCATGGCGGGGGAAAAACTGCCCGGCTACTACCCACTCGGGCAGGCACCTGTGCCGATCTGGTGACCTGACACCCGTCAGGTCCTAGGATGCGACACGAGACGAGAACACGTTCCAATTCAGCCACACCGGCGGTCGGAGGATTGCAGTGAAGACAAAAGGCGCACTCATCTGGGAGTTCAACCAGCCGTGGTCGATCGAGGAAATCGAGATCGGCGACCCCCAACCCGGTGAGGTCAAGGTCCAGATGGAGGCCTCCGGCATGTGCCACTCCGACCATCACCTGGTGACCGGCGGCATCCCGATGCTGGGGTTCCCGGTCCTCGGCGGACACGAGGGTGCCGGCATCGTGCTCGAGGTCGGTGCGGGCGTCGAGGGCGTGGCCCCCGGTGACCATGTGGTGATGTCGTTCATTCCGTCCTGCGGCAAATGTCCGTCGTGTCAGGCCGGCCTGCGCAATCTCTGCGACCTCGGCGCCGGACTGCTCGGCGGCGTGGCGATCGCCGACGGCACCCACCGCATCACCGCGAAGGGCGAACCGGTGTTCCCGATGACGCTCCTCGGTACCTTCTCCCCCTACATGGTGGTGCACGAATCCTCGGTGGTGAAGATCGATCCATCCATTCCCTTCGAGGTGGCCTGCCTCGTGGGTTGCGGCGTCACGACGGGCTACGGCTCAGCCACCCACACCGCGCAGATCAAGCCGGGCGAAGACGTCGCGGTCGTCGGCGTCGGCGGGGTCGGAATGTCGGCAGTGCAGGGCGCGGTGATCTCCGGAGCACGCAATATCTTCGTCATCGAACCGGTCGAGTGGAAACGTGACGCGGCGCTGAAATTCGGCGCCACCCATGCCTACCCCGACATGGATGCCGCGATGATGGGCATCGCCGAGGTGACACAGGGTTTCATGGCCAAGAAGGTGATCGTCACCGTCGGTGAGGTAGACGGCGCCGACGTCGACAGCTACATGAACATCACCTCCAAGTCGGGCACCTGCGTGATGACCGCCATCGGCAGCATGCTTGACACCAACGTCACGTTGAATCTGGCGATGCTGACGTTGATGCAGAAGAACCTGCAGGGCACCATCTTCGGCGGCGGCAATCCCTACTACGACATCCCCCAGATCCTGTCGATGTACAAGATGGGCAAGATCAACCTCGACGACATGATCACCCGGCAGTACCGTCTCGAGCAGATCAACGAGGGCTACCAGGACATGCTGGAGGGCCGCAATATCCGAGGGGTCATCCGGTTCACCGACGAGGATCGCTGAGGGTTCCGATGGCCCAGAAGACCACTGATCTGACGCCCGCACTTGCCGCCTCGCGGGCATCATGGCGATGTGTCCAGTCCCATGACCGCGAGGGCTGGTTGGCGCTGATGTCCCCCGACGTCGTCATCGAGGATCCGATCGGTCCGTCATACACCAACCCCGACGGATTGGGTGTGCGCGGCAAGCACGCCGTTGCGGAGTTTTATGACGCCAACATCGCCGTCAACAACCTGCGGGTCACCTGCGAGGAAACCTTCCCGTCCAGTTCGCCCAACGAGGCCGCCCACATCCTGGTGTTGCGGAGCGACTTCGAAGGCGGCATGACCAGCACGGTGCGCGGGGTGTTCTGCTATCGCGTCGACGATGCCGGGCTAATCACCAACATGCGCGGATACTGGAACCTCGAAGGCATGTCGTTCGGGCAGGCACCGGAGTCGGCCTGAGTCGGATGCCCGACTGAGGCAGTCCGGGTGCCCCCGGGCGGCCCTATGCTCACGATCATGGCATCCGTGTTCACCATGATCATCAACCGCGAACTGCCCGGGCGCTTTGTCTACGAAGACGAAGATGTTGTGGCGTTTCTGACCATCGAACCCATGACTCAGGGACACACCCTGGTGGTCCCACGCCTGGAGGTGGACAAGTGGCAACACGTCGAACCGGCCCTGTTCAACCACGTGATGGCGGTCTCCCAGCGCCTCGGTAGGGCGGTGTGCACAGCGTTCGGATCCGACCGGGCGGGCGTCATCATCGCCGGCCTGGAAGTACCGCACCTGCACGTACACGTCTTCCCGGCCTTCAGCCTGACCGACTTCGGCTTCGCATCCGTCGATCGCGACCCGTCGCCGGAATCCCTCGATGAAGCCCAGCAGAAGATTCTCGCGGCACTCGATTGACCCCGGGCGCTAGACAGGCCCCTACAATCGGGGCATGAACCTGGCCAAGGTACTGGTGGATCTCGCCGTCGCACCGGTGCGGGCGGGCCTGGCGGCGGCCGACGCCGGATTGCTGGTTGCCGAAGCCGCGGTCGAGTACGCGAAAGAGAACCTGGGCGACGCTGCCTTCCCGACGCCACGGGACTCGGTCGTCCATTTCCTGGGCCTCGATGAGACCATCGAACGCGCGAACAAGTTCGCTCTCCTCATCGAGGATGACGCCCCTCTCGGCCGGGCGCTGGCGCCCGATGGGGCCATGGATCGGCTCCTGCGGAAAGGCGGCCTCATTGACCGGCTTACCGCACCCGACGGGGTACTCGAACAGATGACCGCCGAGGGCGGCGGCCTTGATCGCGCGCTGGCGCCCGGGGGGCTGGTAGACCAGATTCTGGCCGAGGGTGGCCTGGCTGACAGGCTGCTGGCCGAGGACGGCCTTGCCGACCGACTGCTGGCCGAAGGCGGTCTCGTCGAGAAGTTGACCGCGCGCGACGGCCCTCTGGAGCAACTCGCCGACGTGGCCGACACGCTCAACCGCCTGGCGCCCGGCCTCGAGGCACTGACGCCGACCATCGAAACGCTGAGGGAAGCCGTTGCCACCCTGAGCCTGGTGGTCAACCCGCTGAGCAATATCGCCGAGCGCATTCCGATTCCCGGCCGCCGACGTTCCGCGCCTCGGGCGCTGAACGCGGAGATCGACGGGAACTGACCCGGATAAACTCAGGCGTCGCCGAACCCGGACTGCACCGGTCCGGAATGCCTCCTTAGCTCAGTGGTAGAGCACTCGCCTTGTAAGCGAAAGGTCGTCAGTTCAATCCTGACAGGAGGCTCCATCAAGCGATTGAGTGAATGCCCAGTTCAAGACGGTTTTCACGCCGTGTAATTCGACCCGGCCGAAGTCGATGGACGCATTTTGGACACAGCTTGATCCAACCGATCGGCTACTAGGTCCAAATCGTCTTCGAACAGATCGGCGTAGACGTCCAGTGTCATCGCCGCCGACTTGTGGCCCATCATCCGTTGGATCACTTTCGGGTTGGCGAGTTCCTTCACTGCCAGGGACGCCGCAGTGTGGCGAAGGTCGTGGGCAGTCACCCGCGGAAAAACCGGCGTCTTCGGCGCGCCGAACTCTTGGGTCTCCCTCGCCCGGGCCTCGTTTGCCGCCTTGATGCATCTGCTGACCGCGCCCGACAACCAACAGCACCGCTAACGCACCCACCCGCCCGACATATCGCGCTGAGCAGAAACCCCCCGACCCCACCACCCGACGGGCCGACCCCACTACCGGAACACCCACATAACCGTCGACGAACATCGCTAGACCCTCCCGACACCGATACGCTGGGGAAATCGAACGCCAACAGAGAGGTCGGTTGACCCTTCGAACAATAAACCACCACCCGTACCCGTACCCGTACCGTTAACTACCAAACAAAACCCTTTGCCGGATACCGCGGGCTTAAAGAAGGCCTCAACGTGTAACGAACGGGCCGAGCAGTCGCGGTTGCGCCGAGAGGAAGCGGGTTCTGGGAACGGAGGTCGATACCCGCCGAAGCCTAAAACAGCTATCTCGACTTTTTGCCCTAGCCTCCGGGCACCACGAGTGGTTCTCGGCGGGAAAGCTAGGCGATCGGGTACGGCCAGGCGTTGAACACCCATTTTTCTCCGGTGTCGAGGTTGCTTTCAACGTAGCGTTCCGCCTGGAGCAGGGTGTTGAAAGCGGGAAATCGCGTGACCTACAATAAAATTTGGCTTCTCTGCGGTTTAATCGTCCAGCGGCAAGGCGCTTCGCAAGTGAAAAGGACCGTGCCGAGAAGCAGAAAACCATTCCCAACCCGCAAACCCCTGAGCCCGACAAGCGAGTTGTCTGGGCACCCGAAAAGGTGGAGAAGAACAAGCACAGCGTATGTCGGCCGCAGGTCCGACAGTGTGCGCCGTTCGCTTCTAATGCGGATCCTGGGGCCGCTGCCCCGTCAGATGTGGACAGGCGTTGAATTCCTGCGCCCGATTGCGGTACGTGGTGACATGATCTTCGTAGGGCGGATCCAGGAAGGAGTGTTCAATGCCGACAGCGAAGCGAAGCCAGAAGTCACCCCGTCGCGCGGTCGCTGAGTTGACTCCCGACGACCTAGAACTTGAGCGGTACCTGCTCGATCTCACGCTGCAGCCGCTCGACCGCTTCGACGGGTTTGCCCACATGGAGCAGTACCTGCTCTCAGCCTTGCGCTATCAGCTCAACTACGCCTGTTACGCGCTGGCGCAGGCCCAGTACAACTACACCCCGGCGTTCACCGGCTACCTCACCGAAGCGCAGGCCAACACCATTGAGAAGATGCGCGACAAGCGCGTGTGGGGCTACTGGGCGCACGAGTGCCTGGTGGGTTATCAGCGCTGGAACCCCGACCCGATCGTGTTCGCGAACGTCATGTACACCGGGTTCTTCGGGGTGATGCTGGGCCTGTTTGAAACCCTCAACGACAAACGATTCTCCGAACCTGGTGCGCTGACGCTGCGGTGGAGCGACGACACCGAGTACGTCTATGAGTTCAGCTCGCTGTGCGAGGCGATCGTGCACAACATGGACATCAGCAGCCACGGCCCGCTGTACCCGTGCGAGCCGCGACTGATCTATCCGATGTGCAACGCTTTCTCGCTTTCGACGCTACTGATACACGACCGATTACACGGCACCGACTTCGGCGCCGGCCGCACGGAGCAGATGGCGCAGGCCTTTGACACGCACAAGTATCTGCAGCCCGATAACCGGTTCCTGGCCGCGCGTGGACCGCTGAAATTCTCCATGGGTCCGTCGGTGGGCAACGACGGGGTGATGTCGTACTGGCTGGACTTCGCTATGCCCGAGCAAGCGGCCAAGACCTGGGAGAACCTGCGGGAGAAGCTGGTCCGGATCACCGACGACGACGTCAAGATGAAGGCCACCACCTGGGAGATTTTGGATCCCGGCAACTACTCCCCCGGTACCGGTATGAGCCGAGTCTCGGTGATGGCCGCCGCCAAGGAACATGGCGACGACGAGTTAGCCGCCGCGTTGGAGATGTCCCTAGACAAGCGCTACAAGGTGGTGCGGAAGTACGGGGCGCGGGCCTACACCGGCATCTCCAGTTGGGGCAACGCCGGCCACGTCATGGCGAGGTTCACCACGAAGAATTCGATGGCCGATCTGATGGCCGGCAAGGTCCCCAAGCCGTGGAAGACCGGTCCCATCCTGGCCCAGGCTGGCTATCCCTCGATCGCCCAAGCCCTGTCGGTCACCAAGATCGGGGCCGGCACGGTGGTCTTCGATGCGACAAATACCTACACCGGTCCGACGACGGTCTCGGCGGGCACGCTCGAGGTGACGAATCCGAACGGCCTCCAGGCTTGACTACGTGGTGACCGGCGGGGTGGACGACACCTCACCGCCGACGACGACGGCTGCGCGGTGCTGAGCGTCGTCGATGACGCCTCCAAGTTATGCGCCCCCGCCGCCATAGAGCAACACAAGCCCGCCGAGCATCGCCACAACGGGTCCGGCACTGTGAAACACCATGTCCCTCACAATGTTTTCATGGTCGATCTCGAACAGCCGGAAGACGTGCATGTCGATCACACCCGACTCAAAGATCACCGCCCCGACAATCCACCAGCGTGCCTGCGCCCTGCGGGCCCGCACAATCGTCACCGAGCGACTGAGCCTGAACGCGACGACAGCCAGCACCAGGTAGCAACCGCCGCGCAGCAACCAGCTCGCTGGCGAGCCGGTGTTCACCAAGAACCCGCTCCACACCAGCGCCGGCGCGCCAATCAGACATAGGGCGATTCCGATCGAGCAGTACCGGAGCACAACACTGGTCTGCGGCCGATCTACCCCGACGTCGACGACCCCGAATACGTACGCGGTCATGGACTGCCCCGGGGCCGGACGCTGGGCGAAGGTGCGAACAGCATCGAAGTGTCATCGGCGCCACCGCCGAACACCCGACGTATCCGGCCGACCACCGCGAAGATCAACAGGCCCACAATGCAACAGGTCATCGCGACTAATCATCGCCGACCGGCGGTCGCAGTGCTTCTAGTTTCCGGTGCGATCCGCGGACCGGGCGTGACCGGTACACCGTGCCCGGCTGGGCGCTTTCCCACCCCGTCGGGGGTGGCGGTCTCCCCGGACGGCACCTAATTTCTACGGCACCAACTACGGCGGCGCCACGGTGGCGGTGGTCGACACCGCGACCGGGCCCGGCGGTGCCTCAGGGGTGAACGTGTGGGACACCCGCACTGGACGTGTCTGTCTTGAACCGGGTCGATTGTCGCGTAGACATCACCAACCATCCGCGCACAGAGGGCACTTGCCGCATTCCGGCACCCCGACGACCAAACAATTCATCGGTGGATCGAGGCTTAGTCGAGGCTAAGGCTAAGTGGGCCTGTATCTCCGTTGCCTCGGAAGGCCGGGGAGATGGTCAGGGCCAAGGAGGCCGACGTGAAAGCCACCCGCGAACATCGGGCATAGCTGCGGCGGCGTATCGCACCGCTGGACACCGACACCCGCCGCGGCAGTACCTGGCTGGGGACTACTCGCGGGTACACCGACCAACAGCTCGACACCGCGCTGCGAGCGGTCGTGGCGCCGCTATCCCCCGCCGTCCCGGACGACGGCGACGTCATCGCAAAGCGCGGCCGGACGTCGGGGGGCCGGGCTGTGGAAACTCACGTGGCCACCGCCGACCGGACGGAACTCACCACCTCGTTCCGCGCTGGCCCCTTAACCGGGTCGCGGTGGAGTGGCCACCGGTGGGCAACGAAGTGTGCCGCAGCGGCGCCACCACCGGGACCTACACCTACACCCCGAACCCAGGCCAACGTAGAGCCGCAACCGCAACGACAACCGACACATTCATCATCACCGCCAACAACGGGGTGCACACCGCCACCCAAACCATCACGGTGGGCGTCGACGCCGGCACCCCGATCGCTGGCACCCCCACAGTCTCAACCCCGAACTTAACGACCGGCACAGTCAGTGGCACAGCAGTATTCAGCGACACCCCAGGCCGAACACTGACCTACAGCGCACCGGCCACCAGCAAGGGCGGAGGCACCGTCGCCATCAGCAACCCCAGCACGGGAGCCTTCACCTTCACACCCACGACAACCCAACGCCGCTCGGCAACTACCACCACCACTGACACGATCACCATCACCGTCTCGAACGGGGTACGCACCACCACCCAAACGATCACGGTCGCCGTCGACCCCGGAACTCCCGCGGCGGGATCTCCTACAGTGAGCGCCCCCAATGCAAGCACTGGGGTGGTTTCGGGCACCGCCAAGTTCACCGACCCCAACGGACGCACCCTGGCCTACAGCGCCGCGACAAAGAGTGCTGCCAGCAACGGCACCTTCACCATCACCGCGTCAAACGGCGCACGCACCGCCACCCAAACCGTCACCGTCGCCGTCCTGCCGGCATCAACACCCAGTGTGGCTGGCGATAACTTGACTGCCTTGCCAGGGAGACCGGAAGGCCCGCCGCGCGCCGGTAAAAACGGAATGCTTTACCAAACGAGCGTCAAGACAGTGAGCGGCGGCCACCTCACCTACGTCACCGTGGTGCAACCCAATGGAACCACCACCAACTACTCCCAGACCAGCTCCATCTACAACGGCCCAGTCGTTGGACCAGACGGAAGTGTTTACCAAACCAGCACCACAGGGACTGACGGCTACGACTTCACTCGCTACACAACGGTGCTGCAGGTACTACGTTCCGACGGAACTACCGTCCGATACACCCAACCGGGCACTTTGAATAGCAACTTCCAACCCGTGATTGGCGCGGACGGGAGCGTTTATCAGCTCAGCTCGACCGGAACCTCATCGGGCCCGATCACCGTGCTACAGGTCGTTCGACCGAACGGCACGTCGACCCAATACACGCATCCAGGTAGCTCCTCAGACAATGCCGTCTTCGCACCCAATGGCACGGCCTACCAGGTCACGTCGACGTACAACAACGCAGACCAGAGCAGCGCGACCGTTGTCACTGCAGTCAACCCAAACGGGATCACCACCGAGTACGCGCTAAACGGTAGCGGCACCGTGAAGTTCGGACCGAACAACACAGCATTCCTCAACGGCTACGTCATCAACCCCAATGCGTCGACTCAGGGCGGTTAAAGCTACGTCCCGAGACTAACGAAACTCAATCCCGACGGCACCACAACAGTGATCCCTGGACTCGACAGGGAATTCGGGCGCGCAGCTATTGGCAGCGACGGCACCATCTTCCGTACTGCGTATACCCCAACAGGCGGTGTCGCAGTAAATGTGTTGCGCCCCAACGGATCCACCACCACGACTGTGATCTCCCAGGACGACCAAAACTTCAACCAACTGGTGGTGGCCCCGAACGGCTCTGCCTACCAACGCCACGTGATGGATCGCTCGGCGTCCACTTGTGCAGGCAATCCCGGTCGGACGGACACGGCGGTGCTGGCCGTCCGCTTCCACCATAAGTGGATTGCCGTGGACACTTTCTGGACGCAGACCGAGGCGAGATAAAGTGATTGCCTAAGAACTCCGGCAATGTGTTTTAACAGCTAGGCGCCAAATCGTCGCTGCGCACACATCACTCGCGACAGTTCAATCCTGACAGGAGGCTCCAGAAAAACTATTTCTCCTCCGATTTCCGGGAGCGGAGGACGTGACACTGCGCTCCTGGCGGTTTAGCCGTTGACGGCGGAGACGAATGCGTCGCGCAGAACGGCCACGTAGTGATGGATCGCGCGGCGGCTATCGAAAGTGCTGGGGAAGGAGACGGTGCCGATTGTGGTGTCGGCGTTACGGGTCACCCAGATGTTGATTCCGCCGTGGTTGAGGTCGTCGATAAACATCCCGAGGTTGTCGGCGTTCGCCGCGGCGAGTTTCCGGAAATCGAAGATCGACACCATCATCGGCCGGTTGGACTCGGTGGCTCCGAGTTCGTTGGTGTCGACCAGGTCGAGCACGCGATCGAAGGGCACTGCCGACAGATGTTTGTTGGTGTCGAAAGATTTCTGCGCTGATCGCGCAGTGCTACCGAAGTCGCCAACGGTGACTTCGACGGAAATGGGAAACAGGCTGGCGTACCACCCGGCACTCATCGCCTGGTCTCCGGTTCGAGTGTCCAGGGGGCTGAACGTGTGGAAGGTGTCGGCGCTGGTGAAGTGGTGGTCGGCGAGCGCGACGCAGGCCAGAACACCGCCACTGAATCGTGCGCCGGCTTGTCTGCACGCGGTGTCAAAAGCTTCGGCCTGTGCCGCGTCGAGGAGTTCCACGGTGAAGGACTGCCCGGCGCCGTCGTCGGCGCTACCCAACTCAAGTGGGAAACTCGGCCATTCGTCATCGGCGTCGAGGGCAAAGTCGAACCAGTCTTTGACCGGCCCTGAGCCGCGGGTGAGGGTGTCGACTTCGACGGTTTGGCGGGCGGCGAAGTCGCGGTAGGAAGCGGGCTCTGGTTCAGTTCCGCCGCCGCCGCCGATCAGTGTCCGGTAGTCCCGGGTGAGGTCGCTGTAGATCACCAGTGACGACGTTCCGTCGGTGTGTAGATGGTCGATGTTTGCATAGACGGTGAAGTGGTCTTCTTTCTGGATGACGCCGAAGGTGAAGCAGTCCCATTCCAAGGTGTCCGGCGTTGCGTTGAGGGCGTGTTCGCGGATCTGGCCCTCTTCCATAAATCCAAGCACCGTGGGAGAGAATTCAATGTCTCCGGATGTGGTGATGGTGCGCCGGGTGCTCTCGCCGTTATCGGCGGTGTGAAAAACACTGTGGTAGGTGTCATGGCGACGCAGGTGGGCGTTGACGGCGCCGGTCATCGCAGCGATGTCGCACCAGCCCGCGACATTCCAGGACGTCAGGATCAGCCGAGGCGATCGCCGTCGAAGTTTCCGCGCATCGTGCGCCGAGCGGAGGTGCTCCTTCTGCTGGAAGGTGGGTGGGAGCGGGTCGTGAGGTGCCAACTCTGCGAGTTCCCGGCTGGATGGCGACGCCGTCCATTCGGTGAGGATGCCTCGTCCGGGTTTCCAGCTACCGCTGATGGAACCGATGGCGACCATGTGGGGCGGCTCCTGTGGTTGTTGCCGGTTCGGAGCTGCTACCGCCGCTTCGGGACCTGTTCACATTAGTCGGGGCTGACCCCGGCCCAGCAAATATGTTCCGGTGAGGTCGCCGTGTGCGTCAAAACAGGCCGCTGATGGTTCCCTTGGCGTCAACGTCGATCCGCTCGGCAGCGGGAACTTTCGGCAACCCAGGCATGGTGGTGATGTCACCGGCAATGACGACCACGAAGCCCGCGCCAGCCGCCAGCCGAACTTCTTCCAGTTGAACCGTGTGGCCGCTGGGTGCGCCGATCGCACCGGGGTCGGTTGAGAAGGACATCTGGGTTTTCGCGATACACACGGGCAAATGCCCCCATTGAGCGTCGAGTCCGTTGATCTGCGCCTCGACTTTGGCACTCGCCGCGATATCCGCGGCCCCGTAGACGCGGGTGGCGACGGCCTTGATTTTGTCCCACAACCCCATGTCGTCGTCGTAGACGTAACGGTGCTCGCCCCGGTTGTTCTCAACCAACGCGAGCACGGCTTCGGCTAACACCTCAGCGCCGGCACCGCCCTGCGCCCAGTGCCGCGCAACGACGGCCCGCCCACCGAGGCTGGCGACTCTTGCTTGGATCAGCGCCAGTTCCGCCGGGGTATCCGCCGTGAAGTGATTGATGCAGACCACACACGGTAGGCCGTATTGAGTGGTGATGTTGTGATAGTGCCGCTCAAGGTTGACCAGTCCACGTTCAAGGGCAGCGAGGTCTTCCCGGTCCAGGCCATCGCGCGGCGCGCCGCCGTGGTATTTCAGTGCCCGGGCGGTGGCGACGAGCACCGCCGCCCGCGGCCTCAGGCCCGCTGTGCGGCACTTGATATCAATGAATTTCTCGGCACCGAGATCGGCACCGAATCCCGCTTCGGTGACGACGATATCGGCGAGTTTCAGCGCCGTGCGCGTGGCCAGGACGCTACTGCAGCCATGTGCGATGTTCGCGAACGGGCCACCGTGAACAAAAGCCAGATTGTTTTCGAGGGTCTGGACAAGGTTGGGTTTGATGGCGTCCTTTAAAAGTGTCGCCATCGCACCGTCGGCATTCAGATTACGTGCCCGAACAGGCTCGCGTTGGGTGGTGTAACCGATGACAATCTCACCGAGGCGTGTTTTAAGGTCGGCGAGCGAGCCGGCCAAGCAGAGAATAGCCATGACTTCGGATGCCACGGTGATATCGAACCCATCCTCACGCACGTAGCCGTTCGCGGAACCGCCTAATCCGACCACGATCCGCCGGAGCGCGCGATCGTTGATGTCCACGACGCGCTTCCAGTTGATTAGCCGCGGGTCTAGATCAAGAGCGTTGCCGTGGTGGATGTGATTGTCGATCATTGCGGCGAGCAGGTTATGGGCCGCGCTGATGGCATGGAAGTCACCGGTGAAGTGCAAATTGATGTCCTCCATGGGGGTGAGTTGGGCGAATCCTCCGCCGGCCGCACCACCCTTGACACCGAAGCAGGGCCCAAGCGAGGGCTCCCTCAGACAGATGATGGCGCGTTTACCCAGCCGATTCAGGGCGTCGCCAAGCCCCACAGTGGTGGTGGTTTTGCCCTCACCGGCCGGTGTTGGGCTGATCGCCGTCACAAGAATGAGGTGGCCGTCGTCGCGATCCTGCAGGCTCTCGACGTACTCCAGCGACAGTTTGGCCTTGAAGTGGCCGTAGGGTTCGATGTGCTGAACAGCGATGCCGTACTGCCGCTGCGCCAAGTCGGCAATCGGCTGTTTCTGGGCAGCCTGCGCAATCTCAATGTCAGACATCGCTCGCTGCTCTCTGATCGATTGGGTCGGTCTGATCGGTTGGGTCGGGGCACCACTCACTCACGCAGGCTCCGTCCGGCAGCGCCGTTGAATTGTTAACACGGAGAGGGAATCGCGCTGCTCCGGCCAACCGGATTCATCCGGCGATACGGATCTGTGGCTCGAATACGTTGCAGGTCGAGCAGGGCCGCCTCGAGATCTTGTTGGACCCGTCGCTTGACCGCACCAGTCCACGCCTCGACTGACGTTTGTGGGCTTCGGCGGGTGTCAATGGGTTGACCGAACGCGAGATACATCCGCTGTGGTTTCGGAATCAGGGTCAGGCCGACTCCACGGACGGGCGACATAGTGATATCGGAGCGACCAGTCAGGCGTTGCCCAGCCCACCGGCCGACACGTCCGAGGGTGCTGTCCCGGCGCACCATGCTGGTGTAGACGTCATCACCACCCACCAGGGCAACGGTGACTATCGGGTATTCCTTCTCGATAGCGATCCGTGCGAAACCGTCGCGGTTCTGCCAGCTCAATGTGTATTCCTCGCCCCTGTACTTGCTGATCTCTCGCGCTCCACCAGGGAACACCAGAACAGACTCCCCCTCGTCCATCAGTCGGCGCGCCGCGGCAGGCGTACCGATCACCGCACCGTAGGCGGTGACCAATGCGGCCTGTATACCGGTCATGCGGGCGAACTGGCGGTCCGCCAACGGGCGCACCCGGGTGCCGATAGCGGTACGGACGAAATAGGGAATTAGGACAACCTCGGCCATCGAGAACAGGGTGTGGTTGCCCACCAGAAGAAAACGACCGTCGGCCGGCAGGTTGGCCAACCCGCGGACGTAGGGATGGCAGCACGTGATTACCGGGGCCAGTGCGGCCGCGCCTGCACCGACAACCGCTTCCAGCAGGCCGGAATCGTTCTCCTCAGTCACGCGTCTTTTGCCTCGAATCGCCCTCGTGGGCGACGAATTTCCACCCGGGTCTCATTGTGCACGATGCGGAAAAGTCCTCTCTCGACACAGGTCGCCACCGGTGCCCGCGCACCACCGCACGGAGGCTCGTGCCCTACCGCCACCGCCACCGGAATATCCCCGCAAAGGCGATTCTGGCAAAGATTTCACCTATTGCCGACGATGGTGCTAGCTTACGTTCGTTGGCTGAAACCCGCGGCGGTCAATCGGATGCGAAGGGAACCAGAGTTGCTCGGCTCAGCCCTCCCGACACACAGCGTGGATTTTCCCAAACCCGCACTCGCCGGCGGGCTGAATTCGATCCAGGGTGATCGGGATCGGCTAACCCAGTTGCTTCGCGGCCTTGCGGCCGAACTCGACGGACTCGACCGCCTGATCTGTGAGATCGACTGGCAGCGCGGGCGACCCACTGGGCCTGCTACCGGCGAAATGCTTCGCCAGCGAACAGA
This sequence comes from Mycobacterium sp., assembly GCA_018401645.1. Taxonomy (GTDB): domain Bacteria; phylum Actinomycetota; class Actinomycetes; order Mycobacteriales; family Mycobacteriaceae; genus Mycobacterium. The sequence goes on along the minus strand of JAGYKK010000012.1, from coordinate 59,673 downwards.
TCTGAAAACTAAACGCGAACAACTGACCGCACGATTGCACGTCATGGCTGCCCATCTCAATCGCCTGGACATCGTCCTCGCCGATCTCCGGCGCCACGACCAACCACCGACCGCGCGGGTGGGAACGTGTCCGCACTGCGGTTACCCCAGCCTGGGGTCGGGAATGTGCGCGTACTGCCGGCCACACCTGCTGTCACCCTAAGAGGGCGACTTCGAGAACGTCGGGTGAAGCCTATGCCGGTCCGATCCGCTCAGAGTCGTAGATCAACGGCCGGCCGTCCTTGACCACCACCGACAACCAACGGTCCTCGGTGTCGACACCACCAGCCCGCAAGACATAACGAATCCTGGCGACCACACTGGTCGCATCACGCGGGGTGACGGAGATCAGCGAAACCGACTCGATCGACGACCAGAAGTTCAGGTAATCCGCCTCGCCGGCGCGCTGCTGGTAGTTGACGTCGAATTTGTCCCAGGCACCTGCAGCGTTGCCCGGCAGCTCGCTGTAAAAACCGGCCACCAGGTCACGCATGCCCTCGAAACTGACCGGAGCGCTCGATACCGAAGCGGCGGTGGTGGCCGGGGTAGTCGACATCGACCGGGCCGTCGACGTAGCCGGATCTGCTGGGGGCGAAGCCGACCGCTGATCGCGCGGCCACATCGCAAAGGCCAGCGCGCCCAGGATCACAACCAGCCCCATTGCCGCCAGTAGCCACGGCCAGCGCGGCGCAGGTTCAGCGTCGTGGACCGGTCGCTCCGCACTCGCCGCCGGATAGGTGGTCGGCAGAATGGCGGTGCCGCGTTCGCGGACCTGCGGTGGCGGGTCCGGCGCGGCGGCCACGGCAAAAGGCGGCAACGGCCGGCCACCCCCGGACGTCATCGCCCAGCCCAGTGCGTTGGCGAAATCCGTACAGCTCGGAAACCGGTCACCGGGATTCTTCGACAGCGCCTTGGCCAGCACGGGGTCCAGTGCAGCCAGATCCGGCCGGTAGTCGGTCAGCGGAGGGGGCGCCGAATTGAGGTGTCGGCCGATCACCACTGCCGGGTTGGAGGAACCGAACATCGGTGACCCGGTCAACAGGTGATAGGCGGTCGCGGCCAGACTGTACTGATCGGCGCGGCCGTCGATCGGCGCTCCCATGAGTTGCTCGGGAGCCGCATAGTTCACCGTCCCGAGTGTGACGTTGGTATCGGTCAATCCGCTGACCTCGGCCGCATTACGGGCAATTCCGAAGTCGGCCAACAGAATCCGGCGTCGGCCACGCTCGGGATTGGTCAGCAGAATGTTCGGGGGCTTGATATCGCGATGCATCAGACCACGTTCGTGGGCATAGTCCAGTGCGTCGGCCACCGCCGAGACGATCTCGATCACCTCCGCGGCGGGCATTCCGCTGGAGTAGCGCTCGCGCAGTAAGCGGCCGGCATCCGGGCCATCGATATAGTCCATCGAAATCCAGAGTTGACCGGCGAACTCACCGCGGTCGTGAATGCCGACAATATGCGGGTTATAGAGCGCGGCTGCCGACTCCGCCTCCCGATTGAAGCGGGCTCGGAACTCCGCGTCCGCCGACATATCGGGGGGCAGGATCTTCAGCGCATCCTGACGCGGCAAGCGCGGATGGGCGACCAGGTAGACCTCGCCCATTCCACCGAAACCGAGTGGCCGCAGGATTCGGTAGCCGGCGAAGTGCTCACCATTGGCCAGAGGCATCCGCGGATCGTACCGAGGGCGCTCTCCCTACCAACCCAGCGAACCCTACCAACCCAGCGAACCCTACCAACCCAGCGAACCCGGACCGCCCTTGAACGGGCCGACGACCCCGCTGGTGATCCAACCACCGTAAAACCCGCCGGGCTGGGCCACCACCGTCTCGCCATTGACTGTGCAGCGGTCGACGGCGGCGGCCATCACGGCGATCGCGTCGGCGATCGGTTCGAACTGCGGCGTCGGCCGGGGATAACTCCACGCCGACTTCCTGGCGACCTGCCCACCGGCGACGAGGTCGAAGTAGCGGGCCTGCCCTTTCCACTCACACCAGGATCGCCCGGGGGCGTCGCGGAGCACTCCAGGGGTGAATGCCGTGGGCGGCAGGTAGTAGGTCGGTGGATGGCTGGTCTCCAAGACTCGCCAACCATGGTCGGTGGTGGCGATCACCTCACCGCCGAACTCGACGGTGATCAACCCCTGAAATCGTTCCAAGCGAGGTGGACGCGGGTAGTCCCAGACTGATTCCTGGCCGGGCCCGGGTTTGTCAGGTCGCGGTAGCGAGGGCATCGGCGAACTCAGACCACACCGCGAAGTCCATCCGCACCGAACAACGGCTCCAGCATTCCCGACAGATCGGGGCCGCGCCGCAAGCCGTGCCCCCCATCGACGTTGATCACCTGGCCGGTGATCCAGCCGGCTGCGTCGCTGAGAAGAAACATCGCGAGGTTGGCGACATCGGTGACTTCACCGGTTCGCGGCAGCGGAGTGCACTGCCGATAGTCCTCGCTGACCTCGGGGGAACTCAGCAGCACCTCCACCAATTCGGTGCGGATGAGCCCAGGCCGGATGCCGTTGACTCGGACCCAGGACGGGCCCAGTTCGTCGGCGGCCAGCATCATTAAGTGATCCAACGCCGACTTGCTCACGCCGTAGGCCCCGAACCACCGGTGGACGTTGCTGGCCGCGATCGAGGAGATGCCGACGAATGAGCCGCCGCCGGCGCGGACCATCTCGCGCGCGGAATGCTTGAGCACGTACATGGTGCCGTTGACATTGAGGTCCACCGTCCGTCGCCAGGCTTCGGAGTCGATCTGGGTGACCGGGCCGATGGTCTCCGATCCACCGGCACAGTGCACCACGCCGGCCAACGTGCCGCCCCAGGCCACCGCCGCCTCGACGACGCCGGCGACCTGCTCCTCGTCGATGACGTCGGCCGGATGGGCCCTGATCTCCCCCGGCACGTCACCCACGAGTTGCTCGACGATCTCCCCGGCGGCCGCGTTCAGTCGCTCGGCGTTGCGGCCCACGATCATCACCCGGGCACCCGCCCGGGCGAGGCCACCTGCCACGCCCTTCCCGATACCACTGCCGCCGCCGGTCACCAGATAGGTCCGGTCGGTGAACAAGAGTTGCATGCAGTGCTCCTTCGATTGGGTCCGCAGGCCGATTGGTCCGCGGGTCGATCACCCGCAAGCGGGAAAACCGGCGGGGCGGTTTGACCTTTCACTCTAGTAATCGGCTGCACCGTCCGCGGCCCCGTAACCCTCGGCCGACCGGGTGCCGGCAGCGCCTGGCGGGCGGGTCCCGGATGCCGGCATCACAGCAGGTAACGCCTACCCGGCAGTCGGGCGATGGCCAATGTCCTACAGTTAGGACATGCCTGCAAAATCTGAGCCCGAGGATATCGTCGACGTCGAACCCTTGGCCGACAACACGGCCCGTCAGGCCAGGCAGGTGGTCGCCGCCTACGCTACCGATGCCGATGAGTGCCGGGTGTTCCTCTCGATGCTCGGTATTGGGCCTGCCAAGCTCGAGGTCTAGGTGGGCACCGGAGACGCCGGCAACATGAGTTCCGGTAGCTCCGACTTCGTGGTCGTGGCCAACCGGCTGCCCATCGACATGGAACAGTTGCCGGACGGAACCGTCACCCGGAAACGCAGTCCCGGTGGCTTGGTCACCGCATTGGAGCCGCTGCTGCGGCGCAACCGCGGCGCCTGGATCGGCTGGCCCGGGGTCATCGACGGCGACGAAGAACCGATCGTCGAAAACGAACTGCACCTCTACCCGGTGCGACTCAGCGGCGACGACGTCTCCGACTACTACGAGGGGTTCTCCAACGCCACCCTGTGGCCGCTCTACCACGATCTGATCGTGAAACCGATTTATGAACGCCGTTGGTGGGACCGTTACGTGGATGTCAACCGGCGCTTCGCCGAGGCCACGTCGCGGGCGGCGGCCGAGGGCGCCACCGTGTGGGTGCAGGACTATCAATTGCAACTGGTTCCCAAGATGCTGCGCACCCTCCGGCCTGATCTGACCATCGGGTTCTTCATGCACATCCCGTTCCCCCCAGCCGAGATCTTCATGCAACTGCCGTGGCGGGCCGAGATCATCGACGGCCTGCTGGGCGCCGATCTCGTCGGCTTCCACCTCGCCGGGGGTGCACAGAACTTTCTCCTCCTGTCCCGACGACTGACCGGGGTTAAGACATCACGCGCCTCGATCGGGGTTCGCTCCCGCTTCGGCGAGGTAAACCTGGGCTCCCGGACGGTCAAGGTCGGCGCGTTCCCGATCTCCATCGACTCCGCCGAACTCGACCGCAAAGCGAGCGAACAAAATATCCGTCGCCGCGCCAAGGAAATCCGCGCCGAGCTGGGCAACCCTCGCAAGATCCTGCTCGGGGTGGACCGCCTCGATTACACCAAAGGCATCGAGGTGCGCCTGAGAGCCTTCGAGGAGTTGCTCGCCGAAGGCCGGGCGCAGCGCGACGACACCGTCTTGATTCAATTGGCGACGCCGAGCCGGGAGCGGGTGGACAGCTACCGCGTCCTGAGCAACGACATCGAACAACAGGTCGGCCATATCAACGGCGAGTACAGCGATGTGGGCCATCAGGTGGTCCGTTATCTGCACCGGGCTGTTCCCCGCGATGAACTGATCGCCTTCTTCGTAGCCAGCGACGTCATGTTGGTCACGGCGCTCCGGGACGGAATGAACCTGGTGGCCAAGGAGTACGTCGCCTGCCGCAGCGATCTTGGCGGCGCCTTGGTGCTCAGCGAATTCACCGGTGCCGCAGCCGAATTACGTCGGGCCTACCTGACCAATCCGCATGATTCGGAGGGCGTCAAGGACGCCATCGAAGCCGCACTCCACCAGACGCCCGAGGAGGGCCGGCGCCGGATGCGCGCACTCCGCCGGCAGGTTTTGGCCCACGACCTGGACCGCTGGGCGCGCTCATTTCTCGACGCCCTGGCCGCCACCAAGGCGGTTTAACCTTCGGCCATCAGTTCGGTCGCACCGAATGTGCGCTCCGGGTCGCGATCGGCGAAGTACTCGCGCATCGAGGCACTCAAGGCCGCCGGGTCCCAGACCGCGCCGTCAGCGTGGAACCGGTGCTCAGCCGTCGGCGCCGCCACCAGGGTCACAGTTGGTCCGTAAACGACGAACACCTGCCCGTTGACCGCTTCGGCTGCTGGCGAGGCCAAAAACCGGACCAGGCTGACCACGTGCTCCGGTGAGAGCGGGTCGATCTCTCCGGCGGCCATCTGCGGCGCCGCCCCGAAAACCTCGGCCGTCATTGCAGTCCGCGCTCGCGGACAGATCGCGTTGGCACACACCCCGTAGCGCCCAAGTGCGCGGGCCGCGGTCAGAGTCAGCGCGGTGATGCCGGCCTTTGCCGCTCCGTAATTGGCCTGGCCGACGGGACCCATCAGGCCCGCCTCCGACGAGGTGTTGATGATGCGGCCGTAGACCGATTTGCCAGTGTCCTTGGCGCGGCTTCGCCAGTAGGTGGCGGCATTGCGGGTGAGCAGGAAATGACCGCGCAGATGCACGGCCATGACCGCGTCCCAATCCTCATCGGTCATGTTGAACAACATTCGGTCCCGGGTGATACCCGCGTTGTTGACCACGATGTCGAGCCCGCCCAGGCTCTCGGCGCAGGCCATCAACTCATCGGCGGTGGACCGCTGGCTGATATCACCGGCCACCGCGATGCCCTTGGCACCGGCGGCACTGATCTCGTCGAGAACCCCCGAGTCGTCGAGCGCCTTCGGCACATCGTTGACCACGATCGTTGCCCCCGCACGCGCCAACCCGACGGCTTCGGCACGGCCCAGGCCCGCGGCGGCCCCGGTCACCACCGCGATCCGGCCGGACAGATCGATCAGTTGTTCAGACCCGGTCATGCGGTTCGACTCGTTGTGGCAGTCCGACGGACAGGCGTCACCAGCACCTCTAGTCCCTGCGGGTCAGCGCCGCGCGTGGGCATTCGGCGATGGCCTGCTCGGCTAACTCCTCCTGATCGACCGGGATGGGGTCCGCCGTAACCACGACGTAGTCCTCGTCGTCGAGTTCGAATAACTCGGGCGCAATTCCTATACAGACGGCGTTACCCTCACAGCGATCACGGTCGACGGCGATGCGCATCACTACCTCCTAGGCCCGCCGGGCGGGTCCCCGGCTCTCCGCAGCCTCACGATACGACCGATCACGGCAGTCGACGCACAGACGGCGCTGGAAACTCAGACTAGAACGTGTTACAACGAATGATGTCGGCGGGTTGCCGGCATCCCACTGAGTCGGAGGCCACGCGGATGCGGATCAGTTACACCCCCGAGCAGGAGCAGCTACGCCGCGAGCTGCGGTCCTACTTCGCCACCCTGATCACCCCGGAGCGCCGGGAGGCCCTGATGGCGGTCGGCGGCGAATACGGCACCGGGAACGTCTACCGCGAGACGGTGGCCCAGATGGGCCGAGACGGCTGGCTGGCGCTGGGCTGGCCCAGGGAATACGGCGGTCAGGCTCGCTCCGCCATGGACCAGCTGATATTCACCGATGAGGCCGCCGTCGCCGGTGCCCCGGTCCCGTTCCTGACCATCAACAGCGTGGCGCCGACGATCATGGCCTACGGCACTGAGGAGCAGAAGAAGTTCTTCCTCCCGGGGATCGCGGCCGGCGATATTCACTTCTCAATCGGCTACTCCGAGCCCGGTGCCGGTACCGACCTTGCCGCGCTGCGCACGTCAGCGGTTCGCGATGGCGAGGACTACGTCATCAACGGTCAGAAAATGTGGACCAGCCTCATCCAATACGCCGACTACATCTGGCTGGCGGTGCGCACGAATACCGAGGCCAAGAAGCATCGGGGCATCTCGGTCCTGATCGTGCCGACCACTGCCGAAGGCTTCTCCTGGACCCCGGTCCACACCATGGCCGGTGCGAGCACCAGCGCCACCTACTACTCCGACGTACGGGTACCGGTCGGCAACCGGGTCGGCGAAGAGAACGGCGGCTGGAAGCTGGTTACCAACCAGCTCAACCACGAACGCGTCGCGCTGGTCTCCGCGCAGCCGATCTTCACCGCGCTCAACCAGGTCCGCGAGTGGGCGCAAAACACCAAGGACGCCCGGGGCGTGCGACTGATCGACTCCGAGTGGGTTCAACTCAACCTCGCCCGGGTCCACGCGAAGGCCGAGTACCTCAAGCTGTTCAATTGGGAACTCGCGTCAGCGGAGGCGGTGGCCCCGTCACCGGCGGATGCTTCGGCGGCCAAGGTGTACGGCACCGAGATGGCGACCGAGGCCTACCGGCTGTTGATGGAGGTCCTGGGGCCCTCAGCCACGCTGCGGCAGGAGTCCCGCGGAGCGTTGCTGCGCGGCCGGGTTGAGCGGATGCACCGGTCATCGCTGATCCTCACCTTCGGCGGCGGCACCAACGAGGTCCAACGCGACATCATCGGGATGGCCGCCCTCGGCCTTCCCCGCGCCAACCGCTGATCGACCGCCGAAAATAGCGGACAAGGACATCCATGGATTTCACCAGAACTGATGCCGCCCAGGATCTTTCGGGCCTCGTCACCACCATCGTCGACGCCGTCTGCACGCCGCAACACCAGCGTCAACTCGATAGCCTCGACCAAAGATTCGATAAGACACTGTGGGGCAAATTAATCGACGCCGACATCCTCAGCACAGCCGCGCCGGAATCGGTCGGCGGCGCCGGCTTCGGAGTGCTGGAACAGACGGCGATTCTGACCCCACTGGGACGACAGGTAGCCGCTGTGCCCTACCTGGAGTCGGTGGTCCTGGGGGCCGGCGCTCTGGCCCACTTCGGATCAGACCGGTTGCGACAAGACTGGGCGGTACCGGCGGTGGCCGGCGAGAAGATCCTGACAGTGGCACTGGACGGCGAATGGGGGCAGGGGCCGGTGCAGGCCACAGCTTCGGATGACGGCTACCGGCTGACCGGGACCCGCACCCAGGTGCCGTGGGGTCCCATCGCGGATGCGTTCCTCGTTGCGGCGGAAACCAACTCCGGCACCAAGGTCTTCTTGGTCGCCGCCGGCGATCCGGGAGTTTCGATAACCGCGCTTGAAACCACCGGCCAGGGCAGTGCCGGAGAAGTCGACCTGGCCGGCGTCCACCTCGGCGCCGACCGGGTGGTCGGTGACGGCGACGTGCTCACCTGGCTGATCGCCCGCCGGGCCGTCGGCCTGACTGCGTACCAACTCGGTGTGCTGGAGCGCTCACTTGAGTTGACCGCCGAATACGCGCGCACCCGGGAGCAATTCGATCGGCCCATCGGAAGCTTCCAGGCGGTCTCCCAACGTCTGGCCGATGCCTACATCGACATCAAGGGGCTGCGGTTGACGTTGGAGCAGGCATCGTGGCGGCTCTCGGAGGACCTTCCTGCCGACACCGAGGTGGCCACCGCGGCCTTCTGGGCGGCCGAGGCCGGCCATCGGGTGGCGCACACCACCGTGCACGTCCACGGCGGGGTGGGCATCGACATGGATCATCAGGTGCACCGCTACTTCATCACGGCCAAGCAGACTGAGTTCGCCCTCGGCGGGGCCACCGCCGGGCTACTCGTCATTGGCCGAGATCTGGCGGACACCCCTGCCTGAACCTGAACCGTTGCAACTCACCGTCCCCCGGCTACTCGAGCCGCTGGCCGAGATCGACGACCGCGGCGTCCACGGCGACGACGGATCCTTTGCAACCTGGCGTGAACACATCCAGCTGGCCGCCGATCTTGCTGCGTTGTTGCGCGCCCGGTTGAATCCGGACCTGCCGCCGCATGTCGGCGTTCTCCTCGCCAACACTCCCCTCTTTTCGGCCCTGCTGGTGGCCGCCGGTCTCAGTGGCGTGGTGCCGGTGGGTTTGAACCCGACCCGCCGTGGTGACGCGCTGCGTCGCGACGTCACCCACGCCGACTGCCAGTTGATCATCACCGACGGCGACCTCAACTCCTACGGACCGGACTTCGCCCCGGCGGAGATGGCCGTGCTGGAGGTGGGCGCACCCGAGTGGGCCACTGAACTCGCCGGCTTCCGCGGTTCGCCAATCACGCTCGCCAACAGCGCCTTCGATGAATTATTTATGCTGATCTTCACCTCCGGTACCAGCGGTGAACCCAAAGCCGTGCGCTGCACCCATGAAAAGGTGGCCGGCCCCGGCGTGATGCTGGCCCAACGGTTCGGGCTCGGGCCCGCCGACACCTGCTACCTCTCGATGCCGCTGTTCCACTCCAACGCGGTGATGGCGGGCTGGGCGCCCGCCGTCGCGGCGCCCGGCGCGTCGATCGCGCTGCGCCAAAAGTTCTCCGCCTCCGGGTTCCTCCCCGACGTGCGCCGTTTCAACGCCACCTACGCCAACTACGTCGGCAAGCCGATGTCCTACATCCTGGCCACACCGGAGCGGCCCGATGATGCCGACAACCCACTGCGGATCATGTACGGCAATGAGGGCGCACCGCGCGACATCAGCCGCTTCGCACGGCGATTCGGCGTGATGGTGGTCGACGGGTTCGGCTCCACCGAGGGCGGGGTGTCGATCGGGCGCACTCCCGAGACTCCGGAGAGTTCGCTCGGTCCGATCACCGCCGACCTGGACATCATCGACGTCGACACCGGCCGATCCTGCCCACCGGGTGTGGTGGGCGAACTGGTCAACGTGGCCGGGAGGGGCCAGTTCCGCGGCTACTACAAGGATCCGGAGGCAGAGGCCCAGCGGATGAGCGGCGGTGTTTATCACAGCGGTGACCTGGCCTACCGCGACAAGGATGGCTACCTGTATTTCGCTGGGCGGCTTGGCGATTGGATGCGGGTGGATGGCGAGAACCTGGGCACCGCACCGATCGAGCGAGTACTGATGCGCTACCCCGACGTCACTGAGGCGGCCGTATACGGGATTCCCGACGATATCGGTGACCAGGTGATGGCGGCGCTGGTACTGCCGGAGGGGATTGCGTTCGACGGCGATTCATTCAGGCGGTTTCTGGACGAGCAGGACGATCTTGGGGCCAAGCAACGACCGTCCTACGTCCGGATCGCCACCGCACTGCCCCGGACGGAGACCTTCAAGGTGCTCAAGCGACAACTGTCGGCCGAGGCGCTGGAATGCGGCGATCCGGTGTTCCGGATCCCGCTAACGAGGGCATGACCGCCTCAATGAGGTGCGGGCCCGGCTCATCGAAGGCCCACCGCAGCGCGTCAGCCAGTTCCTCGGCGGTGGTGGCACCCCGGGCCGGCACCCCCATACCCTCGGCGATCTTCACGAAATCCAGTATGGGCGGCGTCAAGTCGAGCAAGGCCTCGGCTTTCGGTCCCGGCTGGTGGCTATCGCTCTGCGCACCAACGCGCTGCAACTCAATGCGCAAAATGTCATAGGCCCGGTTGGCAAAGATGACAGTGGTGATGTCGAGATTCTCCCGCGCATGACTCCACAGCGCAGAGATGGTGTACATCGCCGACCCATCGGATTCCAGACACAACACCGGACGGTCCGGTTCGGCGACGGCTGCGCCAAGCGCTACCGGCAGCGCATAACCGATCGCGCCACCGGTAAGTGTCAGCCAATCGTGGGCCGGGGCGGCGGCAGTGGCCGGCGGTAATAGAAATCCCGATGTGTTGGATTCGTCGACGACGATCGCCCGCTCCGGCAGGAGCGCTCCGATGACATCCGCCGCGGTCTGAACAGTGAGCGCTCCGGACGGGAGCTGAGGCCGGCCAGCCGGAGCGGTGGGAAACGGGATGTTCGGGGCCAGCCGATCAGCCAGTTCGGCCAGTGCGGCAGCGGCGCCAACGGGTCCGGCCAGCGTGTAGACGGTGCAGCCCTCGGGCACCAGGTCGCTGGGCTTATCGGGATAACCGAAGAACGTCACCGGGGACACGGCCCCGGCCAGGATCAGCCGCCGGGTGCCCGCCAGTTGCGCCTCGGCGGCCTCGCCGAAGTAGGCGATCCGCTCGGCCGCGGCGATCCCGGCGCCGCGCTCCAGCCGGGTGGGGAAGGTCTCGCAGAACACCCGCGCTCCGTATGCCTGCGCCAGCCGGGCCGCGGCGCCGAGGCCCTGCGCCCGGGTGGCGTCGCCACCGACCAGGATCACCGTCGGCTCGCCCGCGCGCAGCGCGTCCGCCACAGGACGGGTTTCCACAGAGGTCGACTCTGGTTGCTGCGCAACGAGTCCGGCGCACTCCGCACCCTCAGACCACGAGACATCGGCCGGCAGGATGAGAGTGGCGATCCTCTGTTCGGCGCGGACGAAAGTGATCGCCGCGGTGGCGTCGGTCTCGACATCATCGGGACTCATCGTGCGCCGCACCCAGCCCGAGACCGTGCCGGCCACCGAGTCGATGTCGGATTCCAGCGGGGCGTCATGGCGCTTGTGATCGATGGCGTGGTCGCCCACCACCACCACCATCGGCACCCGCGCCCGGCGGGCGTTGTGAAGGTTGGCTAGTCCGTTGCCCAGCCCGGGGCCGAGATGCAGCAGCACCGCGGCGGGCTCCCCCGACATCCGCGCATAGCCGTCGGCCGCGCCGGTTGCCACGCCCTCGAACAGTGTAAGTAGACCGCGCATTTGCGGCACCGCGTCCAGTGCGGCGACGAAATGCATCTCCGAGGTGCCCGGGTTGGCGAAACACACCCGGACGCCGTTATCCACCAGGGTCGCGATGAGTGCCTGGGCGCCGTTCATCGCAATGACTCTAGCTAGGCAGCGCCCAGTAGCGCGGAGACATCGAGCAGCACCAATTCATTGTCGTCGATGCGACCAGGTTCGCGACTGCGCGAGTACGGCAGGTTGTTGTCGTTTCCGACCACGATGTGGCGGCCATCGACCACATCGACGCTTTCGATGGTCGCGAACGGAAAGGTGAGCACGCCATCGGTCAGGGGGACACGTGCCAACCCGCGCGGGTCGGTGATGGACATGAGGTCGGTGAACCCAACCTTGCGCACCGGGCCGCCGACTCGCCCTTCGCCCATCTCGATCTTGTAGATACGTTTGAAGCGGGCAGGTTCGGTGAAGCAGTCGTCGCGCGGTTCGCCCGGCGGGCACACCCGGTCGGCGGTTCCGTACCCGTTGTCACGCTCAATCACCAGGGCCGTCGTCGCGTCGATCATGGTGAGGTCGCCGATTGCGTTGCCGTCCTGCTCCAGGAGGTAGTTCCAGTGCCGGCCGGTCCAGCGTGCGGCGGCGACGTCGAACTCGAGGATTCGCACCACCCTCGGGTCGGACTCCCCGGCCAGTGGGCCCTCCAACATCGGATAGAGCAGGCGGCCGTCCGGGGAACCGGCCATGGCTTCAAGGCCTTTGGATCGCGCGACCTCGATCGATCCCAGACCGCCGGGGTGATCCGGTGACTGCGCGGCCCGCCCGTCGACCAGCGTGTCGATCACTGCGAGAAGCCGACCGTCGGGATCGAATTGAAGCAGGTAGGGACCGAACTCCTCACCGATCCACATCTGGCCGCCGGCGAAATGCAGGCTCTCCGGGTCAAAATCGCCGCCGGTCAGGTAGCGCTCGGCGGTCCCGTCGGTGACGATCCGAAACGGAGCCTTCCTGAGTGGATCGCGCAGGAAAACGGTCTGCAGTCGGGTGAACACCCCGGAGTCGAAGTCGACCCGGTAGCGATTCAGCTGCAGCATGAAGTCCGGTGAGTTCGATTTACTGCCGGCCCCGTTGTCGGTGAGCAACCAGAAGCTGCCGTCGTCGGCGCGCCGGATCGCCGAGTGGCCCTGGACGGGTTGGCCGGCGAACGGCCACGTGAACTCCCCTGTTGCGGGCGGCGTGGCGTACTTGCCGCTGGTGCGCAGTTCCACCGGCGCGTCCGGCGGCGGATCAAGCAGTGTCAGCGCGGGCAGGACGGCGTGGCCGGCCAGCACGGGGGGATAGGACTTGTCGGCATCGGCAACAGCCGTCACCGACCCGACCGCCACAAGGACCACACTCACGGCAGCGGGACCGGCGGCAGACGAGTCACGGCGATCATCGTGCCGGACCAGCCGGCCAACTGAACCCGAGGGGTGTCACCCGGTGCTCACACCGATGTTCCCCCGCGTCAGGTGGAACGGATGTCGTCAAGCCTTCGAGTCGCCGCCTCGAAGCCTGATACCAACTCGGCCATGATTTCGGCGACCGGCCGGATCTTGTTCATAGTCCCAACGATCTGACCAACCGGCATGGCAACGGTGGACGGGTCGACTGACTGGCTCATACGCTGGTGCGCCTCGCTGACGAGTACGTTCTGCAGCGGCATCGGGAGGGGCGATGGCGCATCGTCGGCATCCCAGGCATCGGTCCAGCGGCTCTTCAGCAGCCGCGCCGGTTTACCGGAGAAGATCTTTCGACGGACGGTGTCGCTGGAGGTTGCCGCCAAGAGCGCCTCCTGGATGACCGATGGGCCACCGTCGGTGCGCGCCCCGAGGTCGTACTCGGCCGCGGTCAAGAACGCCGAACCCATCCACACTCCGGAGGCACCCAACGCGAGAGCGGCGGCAACCTGTCGACCGGTCCCGATTCCACCCGCGGCCAGGACGGCGGCCTTGCCACCGACCACATCGACGACCTCGGGCACCAGCACCATCGACGCGATCTCACCGGTGTGCCCACCGGCCTCGTAGCCCTGCGCGATGACGATGTCCACACCAATTTCGGCATGGCGCAGAGCATGTTTGGCAGATCCCGCCAACGCGGCCACCGGGACCCCGGCCGCGTGTGCTTGGGCGATCACGTCTGGCGGCGGTGAGCCCAGCGCGTTGGCGATGAGTTTGATCGGATGCGTGAGCGCGACGTCGACATGCGAGCGGGCGACCGAATGAAGCCAACCCAGCACGCCTTCGCGACCGACCTGCTCACCCGGCAGCGGAGGAACTCCCAGATCAGCCATGGTCTTGTCGACGAAATCGCGGTGCGCCTGCGGGATCAGCTTGTCGATGTCGATCGCACTGCCTTCGGTCGGCACCGTTGCCGGCATCACGATGTCGACACCGTAGGGCTTGCCCTCGGTATTGTCGTCCATCCAGCACAGCACCGACTCGAGTTCGTCGGGGTGGTTGAACCGCACCGCTCCCAGCACACCCATACCGCCGGCCCGGGTCACGGCGGCCGCCACTTTCTCCGACGGCGTGAACACAAAGATCGGGTAGGCGATCCCGAATCGGTCGCACAATTCGGTATGCATCATTTCGGACCCACATGCTTGGAGTGCACCTCGTCGGCGGGTCGCGCCTCCGTCTGTTGGCGCGCCCACGTGTAGTCGGGTTTGCCGGCGGGCGAACGCTTCACCTCGTTGACGATCCACAGGCTTCGGGGAACCTTGTAGCCCGCAATCGTGCTGCGCACGAACGCATCCAAGTCGGCCAGCGTCGGGGACGTACCTCTTCGCGGCGCGACGACCGCCGCGACATGCTGACCGAAGCGCGGGTCAGGTACCCCGACGACGAGTGCGTCAAACACGTCCGGGTGACCCTTCAGTGCCGCTTCGACCTCCTCGGGATACACCTTCTCGCCACCAGTGTTGATCGACACCGAACCCCGACCCAGCATGGTCACCGTGCCGTCGGACTCGACCCGGGCGTAGTCGCCCGGAATCGCGTAACGCACGCCGTTGATGGTGCGGAAGGTCTCGGCGGTCTTCTTCTCGTCTTTGTAGTAACCGACCGGAATATTGCCTCGCTTGGCCAGGATTCCGCGAACGCCCGAGCCGGGCTTGACCTCGTTGCCGTCGTCGTCGAGCACAACGGTCTTCTTATCGATGGTGACCCGCGGGCCACCTCCGCCGGTCTGTCCCTTGGCCACGATGCTGCTGCCGCCGAATCCGGTTTCGGAGGAACCGATGGAATCGGTGATGACCCGGCCGGGCAGCAATTCGAGGAATCGCTCCTTGAGACTGGGCGAGAACAACGCCGCGGTGCTGGCAAGCAGGAACAAGGACGACAGGTCGCGCTCGGAGTCCTCCAGTGCATCGAGTAGCGGACGAGCCATCGCGTCGCCGGTGAAGAACAGCAGGTTCACCTTGTGTTTTTCAATGGTGCTCCACACATCTTCGGCATCGAATTCCGGTGCCAGAATTGCGGTTTGACCGCTGAACAGTGACATCCAGGTGGCTGACTGCGTCGCCCCGTGGATCATCGGCGGGATCGAGTATCGGATCATCGCAGGCCCGGCGGCCGCCTGCCTGGCGTGGTCATACTCATCGGCGACGAATTCGCCGGTGGCGAAGTCGGTTCCGCCGAGCAGCACACGATAGATGTCCTCGTGACGCCACATGACGCCCTTGGGGAACCCGGTTGTGCCACCGGTGTAGAGCAGGTAGATATCGTCGGCGCTGCGCTCACCGAAATCCCGCGCGGGAGAACCAGTGGCGATCGCCTCGTGGAACTCCACCCCGCCATAGCGCCGGTAGTCGGCGTCGCTGCCGTCTTCCACGACGAGCACCGTCTTGACGTTAGGGACTTCCGGCAGCACATTGGCCACCCGGTCGGAGTACTGACGCTCGTGCACCAGTGCGACCATGTCGGAGTTCTCGAACAGGTAACGCAACTCAGCTTCGACATAGCGGAAGTTGACATTGACCAGGATCGCACCGGCCTTGATGGTGCCCAGCATCGCGATGACGATCTCGATCCTGTTGCGGCAGTACAGCCCGACCTTGTCGTCCTTCTTCACGCCGTGGTCAATGAGGTAGTGGGCGAACCGATTCGCCTTCTCCTCGAGTTCGGCGTAGGTGATCGCCTCATTCCCGCAGATCAGGGCGATACGGTCAGGCACGGCGTCGATGGCGTGCTCGGCAAGATCTGCAATGTTCAGGGCCACGGAATCTAAACTAGAACGTGTTACATTTTTTCTCAACCTCGCGACCGGAAGGCGGAGAACGATGGCCGACGCCCTCATCGAACAACGCGAACACACCCTCATCGTGACGATGAACCGGCCCGAGGCGCGCAACGCGCTTTCTGGGGAGATGCTCTCGATCATGGTCGAGGCCTGGGACCGCGTCGACAACGATCCCGATATCCGGGTCTGTGTCCTCACCGGGGCCGGCGGCTATTTCTGCGCGGGCATGGACCTCAAGGCGGCCACCAAGGCGCCCCCGGGCGACTCCTTTAAGAGCGGCGGCTACGACCCGACCCGCATTGACGGCCTACTCAAGGGCCGCCGACTCACCAAGCCATTGATCGCCGCCGTCGAGGGCCCGGCCATCGCGGGCGGAACCGAGATCCTGCAGGGCACCGATATCCGGGTGGCCGCCGAAAGCGCGAAGTTCGGCATCTCCGAGGCAAAATGGAGTCTCTACCCGATGGGCGGGTCGGCGGTGCGCCTGGTGCGCCAGATTCCCTATACGGTCGCCTGCGAACTGTTGCTGACCGGGCGACACATCACCGCCGCCGAGGCCCTCGAGATGGGACTCATCGGCCACGTCGTACCCGACGGCCAAGCGCTGGAAAAGGCATTGGAGATCGCCGACGTGGTCGCGGCCAACGGCCCACTGGCGGTGCAAGCCATCCTGCGCTCGATCCGTGAGACCGAGGGACTGCACGAGAACGACGCTTTCAAAATCGACACCAAAATCGGCATCGAAGTGTTTCTCTCCGAGGATGCCAAGGAGGGGCCGATGGCGTTCAAGGAGAAGCGCGCCCCGCAGTTCAAGATGCGCTAGTCCGCCTCCGAGCGTGGGTGTTGTGCACACACAACGCCCGGGTTCGGTACCCCAGGCCCACGCTCGTCGCTCGGAGCGACGCTAGGCCAGCACCGGCTTGATCGGGGTAAAAACCACCGGCATCTTCTCCAGCCCGCTGACGAAGTTCGCCGGCCGCAGCCGGCAGCCTCGTGTCGTCAGCCAGTCGCAGGTCGGGCAGGCGCTGAAGAATCTTGCGGGTCATCGTGCTGAGTTCCAGCCGGGCCAGCTGATTACCCAAACAGAAATGCGTCCCGAAACCGAACGCCACATGGCTGTTCGGGTTCCGATCGATGCGGAAATTCTCCGGATCACCGAACACCGCTTCGTCGAAGTTCGCCGACTCGAACAACAGCATCATCTTGTCGCCCTCACGCAGCGCCGTACCGTGGAATTCAGTATCGGCGGTGGCCATCCGACACATGTTCTTCACCGGCGAGGTCCAACGCAGCATCTCCTCCATCGCCCCTGGTATCAGCGCAGCGTCAGCCACCAACTGCTCCCACTGATCACGATGACGGAGAAGCTGTTCGGTGCCCCCCGACAGCGTGTGACGGGTGGTCTCGTCACCGCCGATCAGGATCAGCAGCGTCTCGTAAAGGATCTCGTCATCGGAGAGTTGTTCGCCGTCGACCTCGGCATTGACCAGGATGGAGAACAGGTCATCGGTCGGCTCGGCGCGGCGCTTGGCAATGGTCTCCATGGTGAACGCGGTATAGCCGGCGAAGGCCTCCATGACCGCCTGCAGGGTTGCCTCGTCGGCGGTTGCACTCAGACCGCACACCAAATCATCAGACCACTTCAGCAGCGTCGCCCGGTCTTCCGGCAGCACCCCGAGCATGTCGCCAATGACGGCCATCGGCAGCGGCGCGGCAAGATCGCGGACGAAATCGCACTCCCCTCGCTCGCACACCGCGTCGATGAGCGCGTCGCACAGGGTGTCGATACCGGCGGCCTTATCGGTCACCCGCTTGCGGGTGAACCCGGCGTTGACAAGCTTGCGCCGCAAAAGGTGCGCGGGATCGTCCATGTCGATCATGTACGGCATGGCCGGATTGTCCGGGCGGATACCGCCAGCCGAGGAGAACAATTCCGGGTTGCGTTCGGCGTCAAGCACCGCCTGGTATGTCGCCGCGGCGGCAAGGCCGTTCCGATCCCGGAACACCGGCTCGTTGGATCGCATCCAGCGGTACGCCTCGCGGGCGCCGCCGTCGGCGAAGAAGTTGCCGTCCGTCAGATCGACGTCCGGTTTGCTGCGATGGATTGCAGTCATCGATTACCTTCCACGATCTTCACTTGCCCCGGATCGGCGCGGCCTACAGTATCTACATGCCCGCAGCCCAACACACCATTGCCGGAACCGTGCTGACGATGCCCGTGCGAGTCCGCAAAGCCGACGTACACACCGCGATGTTCTCGGTTCCCGCAGACGCAACTCAGCGGCTCATCGACTACAGCGGCCTGAAGGTCTGCGAATTCCGCCCGGGCCGGGCTGTGGTGACGTTGATGCTCGCCCGCTACATCGACGGAGACCTCGGCAGCTACAACGAGTTCGGTACCTGCATCATGGTGAATCCGCCGGGGTCGACCGCCGGCGGCCTCAAAGCTCTGGCCGACGCCGCGGCATTCATCCACCATCTGCCGGTTGATCAAGCGTTTACCCTCGAAGCAGGCCGCACCATCTGGGGATTCCCAAAAATCATGGCGGATTTCCGCGTGCGCGACTCGGGAACGTTCGGATTCGAAGTGTCCGAGGGCGGTTCCCTCATCGCCGCCATGCAGTTCAGACGCGGGCTGCCGATCCCGTCGCTGCGTTCGGGTCCGCAGGTGCTCAAGACCTACACCTACGCCGATGGCACCACCCGTGAGGTGCCGTGGGAAATGGTCAATTCCGGTGTGCGTTTCCGACCCGGCGGCGCGACCCTTCGCCTCGGGGATCATCCCTACGCGAAGGAACTCGCCTCCCTCGGTCTCCCAAAGCGCCCGATGATGTCCGGATCGGTCGGCAACGTGGACATGACGTTCGGCGACCCCAACATCCTGGGCTGAACACCGGGTCTCCACCCGGCCAATCTAGAACGTGTTCTAGCCGACTCGCAAGCAATCCCCTAGAGCAGCGCTGCGAGTTCGTTGATCTGCTCGGGGCTGCGCGCGCCGACGACCATCATGGTGACGCCGGCGGCCTCCCAGAGGGCGATCTGTTTGCGTGCGTGGTCGATGTCGCCCACGATCGCGGCGTCGTCGACGAGTTCGTCGGGAATGACTGCGGCGGCCTCGTCGCGCTGGCCCGACCGGAACTTAGCTGGTGACGTCGTCGACGACCTGGCCGTACCCCATCCGCCGATACACCTCCGCATGGAAATTGGTGTCCTCAGAACCCATCCCACCCATGTAGAGCGCGACGAAGGGCTTCATCATCTCGAAGGTCCCGGCACGGTCGTCGGTGATGACCACCTGCGCGGTGGCGCAAATCTCGAAGTCCTCACGGGTGCGGCGCGCACCGGGACGGGCGAAGCCCTCATCGAGCCATTCGTTGTACATGTCGGCGATCCGCGGGGAGTAAAAGATCGGCAACCAGCCGTCGCAGATCTCAGCCGCCATCGCGACGTTCTTCGGACCCTCCGCGCCCAGCATGATGGGGATATCGGCGCGCAGTGGATGCACGATCGGCTTGAGCGCCTTACCCAGGCCGGTGGTGCCCTCACCGGTCAGCGGCAGCGGATAGTGCGGACCGGCGTTGGTCACCGGGGCCTGCCGCGCCCATACCTGGCGGACGATATCGATGTACTCCCGGGTGCGGGCCAGCGGCGGAAACCGCTGGCCGTACCACCCCTCCACCACCTGCGGACCGGACACGCCAAGACCCAGAATATGCCGCCCGCCCGAAGATGATCGAGCGTCAGCGACGCCATCGCACACGCGGTCGGGGTGCCGGGCCCGGAGAGTTGCACCACCGAGGTGCCCAGCCGCATCCGGGTGGTCTCTCGTCCCACCAGGCCAGCGGAGTGAACGCGTCCGAGCCCCACGCCTCGGCGGTGAACACCGTGTCGAAAGTTCGCGGCCTCGGCGGCAGCCACCAGTTCGGCGTGATTGGCGGAGGCTGCGCACTCCAGTACCCAAGTTGCAGACCCAGCTTCACCTGTGCCGCCTTTCCGCCCCAGGAGGGCGATTCTTGCCACGATTACTAGAACCTGTTCTACTCGATGCTGTGACCGTCCGCCAACGCACCCCGGCCCTGATTGAATCCCACGAACCACCGCTTTCGGCGCCACTGCGGTTCTCTTTCGACTACACCCGTTCAGTCGGACCGACGCTGAGTTCGTTTTTTACCGCTCTGCGCAGCCGGCGCATCCTCGGGGTGCGGGGCACCGACGGGCGGGTACTGGTCCCGGCCGCGGAATACGACCCGGTCACCTATGCGCCACTGAGCGAGATGGTGGAAGTTTCCAGTGTCGGGACGGTGCTGTCGTGGACCTGGCAACCCGAACCGCTCGATGGCCAGCCACTCGACCGTCCGTTCGCCTGGGCGCTGATCAAACTCGACGGCGCCGACACCGCTCTGCTGCATGCGGTCGACGGTGAGGTCAAGACCGGGGACCGGGTGCACGCCCACTGGGTGGACGAGCCAGTCGGGGCTATCACCGACATCGCGTACTTCGTGGCCGGCGAGGACGCCGAACCGGTCAGCGACGCCGCCGACGGCCGCGACCCGGTCACGCTGATGATATGCCCGGCGCGATTGGAGGTGCAGCACACCGCCTCGGCGCCGGAGAGCATCTACCTGCGTGCGCTACAGAAAGGCAAGCTCCTCGGCGCTACGTCGTCGAAAGACGGCAAGGTGTATTTCCCACCGCGGGAGGCTGATCCGGCCACCGGACAGGTTCTCGACCACTTCGTCGAACTGTCCGATAAAGGCACCGTGACGACGTTTGCGATCATCAACATCCCGTTCGCCGGGCAGCGCATCAAACCGCCGTACGTGGCGGCTTACGTCCTGCTCGACGGTGCCGACATTCCATTCCTGCATCTGGTCACCGAGATCGACGCCGCCGACGTCCGGATGGGCATGCGCGTCGAAGCGGTATGGAAACCCCGCGAGGAGTGGGATCTCGGGATCGACAACATAGAACACTTCCGGCCCACAGGCGAGCCGGACGCCGAGTACGACACCTTCAAGCACCATCTCTAGAAGAGGCGATCAATGACTGACCGCGAGGTAGCCGTCGTCGGCTTCGCCCACGCGCCGCACGTGAGGCGCACCGCAGGTACCACCAATGGCATCGAAATGTTGATGCCCTGCTTCGCCGAACTCTACGCGGAGTTGGGCATCAAGCAGACCGACATCGGGTTCTGGTGCTCCGGGTCCTCGGATTACCTTGCCGGGCGCGCTTTTTCGTTTCTCTCCGCGATCGACGCCATCGGCGCGGTACCACCGATCAACGAGAGCCACGTCGAGATGGACGCCGCATGGGCGCTGTACGAGGCCTACATCAAGATCCTCACCGGCGAGGTCGACACCGCACTGGTGTACGGCTTCGGCAAATCAAGCGCCGGAACGTTGCGCCGGGTGCTGGCTTTGCAGACCGATCCCTACACAGTCGCTCCACTGATGCCGGATGCGGTGTCGATGGCCGGCCTGCAGGCCCGTCTCGGCCTCGACGCCGGCAAGTGGACGTCTGAGCAGATGGCTCAGGTGGCGTTGGATAGCTTCGCTGCGGCTGGGCGCACCGACCACGAGAAGCCGGCCAAGACGGTCGCGGAGTTGCTCGATCGGCCGTACTTCGCCGACCCGCTGCGCCGCCATGACATAGCACCGATCACCGACGGCGCGTCGGCGATAGTGCTTGCCGCCGGCGACCGAGCCCGTGAACTTCGCGAAAACCCGGCTTGGATCACGGGTTTCGAACATCGCATCGAGACCCCGGTCCTCGGCGCGCGAGATCTGACCACCTCTGCGTCCACCGCTGCGTGCGCACGTGCGGCAACCGGCGGAGATTCCAGGTCCATCGACGTGGCCGAGATCTGCGCCCCGTTCACCCACCAGCAGCTGATTCTCTCTGAGGCGATCGGGCTGGGACCCTCGACGAAGATCAACCCGTCCGGGGGCGCGTTGGCCGCCAACCCGATGTTCTCCACCGGTCTCGAGCGAATCGGATTCGCCGCCCGACACATCTTCACTCGCTCGGCGCAACGAGTGCTGGCGCACGCCACCAGCGGCCCGGTGCTGCAACAGAATCTGGTCGCCGTGCTCGAAGGGAAGGATGCCTGATGGCTAAGAACCTCGCCGCAGTCCTGGGCACCGGCCAGACCAAATACGTCGCCAAACGCGACGACGTATCGATGAACGGCCTCATTCGCGAAGCCATCGACCGTGCGCTGGCCGATAGCGGGTCCACCTTCGACGATATCGATGCCGTCGTCGTCGGCAAGGCGCCCGACTTCTTCGAGGGCGTCATGATGCCCGAGCTGTTCATGGCCGACGCCATGGGCGCCACGGGTAAGCCGCTGATCCGGGTGCACACCGCGGGGTCGGTGGGTGGATCGACCGGCGTCGTGGCCGCGAGCCTGGTGAAGTCCGGCAAGTACCACCGTGTGCTGGCGGTGGCATGGGAGAAGCAGTCGGAGTCGAATGCCATGTGGGCCTTGTCGATTCCGGTGCCATTCACCAAGCCGGTGGGCGCGGGGGCCGGCGGCTACTTCGCTCCACTGATCCGGGCATACATCCGCCGATCCGGCGCGCCGTCAAACATCGGGGCGATGGTGGCGGTCAAGGACCGGCTCAACGGCGCTAAGAACCCGTTGGCGCATTTGCACCAGCCGGACATCACGCTGGAGAAGGTGATGGCGTCGAACATGCTGTGGGATCCGATCCGGTTCGACGAGACCTGTCCGTCCTCCGATGGTGCGGCCGCGCTGGTGATCGGCGACGAGGCCATTGCCGACCAGCGGGTCGCCGAGGGGCATCCGGTGGCATGGGTTCATGCCACCGCACTGCGGACCGAACCGATTGCCTTCAGCGGTCGTGACCAGGTCAACCCGCAGGCCGGTCGCGACGCCGCCGCCGCGCTCTGGAAGGAGTCCGGCATCACCAGCCCGATCGACGAAATCGACGTCGCCGAGATCTACGTCCCGTTCTCCTGGTTCGAGCCGATGTGGCTGGAGAACCTCGGCTTCGTGCCCGAGGGCGAGGGCTGGAAACTCACCGAGGCCGGCGAAACCGCGATCGGCGGCCGACTTCCGTGCAACCCCTCCGGCGGGGTGCTGTCCTCGAATCCCATCGGGGCCTCAGGGCTGATCCGCTTCGCCGAGGCCGCGATCCAGGTCATGGGCAAGGCCGGGGCACACCAGGTGACCGGTGCCAAGAAGGCTCTCGGGCATGCCTATGGCGGCGGTTCGCAGTACTACTCGATGTGGGTCGTCGGCAGCGAGAAGCCGTCCAAGGTCTGAGCGGGTTGTTGCCGACGACGGAAAACTGTAACGTGTTCTAGTTAGAGACACACAGTTGGAGGGGCGACATGACCACCGAGATTCGCGATATCGACACCGGAACCCTGCCCGATCGCTACGCCCGCGGCTGGCACTGCCTCGGCCCGGTTCGTGACTTCACCGACGGCGAACCACACCCGATTCATGCGTTCGGCACCAAACTCGTGGTGTTCGCGGACTCGAAGAACGAACTGCACGTGCTCGATGGTTACTGCCGACACATGGGTGGCGACCTGTCTCAGGGAACCATCAAGGGCGATGAGGTCGCCTGCCCGTTCCATGACTGGCGGTGGGGCGGCGACGGCCGTTGCAAACTGGTGCCGTATGCCAAGCGCACTCCGAAACTGGCCCGCACCCGTTCCTGGCACACCGACGTGCGAGCCGGCCTGCTGTTCGTCTGGCACGACCACGAAGGCAATCCGCCGCAACCCGAGGTCCGCATCCCCGAGATTCCCGAGCAGGCCAGCAGTGACTGGACCGACTGGAATTGGAACTCGATGCTCATCGAGGGCTCCAACTGTCGCGAGATCGTCGACAACGTCACCGACATGGCGCACTTCTACTACATCCACTACGGACTGCCGACGTATTTCAAGAACGTCTTCGAGGGCCAGGTCGCCACCCAGTATCTGCATAACGTCGGCCGTCCGGACATTGGTGGCATGGGTACCGCCTACGGCGAGTCACATCTGGATTCCGAGGCCAGTTACTTCGGGCCGTCGTTCATGATCAACTGGCTGCACAACACCTACGGCGATTTCAAGGCCGAGTCCATCCTGATCAACTGCCACTATCCGGTGAATCAGGACTCCTTCATGCTGCAGTGGGGCGTCATCATCGAGAAGCCCAAGGGCCTCGATGACGAAACGACAGAACGGATTTCATCCGCGTTCACCTCCGGTGTCAGCAAAGGCTTCCTGCAGGATGTGGAGATCTGGAAGCACAAGACCCGTATCGAAAATCCGCTGCTCGTCGAAGAAGACGGTGCGGTCTACCAGATGCGCCGGTGGTATCAGCAGTTCTATGTTGACGTCGCCGACATCTCACCGGACATGACCGATCGCTTCGAACTCGAGGTGGACACCACCAAGGCCAACGAGAAGTGGCACGTGGAGGTCGAGGAAAACCTGCGCCGCCAAGCCGCCCAAGCCAGTGAGGCGGGTCAGCCCGCGTCATGACCCCACAGCATCCGCCCGACGCCGACCAGATCGCGCGTTCGATGCTGCTACTGCACGGGGCCCACGACGACGAACATCCCCACCCCGGCGACGACAATGACGTCACGACATGGGCCAAGGCTCCGGACTTCGCGAATGACCCGCAGCGCGCGGCGGCCGTCCACGAGGCCACCCGACGCGACCGCGAGCGGTATCTCAACTCCGGGCTGGCCGAGGTCGACTGCCGTTTCTGCCACGCCTCGGTGCGGGTCAAGAAGCTTGGCGCTCCGCACACCGCGGTGCAGTGGAATACTGAGTCCCAAGACCGCTGCGCCTACTTCACCGAGATCCGCGCCTCCGGTGGCTCCAGTGCGCGGGCGAGGTCTTGCCCGAAACTTTCCGACAGCATCTTGCACGCGGTCGCCGAAGGCTGCCTCGAGGAGTACTCAAGCGCGCCGGCACCCGGCGACGGCTGAGACGGCTACAGTCCGCGAAAACGTTCCCTGACCTGATCCTCGGTCAACCCGTAGTCGGCAAGGGAGTAGGTGTGCTTCGGGGCCCGTGGACCCTTCTTGCTCTCGGCATCGGTGTGGGCGATGGCCGTGCGGGCCTGGTCGGTGAACTCGATGCCGAAGTGCGAGTAAATCCCCTCGACGGTCCGCAGCGGCTCCTTGATGAGAGCGAAATAGTCGACATCACAGAACTGGGCCGGGTTCTGCTTGGCCCGCACGGCGTTGAAGGTCTCCAGCCCACGTGACCACGTGTCGAGGGAGTCAGCACCGATCGTCGCACCGACGAAGCTGTTGGACCACCCGTCCGTGGTGTGTTGCGACAACGAACACATCGACGCCATGATCGTCTCCGCCGGACGATGACACTGGATCACCAACGCGTCGGGGTAGGTGGCAAACACCGCTTCGAGTGCGATCAGGTGACTGGGATTCTTAAGCACCCAGCGCTTCTCGGGATCGTTGAGACCTATCAATTGCAGATTTTTGCGGTGCCGTTGGTAGGGCCTAACCCAGTCCTGTCCGGCCAGCCAGTGCGCGTAGGTAGGAACATGGGCCAGCGTCTCGTAAGACACCGAGTGCACCGACTGACGTAGCAACTGCCAGCATTCCTCCACCTCATCGGCGGTCATGTAGTGCAAGCCGGTGTAGTCCGGGTTCTCCTCGTGCGCCTTGGCGAATCGGGATGCCAACTGTGCGAAGACCGGGTTGTGGGGCCAGGTCTCGCGTGGCGGACGAGGTTGGGGAAACTCGGCGAGCCACAACTCGAGGCCCTGGTGGCGGGGGTCCCCGCATAGCAGGCGGTGCAGTGCCGTGGTTCCGGTGCGCGGAAGCCCGGTCACGAAGATCGGCGCGGTGATCGGCACATCGGAATGCGCGGGGTACTGCTTCCAGGACGCCTCGCTAAGAAGCCGCGCCACCAACGCGTTTCGCAGGAAAAAGCGGGACATCTTGCTGCCCAACTCAGTGAAGTCGGCATCACGGCGATATGACTCCAGCAATACCGAAAGCGCCTCGAGGTAGTTGTCCTCATCGCTGCCGAAGTCATCGAGGCCAACGGCTTTCACCGCCGAGGCCTTCAGATCCTCAACGGTCCCCACATCGGTACGAGCCGCCATCAGTGTTTGAACTCCCCGCAGTTCACATCCAGGGTCGCCCCGGTAATGCCACTGGAAAGATCGCTGGCCATGAAAAGAATGGCAGAAGCCACTTCGTCCTCCGTCGGCAACCGCTTGAGGTCGGACGCCGCGGCGGCCGCCGCATAAATTTCGTCCACCGTGGTCCCGAACTTGCCGGCCTGATGAGCGAAGTAGCTCTTCAGCGTTCCACCCCAGATATAACCCGGCGCAACGGAGTTCACCCGGATTCCCTGCGTACCCAATTCGGTGGCCAGTGACTGCGACATGGCAAGCAGTGCCGCCTTGGCCATCTTGTAGGCGCCGTACTTGGGCTGGGCATGCCGGATCACCATCGAGTTGACGTTGACCACCGAACCCTTGGATTCGGCCAGGGCCGGGGTGAAACCCTGCGTGAGCCGCAGCGCTCCGAGCACCGTCAGTTCGATCGCATCACGGATGTGCTGAAACGTGGTGTCGGCCAGGGGTTTCATCGACGGGACCCGGAAGGCATTGTTGACCAGGACGTCGATCTTTCCGTATTCCTCGAGGCTGCGGTCAACGAGGTTATCGACCTGTGCGTCGTCGGTGATGTCGGTGGTGACCGCCAGTGCCCGTCGGCCCAGACCTGTCACCTGTTCGGCAACCTCGGCCAACCGGTCGGCGGTGCGGGCCGCCAGCACCAGGTCGGCTCCGCCTTCAGCGAACCTTCGCGCCAGCGTGGTTCCCAGTGCCGGGCCCACGCCGCTGATCACGACGACCTTGTTCTCCAGCATCCCGACCATGCCTTACACCACCATCCTGTCGCCAACCTGTTTCTGGCGCAGCGCAATCCGCGCCCGCCAGTCCTCTGTGGAAATCCGATTGCTCTCGTGGTACGGCAGTCGGGATTTGACCGCATCGAAGTCGACGAGTTCGACGGTCGGACCATCGAGTTCGGTGAGCTGTCGGGAAACCCGTTGCCATCTGAACTGCAGAAATCCCTTGCGGTGCCCGAGGGTCTCCACCCAGTTCGTCACACCCGGGTCGCGGTCGGCGACGACGATACGGATTTTGTCGTCCAGGTCCGCCTGGGCCTGCGTTCCGTTCAGAGAGGTCTGGTGGTTGATGTAGTCCAGCGAGATGTACCAGAGACTCCCCAGTTGGAAGCCTAGGTAGGGAGCATCTGTGACCGGCAGCGTAATGACCAGCGCCTCTTCTGGAGACAGTTCGAAATGGCCCGCCGAGGAGTACTGGGTTGCCAACCCGCCGGGGGTCAACCGTGGTGCCACCATCGTGTTGACCGGGATGTTCATGTAAAACCACTGCGGGAACTGTAGCCAGGTCTTGATCCGCTGAACCAGTTGCTTACCGGCTACCGCGAATCGCTTCTCGATCAACTCGTTGCTCAGCGGCGCCGGCGCTGTCCCGGCGGTGTCAGCCCGCGCAATCGCCACCATTCCGCGCCGCGCCGACCAATCGTTGTAGACCTCTCGGATCACCAACTGGGCGTTCGCCGCGGGCGTGAAGCGCCACTGGAAGCTACCGTCGGCGGCGATGTCTAGCTTTCGGTCGTCAAACGCCGTCTCGCTGTCGGGCACATTGTCATCGGTGTACTCACCGCCGAGCAGTTGGAAGCTCAGATCGGTGGTGGTCCCACGAGTTCCGGTGACTAGATATTCCCGACCGGCCTGGACCCGTGTTCCGAAGTAGAGGGTGTCCGGGTTGTCCAGCCCCATCTTGGTGAACGGCCCGGTGCCGGACTGCAGGAATGGGTGGTCGCGGTCGTAGTCGAAGGCCAGGTGGGTGCAGGCCGCTATCCCACCGGCCAGGTACTGCAGACCCTCCAGCAGATCGGCTTCGGTTTCGATGTGCGGAGCCTCGCGGACCAGTCGTTCGGCTTCGACGATGGCATCCAGCAAGGGCTGCGCGTACATGGGCCTCCGCGTCTCAATACCGGACCGCACCGGTGGATTGCACAGAATCTAGAACGTGTTCTAGTGCCGAGTCAACCACAGGTCGCGACGCCGCAGCCCTCAGTTCACACTGGCGAGGGCGAATGGCAGTACCGCCTCCGCACCGGCGCGGCGCAGCACCCTCGCGGCCATCGTGAAGGTCCAACCGGTGTCGGTTTCATCATCGACCAACAGGATCGGGCCGACGACGCCGTCGAGGTCTGGTTCGACCCAGGAGGCGTGGAGCGCCAAGACGCGATAGGCGGAGTTCGCCGCCGTCACCGGTCGTCGATCGCCGCGATAACGCAACGTACCCAGGTTTCTCAGCCGTCCCACCGCGGCGAGTCCCTCGACCAGTGAACCGATCAGCACCGGGTGGGTGCTCGAGTCCAGGCCCATCACTGCCACCGGCCGCGTTTCCCACGACCAGGCTGCAAGCACGGCGACGGTGGCGGCCAGCACGTCGGCGGGGACGGGTTCGTCCGGTGCCTCGAGAAGCCGACGTAACCGAACTCCCCAACCCAGATCAGTGAGCCGCCCGATGACCCGCCCGGTGGCAGGTCCGTCAATGATCCGACCGCTGAGTTCAATGCCGACT
Organism: Mycobacterium sp.; assembly: GCA_018401645.1. Lineage (GTDB taxonomy): Bacteria > Actinomycetota > Actinomycetes > Mycobacteriales > Mycobacteriaceae > Mycobacterium. Next base: position 31,204 of record JAGYKK010000012.1, on the reverse strand, counting down.
TTGGCCATGCCGGTTGGCCACTGCAACCGGGGGCTGATATCGAGTCCGGGCCGCTGCAGGCGGTCCCGCGCCGCGTCGACGGCCGCGGAATCGACCGCCGCGGTGTAACGGGTACCGGCGCAGTTATCGCAACGGCCACAGGCCGCGCCGTCACGAAGTTCAGGGTCGTCCAATTGCGCACGCAGGAAATTCATCCGGCATTCGCCGGTCACCTGGTATTCGAGCATCGCCTGTTGCTCGCGGCGGCGGGCTTCGTCGAGCTTGCGATAACGAGGCTCATCGTAGAGCCACGGCTCGCCGGTGCAGATCCAACCACCTTTCACTCGCCGGACGGCACCGTCGACATCGAGAACCTTGAGCACCATCTCCAGCCGCGAGCGGCCAAGGTCGACTAGCGGTTCAAGCGCGGCGGTTGACTGCGGCCGATCGGACTCCAGGACGTCAATCACCCTGCGCACCATCGTTTCGGAGGGAAAGGCGACGGAGGCGAAGTAGCTCCAGATGTCGGTGTCCTCGGCGCCGGGCAGCAGGATGACCTGGGCACTGGCAGTCGCGCGGCCTGCGCGGCCGACCTGCTGGTAATAGGAAATCGGAGACGACGGCGCACCGAGGTGGATGACGAAGCCGAGGTCGGGTTTGTCGAATCCCATTCCGAGGGCAGACGTCGCCACCAATGCCTTGACCCTGTTGGCGAGCAGGTCCGCTTCGAGTTGTTCCCGTTCACCAGGGTCGGTCGCGCCGGTGTAGGCGGCGACATCGTGACCGAGGTCTCGCAGCAGTGTGGCGACATCGCGGGCTCCCGCGACGGTCAGCGTATAGATAATGCCTGCACCCTCAAGTGAATCAAGTTGGGCGGCAATCCATGCGACTCGTTGAGCCGCCGAGGGGATCTTGACGACACACAGATGTAGTGACTCACGATCAAGACCTCCACGAAGCACCAGAGTGTCGGCTCCACCCACGCCCAACTGCGCGGCGACATCGTCGACAACTCGGTCGTTGGCGGTCGCCGTCGTGGCCAGAACGGGGGTGTCCGGACCCAATTCCGCCACCAGGGTGCGAATGCGCCGATAGTCGGGTCGGAAGTCGTGACCCCAGTCGGATACGCAGTGCGCTTCATCGACCACAACAAGCCCCGCGTCGGCTGCCAGGGCGGGCAGCACGTTGTCACGAAACTCCGGGTTGTTCAACCGCTCCGGACTCACCAACAGCACATCGAGTTCGCCGGCGGCGACCCGGCGGTGGATGTCGTCCCACTCGGTGACGTTGCCCGAGTTGATGGTGGCTGCTCGGACCCCGGCCCGTTGGGCGGCAGCGACCTGATTGCGCATCAGTGCCAGCAGCGGCGACACGATCACGGTGGCGCCCCGGCCCTGCTCGCGGAGCAGCTTGGCGGCGATGAAGTACACCGCCGACTTGCCCCATCCGGTGCGTTGCACGACCAGTGCCCGACGGCGTGCCACCACGAGTGCCTCGATGGCGACCCACTGGTCCTCGCGGAGGATCGCGGATTCACCGGCGAGTTGTTCCAGGATCGCCTGCGCGCGTTCGCGAGTGTTCATAAACCTATCGTGCACCGGCCGTCCGGTAGAACGGGCTACCCCAACAGATAACTCTTTACGCCCGGGCACCGATGGCGACCGCCGATTCCATGAAAGCCCATCGAGCACGCCCGGCGTCGCCGAAACTTAGGAGGAATAGGCCTCCGGAGGGCGATCTGCCAGAATAGAGCACACCGGAGGCACTTCAGGGGGAACCGTGGACTCGTTTCAGCGGCGCGGGGCCGACAATGGCCGCGCCAAGTACGGACGGTCGGCGCGCCTGCGGTGGCACCGAATCGGTGCGGTTATGGGCACGCCTGGTGCCGGTGGGCCCGAGCAGACGACACACCGTCGCGCGAGTCCGACTCGCTGCCCGCAGCGACGCCGCTAACAGCGCAGTTGGATTCGCGGGGCTGAAGCTGTCATACACCGCGGGCCGCGCGAGCCAACAGGCCTGCCGCTGCGACAGCATCAGACAGGCAGGCCGCAATCGAGGCCCCGCAAACGTCAGTCCGAGCTGAGCCAGTGGCTTACGCGGCGACGGTCGCCACACCGCCGCGGCGCGTCGCCGCATCGCGTCCCACTCGGGCGGCGTTAACCACTCCGGTCGCAGTGATCGCCCCCCGACCCGCAACGGAATCGGCGAAAATCTCGGCAGCTCGGGTCAGCGGCGAGCACCACCACGCCGCTGCCTGCCCATGCCGAACACAGCACCATCCACGCTCGCTGTCGCCCATGCCGAACACAGCACCACCACGCCACTGCCTGCCCATGCCGAACACCCCGCGACGGCGACACAGGTCCAGCTCCGCCGAGCAATGTCGACCAGAACGCTCAGTCCGCACGTTCGCAGAGGCCGGCGACTGCTGTCGAATCAGTGAAGGTCTGCGCGTGCAAGCTCGTGTTACAGGTTCTCCAAGCTGTGGGCAGCGTTGTCGCCACCCAGACTGGAGTCGACGCGCCAGCTCCCCCGGCCGAGAATCCGGTGTTGCTTGGCACTGGCCATGGTTCGCTGGACGACAGGGTTCCCGCGATCAACCTTCGTTATTCATTGACTTAGCGTCAAGGAGTTCACGCAACTGGCTATCGACCGCTGACCATTGCGACTCAGACGTCGTGGAAGTGTGCCAATCCCACCGAAGAGGTCGCCCTGCCGGCCGATTTGGACCGGACGATCATCGCCAGCGGACTTGACCAGCCGACCGATTTCCGATTCCTTCCAGACGGACGCATCTTGGTCGTTGAGAAGACCGGGGGAGTCAAGATCCTCGAAAACACCTCCCAGTTGAGCACGCCGATCACAGCTGGCGTCATCGGCGCCGCCACTGATCGAGAATTGGGCGCGGTCGAGTTGGATCCCCACTTCGAGGACAACGGGTACTTCTACGTCGCGTACACCACGACCGATTACCACGACCGCCTCTCGCGCTTCACCCTCGCCAATGACGTCATGGACCCCGCTTCGGAATTTGTTCTGATCGACGAAGCGGACTCAGGGCCGATGCATCACGGGAACACAATGCTTTTCGGTCCTGACGGCAAGCTGTACTGGGCATTCGGAGATAACGCCTTCAACACCAACGGTCAGGATCTTTCGACCATCTACGGCAAGATTTTACGGATAAACCCCGACGGAACGATCCCGGAGGACAACCCGTTCTACACCACCCCCGGTGCCCGGAAAGAGATCTACGCCTATGGGTTCCGCAATCCATTCCGGATGACCTTCACGCCCACTGGCGAACTGCTGGTCGGTGATGTCGGCGACCAAGCATGGGAAGAACTCAACAACGTTGTCGCCGGGGGCAACTACGGTTGGCCTTCAGCAGAGGGCAGTTGCTCCGACTGCGGATACATCAACCCCGTTTATGAGTACCCGCACACTCCCCCGCCGGGGCGGGCGGGCTCGATCACAACCGTCTCGGTCTACTCGGGGACCTCGCTGCCAGAGCAGTATCAGAACAAAGTCTTCATCTCCGACTACACACTGCGGTGGATGAAGATGCTGACGTTCGATCCGACCTACACAACTGTGCTCGACGAGCAGACCATCGACACCGATGCCGGCACCGCCGTTCAGTTGCTTCAGGGCCCCGACGGGAATCTCTACCAACTCAACATTTTCCCAGGGACGCTGTACCGCATCGCCGCATCCGGCGGTAACCGGGCTCCGTCGGCGATTCTGACCGCAAGTCCCTCCAACGGACTCTCGCCACTTACCGTGCAGTTCTCTTCCGCCGGTTCGACAGATCCCGACGCCGGCACCACTCTGAGCTACGCATGGGACTTCGGCGACGGCGCAACCTCAGCCGAGGCCAATCCGACCTGGACCTACACCAACAATGGCAGTTACACGGCCACGCTGACGGTCAGCGACGGTGAGAAGACCGGCAACGCCAGCCAGAAGATCATCGTAGGCAGCACCGCACCGGACGTACAGATCCTCACGCCAGTCGACGAGTCCCGCTACAACGCGGGCAACACCATCAGTTTCAGCGCGACGGCTACCGATCCAGAGGACGGGGCACTGCCTGACAGCGCTTATCGGTGGACCGTCATTTTCCATCACGCGGACCACATTCATCCCTATCAGGACAACATCATCGGACCCACCGGCACGGTCCTGCTCTCGACCAGCGACCACAACGTGGACACCACGTGGTACGTGTTCGCCGTCACGGTCACCGACAGCAGCGGCCTCTCGACCACCAGATCGACAAGCATCAAGCCAAACCTGGTCGCTTTAACGTTCACTAGCTCCGAGACGGAGGCGACGTACACGATTGACGGCATCCCGCACAGCGGTGTTCACACCGAGCAAGCGGTCGTGGGTGTGGTTCGGGAACTGGACGTGCCGTCACCTCAAGTCGTAAACGGTGCGGAGTTGACCTTCAGCAACTGGTCCGACGGTGGCGCGAAAAAACACCAGATCTCCACCCCGGCGACCAACACCACCTACACGGTGACCTTCAACCGGACCGATTCCCTCGCCTAAGGCATTAGCTCGGGCTTTGCGTCCTGCTCGCGCTGGATCTCTAGGGCGATGTCGATCAATTGATCCTCCTGGCCGCCGATCAGCTTTCGTTGCCCGGCCCGGTGCAGCAGTTGATGTGCGGGCACCCCGTAACGCTCACCCTGGCGGACCGCGTGCTTGAGGAAGCTGGAGTACACCCCGGAATACCCCATGATCAGAGCGTTTCGATCAAGTAGACATTCGGTCGGCATGGCCGGGGCAACAACATCCTCGGCGGCGTCGGCGATATCGAAGAAGTCGATGCCGGTCTTGACACCGATCTTGTCGAAGACCGCGATCAGCGCCTCGACCGGCGCATTGCCCGCGCCCGCACCGAAGCGCCGGACGCTGCCATCGATCTGCTTGGCACCGGCGCGAACCGCCTCCACCGAATTGGCAACCCCGAGTCCGAGATTCTCGTGACCGTGGAAACCCACCTCGGCGTCATCACCAAGTTCGGCGATCAGGGCCGAGACCCGATCAGCGACATCACTGAGCACCAACGCACCGGCCGAGTCCACCACGTAGACGCACTGACATCCGGCATCAGCCATGATGCGAGCCTGCTTGGCCAATTTCTCGGGGGGGATCGTGTGGCTCATCATCAAGAAGCCGACGGTCTCCAACCCCAGTTCTCGGGCCAAACCGAAGTGTTGGACCGACACGTCGGCCTCGGTGCAGTGGGTGGCGATCCGGCAGATCGATCCGCCGTTGTTCTGCGCCTCCTTGATGTCCTCTTTGGTGCCCACGCCCGGCAGCATCAGGAAGGCGATTTTGGCCTCCCTGGCGGTCTCGGCAGCCACCTTGATCAATTCCTGCTCGGGAGTTTTCGAGAAGCCGTAGTTGAAGCTCGAACCGCCCAGTCCATCGCCGTGGGTCACCTCGATCACCGGCACTCCGGCACCGTCGAGGGCGGCGACGATGGCACCGACCTCCTCGCGGGTGAATTGATGTCGTTTGTGGTGCGAACCGTCACGCAGTGACGTGTCGGTGATCCGAACGTCCCAGATGCTGTCGGTCATCGTGTGCCCCCCGAGATGACCGCGGCCTGCTTGGCGATCTCTTCGCCGACCTTGGTGGCGGCCGCAGTCATGATATCCAGATTGCCCGCGTAGGGCGGCAGATAATCCCCTGCCCCCTCGACTTCGACGAATGTCGTCACCATCGCGTAGCCACCTGAGTTCAACGATGGAGCGTCGAACTGAGGTTCATTGAGCAATCGGTATCCCGGCACGTAGGTCTGCACCGCGGCGACGACGTCGCGAATGGAGGCCGCGATCGCATCGGTGTCGGCATCCTCGGGGATCGCACAGAAGATCGTGTCGCGCATGATCATCGGCGGGTCGGCCGGGTTAAGGATGATGATTGCCTTGCCGCGCGCCGCTCCCCCGATGGTCTCCACACCCCTGCTGGTGGTCTTGGTGAACTCATCGATGTTGGCCCGGGTGCCAGGGCCCGCAGAGACCGACGCCACCGATGCCACGATCTCGGCGTACGGCACGGCGCCTCCTTGATCGGCGACCGCGCGAGCCACCGCATAGACGATCGGGATCGTCGCCTGACCGCCACAGGTGACCATGTTGACGTTCGGCGCATCAAGGTGTGAACGCAGGTTCGCCGGTGGCACCACGCCCGGACCGATTGCTTCCGGCGTCAGGTCGATGGCAAGGATCCCGGCCTCGAGGTACTTCGGTGCGTTGCCGCCGCCCGGTGGACGTAGGCCGATGTGGCCTCGAACACCATGTCCGGAGTGTCCTCCTGGGCAAGCAGCCAGTCCACACCTTCGTGACTGGTCTCAAGTCCCAGCTTGCGGGCCCGAGCCAGGCCCTCGCTGTTCGGGTCGATCCCGATCATCCACCGGGGCTCAAGCCACTCCGACTTCAACAATTTGTACAACAGGTCGGTGCTGATGTTGCCCGAGCCGACGATCGCGACCGACTTTTTCTTCGATCCCATGATTCTTCCCCTACTCGAAGGACAGTCGGACCGAGCCCAGGCCAGCGAAGTCGGCCACGAACTCATCGCCTGGGCGAGCGTCGATGGCCCGAGTGCACGAACCCGGCAGCACGATGTCACCGGCCCGCAACCGGACCCCGAAGCTGTCCACCTTGCGAGCCAGCCACGCGACGGCGGTGACGGGATTGCCCAGCACGGCATCGCTGCGGCCCTCAGCCACCACGTCACCGTTGCGGGTCAGGACCGCGTCGATGGCGGTGATGTCGACATCCTTGGGCGACACCCGTGCCGGCCCCAACACGTAGCCGGCTGATGAAGCATTGTCGGCGATGGTGTCGCACAACGCGATCTTCCAGTCCCTGATTCGGGTGTCGATGAGTTCGATCGACGGCGCGAACGCCGCGGTCGCAGCAAGCACGTCGTCCTCGGTGCAGCCCGCGCCCGGGAGGTCCTCGGCGAGGAGGAATCCGACCTCGACCTCCACCCGTGGGAACAGGTATTTCGCCGCGACGACCGGGACGTCTTCGAACACCTCCATATCGGCGAGCAGGTGGCCGTAGTCGGGCTCGTCGACCCCCATCATCTTCTGCATCGCCTCAGATGAGAGACCGACCTTGTGGCCCACCACCACCGCACCCTCGGCGATCCGCTGCCGGATATTGATCAGTTGGATCTCGTAGGCGTCGACAACGTCGATGTCGGGGTACGCGACGATCAGCGGGCTCATCGGGACCCGGGTCCGTTCAGCCTCAGCCAGGTCTGCGGCAAGTTCGGCACGGGCAGCAGTGCTGAGCATTCCGCAGGTCCCATCGTCGTCCGGTTGATACCGGCTTTCATCACATTTCCGGTAGCCCGGGTTGGCCAGTAGCGCCCGAGAGGGTCGATTCTATAACGTGTTCTAGTATGACAGTTCAGGAATACGACGTCATCGTCGTCGGCAGTGGCGCTGCCGGAATGGTAGCCGCGCTCACCGCCGCTCACCAGGGTCTTTCCGCAGTGGTGATCGAGAAGGCGCCACACTTCGGCGGATCGACGGCCCGGTCGGGCGGCGGCGTATGGATCCCGAACAACGAGATCCTCAAGCGCGACGGTGTGACCGACACCGCCGACGCCGCTCGCACCTATCTGCACACCATCATCGGCGATGTGGTCGCACCCGAACGTATCGACACCTATCTGGACCGTTCTCCGGAGATGCTGTCGTTCGTCTTACAGAACACACCTCTGGAGATGTGCTGGGTGCCGGGTTATTCCGACTACTACCCCGAGACTCCCGGCGGCCGACCCGGCGGACGCTCAATCGAACCCAAACCGTTCGACGCCAAGAGGCTTGGCCCGGATATGCCCGGCCTGGAGCCTGCCTACGGCAAGGTGCCGCTCAATGTTGTTGTCATGCAACAGGACTATGTGCGACTGAATCAGCTTAAGCGCCATCCACGCGGAGTACTGCGCAGCTTGAAAGTCGGCGTCCGAAGCGTGTGGGCAGGCATGCGGGGCAAAAATCTCGTGGGTATGGGCCGGGCACTGATCGCTCCGCTGCGAATCGGACTGCAGGACGCGGGCGTTCCGGTTCTGCTGAATACCGCACTGACCGACCTCTACTACGAGGACGGCGTCGTCCGAGGCGTCTATGTGCGAGATATGACCGGCCCGGAGGCCGCCGATCCCACCCTGATCCGGGTCCGCCGAGGCGTGATCCTCGGCAGCGGCGGATTCGAGCACAACGAACAGATGCGGGTGAAGTACCAGCGCGGACCCATCACCACCGACTGGACAGTTGGTGCCAAGGCGAACACCGGCGACGGGATTGCCGCGGCGGAAAAACTGGGCGCCGCATTGGAATTGATGGAGGACGCCTGGTGGGGTCCGACGGTGCCACTGGAGGGAGCGCCGTGGTTCGCTCTGTCCGAGCGCAACTCCCCCGGATCCATCATCGTCAACATGTCCGGCCAACGATTCATGAACGAATCGATGCCCTACGTCGAGGCCTGCCACCGCATGTACGGCGGCGAGTACGGCCAGGGCGACGGGCCCGGCGAGAACATCCCGGCATGGCTGATCTTCGACCAGCAATATCGGGATCGATTTATCTTCGCGGGATTGCAACCAGGACAGCGGATTCCGAAGAAGTGGCTAGAGTCCGGGGTGATCGTCAAGGCCGACACCCTCGATCAGCTGGCCACCGTGACCGGCCTGCCCGCCAAAGCGTTCGCCGAGACCGTCGAACGGTTCAACGGTTTCGCTCGATCCGGAGTGGATGAGGACTTCCACCGCGGCGAGAGCGCCTATGACCGCTACTACGGCGACCCGCGAAACAAGCCCAATCCGAACCTCGGCGAACTCACTCACCCGCCTTATTACGCGGCCAAGATGGTGCCCGGCGATTTGGGTACCAAGGGTGGCATCCGTACCGACGTACACGGGCGGGCGCTGCGCGACGACGGCTCGGTCATCGAAGGCCTCTACGCGGCCGGCAACGTCAGTTCGCCGGTGATGGGCCACACCTACCCGGGCCCGGGAGGCACCATCGGACCGGCGATGACTTTCGGTTACCTTGCCGCTCTGCACCTCGCCGGGGTTTCGGCACCGACTGGCTCCGGCGCGCGGACGAACTGATATGCCGATCGATCTCGACGTCGCGTTGGGCTCGGAACTCGACCCGGTCGAATTCTCCTGGACCAGCAGTGATGTCCAGCTCTATCAGCTAGCACTCGGCGCGGGCCGCGATCCGATGAACTCCCGTGAATTGCGATACGTCGCCGACAACACCCCGCAGGTACTGCCGACGTTCAGCAGTGTGGCCGCCACATTCCACATGACGGAGGCGCCGAGGGTCAGCTTTCCCGGAATCGAGATCGAGTTGAGCCGGGTCCTGCATGCCAGCGAGGCGGTCCGGGTCTCCGCTGCGCTCCCGCCGAATGGCTCCGCCCGCGCAGTCACGAAGATCACCGACATCTGGGACAAGGGCAAGGCTGCCGTCATCGTCAATGAGACGACTGTCACCGACCCGGACGGCACGCTGCTGTGGACGGTGAAGCGGTCGATTTTCGCGCGCGGCGAAGGTGGATTCGGCGGCGAACGAGGCCCATCGACCTCGGTGGAACCCTCCGCCCGCGCACCTGAGTTCGAGATCGACATCTCGGTGCTGCCGCAGCAGGCGTTGCTGTACCGGCTGTGCGGCGATCGCAACCCGCTGCACTCTGATCCCGAATTTGCCTCCGCCGCAGGCTTTCCGCGGCCCATCCTGCACGGACTGTGTACGTACGGGATGGTGTGCAAGGCACTGATCGACACCATTTTGGACGCCGATGCGAGCCGGGTGGCCGCCTACGGCGCGAGATTCGCCGGCGTGGTGTTCCCCGGCGAGAACCTCAAGCTCGCAGTCTGGGCCGACGGCGATCGTTACGTCGGCGTCGTCACCGCACCGCATCGCGACAATGCTGCGGTGCTCTCCGATGTGGAGTTGGTTCCCGCGTAGCACGGCGAAGAAAGGCTCAGCCCAGTATCAGCCCTGAGGTCGGCACCCCGGTACCCGCGGTGACGAGCACGTGTTCGACACCGTCCACCTGGTTGACCGAAGTGCCACGTAACTGGCGCACGCCCTCGGCGATGCCGTTCATGCCGTGGATATAGGCCTCGCCGAGTTGGCCGCCGTGGGTATTGATGGGCAGTCGCCCGCCGATCTCGATCGCACCATCGGCGATGAAGTCCCTGGCATCGCCCTTGCCGCAGAACCCCAACTCCTCCAGCTGAATCAGGGTGAATGGCGTGAAATGGTCGTAGAGAATCGCGGTCTGGATATCAGTCGGCTTGAGTCCGGATTGCGCCCATAGTTGCCGACCCACCAGGCCCATCTCCGGCAGACCGTCCAGTTCGGGCCGGTAGTAACTCACCATCGAATACTGGTCCGGACTGGAACCCTGCGAGGCAGCCTCAATGATCGCCGGACGGTGTTTGAGGTCTCGGGCGCGCTCCGCCGACACGACGACGACGGCTACCCCGCCGTCGGTTTCTTGGCAGCAGTCCAGCAGCCTCAGCGGCTCGGCAATCCACCGCGAATTCTGATGGTCATCAATGGTGATCGGCTTGCCGTAGAAGTAGGCGTTGGGGTTGTTGGCCGCATGCCGGCGGTCGGCCACCGAGATCGCACCGAAGTCTCGGCTGGTGGCTCCCGACAGGTGCATGTAGCGCTTGGCGATCATCGCCACCTGGGCAGCCGGTGTGGTCAACCCATGCGGGTAGGAGTAGGAGTTGTCGACGCTGGTGGAGTCCGAGCCCTGAATCAGCCGCATCTGCACCTGGCCGAAGCGCATCCCGGAGCGTTCGTTGAAAGCCCGATACGCCACAACGCAATCCGCAACGCCGGTGGCTACCGCGATGGCCGCCTGCTGAACCGTGGCGCAGGCCGCACCGCCGCCGTGGTGGATCTTTGAGAAGAACTTCAAATCCCCGATGCCGGTGGCTCGGGCCACGGCAACCTCGGTATTCGAATCCATCGTGAATGTCACCATGCCGTCGACATCCGCGGGCGTCAGACCCGCGTCATCGAGTGCGGCCAGTACGGCCTCAGCGGCAAGGCGCAGCTCACTGCGGCCAGAGTCCTTGGAGAAATCGGTCGCGCCGATCCCGGCGATCGCGGCCTTACCGGACAGTTCGCCGGGCATCAGAGACCTCCCATGACGAGCGTCGCGGTGGCGACGACATGATCACCAAGGCTATTGCTGCCAACAATTTTCACCGTGATGAGTCCGTCGTCGATAGCGGTAACCTCGCCGTTGAGGGTGACGGTGTCATAGGCGTACCACGGCACACCCAGTCGCAGGCCGATCGACCTGATGACAGCGGTGGGCCCGGCCCAATCGGTGACGAAGCGCTGGACCAGACCGGTGTCGGTGAGGATGTTGACGAAAATGTCCTTGGACCCCTTGGCTTGCGCCTTGTCGCGGTCATGGTGGACATCCTGGTAATCGCGGGTCGCGATTGCCGTTGAGACAATGAATGTCGGATCGCCGTACAGCGAAAGCGCCGGAAGCTTGGTGCCGACTCGGACCGACGGGGCGCTCATCCGGCGGGCGTCCACGCGTACAACGTCCACGCCGGGCCGCTCTCCCCCGCCGGGAAGTCGATGAACGTTGCGTTGACGGGCATTCCGATCTCCACTTTCGCCGGTTCGACGTCGCGCAATTCGCCAAGCATGCGGACGCCTTCGGAGAGTTCGACCAGCGCTATCACGAACGGCAGCGTTCGGCCGGGTACCTGCGGTGCGTGATGAACGACGAAGCTGAAGACCGTTCCACGGCCACTGGCGACGACGTAGTCGACGGCGGCGTCTTTGTCCTGCCACACCGCGGGCGCGGGCGGATGCTGCAGTGTGCCGTCCGGGAGTTTTTGAATACGTAACTCGTGCGCGTTGATGCCGTCCCAGAAAAACTGGGTATCGCGGGATGCGGCGGGGCGAATCATGGATTCCGGATCAAGGTCGCCCGGTACCGCTGCGACAGCAGGTTCGGAGTCCTGTGGCCGGAATTTCATGATCCGCCAGACCATTTCCGCGACGTCTTCGCCGCCGGATTGCCAGGTGATCTTCTGGGTGATGAAAAAGCCCTCACCCAGTGCGGTCTGCTTCGGGCCGACGACGTCGGTCAACTCCGCGGTAACACTGACCTCTTCGCCCGAACGCAGGTAGCGGTGATAGGTCTGCTCGCAATTGGTAGCGACGACGCCGATGTAGCCCGCCTCGTCGAAGAGGCCGAGAATCTTGCCCAGCGGGTCGTCGTCGGCGCGCACTCCGCCGAGTCCGGCCATGGTCCAAACCTGGATCATCGCCGGCGGCGCGACGACGCCGGGATACCCGGCAGCTTTCGCTGCTGCGTCGTCGACGTAGATCGGGTTTCTGTCGCCGATCGCGTCCAGCCAATGATCGACCATCGGCTGATTCACCGGATGCCGACCCGTGCGGGCCTTGCTCTTGCCCGCGGCCTTGATGCGTTCGGCGGCTTGCTGAATCTGCTCCACACTCACCGTGGAACCCGGCTCACCGTGGAACCCTCGGCACCTTCAAGCCCGCTGCCGCAACCTGCTCGCGCATCACTTCGTTGACTCCGCCACCGAAGGTGATCACCAGATTGCGTTTGGTGTGGGAGTCCAGCCACTTCAACAGTTCGGCGGTCTCGCCTTCGGCTGGGTTGCCATATTTGGCGACGATCTCCTCGGCCAGTCGGCCGATTCGCTGAATACGTTCGGTGGAGAACACCTTGGTGGCGGCCGCATCGGCGATCTCGACGGTGTCCCCCGATGACGCGACCTGCCAGTTGAACAACTCGTTCACCCGCCAGATCGAGTGGATCTCACCGAGGGAGCGCTTGACGTCATCCTGGTCGACCGGCGTCACGCCGTTTCCCCGAGGCTTGGAAGCCCACGCGTGAACCCGATCGTAGATCCCGGCAATTTTTCCGGCCGGGCCGAGCATGACGCGTTCATGATTGAGCTGCGTGGTGATGAGCCGCCAACCCGCATTCTCCTCGCCGACGAGCATCTCGGCCGGTACTCGGACATCGTTGTAGTAGGTCGCGTTGGTGTGATGGGCGCCGTCGGAGAGGATGATCGGCGTCCATGAATAACCCGGGTCTTTGGTGTCCACGATGAGGATCGAGATCCCCTTGTGCTTGGCCGCTTCGGGATCGGTGCGGCAGGCCAGCCACACGTAGTCGGCGTCGTGGCCACCGGTGGTCCAGATCTTCTGGCCATTGACGATGTACTCGTCACCGTGCCGGACCGCCGAGGTCCGCAGCGCAGCAAGGTCGGTGCCGGCCTCCGGTTCGGAATAGCCGATAGCGAAGTGCACTTCGCCGGCCAAGATTGCCGGAAGGAACTTCTTCTTCTGTAACTCGGTGCCGTAGGTCTGCAGGGTCGGGCCGACGGTCTGCAAGGTGACCGCGGGCAGCGGAACCTCGGCGCGCGCTGCCTCATTGACGAAGATCTGCTGCTCGATCGGACCGAGACCCAACCCGCCAAACTCCTTGGGCCAGCCCACGCCGAGCTTGCCGTCAGAACCCATCCGTCTGATGATCGCCCGGTAGGCCTTACCGTGGCGATCGACCTCCATCTCGGCGGCTTCCTCGGCGGAGATGAGGTTCTGGAAGTACTGCCGGAATTCGGCTTGCAGTTGCCGTTGCTCGGGTGTCAGTTCGATGTACATTGCGCTCCTACCAGATCGAGTCGATGAGATGGTCCGCCCAACAGGCGGGTCAGGTCTTTGATCGATGAGTAATACCGATGCATAGGGTAGGTGACGTCCATCCCCATACCGCCGTGCAAATGATGGCAGGTCTGCATCGTCGGCGGGGCCTCCGAAGTCAGCCAGTAACCCAGCACGTCGAGATCGGCGTCAGCGTCGCGGCCCCCGGCCAAACGCCAGATCACCGACGTCGAGATCAGATCCAGGGTTCGCGAGGCGATGTAGATCTCAGCCAGTTGCGCGGAGACGGCCTGAAAAGTGGCTAGCGGCCTGCCGAATTGGTGACGGTTGGTCACATAGTCGGCAGTCAAACGCACCGCACCGGCGACCAGTCCGGCCGCGTATGCCCCGGCGGCCCCGAGCACCAACTGGTTGACCCGTAGTGCGGTCGCACCTGCCAGTACCGCATCGGAATCCACCACCACATCAGAAAAGGTGACGGCATATTCGTCAGCCCCGGTCGAAGACGGCGTCGCGATTAGTCGCACGCCGTCGGCCCTGGGTGAGACCACCACGGCACCACTGTCGGTCGTGACCAGCATCCAGTTCGCCTGTTCGGCATAGGGAACCACGATTTTGGTGCCGCTGAGACGACCGTCGACCAGCCTGGTCGCAGGTCGGTCGGGCAGTGCGGCACCGGGTTCGTTGAGCGCTGCGGTAAGAATCGCGCCCTTTGCAACGCCGTCAAGGAATTGATTCTGCTGTGACTCAGTGGCCAAATCCAGCAGTGGCACCAATCCCAGACCGAGAGTTGCCAGGGCGGGCGAAATCGTCCCATGCCTGCCGATCTCGGTGAGCGCCGTCGCGATCTCAGGAAGTCCCACGCCGTCCCCACCGAGCCGATCCGGCACTCCAAGCGCGGGTACACCGCCAGAGACCAGTGCAGCCCAGCTATTTTCGCGTTCGAGAACCGTCCCAACGACATCAGCGACGGCCTGCTGTTCGGGGTCGGGAGTGAAGTCCACCCGAGTCCTCCTTGTGAGATTAAGCGCCTTTAGAGCGCGGTAGCTGAGGAACCCGTGTAGTCGACCTGCCAGTGCTTGATGGCGTTGAGCCAGCCCGACCGTAGGCGTTCCGGTGTGCCGACCGGGGTGAGGTCGGGCATGTGCTCGGCGATCGCCTCGAAGATCAGGTTTATGGTCATCCGCGCCAGGTTGGCACCAATGCAGAAGTGCACCCCGGTGCCACCGAAACCGACGTGGGGGTTGGGGTCACGGAGAATGTTGAACGAGTTCGGATCGTCGAACACCTCCTCGTCGAAGTTGGCCGAACGGTAGAACATCACCACTCGTTGACCCGCCTTGATCCGGACCCCGGCCAGCTCGGTGTCGACCACTGCGGTGCGCTGAAAGGCGGTGACCGGCGTGGCCCAGCGAACGATTTCGTCGGCCGCAGTCGCGGGCCGCTCTCTCTTGTAGAGCTCCCACTGGTCCGGATTATTCACGAACGCCATCATGCCGTGCGTGATGGAGTTGCGGGTGGTCTCGCTGCCGGCGACGGCGAGCATCAAAACGAAGAAGGCGAACTCGTCGTCAGTCAGTTTCTCACCGTCGACGTCGGCTTCGATCAGCGCGGTGACGATGTCTTCGCCAGGTTCCCTGGCCTTCAACTCAGCCATCTTCATCGCATAGCCGAGCATCTCCATCGAAGAAGTCCTCCCGTCGACATGGGCGAACTCCGGGTCCTCGTTACCGGTCATCTCGTTGGTCCAGCGGAACAGTTGATCCCGATCTTCCTGCGGCACACCGAGGAGCCCGGCGATGGCCTGCAGGGGTAACTCGCACGCCACCTGCTCGACGAAGTCACCGCGCCCTCCCGCGGCGGCGGTCTTGGCGATGTTCTCCGCGCGCTGGTGGAGCTGGTCGCGCAGCCGCCCGATGGCTCTCGGGGTGAAGCCGCGCGAAATGATGCGGCGCAGCCGATCGTGGTGGGCACCGTCCATATTGATCAGGATCACCGACTGCATGTCGATGTCCTCGCGCGCTATGTCGTCAGCGAACTGCGGGAGGGCGGTGTTGGGACCGCTGGCGTAGATGTCGTTGCGTCGCGAGACCTCTTTGACGTCCTTGTGCTTGGTCACGGCCCAGTAACCGCCGTCGTTGAAGCCGCCCTTGCCGATCTGCTGCTCACACCACCACACCGGAGCGGTCCGGCGCAGCTCGGCGAGTTCCTTGATGGGCAACCCCTTCACGCAGAGATCCGGATCCAGAAAATCCAGTCCCGGGGGGATGTTGGGGGTCGGCATGATTTGATCGCTCCTCGATATGACGTGTTCTAGTGCCAGTAAAACACGGCTCCACCGCAGACAAAAGGCACAGCGGCATCCTCGCTTGTCAGAGTAATGAAACGTGTTCTAGCCTCGTCCCATGGGTAATCCAGTGATCGTCGAAGCCACTCGCAGCCCGATCGGAAAACGTGCCGGTTGGTTGTCCGGGCTGCACGCGACCGAACTCCTGGGCGCCGTTCAGAAGGCTTTGATCGACAAGGCCGGAATTGACGCGGCCACCGTCGAGCAGGTCATCGGCGGTTGCGTGACGCAATACGGCGAGCAGTCCAACAACGTCACCCGGGTTGCCTGGTTGACCGCCGGGCTGCCTGAGCAGGTAGGTGCCACCACCGTGGACTGCCAGTGCGGCAGCGCCCAGCAGGCGAATCACCTGATCGCGGGTCTGATCGCGGCAGGGGCGATCGACATCGGTATGGCCTGCGGTATCGAGGCGATGAGCCGAGTGGGCCTGGGTGCGAACGCCGGGCCGGACCGCGCCAAGATCCGGGCAGAGTCGTGGGATCTCGACATGCCCGACCAATTCACCGCCGCTGAGCGGATTGCCAAGCGCCGCGGCATTACTCGCGCTGACCTCGATCATCTCGGGTTGCTCTCCCAACAGCGGGCCAAGCGGGCCTGGGATGAACACCGCTTTGACCGCGAGATTTCCGCGCTGGAAGCACCGGTGATCGACGAGAACAAGCAGCCCACCGCCGAGCGCCACATGGTCGGCCGCGATCAAGGTCTGCGGGAGACCACCGCAGACGGTCTCGCGGCACTCAAGCCCGTGATGGAGGGCGGCCTCCACACCGCCGGCACCTCGTCTCAGATCTCTGACGGCGCGGCCGCGGTGCTGTGGATGGATGAGGACAAGGCCAAAGCGCTGGGGCTGAAGCCGCGGGCCCGGATCGTCAGCCAGGCGCTGGTGGGCTCTGAGGTCTACTACCACCTCGACGGACCCGTTCAATCCACCGCGCGGGTACTGGATAAAGCCGGCATGACCATGGCCGATATCGACCTCGTCGAGATCAATGAGGCGTTCGCCTCGGTAGTGCTGAGTTGGGCTCAGGTGCACAACGCCGATATGGACAAGGTCAACGTCAACGGTGGTGCGATCGCTCTGGGCCACCCCGTCGGCAGCACCGGCAGCCGGCTGATCACCACCGCCCTGCACGAGTTGGAACGCACCGACACGAGCACCGCGCTGATCACCATGTGTGCCGGCGGGGCGCTGTCCACCGGCACCATCATCGAACGGATTTAGCCATGGCAGCCAGCCCGCCCAAGGGCTTGAACTCACCGCAGACTAAACACATCATCAAGTGGATGTCGCGGGCCAACACCTGGCTGTACCGCAAGACCGACGGCCGCATCGGCGGCAAGTTCCTCAAGGGCGCGCCGGTGGCCTTGCTGACGACGACCGGTCGCAAGACCGGCGAACCGCGGATCAGCCCGCTGCTTTATCTGCGCGAGGGCAACCGGGTGATATTGGTGGCCTCGCAGGGCGGCGCGGCCAACAACCCGATGTGGTACCTCAACCTCAAGGCCAATCCCACCGTGTCGGTTCAGATCAAGGATGAGACGCTGCATCTGACGGCGCGGGATGCCACCGACGCCGAGCGAACGGCCTACTGGCCCAAGCTGACGGCGATGTACTCCAGCTTCGACGACTACCAGGCCTGGACCGACCGGGTGATCCCGATCGTGATCTGCGACCCGTAACCCCTAGGCCCCGTAGACGGGCACCGGCGGGCGAGCCTGCGCGAGTAAATCCGCGACCGCGGGCCCGAGATCGGCGGGATCCCAGCGGGCGCCGTGATCGATCTGGACGCCGTGGGCCAGCCGTCCGCGACCCGAACGGTTCCGCCCTCGACCTCGAACACCCGTCCCGTCACATCGCGGGACTCGACACTGCCCAGCCAGACGACCAACGGCGAAATATTTTCCGGCGCCATGGAATCGAATCCCGACTCCGGCCTGGCCATCATCTCGGCGAACACCGTCTCGGTCATTCGGGTGCGTGCCGACGGCGCGATGGCGTTGACGGTAACCCCGTAACGACTCATCTCGGCGGCGGCTACCAGAGTCAGCGCGGCGATGCCGGCTTTAGCGGCACTGTAATTCGCCTGCCCCACGCTGCCCTGCAGGCCCGCGCCGGAACTGGTGTTGATGATGCGGGCGTTGAGGGTGTCGGCTCCCGCCCTGCCCTCCTTGACCAAACCGCGCCAGTAGGAGGCCGCGTGTCGCATGGTGGCGAAGTGTCCCTTGAGATGCACCGCGATGACGGCGTCAAACTCAGCCTCGCTGGTGTTGGCGATCATCCGGTCCCGCACGATGCCGGCGTTGTTGACCAACACATCGAGTCCGCCGAAGGTGTCGACGGCGGTCTGGATCAGCCCGTCGGCTTCGTCCCAGTCAGCAACGTTGGCACCACTGGTGACGGCTTCTCCACCAGCAGAGACGATTTCGTCGACGACGGCCTGGGCGGCGCTACCGCCACCGGCCGCCGAGCCGTCTAATCCGACTCCGATGTCGTTGACCACGACTCGTGCCCCCTCGGCGGCGAAGGCCAACGCATGAGCACGGCCGATTCCGCCCCCTGCACCGGTGACGACGACAACTCGACCGTCGACCAAACCCATTGTTGTTCTCCTATTTGTTGGCGCTGGATGCGGACAGGAATGGCGGCGGTTCACCACCGCCGTGCACCGCCAGTGTGGCTCCACTGATGTAGGAAGCCGCGTCCGAAGCCAGGAACGCTGCTGCCCAACCGATCTCCGATGGTTGCGCGAGGCGACCGAGCGGGATGGTCGCCGCCACCGCGGCCTGGGACTCGCTGTTTCCATAGAAGAGTTCGGCCTGTTCGGTGGCGACCATGCCGACGACCACGGCGTTGACCCGGACCTTCGGCGCCCATTCGACGGCCAGTGTCGCGGTGAGGCTGTCCACCCCGGCTTTGGCGGCGCCGTAGGCGGCGGTGCCCGGCGATGGCCGACGGCCACTGACGCTGGAGATCGAAATGATCGACCCGCCCTGATCCTGGCGTTGCATGACCGCGTTGGCCGCCTGGGAGACGTGCAGCATGCCCAGCAGGTTGAGTTCGATGATTTTCTGGTGAAACCGCGGTGATGCCTCGGCGGCCAAAGCGTGGGGCGATCCGCCGGCGTTGTTCACCACGGCGTCGAGTCGATCGTGTCGGACGGTGATCGCCTCGATGAGAGCGGCGACGGCATCGGGGTCCCGGACGTCACAGCTGTGGAACTCATAGCCCACACCCTCCACCGGGCGCCTCGCACACGTGACGACGGTGGCGCCCTGGTCGGCGAAGACCGCACTGATCCCGGCACCGACACCGCGTACCCCACCGGTGATGAGAACGACGCGACCAGCCAGACCGAGGTTCATTCCGGAACTGTCAGGGACCTGCGTCACTGTGCTAGCGTACCAAGCAAGTGCTTGCTTAGGTACTGCTGGTTTCCGCCCACGTCAGCCCCCATCAGGAAGTGCCCCATGACGATCACCTCGCGCACCGTTGAACCCGGCGTCGTCGCGGTCACGGTCGACTACCCGCCGGTCAACGCGATCCCGTCGCGAGGCTGGTTCGAACTGGCGGACACCATCACCGCGGCCGGGCGGGATATGGCCACCCACGTGGTGATCCTTCGCGCCGAAGGCCGCGGCTTCAACGCCGGTGTGGACATCAAGGAGATGCAGCAGACCGAGGGTTTCGGGGCACTGATCGACGCCAACCGTGGCTGTTTCGCGGCGTTTAAGGCCGTCTACGAGTGCGAGGTGCCGGTGGTGGTGGCGGTCAACGGATTCTGCGTCGGCGGCGGCATCGGACTGGTCGGCAATGCCGATGTGATCGTGGCATCCGACGATGCGACGTTCGGACTGCCCGAGGTGGAACGCGGTGCACTAGGTGCGGCGACCCATCTGTCACGACTGGTCCCACAGCACATGATGCGTCGGCTGTTCTTCACTGCCGCCACCGTCGACGCCGCCACCCTGCACCACTTCGGATCGGTGTACGAAGTGGTGGCCCGCGCCGATCTCGATGAGTCCGCACTGCGGGTCGCCCGCGACATCGCTGCCAAGGACACCCGGGTAATACGGGCCGCAAAGGAGGCCCTGAATCTCATCGACGTCCAACGGGTGAACTCGAGCTACCGGATGGAGCAGGGCTTCACCTTCGAGCTCAACCTGTCCGGCGTATCCGACGAGCACCGGGACGCCTTCGCCGGGACGAAAAAGGCGGGGAAGTAATGGCCGGGCCGAAGGACAAGCAGACCTCCCTCGACGAGGCGGTCGCGAACGTCGAAAGCGGAATGACGATCGGCATCGGCGGTTGGGGCTCTCGACGCAAACCGATGGCATTCGTTCGCGCTCTGCTGCGGACCGGCATCACCGACCTCACCGTGGTCAGCTACGGCGGACCCGACATCGGTCTGCTGTGCTCGGCAGGCAAGGTCCGCAAGCTGTACTACGGCTTCGTATCACTGGATTCGCCACCGTTCTACGATCCCTGGTTCGCGAAAGCTCGCACCACCGGAGCCATCATCGCCCGCGAGATGGATGAGGGCATGTTGCGCTGCGGGCTGCAGGCGGCGGCACAGCGATTGCCGTTCCTGCCCATCCGGGCCGGCCTGGGCAGTTCGGTCCCGGACTTCTGGGACGGCGAACTCCAGACCGTGAGATCGCCCTATCTGACCGGTACTGGCCATGAGGAGCTCATCGCCATGCCTGCGCTGAAACTCGACGCCGCCTTCGTCCACCTCAATGTCGGCGACGCACACGGGAACGCGGCCTATACGGGAATCGATCCCTATTTCGACGACCTGTTCCTGATGGCCGCCGAGGGGCGCTACCTCTCCCTCGAGCGTGTCGTGACAACGGATGAACTGATCAAGTCGGTTCCGCCCCAGGCACTTCTGGTGAATCGGATGATGGTCGACCAGGTTGTCGAAGCGCCCGGCGGCGCCCATTTCACCACCGCCGAACCCGATTACCGCCGCGATGAACGGTTTCAGCAGCACTACGCGAAGGCGGCCGCTGACGAGGAGTCCTGGGCGGGATTCGTCTCCACCTACCTGTCGGGGAGCGAAGCCGACTATCAGGGGGCTGTTCGCCGATTCGCAACGGAGGCGTCATGATCCAGGTGAGCAGGGCCGAGGTGTGCGTGATCGCCTGCGCGGAGCTTTTCCGCGACGCCGGCGAGATCATGGTCTCCCCGATGACAACGATCGTGTCGATCGGTGCCCGGTTAGCCCGACTGACCTTCGCACCCGACATCCTGCTGACCGACGGCGAGGCCCGTCTACTCGCCGACACGCCGGCCATCGGCGCCGCGGGCGCCATCGAAGGTTGGATGCCGTTCGGGCGGGTCTTCGAAACCCTCACCTGGGGCCGTCGGCACGTGGTGATGGGGGCCAACCAGATCGACCGATACGGCAATCAGAACCTTTCGGCCTTCGGACCGTTGCAACACCCGAGCAGGCAGA
This sequence comes from Mycobacterium sp., assembly GCA_018401645.1. Classification (GTDB taxonomy): domain Bacteria; phylum Actinomycetota; class Actinomycetes; order Mycobacteriales; family Mycobacteriaceae; genus Mycobacterium. Next base: position 9,690 of record JAGYKK010000012.1, on the reverse strand, counting down.
TGTTCGGCGTGCGCGGCGCACCCGGAAACACGATCAATCACGCCACCAGTTACTGGGTGGGTAACCACTCGAAACGGGTGTTCTGCGATGAAGTCGACATCGTGTCCGGAATAGGCTGGGACAAAGTCGATCCGGGCAACCCCGCCTACCGTTTCGCCGACATCCACCAAGTAGTGACCAATTTCGGTGTCTTCGATTTCGGCGGACCGGGACACACCATGCGGGCCCTCTCTCTGCACCCCGGCGTCGAACCCGACGAGGTAGCCGCCAACACCTCCTTCGACGTGCACGGCCTCGCCGACGCCGAGCGAACCCGGCTTGCCACCATGGACGAACTCACACTGATCCGCGAGCGAATCGATCCGAAGACGCTGCGCGATAAAGAAGTTACGCTGCCCAACAGGAATCGAGGAACAGCATGAGAATCCAGACGCCACTGACCCGGATGGTCGGCATCGAGCACCCGGTTGTTCAGACCGGCATGGGCTGGGTGGCCGGGGCCCGACTGGTTGCAGCGACCGCCAACGCCGGCGGGTTGGGCATCCTCGCTGCGGCCACCATGACGATCGACGAGTTGGCGACAGCCATCACCAAGGTGAAGGCCGCGACCGACCGGCCGTTTGGTGTCAACATCCGCGCTGATGCGGCCGATGCCGGCGACCGTATCGAATTGATGATTCGCGAGGGCGTCAAGGTCGCCTCATTCGCGCTAGCCCCGAACCAGGAACTCATCGCCCGCCTCAAGGAGTCCGGCGCGGTGGTGATCCCGTCGATCGGAGCAGCTAAACACGCCCGCAAAGTCGCGGCATGGGGTGTCGACGCGGTGATCGTGCAGGGCGGCGAGGGCGGCGGGCACACCGGTCCGGTTCCCACCACGTTGCTGCTGCCGTCGGTGTTGTCGTTGAACGGGTACGTGACGAGGGGTGTTGCCGCCGGCGGATTCTTCGACGGGCGTGGGCTCGCGGCGGCACTGTCCTACGGCGCGGCCGGCGTTGCGATGGGGACTCGATTCCTGCTCACGTCCGACTCCACCGTCCCCGAGGCGGTCAAGCAGCGCTATCTGGCGGCCGGCTTGGACGGAACGGTGGTCTCCACGCGGGTCGACGGTATGCCGCATCGGGTGCTCAAAACCGGGTTGGTGGAGAAACTCGAGAGCGGTTCACGGATGAGAGGTTTCAGCGCCGCGATCCTCAATGCCGCCAAGTTCAAGAAGATGTCGAAGATGACGTGGACGTCGATGATCCGCGACGGCCTGGCCATGCGACACGGCAAGGAACTCACCTGGTCGCAGGTCGTGATGGCCGCGAACACCCCGATGCTGCTCAAGGCAGGCCTCGTCGACGGCAGCACCAGGGCCGGTGTGCTGGCGTCGGGTCAGGTAACCGGCATTATCGAGGACCTGCCGTCGTGCGCCGAACTCATCGACGGCATCGTCAATGACGCCATCAAACATCTTCAGGCGGCTTCGTCGCTGATTGACTGACGCGAGGCCCGGCCGGAGGTCTTACGGGCGGGGCGTTGTGTGGGCCGCTGCGCGGAACCGGGTTCTTGCGTGCCGATCGAGGCGAGTGCGGACGGTGGCGGTGACGGAGCCGGCGGCGCCGGACGCTTCCGCGCGGATCTGGCGGTCACCCGGCGGGCCGGATCAGAGACGGTGGCCCTCGGCACGTCAATTGCAGCCGTTGCGGGCGGAATCGGCGCACCGGTACCGCCGGCGGCGTCCTGAATTCCCTGGCCGATCGCGTTGACGAGATCGACGGTAAGGGTGATCGGATTCACCCGGGGGATGAGCCGGAACGGTGCCGGTTGGCCATAGGGCAGCGATCGGTCATAGCCGGTCTCAATGAGGACGCGTAGCGCCGGTTGGATCAGGGCGATCAACGGATCGGTTAGGAATTCGGTACCGGTGAAAGCACCGAATTCCCGAAGCGGTTGCAGTAGCGGCAGATTCGGTGTCGGAATAAGTACGTAGGTGGTATCACTGCCGGCGGTGCGCTGCCGGTTGGCCGGGTCGGCGATCGCCTCAGCCAGTTCAGCGGGGGTCAGTCCGTTCGGTAGTTGATCGGGATTTCGGCCATCCGGAGCCAGATAACTGCCATGGGTGTACCAGAATCCGGCGGTGGCGTTCAGGACCGCGAGAAGGTTGATCGGATAGAGCGGGAAGTCGGCGACACCGTCGTACTCGAAGGCGATGTCGACGGTCGACATCTCGGTGTTGGTCGGAGTCGGCAGACCGAACGTCGCGTCCAGGATTGGCACGGTGCCGAACATCGCCAGACGTTCGAAGAGTCCGCCATTGGGGCGGTTGGGGCTGCCGATCAGAACAAAGTTGATATTGGCCTGATCCCGCGAGGGCAGCCTGCTCAACTGAAACTTGACAATGCCGGCCACCGTGGCGCCCTGGGAGTAACCGAATATCACGACCGGGCTATCCGGACCCGGGTTGTCGTCGCCGACGAGGTCGCTGGTCAGTTGGGCGACGCCACTGGCCACCGACTCATCAAGTTTGGCGCCACTGAGTCCGCCCCAGCCCTCCCATGGGAACGGCCAGAACTGGGCAAGATAGGGCACCGGTTCGGGCGTGCACACGATCGCGCACGATGCCGTCGTCGGGCTGATGTAGTACCCGACGGCGTTGTCCATGTAGCCGGGTACTGCTGCCGGGTTCGGCACTGCAGTACCGGGCACTATCAATGCCGTCGCAGTGAGGGTGACCGCTGCGGTGACGGGGCCACTGACGGCCGTGACGACCGCACTCAAACCCGTCGCCAAGGCGAGCACCATGAATCGGGCCAGGGATGCGATGACAAGCCTCATGCTTACGCGTCCTGGCACGGCTGCGGACTGTTGACGGTCGAAGTTGATCAGAGACGCTCAATGATCGTCACGTTCGCCGTGCCGCCACCCTCACACATCGTCTGCAGTCCGTACCGGCCGCCGGTCCGTTCGAGTTCGCACAGCATGGTGGCGAACAACTTGGCTCCGGTGGCACCCAGTGGGTGACCGAGTGCGATCGCACCGCCGTTGCGATTCACCTTCGCCGGATCGGCCTTGATATCCTTGATCCAGGCGAGCACAACCGGTGCGAAGGCCTCATTGATCTCCACGACATCAATGTCGGAAATGGACAGCCCGGTCTTCTCCAGCGCGTAACGGGTGGCCGGGATGGGGCCGGTAAGCATCAGCACCGGATCAGCCCCTCGGCAGCTGAAATGATGAATGCGCGCCCGCGGAGTCAGTTTGTGATCCTTGACCGCACTCTCGGAGGCGAGAAGCACTGCACTGGCACCGTCACAGATTTGACTGGCCACCGCTGCCGTCATCCGCCCGCCCTCGGTCAGGGTGGGAAGTCCGGCCATCTTCTCCAGAGTGGTCTCCCGCGGTGTTTCGTCGACCGCGAATCCGTCGACGGCGATGATCTCGTTGCCGAAATGGCCGCCATGGATCGCCGCGAACGCCCGTTGGTGACTGGCCAGGGCGAAACGCTCCATGTCATCGCGGGAGATGTCCCAGCGCTCCGCGATCAGCTCCGCGCCCCGGAACTGCGAAATCTCCTCATCGCCGTAGCGCTGCTGCCAGAATTTCGACTCGTTGGTCGGCGACGTGAAACCGAACTGGGCTCCGACGATCATCGCTGACGAGATCGGGATCTGGCTCATATTCTGCATTCCGCCGGCCAGGATCAAATCGGCGGTACCGGACATGATGGCCTGTGCCCCAAAGGAAATTGCCTGCTGACTGGAGCCACACTGGCGGTCAACCGTGACGCCGGGAACTTCTTCGGGGTAGCCGGCGGCCAACCAGGTGAGGCGGCCGATGTTCCCGGCCTGACCTCCGATCGCATCGACGCATCCGACGATGGCATCGTCCACCGCGGCCGGGTCGACATCATTGCGCTCGAAGATGCCGCGAAACGCGTGCACTCCCAGGTCGATCGGGTGGATCCCGGCAAGTGAGCCGTTGCGTTTACCGACCGGTGTGCGAATGGCGTCGATGACGTACGCCGTCGAAGTGGAGGCCATGGAATTCTCCCTAGTCGATTATCAGTTGGCGACGACGATGCCACCGAGGACGACGGCGAGGTACTGTCGGCCAACCTGCTCAGCGGTCAGTGGCCCGCCGGGTTGATACCAGCGCACCGACACCCAGGTGGTGTCACGAATGAACCGGTACACCAGATCGACGTCGATGTCGGCCTGAAAGTAGCCCTGGGCTATTCCCTCGTTGATGACGTCCACCCACATTTTTCGCTGGCGCTTGTTGAGTTCATCTACATAGCCGAATCTCGGCTGCGTCGAGAGTCGCTTCGCCTCGTCCTGATAGATGACGACCTCGGCATGATGATGCTCGATCGCATCGAAGGAAGCCATGAACAGACCCGTGAGCCGGGCAAGAGGGTTCGGCTCGGTATCGATGATGTGTTGGTAGCGCTCGAAGAGCCAGTCCAGAAAACTTCGAAGCACCTCGTCGACCATCTCCTCCTTGGAGGAGAAGTGGTGGTAGAGACTTCCGGACAAAATCCCTGCCGCGTCGGCGATATCGCGGACGGTGGTTGCCCGCAGTCCCCTTTCGGCGAACATCGCCGCGGCGAGCTCAAGAAGCTCCTCTCGACGAGTGGCCGGAGGTATGCTCGGGATACCGGTGGTCATGGATGCTGGCTCGACACCGAAATCACTTCGCCGGTCAGGTAACTGGAGTAGTCGCTGGCCAGGAATGCAATGGTCGCAGCGATCTCCCACGGCTCAGCAGCCCGGCCGAAGGCCTCCCCCTCGGAGAGCCGATCCAGCAGCTCGGTCGAACTGGTTTTCTCGAGAAATTTGTGACGAGCGATACTCGGTGACACGGCATTGATTCGTACACCGAACTCGACGGCCTCTATTGCGCTACAACGGGTCAATGCCATCACCCCGGCTTTCGCAGCCGCGTAATGGGACTGTGAATGCTGGGCCCGCCAACCCAGGACGCTGGCGTTGTTCACGATGGCACCACCGTGACCGGCGTCTCGGAAGTAGCCCAGCGTGGCGCGCGTCGACCGCATCACGGAGGTCAGTGTGACGTTGAGAACGCGGTCCCAGTCCTCGTCGGTCATGTCGACGACCGGGGTCTGCCCACCGAGTCCGGCGTTGTTGACCAGCACGTCGAGGCGACCGAACCTGGCGGTGGTCGAGGAGACCAACGCATCCACCTGTGCGGTGGAGGTGACGTCGCACACCACGGCCTCCACCCGTCCGAGCCCTAACGCCGCCAATTCATCGCGGGTCTCGCCGAGTCGGCGTTCGTGATGATCGGAGATCATCACATCAGCTCCCTCAGTCAGCGCCCGTCGCGCGGTGGCCGAGCCGATCCCGGTACCGGCGGCCGCAGTGACCACGACCACCTTGCCGGCGAGCAGGCCGTGGCCTCCGATCTCAGTGGGCACGGCCGCCAAGGACACCACTAGCCTCGCGCCTCCCGAGGAAGGCCGAGTACTCGCTCGGCGATGACGTTGCGCTGAATCTCGTTGGACCCGCCGTAGATGGTGTCGGCCCGGGAGAACAGGAGCAGTCGCTGCCATTCGTCGAATTCGTTGTCCTGCAGAATAAGTCCGGCTTTGCCCTGTATGGCAAAAGCTAATTCGCCGAGGTCTCGATGCCAGGTCGCCCACAACAACTTCGAAACATTGTCCTGACCCGGCTGTTCGTCGTCCATGGTCGCCAAAGCGAATGACCGCATGGTCTGCAACCCGGCCCAAGCCCTGGTAAGCCGCTCCCGGATCCACGGATCGTCGATGGCGTCGGTGTTCTTGGCCAGTTCGACAAGACCGGAAAGCTCACGGCTGTAACGAATCTGTTGGCCAAGGGTCGAGACTCCGCGCTCGTACATCAGTGTGCCCATCGCCACCCGCCAACCATCCCCCGGAGCGCCCACCACGAGATCCGCATCGGTGCGGGCATCGGTGAAGAACACCTCGTTGAACTCCGAGTCCCCGGTCAGCTGCACGATAGGCCGGATCTCAATACCCGGCTGGTCGAGCGGTACCAACAGATACGCCAAACCCGCGTGACGCTTGGAACCCTTTTCCGAACGGGCCAGCACGAAGCACCACTGCGACCAGTGCGCCAGCGACGTCCACACCTTCTGGCCATTGATCACCCAGTGCTCGCCGTCGAGAACGGCGGAGGTGGCGACGTTGGCCAGATCGCTGCCGGCACCGGGTTCGGAGTAACCCTGCGACCACAATTCGGTGACGTCGCGAATCGCGGGCAGGAAGCGCTGCTGCTGGGCCGGCGTTCCGTAGTCGATCAGGGTCGGCCCGACCAGTTCCTCGCCGAGGTGGTTGACCTTGTCCGGGGCGTCAGCTTTGGCGTATTCCTCGTAGAAGGCAACGCGGTGGGCCACCGAAAGCCCCCGTTCCGCCGTGCTCCTCCGGCCAGCCCGGGACAGGTCAGACCGGGCGGCGGCCAGACGTCGGTTCCACGCCAGCCGTTCCTCGGAACGCCTCGTGCTCGCGGCCCGGGCCACCTAGGCCTCTGAGCGCGGCATACTCACCGACCAGGTTGGCGGCCAGCCACTGGCGGACCTCCGTCCGGAACTCCTCGACCGTCATCACACCTGTAGGCTAACCTACCAAGCACTTGCTTGTCTGGAGACCCTTAGGAGCAGCGATGACCGTCGCCAACGGGCAACTGCTCACCACACCGGCGGTTCTCGACCGGATGGCACAGACCTTCGCCGACCACGACGCAGTCGTCACCGACGAGCGCACCTTCACTTTCGCCGAACTGCGCGAGGAGGTCCGCGGAACCGCCGCGGCCATCACCGGACTCGGTATCTCACCCGGTGATCGGGTTGCGATCTGGTGCCCGAATACCTGGCACTGGGTTGTCGCCTGTCTGGCGATCCATTACGCCGGCGCAGTGCTGGTCCCACTGAACACCCGATACACCGCAGGTGAGGCCAGCGATATCCTGGCCCGCACCAAAGCCCCACTACTGATCGCAACGGGCCGCTTCCTGGGCGCTGACCGAATCGCAGACCTCGACCGCGACGCCCTGCCCGCGCTGCGACACATCGTGCGAGTGCCCGTCGAAACAGAAGAAGATGCCGTGGACGGAACCTGGGACGAGTTCATGGCCGGTCCACGGGCACCGCTGTCGCAGGTGGATGCCCGTGCCGCCGCCGTACGCCCCGACGACGTCGCCGACATCCTGTTCACCTCCGGGACCACCGGCCGAAGCAAGGGTGTCCTGTGTTCGCACCGGCAATCGCTCTCGGCTCCGGCTGCGTGGGCGGCCTGCGGCCAGGTGAGCAGTGCCGATCGCTACCTGTGCATCAACCCGTTCTTCCACAATTTCGGATACAAGGCCGGGATCCTTGCCTGCCTGCAGACCGGTGCCACACTGATCCCGCAACTCACCTTCGACCCGGAGCGGGCCCTGCGGACGGTGCAGGAGCAGAGGATCACCGTGCTGCCCGGGCCCCCGACGATCTACCAGACGCTGCTCGACCACCCGTCCCGCGGCGACTTCGACCTCAGTTCGCTTCGCTTCGCCGTGACCGGCGCAGCGACCGTCCCCGTCGTTCTCATCGAACGGATGCAAGACGAACTCGACTTCGACATCGTGCTGACTGCCTATGGGCTGACTGAGGCGACCGGGTTCGGCACCATGTGTCGGGCCGACGACGACCCAGCCACGGTGGCCAATACCTGTGGGCGACCGATCGCCGATTTCGAGCTTCGTATCGATACCCCTGCCGACGACACCGGCGGCGGCGAAGTGCTGTTACGGGGGCCCAACGTCATGCTCGGCTACCTCGACGATCCGCAAGCCACCGCCGCGGCCATCGACGCCGAAGGCTGGCTGCACACCGGCGACATCGGAACCGTCGACGAGGCCGGCAACCTCCGGATCACCGACCGACTGAAGGACATGTACATCTGCGGTGGATTCAACGTCTACCCCGCCGAGGTGGAACAGACCCTGGCCCGCCTGGAGGGGGTCGCCGACGTGGCGGTCATCGGGGTTTCCGACGATCGCCTTGGCGAGGTGGGCCGAGCCTTCATCGTTGCACGACCGAATGCCACGATTGACGAGGAAACCGTGATCGCCTATAGCCGAGAGCATCTGGCGAATTTCAAAGCACCCCGATCGGTGATCTTCACCGACGCACTGCCGCGCAATGCCGGTGGGAAAGTCGTCAAACCGACACTTCGAAAGATGGATTGATGGATCTGCAATACGACGAAGAGACCTGCGCATTTCGAGACGAGGTGCGGACCTTCCTGGACCGCAACACCGCCGCGTTCCCGACCGCGTCCTACGACACCGCCGACGGCTTCGCCCAGCACCGGCACTGGGACAGAGTGCTGTTCGATGCCGGACTGTCCGTGATCACCTGGCCGCAGAAGTACGGCGGACGCGATGCCACCCTGCTGCAGTGGGTGGTGTTCGAGGAAGAGTACTTCCGCGCCGGCGCCCCCGGTCGCGCCAGCGCCAACGGAACCTCGATGCTCGCCCCGACACTATTCTCCCACGGAACCTCCGAGCAACTGGACCGCATCCTGCCGAAAATGGCTACCGGCGAAGAGATTTGGGCGCAGGCGTGGTCAGAGCCGGAATCGGGCAGCGACCTTGCATCACTGCGGTCCACCGCGACAAGGACCGACGGCGGGTGGCTGCTCAACGGCCAGAAGATCTGGAGTAGCCGGGCCCCGTTCGGGGAGCGGGGATTCGGCCTGTTCCGTTCCGACCCCGCAGCACAGCGTCACCAGGGCCTCACCTACTTAATGTTCGACCTGCACACCGACGGGGTGACGGTCCGGCCGATACAACAGCTCGGTGGCGAAACCGGGTTCGGGGAAATCTTTCTGGACGATGTGTTCGTCGCCGACACAGATGTGATCGGTGACGTCGGTGATGGCTGGCGGGCGGCGATGAGCACGGCGAGCAACGAACGCGGAATGTCGTTGCGCAGTCCCGCACGGTTCGCGGCACCCACACAGCGACTTGTCGAGATGTGGAAAGCCAACCCTGACTCGGCATTCGCCGACGAGGTCGCCGACGCGTGGATTAAGGCGCAGGCCTATCGACTACACACCTTCGGAACCGTCACCAGGCTCGCCGAGGGAGGCGAGTTGGGGGCGGAAGCGTCGGTGACGAAAGTGTTCTGGTCGGATCTCGACGTCGCGATCCATCAGACTGCCTGCGATTTGCGCGGAGCCGACGGTGAGCTCAGAGACTCCTGGAACGACGGCCTGCTTTTCGCCCTCGGGGGCCCGATCTACGCGGGCACCAACGAGATTCAACGCAACATCATCGCCGAGCGACTGTTAGGCCTGCCCAGGGAGAGTTCCGGGGTGAAGCGCTCATGAAATTCGCACTCGATTCCCAGCAACGCGATTTCGCGGCCAGTATCGACGCGGCACTCGGGGCCGCGGATGTGCCGGGCGCGGTTCGAGCCTGGGCGGATGGGGACAGCGCACCGGGACGCAAGATCTGGACGAGACTGGCCGATTTGGGCGTGACCGCACTGGCAGTGCCGGAGGAGTACGACGGCCTGGGGGCCGACCCGGTGGATATCGTCGTGGCGTGCGAGCGGTTGGGTCGCTGGTGCGTACCGGGACCGGTCGCCGAATCGATCGCGGTGGCGCCGATTCTCCTTGCCGGCGATGACCGGGCGGCCAAGCTGGTGTCCGGCGAGTTGATCGCG
>JAGYKK010000119.1 GCA_018401645.1 Mycobacterium sp. | reverse complement strand
CCTTCCCAGCGGTGATGGCCGCCCGGGCCGGGACGGTGGTGAACGGCGTACCGACAGTGGGGGTAGGCGGGCGGTCACTGTCCCTTGCAGCGGGGCTGCTGAGCGAGTCCGCGGTGTGGACGACGCTGCGGCGGTTACGCGAGATGCCTGCCTCACCCCTGCTTTTGATACGGAAAGGGGAGGGGCCGCTACCTGACCAGTACGCGCTCGTGACACCGGATGTGACAGACCCATACCCGGACACTCAAGGGCGGCCACGCGTGTTACCCGTTCACCCAGCGTGGATCGTCATCGGCCACCAGCACCGAAGGGTTTACGAGCTGGTGGCCGCCGGTGTCTACCAACCTAAAGATCTCGCCATAGCGGCGAGGATGTCGCGCACCGCGGTCTACGCCAGCGTGGCCGAGCTGTCCCGGTGCGGGCTTCTGCACCGGGACTCAAATCATGTCGAGGTAGGGGATATCACCCTTGACGCCATCGCCGCCACGCACCGGCTGGAGGAGGAGTGGGCGGCGCGCGTCGAACGGCACCGAGAGGCACGCAGAACCTGGATCATCTGGCTGAACACCCGCCGGCGTCCCCTTGACGAGACTCCCGTACCGAAGCTTCCCCCCGAGGCCGGACAGCACTACACCGACCAGGAGGGGGAGCGGGCCGAGTACCTCACCGTCGTTCTCGGCACAGGCCCGCCGCCGATCCGATGAACCCAATCAACGCACCTTGAGACGGTATTTTTCAGGATGTGTCGCGTTTCGAGTTGACCGCCTTGACCTCTGGGCCTGCTGAACTGGGGGCCGCTCTGCCGATTACCGGCGACACCGTGGCCATCCTCACCGGCCCTGATGGAGCCGCTCTCTACCACGCGGTCCTGGATAGCCCGATCCGCGATCGCAGCGTCGATCTCGACACGGTGCCGGCCGGGGAATGCGGTCAGGACGTCCAGGGCCGTTTCCGGTGGGTGCGGGCCATCATGCTTGCGCCGTCACTGGAGGGCAGTGCACCTCACTTCGGGATGGTCGATTTCCCGGTCGCTATCGCCTACCTGCGTGACGCCGTTGACACTTCCGGGGCGGAGGTTGGTGCCCTGGACTTCTGTGCCGAGGGCCTCATCAGCGACGTCGAGGATGCCGTCACCCGGCGGCGCCGGGCGATTCCCCCACTGGCCGATGAACTCGCCGACGACACCCCGATGAGCCCACCTAACGGCTCGACAGACGACCCTGACGACGAACAGGTTCCCGACCCGCCCCCGGTGCTGATCGACCCCCCACCCGTGGCGGTCACGCCGGTCTTGTAGCCGACGTAGGAGTTGAAGAGCTGCACCTC
>JAGYKK010000118.1 GCA_018401645.1 Mycobacterium sp. | reverse complement strand
GGTGCACCCTGGACTCCACCTGGCGGTGCACCCGGGACCCCGCCAGGGGGTGCACCAGGATTGCCCGCAGGGGGTGAACCCGGTGCGACTGCCCCCGGGGTGCCCGGGGCCGGTTTCTTGACCGCGTCGACGGGAATGGGCTGGCCGATCACCGGCCTGACGAACAGCCGGGCGGTCTGACCCAGGTTGCGCGCCTCGTTGCCGTCGTTCCCCGGCACCGTGATGACCAGGTTGTCCCCGTCGATCACCACCTCTGAACCGGACACTCCGAGGCCATTCACGCGGGAACTGATGATCTGCAGGGCTTGATCGAGGGCATCGCGGGTGGGCTTTGAGCCATCCGGGGTCCGCGCCGTCAGGGTGACCCGCGTACCACCCTGCAGGTCGATGCCGAGCTTGGGCTTGGCCTCCCGGTTACCGGTAAGGAAAACCAGCATGTAGAGGCCGATCAGGAGAGCCAGGAACAACGCCAGGTAGCGGTACGGATGCACCGGCGTCGAAGACGATGCCACGTGTTGATTCTCCTAGTCGTATGCCGTCGTGTGCCGCGTAGGTCGGCGCTGCGCCGCAGGTCCGAACGGGCTCGCAACTGCGTTCGCCGGCCCGCGGTCGTTCATACCCCAGCAAAGGGTACGGGGCGTTTCGGGCAATCAGTCTCGAGACAGGCGGTCCGCGTCGGTTTCGTTCAGATCGTAGGTGCGGCCCGCCGGGCTCGCCTCGCTGATTTCGGGCGCTTCCGGCACGATGCGGTCGCGGATCGCGAGCTTCATCCAGCGGGTCACGACGCCGGGCGCGACCTCGAGGTCCACCGTGTCCTCGCCGATGCCGGCAATGGTCGCCTGCAGGCCCGACGTGGTGTGGACCCGGTCCCCCAATCGCAACGATTCCTGCAGGTCGATGGTGGCCTGCATGGCCTTCCGCTGCCGACGGGAGGCAAAGAACATGAACGCCCCCAAGATGATGATCAGGGGCAGGAAACTGAGCAGCTCCATAACGGCACGTGTCTTTCGTCTTGGGTGCGGATCGTCACTTCGGCCCGGCGGTCACCGGTGCCACGACACCTCAGTGTGCCAGTTGCCACTGCGGTGCCGTGTTGAGCACCGCCAAATCGCCAATGGCAATGTCACCATGGAGGCTCCCCCTGGAGGCCAGATGGACCTGATCGAGACACTGCGGACCACCGGCGCCGTCCGTGAGTTCACCGAACAGCCGGTCCCGGACCACGTCGTGTCGCGCATCCTCGACAACGCCAGATTCGCGCCCAGTGGAGCCAATGCCCAATCCTGGCATGTGGTGTTGATCAAGGATCCCGAAATCCGGACGCGGCTGC
>JAGYKK010000117.1 GCA_018401645.1 Mycobacterium sp. | reverse complement strand
GGGCCGGCGTTACCGCGGCGCGCACCGGCGCGCGGGGCAGCGGAATCCCCGGACCCCGCCGAACCGGCGGAATCGGCACCCCGCGCACTGCCGTCGACGGTGTCCGCCCCCACCACCCCAGCGCTGGAGAACACGGCCGCGCCCACCCCCAGGGCCACCGCCAAGCCACCGACCCGGCCCACAAAACGCGATGCACTCATGGATGTCCTCAGGTCGGCGACGGAGTTGCCTTTCAGCAAACATTAGCGGCCCCCGCAGCGGTCCGTGGCCGAATGGCCCACGGCGGCGGCGCTGTTTGGCATCAGAGTGCCGGGCACCGGGGCAAAGCCGCTATCCGATCGGCAGATCGACCGTGAACGTCGTACTTCCCGGGGCGCTGCGCATCGCGATCGTGCCGCGGTGGGCACGGACCACTGCCGCGACGATCGCCAGTCCCAGGCCGGTGGAACCCCTGGCGCTCGACCGCGAGGTGTCCCCGCGGGCAAACCGTTCGAACACTTCTGATTGCAACTGCTGATCAATGCCGGGGCCGTTGTCGAACACCCGCAGCACCGCGGTGTCGGTCGTTGCGTGCAACGCCAGCGTCACCGACGTTCCCGGTGGGGTGTGCACGCGGGCGTTGGCCAACAGGTTGGCCACCACTTGGTGCAGTCGGGCGTCATCGCCGACCACGATGACCGGTTCGGGCGGCACGTCGAGTGTCCAGTGCTGATCCGGCCCGGCGGCGTGGGCATCGCTGATCACGTCGGCGCACAGTCGCGTGAGGTCGACGGGCGCGCGCTCCAGGGGCCGCCCGGAGTCCAGTCGGGCCAGCAGCAGCAGATCCTCCACCAGGTTGGTCATCCGGCCGGCTTCGGACTCGACCCGCCCCATCGCGTGCGCGACGTCGGCGGGTACCTGTGCGCGCTGACGCTGGGCCAGTTCGGTGTAGCCGCGAATCGCGGCCAACGGGGTGCGCAACTCGTGACTGGCATCGGCGACGAACTGGCGCACTCGGCTTTCGCTGTCCTGTCGGGTCGACAGCGCTGCCGAGATGTGATCGAGCATCCGGTTGACCGCAAGGCCGAGGCGGCCCACCTCGGTCGTGGAGTTGGTGTCGGCTTCGGCGACCCGCACCGGCAGGGCGACCTCGCCCCGGTCCAGCGGTAGGTCCGCGACGGCCCCGGCGGCCGCTGCCACCCTGGACAGTGGGGCCAGCGCGCGGCGGATGATCGCGACGCCGGCGAGCGCGGCGATGGCCTTGCGGTCGAGGGTGCCGAGTTCGGGCATAAGGGCGACCAGGCAGGCGGCTACGACGGGGCCGCAGCCCTTGATGGCGGTGATGGTGTCGACGCGCAG
>JAGYKK010000116.1 GCA_018401645.1 Mycobacterium sp. | reverse complement strand
TTGTATGGTGCATAGATACCCTGAGCTGTGAATGCTGCAGCGACGAGGGCAGGTCGGTGCCGGTGGTGAACACCAGTGGGCCGGCGTCCGGAGGTGTCTGCACCGACCTGGCCCGCACTACACCGATGCTCAGAGTGCCGGTCGCACCGCTGACCGGGTCAAGGTCGGCGTCGTAGTCGGCGCATTCCATGACCACTCCGGGGATCGCCGGGATTCCGGCGTCCCCGAATCCCTTGGCGGTGCAGTCCCGCCACGCCAGATCGTTGCGAGGGGCCAAGATCTCAGGTGGACCCCCGGCCGCGGCGCTGGTGGTCGGGCCGTCGTCGGGATTCCGGGCCGAATCGGTGGCGAATTGGGGATTAGCTGCCAACCAGGGCGCGCATCCGGCAAGCAGTCCGGAGACGACGGTGGCGACGACGACCGCGCCCGTGATCCGACCGTGCCGACGCATGGGCACCACAGTAGCGACCCGGCGATATCGCTCAGTGGGCGCGGATGTAGCGCGTGTACAGATAACCATCGGCGTCGCTGATGACGTGGGCGCGGCGCATCCGGGTCAGCGCGTCGGCGGCCCCGGCGGTAATCCGCACCGCGCGACCGCCGACGAGCACCGGAGCCGTCGTCAGGCACATCTCGTCGAGCAGGTCCGTTTCGACGAAGGCGCCCAGCAGGGTGGGGCCGCCCTCGTTGAGCACCTTGCGCAGGCCCCGCTCGGCTAGCCGGGCCAGGGCAACGGCAAGGTCCACCCGGGAGCGCTCGGCGCCGGAGCAGTCGATGACCTCGGCGACCGATCCCAGCTGCGCGCGGGCGGCGTGGACGCTGTCCGCGCAGGTGAGTACCAGCGGCGGCACCTCAGTGTGGGTCAGCACCGACAGGTCGTGTTCGAGGACACCGGAGCGGGTCACCAGCGCAATGGGCGGCACCTCGGGTTGGCCACGGTGGTGCCGGCGCTGACGTTGACCGGCCGTCATCCGTGCGCCCCGGTAGTTCTCCTCCCGTGCAGTGCCGGCTCCGACAACAATCACATCGGCCATTTCGCGCTGCACGGCGAACAGTCGCCGGTCACCGGATCCGCCGAGTCCGCCCGAGGTTCCGCCGATGGTCGCACCACCGTCGAGGCTCATGATCGCGTTGCCGCGGACCACCGGTCGGTCCGATTCCGGGTAGGCGTACAGCGTGTAAAGCCGTTCGTCGTCTACCGGCGCGCCATCATCGAGCAGCGCGAAGCGTGGCTCGTCGGCTGCGGCGTCGCCCATGCGGTGATTGCACCACGTCGCGTCGATCCCCGTCGCGTCGATCCCCGTCGCGTCGATCCCCGTCGCGGCGATCCCCGTCCGTCGATCCCCGTC
>JAGYKK010000115.1 GCA_018401645.1 Mycobacterium sp. | reverse complement strand
GGCCGCGCTCGTCGCGCGGTTCGAAGAGGTGGCGGCTTCGATGTCCGGTGAGCAGCTCTCGGCACTGTCCGAGGAGTTGACCGCCGTGGTCAAACTATTGCTTGCGGAGCCGATTCTGTCCCGCCATCTCGCCGAGGCAACCGGCGAAGCGGACGCGAAGAAGCAGATGCTCGCACGGTTGTTGGGCGGGAAAGTCACCGCAGCAACGCTGGATCTGCTGGACACGGTGGCCACGGTGCGGTGGTCGACGACTCCCGACTCGATCGACGCGCTCGAGCACGTCGCCCGAATCGCCCTGCTGGTGCGCGCTGAGCGTGAGGGACAGGCTGACGAGGTTGCCGAGCAACTGTTCCGCTTCGACCGCGTGCTCGAAGAACAACCGGAACTCAACACCTTACTCAGCGATCACTCCCGGGCGTCCGGCGATCGGGTTTCGCTGGTTCGCGACGTGCTCAGCCGGGCCGGTGGCACCAATGCGATCGCGATAGCCCTGTTGGCGCAGACCGTCGCACTGATGCGCGGTGAGCGTGCCGACGAGGCCGTCGCGGAATTGGCGCAACTGGCTGTGTCACACCGCGGCGAGATCGTCGCCGAGGTCGGCGCCGCCGCCGAACTCACCGACGCGCAGCGCACCCGTCTGACTCAGATCCTGACCCGGATCTATCACCACCCGGTCTCCGTACAGCTAACCGTCGATCCCGCCCTCATCGGCGGTTTGTCAGTCGTCGTCGGCGACGAGGTGATCGACGCAACGCTGTCCTCCCGGTTGGCCGCAGCCGCGTCTAACCTGCCCGATTAAGGCCCGACGCAACACGAAGTCCGACAAGCCACGAAGTCCGACAAGCCACGAACCACCTAAGACAGAAGGCAGGAAGGCCAGAAGCCATGGCAGAGTTGACAATCTCCGCTGACGATATCCAGGGCGCGATTGCCAGTTACGTCTCGAGTTTCGAGTCGGACACCGGGCGCGAAGAGATCGGCACCGTCATCGACGCCGGAGACGGCATCGCACACGTCGAGGGCCTGCCCTCGGTCATGACCCAGGAACTGCTCGAGTTCGCCGGCGGTGTGCTCGGCGTGGCCCTCAACCTCGACGAGCACAGCATCGGCGCCGTGATTCTCGGGGAGTTCGACAAGATCGAGCAGGGCATGCAGGTCAAGCGGACCGGCGAGGTGCTCTCGGTTCCCGTTGGTGACGCGTTCATGGGCCGGGTGGTCAATCCGCTCGGCCAGCCAATCGACGGCCGTGGCGAGATCGCGTCGACCAAGCGGCGCGAACTCGAGCTTCAGGCGCCCTCGGTGGTGCAGCGCAAGGGTGTCACTGAGCCCCTGCAGACCGGCATCAAGGCCATCGACGCCATGACACC
>JAGYKK010000114.1 GCA_018401645.1 Mycobacterium sp. | reverse complement strand
GGACGACCGAGTCATCGTCGACGACACCGGGACCATTACCGAGGACGACCGAATCTTGGTCGAAGACACGGGGATTATCGTCGAGGACGACGGGATTATCGTCGAGGACGACGCCCGACCTCGCGACCTCGGAAACTGAACCCGGGCCGCTCATCCCTGCGCCGGGAGATCGGAGTCATGTCTTCGTGACGTTGAGGGCGGCCAGGTATCGCAGCGCCAGCAGATAACCCTGCACCCCGAGTCCGACGATCACCCCGGTGGCTACCGCACTCAGGTACGAGTGGTGGCGAAAGTCTTCGCGCGCATGAACGTTGGAGATGTGGACTTCGATCAGCGGCGCACGCAGTTCGGTACAGGCGTCCCGCAGTGCGATCGACGTGTGGGTGAGCGCGCCGGCGTTGAGTATCACCGGGTGGTCGGCGTCGCAAGCATCATGCAACCAGTCAAGTAGCTCCGCCTCGCTGTCAGTCTGGCGCACCACGGCGGTGATACCAAGCACGGCGGCCTCCGTCTCGATGAGAGCGACTAGATCGTTGTAGCTTGTGCTGCCGTATACCTGAGGCTCACGTCGGCCGAGTCGGCCCAGGTTGGGTCCGTTGAGAACCAGAACCGTCGTCACTGCTGCCCCCCCTGTTCTCCCGATCGGGCGACTTCGTCGTAGGCGGCTGCCAGCAGTGCCGGGTCCGGACCTTCCAGACGGCCGGGTTTGGCAAGGCCGTCCAGCACCACGAAACGCAGTACCCCCGACCGGGTCTTCTTGTCCCCGGCCATGTAACCGATCAGTTCCTGCAGCGCGCCGGCGTCATAGGTCACCGGCAATCCCAACGCCATCAGCACGTCGCGGTGGCGTCGCGCGGTGGCCGCGTCAAGTCGGCCGGTGAGCCTGGCCAGTTCAGCGGCGAACACCAGTCCGACCGAGACCGCAGCACCGTGGCGCCAGCGGTAACGCTCACGGCGTTCGATCGCGTGGGCGAGTGTGTGTCCGTAGTTGAGGATCTCGCGCAGCGCCGACTCCTTCTCGTCGGCGGCGACCACGGTGGCTTTGACCGCGATCGCACGCCGGATCAACTCGGGAAGTAGCGGGCCTGATGGGTCCAGAGCCGCCTGCGGATCGGCCTCGATGAGTTCGAGAATCACCGGGTCGGCGATAAAACCAGCCTTGACCACCTCGGCCATCCCCGCCACCAACTCGTTGCGCGGCAATGTCTCGAGCACCGCGAGGTCGACGATGACGGCGGCAGGTTGATGAAACGACCCGACGAGATTCTTCCCGGCGTCAGTGTTGATCCCGGTCTTCCCGCCGATGGCGGCGTCAACCATCGCCAGCAGCGTGGTCGGCACGTGCACGATGTCGACGCCCCGCAGCCACG
>JAGYKK010000113.1 GCA_018401645.1 Mycobacterium sp. | reverse complement strand
GCTGCGGCACGCCGTGTACAGAAAGAGCACCGGGTCTTCATGGCTGGCGCCGGGCACCCAGCCCAGGACCGCGCTCATCGTTGTGTGCCTGGGCAGCTCGGGTGCGACCGCGAAGTATGCCGGCAACGCATCCACGTCGACCACCACGCGGTCGACGAATACCGGGCCCTGCTCGTGGGTGCGCAGGACCGCTCCGGTGACCACCCCGAAGCATGGAGCGCAGCCGCGAACCGCCCACCACAGTTCGGCCTCCTCGCCGGTGCTGTCCTCGCTGAGGTGGACGACCTCGCCGCTGGGCAGCACCATGTCGACCTCGACCAGGTGGTCCATGGTCAGCCCGAGGCTGCGGGTCAGGTACCCGATGCCGCCGCGGGTGACCATGCCCATCCCCGGCAGCTGGGCGACTCCCACCGGGATGACCCGTCCGGACGGGGCGAGCGCGTCCAATGCGGTTCCGACGGTGGCTCCTCCACCGACCCGGACCGAGCCGTCCATGGGCAGCGCCGAGCCGAGATGGGTGGACAGGTCGATCATCGCCGCATCGTCTGCCACGCAGTTCGAACTCAACCCGCCCCCGCGAACGGTCACCCGCCCACCAGATACCTGGGCGACCCGCAGCGTCCGGGAGATGTCGTCGACATCGCGAGGCTGGACCACACACAGCGGGATGCGGCGCGAGGCCTCGGGAAAGTACACACCGTCGAGCGCTGTGCGGTAGGCAGGCGTTGCCGGCAGATGAACAAAAGCGCCGAGTTCGGCGGCGAGGTGGGCGGCGAACTCGGAGGACGTTTCGGTCACGGTGGTCGCCTCCTCGGCACGGACGATTCGCCGACGTGTCCGCCTCATCGGTGGCACTATCTTCGCAGGGAAGCCGAAGTCGCGCTGCCCGTCAGGCGACGTCCCGCCGCCGATCCTCATTGCGCACGCCGGGATCCGATACCACCGGACGGGAGTTCACCGCATGACCACCCACACCCACCTCGGGCATATCTTCCACATCGCCGGCGAGCCGACAGTGACCGAGGCCGCCGCTGCCCTGGTGTCGATCCCTGACGGCGCCCTGGTGCTCGACGACGCTGGGCGGATCATCTTCTGTGGCAGGCGAACCGAGATCCCGGTGGCATACGAATCAGCCACCGTGCACGACCATCGGCCCGGGTTTCTGCTGCCGGGATTCGTCGACACCCACATCCACTTCCCGCAGACCTACGCCGGGGATTCCTACGGCGGCGGCCAACTGCTGGAGTGGCTGACCCTGTGCATGTTCCCGTCCGAGGCGAAGTTCGCCGACCCGGAGTTCGCGCGGCAGGCCGCCGTCGAGTTCACCAACCGGCGTATCTCGGCGGGTACCACTGCGGCCATGGTGTTCGGGTCGGCGTTCCCGCATGCGCAGGATGCAT
>JAGYKK010000112.1 GCA_018401645.1 Mycobacterium sp. | reverse complement strand
GGAACCCCTGGGCATCGGCGAGGTCGGCACACGCGCCGCCATCAAGGCGCAGCGGGTGATAGATCAGCGAGCGCTGGACCACGGTGAGAAGACCGACCACCACCAACACAATGCCGCCGGCCCACAGCATCGGCCAAATCCAGCGGCGCACACCCGGAACGTACAGTCGGCGGGCGGTGCGCACTGTCAGACCGGCTGATCCGGCTCACTTACGTCATGGACGGCGTTACGCCGCCGTGGGAGGCGGAGCAGTTCAGCTGTACAACAGATACCCCGCCCGGCTTGCGCGGAACTGGGCGGCCGCCTGGTCCCAATTTGCCAGCAGCGGCGCGAGTCGATTGGCGTTTATCGCCAGGCGCACCCGATCTGATCCGGTAAGCGCGTCGATCGACGGCCCCCAGGCGAAGTCCCCCGGATGCTGTTTGCGGATCGTGTCAATGAGCAGCAGCGCCGTGCCGACCGGTCGGTATGCCTGCCGATCGGTGATGGCTAACCGGATGGCCGGGATGCTTTGTCCGGGAAATTTGGCGGCGCCCTCGGCGACCGAGACGGTGACGGCCCCGAAGGCGATGCCCGGCAAGCCCATCGCGTTCATCGTCGCGGCCACCGCCGCGGCGTCCAGCCACGGCGCCCCGATCTGCTCGAAGGGCCGGTCGGTCCCGCGGCCCTCCGAGAGGTTGGTGCCCTCGAAGTACACCGTGCCGGGGTAGCTCGTGACGGCCGCCAGCGATCGGAGGTTGGGGGACGGGTTCACCCAGGGCAGACCGGTCTGGTCGAACCACTGCGCGCGGCGCCACCCCTGCGCCGGAACGACGGTCAGGTCCGCGCCGATACCCTGCTGCCGGTTGAACAGCGTGGCCAGCTCGCCGACCGTCATGCCGTGCCGCGCGGGGATGGGGTACATGCCGATGAACGACGCGTAGGCCGGGTCCAGCAGGGCGCCTTCCACGATCACGCCGCCGATCGGATTCGGCCGGTCGAGAACGACGAACGGGATGCCCTTGCGCGCGGCGGCCTGCATCGACAGCGCCATGGTCGACACGTACGTCCAGGTGCGTCCGCCGACCTCCTGAAGGTCATAGACCAGGACGTCCACGTCCTTCAGCATCGCGGGAGTCGGGCTGTGCCCCTGCGCCCCATAAAGCGAGTAGATCGGCACGCCGGTCTTCGCGTCGACACCATCACCGACCGTGACACCCGCCTCGGCGGTGCCACGGATACCGTGTTCCGGCGCCAGCAGGGCCACCAGTGTCAGGTCGTCGCTCGCGGCGATCAGATCGATGTCCGACGTGCCTGACCGGTCGATGCCGGTGTTGTTGGTGATGAGGCCGACCCGTTTGCCGCGCAAGGCAGCCGGCACGTCATCGAGGAAGACCGCGATGCCCGGACGCACCCCTGCCG
>JAGYKK010000111.1 GCA_018401645.1 Mycobacterium sp. | reverse complement strand
CCAATAGCTACAGCACACTAGACGTCCGGGAGGGACGAAAAACTGATGGCAAAACTAATTGCTTTTGATGAAGAGGCCCGTCGTGGCCTCGAGCGTGGGCTCAACACCCTGGCGGATGCCGTCAAGGTAACGCTAGGACCGCGCGGTCGTAACGTCGTCTTGGAGAAGAAGTGGGGCGCCCCCACCATTACCAACGACGGTGTGTCGATTGCCAAGGAAATCGAGCTGAGTGACCCCTTCGAGAAGATCGGCGCCGAGCTGGTCAAAGAGGTGGCTAAGAAGACTGATGATGTCGCCGGTGATGGCACCACGACCTCTGTTGTTCTTGCTCAGGCTCTGGTCCGTGAGGGGCTTCGTAACGTTGCCGCTGGCGCCGACCCCATTAGCCTCAAGCGCGGAATCGAGAAGGCCACTCAGGCCGTCTCTGACGCCCTGTTGAAGATCGCCAAAGAGGTCGAGACCAAAGAGGAAATCGCCGCTACCGCGTCGATCTCTGCGGCTGACCCCGCGATCGGTGACCTGATTGCGGAAGCAATCGACAAGGTGGGTAAGGAAGGTGTGGTGACTGTTGAAGAGTCCAACACCTTCGGCACCACCCTGGAGCTCACCGAGGGTATGCGCTTTGACAAGGGATACCTCTCCGCCTACTTCGTGACCGACCCCGATCGTCAGGAAGCGGTCTTCGAAGACCCCTACATCCTGATCGCGAACCAGAAGATCTCCGCAATCAAGGACCTTCTGCCCATCGTGGACAAGGTCATTCAGTCCGGCAAGCAGCTGCTGATCATTGCCGAGGACGTGGAGGGTGAAGCACTCGCCACTCTCGTCGTCAACAAGATCCGCGGAATCTTCAAGTCCGTGGCTGTCAAGGCCCCCGGCTTCGGAGATCGCCGCAAGGCAATGCTCCAGGACATCGCCATCCTCACCGGTGGTCAGGTCATCTCGGAAGAGGTGGGTCTGAAGCTTGAGAACATCGAGCTCGACATGCTGGGACGCGCACGCAAGGTTGTCGTCACCAAGGACGAGACCACCATTGTGGAGGGTGCCGGCGAGTCCGACGCCATCGCTGGTCGCGTGAAGCAGATTCGCCAGGAGATTGAGAACACTGACTCCGACTACGACCGCGAGAAGCTCCAGGAGCGTCTCGCCAAGTTGGCCGGTGGTGTTGCCGTCATCAAGGCTGGTGCCGCTACCGAGGTTGAACTCAAGGAGCGCAAGCACCGCATTGAGGACGCCGTGCGTAACGCTAAGGCTGCCGTCGAAGAGGGAATCGTCGCCGGTGGTGGCGTGGCCCTGATTCAGGCCGGTGCCAAGGTGTTTGACTCGCTCAAGCTTGAGGGTGACGAAGCGACCGGAGCGAACATCGTCCGCGTTGCCATCGATGCACCGCTGAAGCAGATCGCCGTCAACGCGGGACACGAGCCCGGTGTTGTTGCCGAGCACGT
>JAGYKK010000110.1 GCA_018401645.1 Mycobacterium sp. | reverse complement strand
GCAGCCTCGGCGAGGGTGTTGATCGCCGCACCGCCGGCTTCAATATTGGCCACCATCTGGGCGGTGACTTCTGGTGGAAAGGCTGACACGCCCGTACTTGCGACCCCGTGGTCGCCGGCGAACACCACGATGCGCGCGCGTTCGAATTGCTTTGGTGGGCAGTCGCCCTGGCATGAAGCCACCCAGATGGACAGATCTTCGAGGCGACCCAGGGAACCGGGTGGTTTGGTCAGCAGGTCCTGTCGGCGACGCGCCGCGGCACCGGCCCGTCCGTCCAGTGGGGGAATGTCGGCGAAGTCGATCACGGCGCTGTGGCCGTCGGGGTGGGCTTTATCCAGACCGGCTGACCGGCCACGATCAGCACGACCCGCTCGCAGCACGCGGCGAGGCGTTGGTTGAGTGCGCCCAGTTCGTCGGTGAAACGGCGGCCCGCCGCGGTCATCGGCACTACCGTCAGGCCCACCTCAGGGCTGACCAGAGCTAGCGGAGCATGAAATCCGCTGATCGCCGCGACCAGATCGTCGACCTCGGGGTTGATCGGCGCGTCGTCCCAGCAACGGTGGTCCAGTGTCGCGGTAAGCCAGCCGCCCAGGTCGTCGACCAAGGCTGGGATATCGGGATCCGCCCGCAATTGGGTTGCCACATCGGCACTTTCGACGGTGATCCAGTGCGGCGGGCGTCTTTGCCTATGGTCGATGATCCGGCGCGCCCACGCGGCGTCCGAGTCCGTGGTGGGTCCGGTGGCGATGTAGCGCACCGAATGAGTCGATGCGAGCGCCTCTTCGGCCCACCGCGACTTGCCCGACCGGATTCCGCCGAGTACCAGCGTGCGCACGCTGCGGGTGCTCAAGCGATCTTGGTGCCGAGCGAGACAGCCGGCCGGGGCGCCCGCATCCTGCGCATCTGCGAAGCGCGGCTCGCGGCATACATACCGATTTTGAAGTGGGTTTCGGTGTTGTCGGGGAACTTGGCGTCAACGGCCCTGTTCACCTTTCGGGCCAGGAAAAGCGCGTCGATCACCATCACCATCATCAGCAGCAGCATCGCGGGCGAGATCAGAATCTGCACCTTCGGCATCGCCAGCATGATGAAGAGCAGCAACAGCGCGGAGGGCATGAACAGTCCGAGTACGTTGCGTCGGGAGTCCACGATGTCACGCGCGTAGCGACGAATCGGCCCTTGGTCGCGCGGCAGCAGGTAGGCCTCCTCGCCGGCCATCATTCGCTCCCGGCGCTGGCCCATCGCCGCGCGCCGCTTGATCTTCTCGGCCTTCTTCTCTTCCTTGGTCATCGTGGAGCGCAGTTCCTTGCGTCGCTTGCGTGCCTCGGAAGCGGTCGCGGGAGCGGGAGCGATCGGACCGCGGCGCTTGGTGCTCTCGTTGCGCCTCGGGGTTGGCCGGCCCTTGGGTGCGGTGGCACCGGCCGTGGGCTCCGGAACCGGGGCGGTCGCGACGGGGGCCGGAG
>JAGYKK010000011.1 GCA_018401645.1 Mycobacterium sp. | reverse complement strand
CACCGGTCGGGCCGGCCAGGGTGTGGACCCCACTCGCGCGGTTGGCCTGTCTGCTCGGCGGATCCGACATCGAAGCCCGTCCGTGGACCGCGGTCGAATCAACACTGACCAACGTACGCCGGGCGTCGCTGCGCGGGGGCCACCTCCAAGTCCGCGTGGGATCGGTGCCCGAGGCGGCGACAGGTCCCGGCTGATCACACTCGCGCTACCCTGAGGCGATGCCGGTCACCGTGCGGGAACTGATCGGTGTCTATGACGCCGACGGCACCCTGGTCGGTGAAGCGCGCTACTGGATCGGAGCCCGACTCGGCCGGGCGCACTGCGCGCTGTGCGACATCACCCACGGGCTGTTCACGGAGCGGGACGACTGGCGG
Organism: Mycobacterium sp.; assembly: GCA_018401645.1. Taxonomy (GTDB): domain Bacteria; phylum Actinomycetota; class Actinomycetes; order Mycobacteriales; family Mycobacteriaceae; genus Mycobacterium. Next base: position 82,779 of record JAGYKK010000011.1, on the reverse strand, counting down.
CGCTGTCGCGATCAACTCGACGTCGGGTTTACCACCTATCACCGCAATGACGCTCCGGCAGATGTTCTCGCCGCGGGTTCGCGGGCGCCGTTCGTGCTCGCGCGCACCGATCGCGGTCTGGTGGCATTGCTGGGCCCCGAGGAACTCGACGCGTGCGCCGGGGATGTGGAGGCGTTTCACCAAGTCTTGAGTCGGGCCTGTGCCGAGCGCGGACTCGACGGGGTCTGAGGCTTACCGGGAAACCCGGGCACCGACCGGGCGCGACCCCGGCAACCTACGCCATCGCCAATGACCGTGCCGCCCGCTTGGGAACGCCCGCAGCGCCGACCGGCGTCGTCCGGACCGGGGCCATCCCCCACAGCGAACCGAGTGCAATAACCTGCGCCAAACCGTCGTGGTCACCGGTGGTGTACTCGGGGTTGAGCGGATCGATCGCGTTGTCCATGGGGATCAGGCCCTGATCCGAGGCCTTCATGATCCAACTTTTTGAGAGCATGCCGGCCAGCAGTTGCTCACGCGCCTGGTTGTAGTTGAGGAACCCGTGTGTCGGCAGCAGGCCCCCGCCGGTGGAGTCGAGGTTCTCCTCGCTGACCGATGCGGTGAAGATGTAGTTGCCATTTCCGTCCGGCGCACCGCCGAAGGTGCGCAGGTGGGTGTTGGCGACCAGGAACGACCGGTCCCGGTAGGCCGGGCCGAAGCCCACGAGCCCCAACAGCCCGTTTTGGAAAAGACCGAACGGCAGTGGCGGAAGGATGCCCAATCCGAGCGGTCCGCCCCGCGGGAACTGCTGGTAGTCGCTGTCGCCAACGATGCCCGAGTAACCGACGCTGCTGCAGCAGGAGGGGCCGAAGCCGGCCAATCTCATGGCGAGGTTGAGTTTCAGTTCCGCGAAGTACTGATTCCTCGCCTGGACGACGAAAATCGTGTTGATGGGTTCCTGCATGATCTTGCCCTCGTCGGCCTTGCCGGCACCGCAGGTGGCGACGGTCGTACCCGCACCGCAGTAGCGCTGTCCGATCCAGTCGGCTACCTGGCCCTCCTTGTTGATCATCCACTGGCCCAGTGCCCCGTACCGGGTCTCCACGGTGGCCGTCGGAACCGGTGGGGTCGGGGAGAAGATCTCCGCGGACTGCTCCGGGAATGGCGGCCGCCGGGGTGAGCGGCGGTGCCACCAGTGTCGTCGTGGTCGCGGCCCGCGCGGGCACCGTGGATACCGCAGGGCTGGCCGACGCGCCGCATCCACAGCAGGCGTGCGGTTGGCGCTCGCCGAGGATTGGCGGGGAACGCGTCGGCGCGATGGCGCACCACCGCGCCGGTGCGACCTCGGACCGGGACCGACGGCTTCGCCCTGGATCCACTGGCCCCAGTTCCACTGGTTTCAGTTCCACTGGCTCCAGGGGTGCGACTCGGTGCGGCCACGGAGTCCGACCCCGAAGTACTCGCCGACGCGGACGGCCGCGATGAGGTGTCCGCACTGTCGGTCTCGGCGGCCGCCACCGCCGTTCCCTGCAGGATCGCCACGCTCATGCCGAGTGCCGCGGTGATGCCGGCGACCCGGCCGATGAAGGGTGCTGCGCTCATAGGAATCTCGCCTTCCCCGGACTTGGCCGTCACACTGGCGGGCAGCCCGGATTTCCGGACCGTACAACTTCTATCTGCACTGCGATTGCTTTTCGGGCAGTGCGTCACATCACCCTGGCAGCGTCGGCGATCGCACCTGGGGGTCCGCCAAAGGCATCAAGGGCACGGGGTGGTGAAAGTGGTTCAGGGGTCCGTGGCCCGCACCGAGGCGTAGGTCCAGACCACCGAGCAGGGCACAACGCACCCAGTGGTGCGCCGCGTCGACCGCATCCACCAGGTCCCAGCCCTGCGCCAAAAACGCGGCGATGGCCGAGGACAGGCTGCCCGGTGCCGTGCAGGTTGCGGGTGATCAGGCGCGGGGCGCTGCGCTGCCACCGCACGCCGCCGGCGTCGACCAAGGTGTCGGTCAGCCGCGGGGTGTCCAAGTGACCACCCTTGACCAAGACGGCGCGGGCGCCCGGGCCACAAGTCCTGCGCGGCGTGTACGGCACCGTCGAGTCCCGTGATGCGCCGCCCCACCAGCAGGCCGAGCTCGTCCAGGTTGGGGGTGATCACCGAACAGGCACTGAAGAGTTGGTCACGCAGGCGCCGCACCGTGGGTGGTGTGATCAGCGCGTCCCCGCTGGTGGCCACCATCACCGGGTCGAGCACGGTGGCCAGTGGGTGTTGTTGCAAGGCCTCGGCCACCACGTCCACCGTGGCCTCGTCGTGCAGCATGCCGATCTTCAGGGCGTCGGCGCCGATGTCGTCGAGCACCGACGCTATTTGTTGGGCCAGAAACGCCGGCGGCGCGGCGTGAATGGCTTGGACCCCGCGGCTGTTTTGTGCCGTCAGGGCGGTCACCGCACTCATGCCATGGCAGCCCAGGGCGGCCAGCGTCTTGAGGTCGGCTTGAATGCCTGCGCCGCCGCCGGGTCCAACCGGCGATGCTCAGCACTCGCGGCACGCGCCACGGCCGGGCATCGGTCATCAGGCTGCGCAGGTGCGTGGCGGCGGCACCGGTGTCGGTGGCCTGGCTATCGCGCACCACCACCGCCCCCGTCCACGCCGGTGGCCACGGCGGCAATCGCGCAGCGTCGATGCCGCCGATCTCGCCACCAGCGGTGAACGGGTGACCTGGCGCGCATGACGCAGGCCCTCGACGCCCAGGCCGGCGCCGTGTTGGACTGGTCGGTGTGTCAAACACCGGACTCACCGCCACGTAGTCGGCGGCGGTTGCGTCGGCACCAACCAGCTGATCGGGGTATTCCAAGGACAGTCCGATCACGGCGTATGGACCCAGTGCCGCCCGGGCTTGGACCACAGGTGTGTCGCTTTGCCCGAGGTGCACCCCGTCGGCACCGGCAGCCAGCGCCACGTCCACCCGGTCATTCACGATCACCGGTACCCGCCACGGCCGGGCCAAGCGCAGCAAGATCTGGGCGCGCTCAATCAATTGGGTTGTGTCGCTGTGTTTGTCGCGCAGTTGCACACAACTCACGCCACTTTGCAGCGCGTCGACAACCCGCGCTCGGCCCTGGGCGCTGTCCAGGTCGGTGCCGTCCATCACCCAGTACAAACGCAGCCGCTGGCGCAGAGCGTGTGGGTCGCGTGCGTTCATGCCAAGGCCTCCGCACGCAGGGTGGCGGCCAGCTCAGCGTGGGTCAGGGTGCCGGCCACGTCCAGCAAGGCGCCGGCGTAGCGACCGGTGCCGGTGTCGGGGGCCATGCGCTCAGCCGCGATCTGCCCGACCACACCCCAGTACGCCATGGCGCTGGTGCAGGCGCGCCACGCATCGGGTTGCACCGCCGCAAACGCGCCCACCAGGGCGCTGGCCGAGCAGCCCACACCCGTCACGCGGGTCATCAGCGGGTGCCCATTGCGAAGGACCGCGTGTCGGCCGTCGGGGGCCAGCACATGGTCTTCCGGACCGGAGACGCACACCACGCACCCATAACGCTCGGTCAGCATTTGAGCCGCCGCCAGCGCCCGCACCACCGGGTCGGTGCTGTCCACGCCCCTGGTCTGCGCGCCCTGACCCGCCAGGCTCATGATTTCCGAGGCATTGCCGCGTACGACGCCGGGCCGACGCGCCATCAGGTCAGCTAAAACCCGATTGCGATAGTCACTGGCCCCCGCACCCACGGGGTCGAGCACGCTGGGCTTGCCCACCTCACGCGCCGTGTCCAAGGCCAGTTGCATGGCGGGCACCCAGTGCGAATCGAGCGTGCCGATGTTAACCACCACCGCGCCCGACAACCGCGCCAGATCGGCCACCTCCTCCACGGCGTGGGCCATGATGGGCGAAGCCCCGGCGGCTAACAGGACGTTGGCGTTGAAGGCGGTCACGACCAGGTTGGTGACGCTGTGCACCAGGGGGACTTGCGCGCGCACCGCGCAGATATCGGCCCAGACGGACTCCACAAAAAGATGTGTTGTGGTCACGGCATGCCCATCCTTCGGCGGATTCTGTGCACCTGCATCACGGGCGGCGCCAAGGGCCGCTTCATGTCGTAGCGAGACTCAGATGCCGGAGTGCCGGAGTGCCGGAGTCGCGTCAGCCTGCTGAGGCGGCGGGATCGAAACCGCTGCCCAAGACTACGCTGCCGCGAGGCCCTCGAGAATGAGTCGCAACGCGGCACTGCTCTCGGTGAGGGTGAAGGCGTTGTTGCGCGCGGAAGCATTGGGATCAGTTCGGGTGAGTCGAGGAACTCCTGAGTACGTCCCGCTGACGGCCGTTTTCAGGAGTTCTAAATCAAGCTCTTTCTTGATGCGGCTGAAACGCTCTTCCAGGAATTTATTCATGCCGGGCTCGCCGCTCAATCCCAGTGAGCTCAATCGCTGTCGCGGGCGCGATCCCTGAGCTCGTCGGTGGTCAGCAGATCCTCCCGAACGTTTCCCTCCCGGTAGGCCAGTTGCCCGACGCGCTGGCCGATTACGGGCGCCGTGATGAGAGTGAATATCCCGGTCAAAAAGAGCATCCCGATATCGACGTTTCCGCGGAGCTGGATGGCGGCGCCGGCCAGCACCAACAGCAGGCCGAGAACCTGCGGTTTGGTGGCCGCGTGCATCCGGCTGAGCGTGTCGGGAAAACGAATCAATCCGATTGCCGCCGTCAAAGCCAGTGCCGATCCGCTGAGGATCAGCACGGCGGTGAAGATATCCAGCACGTTCATTAGCTGCCGCTCCGGATGTCGGGCACCCGGAACCGGGCGATGCTCACCGACCCCACGAAACTGATCAAAGCCAGCGCGGCCAGACTGTAGGTCACTGTGGTGTCCTGACTGTAGGCCGCCCAGGTGGCAATCCCGCACATCGTCACTGCCACGGTGGTGTCAACCCCGATCAGGCGGTCCAGCGTGCTCGGCCCGATGAGCAATCTCGTCATGGTCAATACAGCCGCCAGTGTCAGCATCACCCCGGCTGCCGTCCACACCCATGTCATCAATGAACTCCCTCCTCGAAATCTCTGGTGACAGGACGCCAATCGCTGTCGCGCTCGAACGCCGCCACCAGCAGCCTCTCCAAATCGGCGATCTGCTTGTGAAAGCGGTCGACGGCTCCCGGCGAGTCCACGCCAAGAACGTGCACGTAAACCTGTCGTCGCTGCTGGTCGATTTCCACCACCAGGGTCCCGGGGGTCAGATTGAGAATGTTGACCGCCAGTACCAGCACCAGATCGGACTTCAGATTCAGCTGGGCTCGCAGCACCGCAGCCTGCGGGGGCGGACCCGGCCGCAGGGTCAGCCAAGCGATCTGCACCGAGGATTTCACCAGCCCCCAGTTCGCACTGATCACCAGACGCAAGATCGAAAACAGGCGCGGCTTTCCCAGCACCGGTACGGTCGGCAGCGGCAGCAGCACTGTGATGAACAGTGCCACCGTAATGCCGGAAATCACATTGGCCGCCGACAGCGTTCCCCAGAGCAGCAGCCACACGGCCACCAGCCACATCACCATCGTGGCGCGGAGGAGTCGCTGGCGGGTCAACACGTCGGGGTCCCCATCATGTCGGGATCCTCAGGACCGCGCTGACGTATCGCGCCGGGTCGAGCACTTCTTCGGCGGCCCGGTCGCTAAAACCGAATATCGGTCCGGCAGCCACCGTGAGGGCCAGGCCCACCGCGATCAGCGCCATGGTGGGTACCAGCATGCCCAGTGGCATTCGGCCAACATCGTCGCGGTCGTTGAAGGCGATGTCGTCGGTGTCGTCGGTCTGGTCGATCAGTGCCGACGGTGCCACGTCGGCCAGTTCGCCGTCGGGTGCGTCGTCTCGGGCCCGCCAGAACGCCTTGGTCCACACCCGCATCACCACATACAGGGTGAGCAGACTGGTCACCACTGAGCCTGCGACCAACAGCCATGCCAGCACCGAACCGTCCTCGGCCCCCGCCTCCAGCAGCGCAACCTTGCCCAGGAAGCCCGAAAGTGGCGGAATCCCACCGAGATTGAGCGCGGGAATCATGTAGAGCAGGGCCAGCAGCGGGCTGGCTGCGGCCAGGCCACCGAGCCTTCGCAGCGTCGAGGCCCCAGCCTGCCGCTCGATGAGGCCGACGACCAGGAACAGTGTCGTCTGCACGACGATGTGGTGCGCCACATAGTAAATGGTGCCGGTCATACCCAGCCGACTGGACAGGGCAACCCCGAACACCATGTAGCCGATGTGGCTGACCAGAGTGAACGACAACAGCCGCTTGATGTCGTTCTGGGCGATCGCACCGAAAATGCCCACCAGCATTGTCAGCAGCGCGGCGACTAGCAGCACAGCGTTAAGACCCCCGTCCGCGAACAGCAGCGAGTGCGCCCGGATGATCGCGTAGACACCGACTTTGGTGAGCAGGCCGGCGAACACGGCGGTCACCGGAGCCGGAGCGGTGGGGTAGGAGTCGGGCAACCAACTCGACAACGGGAACACTGCTGCTTTGATACCGAATGCCACCAGCAGCACCGCGAATAGCGCGTTGCGCGTGCCTGTCTCGACGTCCTGCAATCGGACCGACAACTCCGCCATGTTCAGCGTCCCGGCGGCAGCGTAAACCAGCGCCAGGCCAATCAGGAAGATCATCGACGAAACCATCGACACCATCACATACGAAATGCCGACCCGTACCCGCTCCCGGCTTGATCCGATAGTTAGCAGCACGAAGCTCGCCGACAGCAGCACCTCGAAGCCGACGAACAGATTGAAAAGGTCGCCGGCCAGGAAAGCGATGCACACACCGGCGGACAGAATCAGGTAGGTGGGCAAAAAGATCGACACCGGCTGGCGCTCGTCGCCGTCGCGGATACCCTGTCCGATCGCGTAGAACACCACTGCCAGCAATACGGTCGCCGACACCACCAGCATCAATGCCGACAGGCGGTCGACCACCAGCGTGATGCCCAACGGTCCCAGCCCGGCGTCGGTAGGTCCCCAGCCACCGACATGCAACGCCTGGGTCCCAACCCGGTCGGAGTACACCAGCAGCGCAACGCTGACCGCCAGCACAGCACTGAGCGCGGCCAGCGTGATCACCTGCTGCAATCGCGGGTTCCGCCCGACGAATAACGTCAGTGCCGCAGCGAGCAGCGGTATCAGCACCGGAAGCGGAACCAGGGTGCTCACCGCGAGCCCTCCGTGCCCGGTAGTGCATCGAGTGCATCGGGTTCGCCGGTGTCGGGGTAAGCGACCGTCTTCACCCGGTCGGCGTCCAGCCGCTGCGCCTCGGCTAACTCCGCCTCACCCAGTTCGGCCACCCGGATGTCCTCGGGGTCGTTGGGCAGATCCTCCTCGGTGGTAAACCGGTACGACCGGTAGATCAGGGCGAGAACGAACGCTGCCACCCCCAGCGTGATCACGATGGCGGTCAGGATCATTCCCTGTGCCAGCGGGTCGGCGGTCGTGGTCCGGTCGCCGCTGGTGCGCCCGCGCACCGGGGGATTCCCCGCTTTGCCGCCGACGCTGAGCAGCAGCAGGTTCACCGCATTGCTCAGCATCAACAGCCCCAGCAGCATTCGGGTGAGGTTGCGCGACAGCAGCAGGTACACCCCGCAGGCGGTGAGCCCACCGATCACCACCAGCGGGACTAAGTCAGCGGTCACTGTTGCACCTCGGACCGGGTTTGCGACTCAGCCAACTCGAAGTCGATCCGCGCGCCGAGACTGCGCAGCACATCAAGCACCAGACCGACCACGATCAGGTACACCCCGAGGTCGAAGAACAGGGCGGTGACGAATTTGACGGTGCCCAAAACCGGCACCTGCATCTCGATGAGCGCCGAGGACAGCGCGGGCGCGCCCAGCAGCAGGGAGCCAACCGCTGTTCCCGCCGACAAGGCAAGACCGAGACCGAGTATTTTGCCCGCGTCGAACGGCAGCGTTTCGCCTAACTCGTAGCGCCCACCGGCCAGGTAACGCAAAAACAGCGCCAACCCGGCGGTCAAACCGCCGGCGAAGCCCCCACCCGGGGTGTTGTGGCCGGTGAAGAAGAAATACACACTGAGCACCATCATCAACGGGAAGACCAGCCGAGTTGCGACTTCCAGAACCAGCGACCGCTGACTCGGGTCGCGCAATTCGCTGCCCCGCAGCCAGGTGGTGGCACCTGCGGCGGGACTGTAGGTACCTGCCTGGGGACGGTGAAAACCCTGCGCCGCAGAGTTTTCCGGACCAAGTGGTAGCCGCGGCGCGGATCCGAAACGGCGGTGGCGGAACACCAGTGAGGCCACCCCGGTGGCGGCCACCACCAAAACCGCGACCTCCCCGAGGGTGTCCCAGGCCCGAATATCGACCAGCAGGACGTTGACGGTGTTGGAACCGTGCCCGCGGTAATAGGCGGCGTCGGGCAGGATCTCCGCGATGGGGGTGGTCTTGCGGGCGGCCCCGGCGAAGGCGGCCAGCGTGGCGACCGTGGCGCCGACGGCCAGTGCCAACAGCGCACGCGCCATCCGGTGACCGGGTTGGCTGCCCTCGTCGGTTACGGCAGGCAGGGTGCGCAAAACCAGCACAAAGATCGCCAGCATCAGCGTCTCGACAAGGAACTGGGTCAGTGCGAGGTCGGGTGCGCCGTGCAGGGCGAAGATCACCCCGCATCCGTAGCCGGTCATACCGACCACCAGCACCGCGGCCAACCGGTTGCGCATCACCGTCGCAGCCACCCCGGCCGCCAGGGTCAGCAAGCCGACGATGGGCTGCAGCACCGAATCCGCCACCGCGAATTGCGGCCGGTCGCGCGCGCCCAGCAGCAACACCGCCGTCGGCAGCAGCACCAGGGTGATCAGGATCGTGGCCTGGGTGACCGGCAGCGAACCGCGCTGAGTGATGCCGGTCAGCCGCAGCGAGGCGACGTCGGCGGCCCGGACGACCGCCTCGAACGCCCGGTCGGCGTTGCCCAACGGCAGCCACCTCAGGTCACGTACCCGGCGCAGTCGTACCCGGCCGAAGAACTCCGCGGCACCCACCCCGAGCACCACCGCGGACAACAACAGCGGCAAGTTCAGGCCGTGCCACAGCGCCAAGTGGTAGTTGCCGTCGGAGGGCCCGGAGGGTTCCAGGGTTTGGCTGAAGCCCGACAGTGCGCCGTCGAGGCGCCCGGGCAGCAGGCCCGCCGCGAGGTCGGCGCCGCCAGGATCGCCGGGGAGACCAGGAACGCCGGGGCCGCCGACGCAGGCCGGCCACCAGGCGAGTCGGCGTGGCCAGGCCCTTGCGTGCGAAGGCACCCCAGAGGAATCGCAGGCTGTAGACGGTGGTGAAGATCGATCCGGTCACCACGACGGCCAGTACCACCGGAGCCCAGCGCCCTAGGGCGTGGCTGTGCAGGACGGTTTCGAAGGCCGCCTCTTTGGCGACGAAACCGAGCAGCGGCGGCACTGCGGCCATGCTGGCGACTGCGGTGGCGGCGATCGCGAACAGCGCCGGCATCCGGTTACCCAGCCACCCCAGGCGGCGGATGTCGCGGGTTCCAGTCGCATGGTCGATGATTCCGACGACCATGAACAACGCCGCCTTGAATAAGGCATGCGCGCACAGCATGGCCAGGCCGGCCAGCATGACGTCTCGCCCGCCGCATCCGACCAGCACCACCAGGAAACCCAGCTGACTGACGGTGCCGAAGGCCAGGATCAGCTTGAGGTCGTACTCACGCACTGCCCGCCAACCGGCGAGCACCATAGTGACCACCCCGAGCGTGACGATGGTTAGCCGCCAGCCGGGGACGTCGGCGAAACCCGGTGTCAGACGGGCAATCAGGTAGATGCCCGCTTTGACCATCGCCGCGGCGTGCAGGTAGGCGCTCACCGGTGTAGGTGCCGCCATGGCGCCGGGAAGCCAGAAGTGGAAGGGCACGATCGCTGACTTCGACAGCGCGCCGATGATGATGAGTACTACCGCGACCGTGACTGCCGGGCCGCCGGGCGGGTCGGCCACCCATTCGGAGAGCAGATAAGTGCCGGCGTGCTGTCCGACGATGATGACGCCGACCAGCATGGCCAGTCCGCCGAAGGTGGTGACCAGCAGTGCCTGCATGGCTGCGGTGCGGCTCACCGCCCGCTCGGCGTAGTGCCCCACCAACAGGAAGGACAGCACCGTGGTGAGTTCCCAGAACAGGTAGAGCAGCAGCGCGTTGTCGCAGACCACCAGGCCGAACATCGCGCCGGAGAACGCGACCATTTCGGCGGCAAAGCTGGGCAACCGCTTTTCGGTATGACCGTCGCGGTGATGAAAGTATTCGGCGCAATAGAACAGCACCAGCGCGCCGACGCCGAGTACCAGGACGCTCATGATCGCCGCGAGCGAGTCAAAGCGCAGTTCGATGTTCAACGACAGTTGCGGGATCCAGGTGATATCGACCCGCTGTTCGGCGCCTGGCCAATGGGCCAGTACCCAGACCAGCGAACCCAGGGGAACCAGAGCCAGCGGGTAGAACGCCCGCCGACCGAGACGAGCAACCAGGAGAGGAGCCAATGCCGTCGCCAGACCGTGCGCGAGGAGGATCCCCAGCATGGCCGTCAGTGCTTCGTGTCAACAGCGCGCGGCGGGACCGACCCGGTGGCGTTCGGCCGAGTGGCGAACCGAGGGTCGGGGTTGACGTCCATTTGATCCGACCCTAATGGAACGTGAGCGCGACGGTGTCTCCCGTGCTTTGGGTTGCGTCAATGCCGTTGAAGCCGTGAATATCTGGCACCCCGGTGGGGATGTACTTGCGGAGGTGCTGGTTCGGGCGCTGCACGATGGCACAGGCGACGGGAAGAATCATCAATTTGTAGCGAAGGTCGGATTCGCCAACAACGCCACAACCTCGGGGACGCCTGAGAGGAGACCAGCGATGGCCCGCAAATCGAGCTCGCGTGACCACGCCCCGGGAAAACGCTCGGGACAAAAAGTGTGACCATTGGGCATGAAAACGGCCCTCAGAGGGTTCTCTGAGGGCCGTTTTGCCTGGTAGCGGGGACAGGATTTGAACCTGCGACCTCTGGGTTATGAGTTGAATTATGTTGTGGCGCAACAGTTTCCATAGATACATCTGTGCACGTCATTTGCGGTGCGCGTTTTCGAAGAGTTTCACTGCATCGCATGTTTTCCACCGGTTTCGGGAGACACCACAAAGGCCCCAACTTAGCCGCGTCGGCATTCATCCGTAGTGGCGATTAGGACGTTGATCCTTTTGAGCGCCTTTCGGTCCTGAACCTGCCAGTAGAGGTAGTCCTCCCGCCGACTCATCCACCCAGATTCACTCGAGCAAGTCTCGCGCGACTCCTTCATGACCTCAAGTCGCTCGATCCCCTGATGCCAGCAGGCGCCGGGCGTTAAGCCGAGTTCTGCGGCAGATTCGGGCAGTCTCCTTCAACGACTCATAGTCATCGAGAACCCTCTCTCCCCTAACGCCGCCCACCCCCAGCAGCTCTACTTCGCCGGTCGAACTTGCCGCCTCGTCGAGTTTCTGCAACTTGCCGCACCGTACTGTCCCGGACTGCTGCGCATCACGCACCGCGCTCGCCGGCCGACTGCATCTCCGCGCGCGCTGGTTTCTGGCCGCCGAGTCCCGGCTGGGCACCCCGGCCACCGCGGCGGGCACGTCGGTCACCGGTGCTGCGACCACACCCTCCTCGGTCACCGACCCCGGCCCGGTCAACGGTGCCGACTGCGACCCACCGTGGCGCCGGCACCCGAACCGAAGATGCCGTCGAGGGGCCTGCGACCGTGGGTCGCAGCGACCTTGTCGTTGTACATCATCGCCACGAATCAACCGCGGGTAGGTCGACGCAGCATCAGAACCCGGGGATGCGTACACCGGTGCCACGTACAGCAGGCCGCCCTGGCCCACCGGCAGCGTCAGTAGGTTGCCCCAGCGCACCCGGTTCTGGTTATCGCGGCCGATCACGCCGAGGTCCTGGGACACCGCGGTATCGGTGGAGATCGCGTTGAACGCCAGCTTGGGTCCATTCACCTGACCGGGGATGGTCAGCACGGTGATCTTGCCGTAGGTGTCCGGATCCGAGCTCGCCGAGATGTAAGCCGCCAGGAAGTCCCGGCGGAACCGGTTCATCGCACTTGTCAATTGGAAGGATGCCGAATTGTCATTGCGGGCAAGGTCTTTGGCCACGATGTAGTACGGCGGCTGGAAGCTCGACGCGGTCGGGTTGGGATCCAGCGGCACGTCCCAGAAGTCTGAGGTGGAGAAGAACGTCACCGGGTCGTCGACGTGGTATTTGGCCAGTAGCGCTCGCTGCACCTTGAATAGATCCTCTGGGTAGCGCAGGTGCGCGGCCAACTCCGGGGTGATGTCGGACTTCGGCTTGATGGTGCCGGGGAAGGTCTTCATCCACGCCGCCAGCACCGGGTCGGCCTCGTCCTGGGCGTACAGCGTCACCGTGCCGTCGTAGGCATCGACGGTGGCCTTCACCGAGTTGCGGATGTAGGACACCTGCTTGTCCAGGCGCAACCGGTTGATCGCCGCCCCGGTGGAGTCCGCCGTCGCCGAACTCAAACTGGTCAACTGCGAGTACGGATAGTTGTCCAAGGTGGTGTAGCCGTCGATGATCCACACCATGCGCTTGCTGACGATCGCCGGGTACAGTGCGCTGTCGGTGGTCAGCCACGGCGCCACGGCCTTGACCCGCTCGGCGGGATCGCGGTTGAACAAGATCTTGGAGTTCGACCCGATCACGTTGGAGAACAGGAAGTTCCGCTCGGCGAACTTCGCCGCGAACACTCCGCGCGCCAGCCAGTTACCGACACCCACCCCGCCCACGCCGGCGTAGGTGTAGTTCTTGGTCTCGGTGTTGGTCTCGTAGTCGTACTCGCGGTCGGCACCGTTCTTGCCGACGATGGCGTAGTCGTTGGGCGTACTGGAGATCACCGGCCCGAAGTAGATCCGCGGCTGATCCAGCGGCGCCGGGCCCGGGGAGACGACGCTACCGTTGGCGCCGACCACGCTGGCCAGGAACTCCGGGTAGCCGCCACTTTGGTTGGGGTCGTTGGCGATTCCGCGCACCGTGTTGGCCGGGGAGGCGATGAAGCCGTTGCCGTGGGTGTAGACGGTGTGCCGGTTGATCCAGTCGCGCTGGTTGTCGATCAACCGCGACGGGTTGAGTTCGCGGGCGGCCACCACGAAGTCGCGCAGCGTCCCGTCGCGGCCCTGGTAGCGATCCATCGCCAATTGCTCCGGGAAGGAGTAGAAGTTCTTGCCCTGCTGAAACTGAGTGAACGCCGGGCTGATGATGGTGGGGTCGAGCACCCGAATGTTGGAGGTGGTGGCCCTGTCGGCGGCGACCTGCGCGGCATTGGTGGGCGCGATGCCGCTGTAGTCGCGGTAGGTGACGACGTCGTCGGTCAATCCGTAGGCCTGCCGGGTGGCGGTGATGCTGCGGCTGATGAACTCGGCTTCTTTTTGTGCCGCGTTGGGTTTGACGCTGAACTGCTCGACGATCAGCGGCCAACCGGAACCGATGATCAGCGAACTCACCATCAGCAGCACCACCCCGATGGCTGGGATCCGCAGGTCGCGGAGGAACAGCGCCGAGAAGACCGCCGCCGCGGCGATCAACGCGATCACCAACAGGATGAGTTTGGCCGGCAGCACGGCATTGATATCGGTGTAGCCCGCCCCGGTGAACGGCTTGCCGGCGCGGGTGTTGGACAGCAGTTCGAAGCGGTCCAGCCAGTAGGCGACCGCCTTGAGCAGCACCAGCACTCCGACCAGGCTGATGAGTTGGATCCGCGCGGCCCGGCTCAGGGTGGCCTCCCCGGCGGCCAGCCGGATGCCACCGAAGATGTAGTGGCCCACCAGATTGACCAAAAAGGCCAGGAACAATGCCGCGAACAGGAATGACAGCACCATCCGGTAGAACGGCAGGTCGAAGGCGTAGAAACCGAGATCCCTACCGAACTGCGGGTCGTTGATGCCGAAGGCGCCGCCGTGCAGGAACAGTTGAACGGTGGGCCACGCGCTCTGGGCAACCAAGCCCGCGAGCAGGCCGATCACCGCGGGCACCCCGACACCGAAGGTCTTGAGCTTGCCCATCACCGCTATGCGGTAGCGCGCCACCGGATCACCCGGGCCCACGTTGGGTACGAACACCGGCCGGGTGCGATACGCCAGTGCCATCCCGGCGAACACGATGAGCCCCACGGCCAGCGCCGCGACGACGAAGACAATCAGCCGGGTGACCAGCACGGTGGTGAACACCGACCGGTAGCCCAATTCGCCGAACCACAGCCAGTCGACGTAGGTGTCGATGAAGCGGGGGCCGATCAGCAGCAGTGCCGCCACCGCGGAGGCCAGCCCGATCATGGTGCGGCTGCGGCGGGTCAGCGCCGGCATTTTGGGTGGGGTTCGCATGCTCATGGGCGCGCTCCTGAGATCACGGATCCAACTCTACGCAACGGCCCGGCGGGGCCGGAGCCAGCATCTAGCAGGTCGGGGGTTGCCCGCCGGTGGTCAGGGTCTTCAGGCCCTCGATGGTCTGGGTCAGGTTCTCCGCCTTGAGCAGCGTCATGGAGTCCTGGGCCACCGTGCGGGCCTCGTCGCAGTTCTCCGCCGGCACCAGGAACACCGTCGCCCCGGCCCCGGCGGCGGTGCGCATCTTGTGAGTGATGCCGCCGATCGGTGAGACGACGCCGTCGGGATTGATCGACCCGGTGCCGGCCACGAACTTGCCGCCATTGAGGTCGCCGGTGGTGAGCTTGTCGATCACGGCCAGGCTGAACATCAGCCCGGCCGAGGGCCCGCCGATATTGGCCAGGTTGAAGTCGATGGTGAACGGCGCCCACGGCGCGTCCAGCACGCCGATGCCCAGGAAGCCGTAGTCACGGTCGTCATTGCGCCCGAGGGTGATCCGAGTGGTGCCGGGTGCGGAGTTCTTGCGCCGGTAATCCAGGACGATCTCCTGGCCGGGCTTGGTGGCCTTGAGCAACGCGGTGAACGCCTCGAGGTCAGCCACCGGGGTGCCGTCAACCTTGTCGATGGCGTCGCCGTCTTGCAACTTACCCACCGAGGGACCCGGGTCGGTGATGTTCTGCGCCGTCACCGCCTTGGGGTACTTGAGAAAGTTCAGCGCGGCAAACTCGGCGTTGTCCTCGGAGCGGCGGAACTCCGCGCTCTGGGACTTCTCGATGTCCTCGCGGGACTTCTGCGGCGGGAACACCAGATCCCGGGGCACCAGTTGATCGCGGCCCGAGCCCCACAGCACCAGCGCCTGACCCAGGCTCAGTCCGTCGCGCTGGGACACCGTGGTCATATTGAGGTGACCCGAGGTGGGCTTGACCGGGGTGCCCTCGATAGCGACGACCGGCTTGCCGTCGGCCTCACCGAGAGTGTCGAACGTCGGGCCGGGCCCCAGCGCCACGAACGGCACCGTCACCAACCCCAGCAGCAGCCCGAACACCAGGATGGGCATCAGCGCCACCGCGAGCGTCAGCATCCGCCTATTCACGGCCACCACAGTAACGGCGGTACCCCACAGAAACGGCGGTACCGTGGGGGCCATGCCTGACGTGCCCTTCGGCTTCTCCGCCGGAGACGACCCCGACCGCGACCCCAGCCGCGACCCCGACCGCGACAGGAGGGACCCGACCCCGGGGTCTGACCCATTCGGGTTCGGCGGCGGCGACTTCAATCCCGGTGATCTGGGTCAGCTGTTCTCCAAGCTCGGCCAGATGTTCAGCGGAGCAGGGTCGGCGATGGCCGCCGGCAAGGATTCCGGGCCGGTGAACTACGACCTGGCCCGCAAGCTGGCGTCGAGTTCGATCGGCTTCACTGCACCGATCGCCGAGGCCACCACCGGTGCGGTCACCGACGCCGTGCACCTGGCAGACACCTGGCTCGACGCAGCCACCGCGCTGCCGGCCGGGGCCACCAAAGCCGTCGCCTGGACCCCCCAGGACTGGGTCGACGGCACCCTGGAGACCTGGAAGCGGTTGTGCGATCCGATGGCCGCCCAGATCTCCACGGTGTGGGCCTCGGCCCTGGGCGGCCAGGACGGCCCCGAGGAGATCAAGGCGATGGCCGCCCCGCTGATGGCGATGATGACCCAGATGGGCGGCATGGCGTTCGGCTCGCAACTGGGCCAGGCCCTGGGCACCTTGTCGAAGGAAGTGTTGACCTCCACCGACATCGGACTGCCGCTGGGTCCCAAGGGGGTGGCGGTGCTGATGCCCGCGGCCATCGAGGCGCTCTCGGAGGGCCTGGAGCAGTCGCGCAGCGAGATCATGACGTTTCTGGCCGCCCGGGAGGCCGCGCATCACCGGTTGTTCTCCGGAGTGCCGTGGCTGTCAAGCCAACTGCTCAGTTCGGTGGAGGCCTACGCCCACGGCATGAAGATCGACATGAGCGGCATGGAGGAACTGGCCCAGGGCCTGGACCCGGCCGCCCTCACCGACCCCGCCGCGATGGAAAAGCTGATGTCCCAGGGCATGTTCGAACCCAAGGCCACCCCGGAGCAGACCGTCGCCCTGGAACGCCTGGAGACCCTGCTGGCGTTGGTGGAGGGTTGGGTGCAGACGGTGGTCTCGGCCGCACTCGGTGAGCGCATGCCCGGCACGGCGGCGTTGTCGGAGATGCTGCGCCGCCGCCGCGGCACCGGTGGGCCCGCCGAACAGACCTTCGGCACCCTGGTGGGCCTGGAGTTGCGGCCGCGCAAGTTGCGCGAGGCCGCGGTGCTTTGGGAGCGCCTCACCGCCGCGGCCGGAGTGGACGCCCGCGACGCGGTGTGGAACCACCCCGACCTGATGCCCAGCGCCGCTGACCTCGATGAGCCGGCCGGTTTCATCGACCGGGTCATCGGCGGGGGATGTCGGCGGGATCGACTTCGACTCGGCCATCGCCGAGTTCGATAAGTCCGATCCTCCCGAGGGCGGCTCGTCGGCGGGATTGACCGAGGGACCTGTGGATAGCTGAACGCGTCGCGCGAGGGTCGGTGTCACAGTCACCGTCGTGACCTTCGTGCTCGATCCGGCGCTGCCGGTGCTGCTGCGGCCCGACGGCGCCGTGCAGATCGGCTGGGATCCGCATCGCGGTGCTGGTGCATCCGCCCTCGGGGCTGACCGCCGCGGCGATGGCCACGGTGTTGCGTGCCATGGCGGTCCCGGTCACCCGGGCCGAACTGCATCGCCTGGCCACCGCCCACGGTCTCCGGGACGTCGCCGGGTTCGACGAACTGCTGGCCGCGTTGCTGGCGGCGGGTGTGATCCGCGAGCGCCTCCGCCGGCGGCCGGCCGGGCGTCCCTGTCGATCCGGGTGCACGGCGCCGGGCCGCTCTCGGAGTTGGTGGCCCAAGGACTGCGGTGTTCCGGCGCGCGGGTGGGGCGCTCCCGTCACGTCACCGCCGCCGGCGCACCCGCCGGGGTGGACCTGATGGTGCTCACCGATTCACTGACCGCCGATCCGCGACTGTTGCGCGATCTGCACGCCGCCCGGGTGCCGCACCTGCCGGTGCGGCTTCGCGACGGCACCGGCGTGGTCGGCCCGCTGGTGATCCCCGGGGTCAGCAGCTGTTTGGGGTGCGCCGATCTGCACCGCACCGACCGGGACGCCGCCTGGCCGGTGCTGGCCGTGCAGTTACGCGAGGTGATCGCCCACGCCGACCGTCCGACCGTGTTGGCCACTGCCGCCCTGGCGCTAGGTGAGGTGCACCACATCATCGCCGCAGTGCGCGGCACCGAACCGCCCGGCGCTCCCCCGGCCACCATGAACGCCACCGTCGAGGTCGACGTCACCACCCACACGATCCGGGCCCGGCGCTGGACACGCCATCCCCTCTGCGGTTGTTGGCATCCCCGAACAGTTCGGGCGGGGCGACGGGCATGATGGAGGGCGTGGCCGACGACATCAAGCGCGGGCGAACCGCTCGAAATGCAAAACTGGCCAGCCTCCCGGTCGGCATGGCAGGCCGGGCCGCGCTGGGCTACGGCAAGAGGCTGACCGGCAAGTCTCGCGACTCGGTCAACGCCGAGTTGATGGAGAAGGCGGCCAGCCAGCTGTTCACCGTCCTCGGTGAACTCAAGGGCGGGGCGATGAAGGTGGGCCAGGCGCTCTCGGTGCTCGAGGCCGCCATCCCCGAGGAGTTCGGCGAGCCCTACCGAGAGGCGCTGACCAAACTGCAGAAGGACGCTCCCCCGCTCTCGGCGGAGAAGGTGCACCGGGTGCTCGACGGGCAGTTGGGCACCAAGTGGCGCGAGCGCTTCGCGTCCTTCGATGACACCCCGGTGGCCGCGGCCAGTATCGGTCAGGTGCACAAGGGCGTGTGGTCCGACGGCCGCGAGGTGGCCGTGAAAATCCAGTACCCCGGGGCCGATGAGGCCCTGCGGGCCGACCTGAAGACCATGCGCCGGATGACCAGTGTGCTCAAACAACTCGCCCCGGGTGCCGACGTGCAGGCCGTGGTCGACGAACTGATCGAGCGCACCGAGATGGAGCTGGACTATCGCCTCGAGGCCAACAATCAGCGGGCGTTCGCCAAAGCCTACGAGGGCCACCCCCACTTCTTCATCCCACGCATCGTGGGCAGCGCACCGAAGGTGGTGGTCAGCGAATGGATCGACGGCAAGCTGATGTCGGCGATCATCCGCGACGGCACCCCCGATGAGCGAGACCTTTGCGGCACACGACTTTTCGAGTTGACCTTCGACGCACCGGCGCGGGTCGGCATGATGCACGGCGACGCCCACCCGGGGAACTTCATGATGCTGCCCGACGGCCGGATGGCGGTGATCGACTTCGGCGCGGTGGCCCCACTGCCCGACGGACTCCCCCCCGAGGTCGGCCGAATGATCCGCCTGGCACTGGACAAGAACTACGACCAACTGCTGCCGACCATGGAACGGATCGGCTTCATCCAGAAGGGCGAGGACATCTCGGTCGAGGAGGTCGACGCGATGCTCCGCCAGTACGTGGAGCCCATCGAGGTGCCGGTGTTTCACTACAGCCGTCGGTGGTTGCGCAAACAGGCCGCCAACAACATGGAACGCTCGGCGGAGCAGATCAAGATGGCGCGGCAGATGAATCTGCCTGCCAGCCTGGCGATCCCGCTGCGGGTGATCGCCTCCACGGTGGCGATCTCGGCTCAACTCGACTGCCACGTGCCGGTCCGCGCGATGACCGAGGAACTGATCCCCGGCTTCGCCGATCCGGTCTAGACAACACCCGTGCCCACCCTTCCCGATCCGCGCGACGAGTCCCCGCACGCACCGGGCGACGAGCCGTTCTGGAACGAGAGCTGGTATTTCGACGGCGTCAGCGCCGATCCCGAGATCGGGGTGTACGTGCGGCTAGGCAACGTTCCCAACCAGGGCAGCTGCCTATACACCGTGGCCGTGGTGCGCCCCGGGAAGCCCACCGTGATGGTCACCGACTACGCCGGGCCCCCGCCGGTGCTGCAGGCCCGCCGCCAGATTGTCCATGGCACCGACTACGAGGCCGTTCAGGAGTGCGTGACTGCGCTGTGTGACTTTCGGGTCCAATTCACCGGCGCGGCAAGGCAGTACGCCGATGACATGGCCGTCCTACGCGCCGAGGCCGGAACGCCAGTCACGTTGACGCTGGACCTGCGCTGGATCACCGACGCCCAGCCGTACGCCTGGCAGGCGTTGACCCGCTACGAGATCCCCTGCCGCGTCGAGGGAACCGTGGTGATCGACGGCGACGAGATCACCGTGGCCGGTCCGGGCCAACGCGACCACTCCTGGGGAGCACGGGACTGGTGGGCCCATGACTGGATGTGGTCGGCGTTCCACCTCACCGACGGCACCCGGGTGCACGCGGTCATGCTGCCGGACATGCCCGGCGTCGCGATCGGCTACCTGCAGACCGGCGGCGAGATCACCGAACTCACCACCGGATCATCGACGTACGACAAGCCGGCGGACACCCTGGTGTCCGCAGCGGTGCTGCGACTCGGCGAGCCTGACGACGCGCTCGTCATCGAGGTCAGCCCGCGCGGGTTCGGACCGCTTCGCCTGGAGGCCCCCGACGGCCGGGTCACCCACTTCCAGCGCGCGATGGCCGACTTTCGCACCGCCGACGGCCGCAGCGGCGTCGGCTGGATCGAATGGAACATCAACCAGCGCTAGCTGCCAGGCGCCCCTCAGGCCGCGATGTCTGCCTTGCGCGGCCGTCCGCGCGGGCGTTTACGCTTCAGAACCGCGCCTGCGTCGATGATCTCCCCACCCCACACCCCCCACGGCTCGGCGCGATCGAGTGCCGCACGCAGGCACTGTCGGCGGATGGGGCAGTCGCCACACAGGGTCTTGGCGCGTTCAAGATCGGCCGGGTGCTCGGCGAACCACAGGTCGGGATCGCCGGCGTGACACGGCAACAACAGTTCTTCAGTGCCGGACATGGCATGTCCTTTCTGTGGTGGGGCATTGGGGGTTTTCGGGCAAAAAAATAGCCACGGACTGCAAGTCCGTGGCTGAAAGTCGTTGGCGTGCGCTAACAGACGCTCCAGTCCACGGACGGATGGGCGGCGGCGTGATGCGCGGCGAACAACATGGGCTCAGGCTAACCGTACGGTGCGCCGGAGCGCAACCGAGTTTCGCCGACTGACCCCGGACCGCGTCAGCGATACCCGACCGCGTCGATGATCGCGTCGAACGCGTTGAGAACGAAGGCATCCATCGCGTCGTCGGAGGACACCGGCTGTGAGGACTGCTTGACGATCGCGATTCCCCGCAGGCGGTCAACGTAGATCCACTGCCCGTGGACGCCGATCGCCGTGATGGCCTCCCGGCCCGGGGTGTGCCGGATCCACCACTGCGCCCGGTAACTCCAGTCACCGCCGGCCCACGCGCCGACCGCGGCGGGTCCGCGGGAGAACTTTCGCGGTTGCCGCCGGTCTCCAGGGTCTCGATGATGGCTGGGGCCAGGATCGTCGCACCGGCGATCGTCCCGCCGTTGAGCACCATGATGGCGAACCGGGCCAGATCCCGCGGGGCCGCGTTGAGCCCACCGCCCGCGACCAGCGTGCCACTGCGATCAAGGAGTACGTAGGTCGGTGCCTCGGTACCCAGTTTGGACCACAGCGAGTCCGACATCTGGTCCTGGAAGGACTGTCCGGTGGCCCGATTGGTGATCCAGTTCACCACGTCGGTCTTCGGTGTCTGGTAACTGAAGATCTCCCCGTGCGCGTAACGCGGATCTTTGGTGCAGGTGGCCAGGAACTCATAGAGGCTGTCCGGGGCGCTGACTCCGGGTAACTCCAGCCAGCCCAGCGCGGTGCCGTATTGGGCGATGCCCGACGTCGGGTCGGCGTAGTCCTCACGGAAGTCGAATGAGTTCGTCATGTCGAGCACCTCACCGACGGTCGCCTCGGCGAACGCCGATGCACCGGACAACTCGGTGATGACCTCGCCGACCGGGCGACTCAGGTCGATCAACCCGTCGGCGTGGGCCATCAGCGCGAACAGCCCGGCGAAAGATTTGGTGACCGACATCATCTGGTGCGGCTGGGCCGGGTGCATGCCGTTGGAGTAGAACTCATAAACCAGCCGGTCGGCGGTGGCAACCAGGAATGAGTCGGTGTAGGTCTCGCGCAGGAAGGTCGGGAAATCGGCGACGGTGCCGTCGGCGCGGGCCACGTCGAGTCCCGTGATGGCCGGGTCGATCTCGACCTGCAGCGGCCGAACCGTGTCGCTGGTGCGGACCGGAGCGGAGGGAAAGACGGTGCGCATGTGCTGATACGACCACCGGTTGTAGGGCGCCATCATCAGCGCGTTGGACCGGTTGACCCGCTTATCCGGAGGAGGCGGGAAGCCCTCCATCAAACCGAGCTCCTGGGCTGTCGCGTACCGGTCCTGCGTCACCATCGTGGGCACCTTCCTGCTCATCGTGCAACAACTCGCGCACTGAAGTTCGGGTTCCGTACGGCCGCAGCATTGCGCTGGCCGGGCGCGGCCGGACCTTCAGCGGCCACCAGAACCAGCGGCCCAGCAGGGCGGCGATCGACGGCGTCATGAACGACCGCACGATCAAGGTGTCGAAGAGCAGGCCGATGCCGATCGTGGTGCCGATCTGGCCCAGCACCATCAGCTCACCGAAGATGAAGCCGCACATGGTGAACGCGAAGACCAGACCGGCGGCGGTCACCACCGACCCGGTGCCGGCCATCGTCCGGATCAACCCCGTGTTCAGCCCTGCCCCGATCTCCTCCTTGAGCCGGGAGACCACCAGCAGGTTGTAGTCCGACCCCACCGCCAGCAGGATGATGATCGCCAGCGCCAGCACGATCCAGTACAACTCGATGCCCAACAGGTGCTGCCAGATCAGCACCGACAGCCCGAAAGAGGCGCCCAGTGACAGCACCACGGTGCCCACGATCACCAGCGCGGCCACCACGCTGCGGGTGACGAACATCATGATCAGCAGGATCAGGCTGATCGCGGCGATGACGACGATCATCAGGTCGTAGTTCGCCATGTCCCGGGCATCCATGAACCCCGACGCGGTGCCGGTGATGTAGATGCTCGACCCGGCCAAGGGCGTGCCCTTGAGTGCCTCCTCCGCGGATTGGCGGATCGGCCCGATGTGCGAAATGCCCTGCGTCGTCGCCGGATCGCCGTCGTGGGTGATGATCATCCGCGCAGCCTTGCCGTCCGGGGACAGGAACAGCTTCATGCCGCGCTTGAACTCGGAGTTGTCGAACACCTCGGGCGGCAGATAGAAGGTGCTGTCGTCTTTGGCCTCATCGAAGGCCTGACCCATGGCGTCGGCGTTCTTCAACGCCTCAGCGGATTGCTCCAGCAGCCCGGACTGGGTGGCGTAGTTGGTCTCGGCAAGCGTCTTGTTGCGCTCCTGAATGGCGATGTTCTCCGGAATCAACGCCATCTGTTCGGGGATCAGCGCCAGCAATTGGGGTTGCAGGGCGTTGAGCTTGTCCAGGCTTGCGGTGACCTGGTCGAACTGATCGGTCAGCGAGTCCACATCGTCGAGGGCTTCGAACAGCGAGCGGAACGTCGCACACAACGGGATGTCAAAACAGTGCGGCTCCCAATAGAAATAATTCTTGATCGGCCGGAAGAAGTCGTCGACGTTCGCGATCTTGTCGCGCAAATCCTTGATCTGCGTGGAGGTCTCCCGGAAGGCCGTCACCTGCTCGTCGGTGGCTGCGGTGGCCTGTTGCTGAAGGTCGTACTGCCGCTGCTGCAGCGCGTACTGCTCCTGCAGCAGGGTGATCGACCGCGATATCTCGGCGACCTGCTCGAGCAGGTCATCGGCGCGGGCCTGCTGGAACGGCAGGTTCTGGATCTGCGCGGAGGATTGCGCGCTCATCGCGAAGCCCAGCGACGTGTGATCCAGCGGGGTGCCCAGCGGGCGGGTGATGGATTGCACCATGGCCACCCCGGGCGTGCGGAAGACCTCCTTGGCGATGCGTTCGAGGACGATCATGTTGGCCGGGGTGCGCAGATCGCGGTCGGTTTCGACCATCAGCACCTCGGGGTTGAGTCGGGCCGCGGTGAAGTGCCGTTCGGCCGCGGCGTAGCCGACCTTCGCCGGCGCCCAGTCCGGTTGGTAGTGCCGCGCGT
Source organism: Mycobacterium sp. (assembly GCA_018401645.1). Lineage (GTDB taxonomy): Bacteria > Actinomycetota > Actinomycetes > Mycobacteriales > Mycobacteriaceae > Mycobacterium. The sequence goes on along the minus strand of JAGYKK010000011.1, from coordinate 59,226 downwards.
CGTAGGACGTCTTGTACCCGGGCAGGGCGAGCAGTCCGATGAGTGCCACCGCGATCGACGCCACCAGGATGGGCCCCGGCCAGCGGACGATCGCGGTGCCGATGCGCCGCCACCCGCGCGTGCGCATCGCGCGCTTGGGGTCGAACAACCCGATGTGACTTCCGATCGTGATGACCGCCGGCGTCAGGGTCAGCGAACCCACCAGGGTGACTAGAACCCCGAGGCCGGCGGGGATGCCGAGGCTCTGGAAGTACGGGGTGCGGGTGATGGTACAGACGAAGACGGCGGCGGCGACCGTCAGGCCCGAGCCGACGATGACGTGCGCGGTGCTGCGATACATCGTGTAGTAGGCGGCTTGTCGGTCCTCCCCTGCCTGGCGCGCTTCCTGGTAGCGGCCCAGCAGGAAAATCGCGGTAGTCGGTTCCGGCCGCGACGACCAGCAGCGTCAACAGGTTGGTGGCATACGTCGATAGCGGGATGACGCCGATGTGGCCCAGGAAGGCGACGATGCCGCGGGCCGCGGCCACCTGGATCGCGACCGCCACCAGCGTGAGCAGCGCGGTGGTGATGGACCGGTAGACGATCAGCAGCATCACACCGATCACCCCGAAGGTGAGCGCCGTGACCTTGATGTGGCTGCCCTCACCGACCGCGAACTCATCGGCGACCAGGGCCGCCGGGCCGCTCACGTAAGCCTTGACCCCGGGCGGGGACGGGGTCTTGTCGACGATCTCGCGGACGGCGGCGACCGATTCGTTGGCCTGATTCCCGCCGGCGTTACCGGCGAGGTACACCTGGATCAGCGCGGCTTTGCCGTCGTTGCTCTGCGAGCCCGCCGCCGTCAGCGGATCACCCCAGAAGTATTGAACGTGTTGAACGTGTTCGGTGTCGGCGGTCATCTCGGCGACCAACACGTCGGCGAACTGGTGCGCCTCGGCGCCCAGCGGCTGATCGCCTTCCAGCACGAGGGTGATGAGGCTGTCGGAGTCGTACTCGCCGAACACCTGCCCGATCCGCTTGGAGGCGATCAGCGACGGCGCGTCCTTGGAACTCTGCGCCACGTTGTTGATCCGCCCGACCTCTTCAAGAGGCGGGATCAGGGCATTGCTCAGAGCGGCCAGCGCCAGCCAGAAGATGGCGATCGGGATCGACAGGACGCGGACCAGCCGCGGAATGCGGGGCGTGGTGCCGTGACGGTTGCTCATCCGGACTTGTCTAAGCAGAAGACGTAGGCACTCGTGGCGTTCTCGAGGCGCTCCACCTTGACTATCCCGTCAATGGTGACACGGCAGCCCAGGCTGTTGCCGTCACCCTGGGCCTGAAGTTGACCACGACCGCCGGCGTGGTCGTCGAGTCTTCATAGGACCACGGCAGGGCGGCGTCGTCGACGCGCTGCGGTCGGGCGTTGACGTCGGTGTAGGTGATGGTCGCGGTGGCGCCGGGCTCGCCGAACACCTCGAGTTGAACCTGTTTGGGATTGAACGGCACGATCTGGTCGGCGGCACCGCCGGGGTCGCGGTGTCCAGGGGGCCGAAAGCGCCCTGCAGTCGGTACACCGCGAAGCCGGCGAGTGCGACGATCGCGATCGACACCCAGACCAGCCAGGCCCGGCCGACAACCGATCGCAGGGGCCTGCGGTTCACCGGTCAGCCTCCACCGTCAGTACGGTACGGTACCGGACGCTGGCTGGCACCCTCAGGGCCCCGTACGGGCGGGGCCGGATGAGACTGGGCATGATCATGTCGTCGACGAGGGTGCGGACCGTGCGGCGGGTGGGCAGCCGGTTCTGGATCACCGTGCGATAGATGAGGTAGCCCGGCAACAGATCCCACAGTTCGCTGTTGACCGCGTCGGCACCGATCTCACCGCGGTCGACGGCCCGCTTGACCACCTGCTTCATCATCGCCCTGCGCTGATCGAACAACTGCTCCTGCATGGCGTCATTGAGCGCCGGATTGCGCGAGACCTCCCCGAGGACCGCCCGCAAGGTGCTGGCATGCTCCTTGATCTGCGCACATACGGTGTCGCCGATGGCGATGAGATCCTCGCGCAGACTGCCGGTGTCCGGCGGCACCGCGTCCTGGCTGATGCCCTCGATGAACGCGGCCAGCACCAATTCGGCCTTGGTCGGCCAACGCCGGTACATGGTGGCCTTACTGGCTCGGCCGGCTGCCGCGACCTCATCCAGCGTCAACCGCTCGGCCGTGTTCCTGCAACAGACGCAACGTGACTGCCAGCAGTTCACGCTCTCTGGCCGACCACGTCACGGGCGCAATGCTAACGCCGGCATCACCTCAAGGCTCACCCGCGGTCGCGCACCAACTCCAGCACGTCAGCACCGAACTGTTCGAGCTTACGAGCGCCGATGCCCGGGATGGCGACCAGCGCGGCGTCGTCTCCTGGCAGGGACTCGGCGATCGCGATCAATGTGTTGTCGGTGAACACCACGTAGGCGGGCACGCTGAGTTCCTTGGAGGTCGCCAGCCGCCATTCCTTGAGCCGGGCCAGCAGTTTGTCGTCGATGTCCACCGAGCAGGTTTCGCAGCGCCGCAACATGATCGCCGGTGCGGCGGTGAGCACCGCATTGCACACCCGGCATCGCGGGGTGGCGCCGCGCTGGCGTCGCGGCTTACTCGGCTCGGCTGCGGCCTGGGTCTGCGGAGCGATGCCGACCAGGAATCGCGACGGCCGACGGCCCTGGCGGCCACCGGCATTGCGGGCCAGCGCCCAGCTGAGCTCGAGATGCATTCTGGCGCGGGTGATTCCGACGTAGAACAGCCGGCGCTCTTCTTCGACCGCCTCACTGTCGGGGCCCTTGGACACCGCATGGCTGATCGGCAGAGTGCCGTCGGCCAGTCCGACGAGGAACACCGCATCCCACTCCAGGCCCTTGGCAGCGTGCAACGAGGCCAGCGTGACACCCTGCACCACCGGTGGATGCCGCGCATCGGCACGCAGCTTCAGTTCGGCAACCAGCGCGGGCAGCGCGAGATCCGGGCGGGCGGCGACTTCGTCGTCGACCAGTTCGGCCAGCGCGGTCAGCGCCTCCCAGCGTTCCCGCGCCTTGACGCCCACCGGTGCCGCGTCGGTCAGGCCCAGCGGTTCAAGCAGACCACGCACCACCTCCGGGACCTCCCCCTCGACGTCCCTGTCCGCCGCGCGCTGCAGCGCCACCAGCGCCTGGCGGATTTCCTGGCGGGAGAAGAAGCCCTCCCCGCCGCGCACCTGGAAGGCGATACCGGCCGCGGTGAGCGCCTCTTCGTAGGCCTCAGACTGCGCGTTGATGCGATAAAGCACCGCGATCTCTGAGGCCGGGGTGCCGGCGGCGACGAGGGCCTTGACCGAGCGCGCCACCGCGGTGGCCTCCGCGGCCTCGTCGGGGTGCTCGGAGAACCTGGGTTCCGGGCCGGGCGAGCGCTGGCCGATTAACTGCAACCGACTGCCCGCCATCCGGCCCCGGGCCGCGGCGATCACCCGGTTGGCCAGGGACACCACCTGCGGGGTGGAGCGGTAGTCGCGTTCCAGGCGCACCACGCATGCCTCCGGGAAGCGCCGGGAGAAGTCCAGCAGGTAGCGCGGCGAGGCACCGGTGAACGAGTAGATGGTCTGGTTTGCGTCACCGACCACGGTGAGATCGTCGCGGTCACCGAGCCACGCGTCGAGCACCCGCTGCTGCAGTGGCGTGACGTCCTGGTACTCGTCGACCACGAAACAGCGGTAGCGATCCCGGAACTCGCTGGCTACCGCCGCGTCGTTCTCGATCGCCGCGGCGGTGTGCAGCAGCAGATCGTCGAAATCCAGCAGCGTCCGGCCGTCGCGGTTGGCCTTGAGGGTTTCGTAGGCGGCATAGATGGCGGCGATCTTCTCGGCGTCCAGCGGAATGTCGCGGCCGAGTTCACCGACCGCGGCGGCGTAGCCCTCCGGCGTAATCAGGGAGGCCTTGGCCCACTCGATCTCACCGGCGAGGTCGCGGACGTCGTCGGTGCTGACCTGCACGCGCACCCGGTTGGCGGCCTGGGCCACGACGGCGAACTTGCGGTCGAGCAGTTCCCAGCCCGTGGAGCCGACCACCCGAGGCCAGAAATACTGCAGCTGGCGACGGGCCGCGGCGTGGAAGGTAAGCGCCTGCACGGAAGCCACCGAGGCGCCTCCGGCGGCCGGGCTGGCGTCCATGGCGCGCAACCGGCTGCGCATCTCCCCGGCCGCCCGGGAGGTGAACGTCACCGCCAGCACCTGCCCCGCTGCGACGTGGCCGCCTGCGATCAGGTGCGCGATCCGGTGGGTGATGGTGCGGGTCTTGCCGGTACCGGCCCCGGCCAGCACACACAGCGGACCGCGGGGAGCCAACACGGCCTCACGCTGTTCGTCGTCGAGACCGACCAGGTGGTCCACGGCTACCGGCATGGCGTCCATCTTCGCAGGAGGTACCGACGACGGCCCGTCACGAACCGGTTATGTTGATCTCCTTATGACTGATTCCCAGCTCACGATGTACACCACGGTGTGGTGCGGCTATTGCAAGCGCCTCAAGGTCGCCATGAAATCCGCCGGTATCTCCTTCACCGAGGTCGACATCGAGCACGATCCCGCCGCCGCCGATTACGTGATGGGCGTCAACGGCGGTAACCAGACCGTTCCGACGCTGGAGTTCCCCGACGGCACCGCGATGACCAATCCGTCCATCAGGGACATCAAGGCCAAGCTCGGCCTCTAGCTGCTCGCATCGCTGAGATCGGGTGGGTGAACACCGGCCGTTCTCGCAACAAGCACGGTGCCGGCCCCACCTGTAGGGTCGGCCATGATCGGGCGCGAGGCGGACAGAATGGGGAACGGATTGAACTCCAGGCCCCCCCATGCTTCTTGCACAGCATGACGTACTGCATCGGCGTATTGCTCGACGACGGATTGATTTTCGCCTCGGACTCCCGAACCACTGCCGGCATGGACAGTATCGCCAAATTCTGCAAGATGACCGTCTTCGAACGTCCCGGTGACCGCGTCATCGTCCTGTTGAGTTCGGGAAATCTAGCCGGCACCCAGGCCGTCATCAGCACCCTGAGGCAGCGTTGCGCCGGCGGTGACGACGAAACCAACATCTTCGGTGCCCGAACCATGTTCGACGTCGTGACGTTGGTCTCCGATGCGATGCGCGATGTCGAGAACCGCGATGCCGACTACCTGGAAGCGAACCAGGTCGAATTCAACGCCTCGTTCATCGTCGGTGGACAAATCGGCGGCGAACCGATGCGACTGTTTCGTACCTATGCCGAGGGCAACTTCATCGAAGCCAGCGCGGATACGCACTTTTTCCAGACCGGCGAGACCAAGTACGGAAGGCCCATCCTCGATCGGGTGCTCACCCAACGCACGCCGCTTGCCGACGCCACAAAATGCGTACTCGTGTCGTTTGATTCGACCATGCGCAGCAACCTGTCGGTGGGCATGCCGATCGACCTGGTGTGCTACCAGCGGGACAGCTTGGAAGTCCGGTTCCGACGCCGATTCGATGCCGGTGACGACTACTTCACCGCGCTCAGCCATGACTGGAGCGACGGCCTGCGGCAGGTATTCCGCGACCTTCCCGAGTTGTGTTGGTGACGGGCGCCGACGGCGATGGACTCTTACATCATCACCTGCGAACACGGCGGCAATCGAATACCGGCGGCCTATCGGTCGCTGTTCCGGGGGCGTCGGGCCCTCCTGGATTCCCACCGCGGGCACGACCCCGGCTCGCTGGTCATGGCGAAGGCTCTGGCCGACACCTTCCGGGCGCCATTGGTGGCGTCGACGACAAGCCGCCTGCTGGTTGATCTGAATCGGTCGATTGGTCATCGGCAACTGTTCTCGGAGGCGACCCGCGGCACGCCGCGAAAGACCAGGGCGCAGATCGTCGACCATCATTACCGGCCCTACCGCGCCGAGGCGCAGCATTTGGTGGAACAGGCCCTCGCCCGCGGCGACCGAGTGGTCCACATTTCGTCGCACAGTTTCACCGCCGAACTCAATGGCAAGGTCCGCACCACCGACGTCGGTCTGCTCTATGACCCCGGCCGAAGCGGCGAGAACGAATTGTGTGCCCGCTGGAAGGAGTCGATCGCGGCCCTGGCACCGGAGGTCCGGGTGCGCCGCAACTACCCGTACGCCGGCAAATCCGATGGGTTGACGACACATTTTCGCCGTAGTTTCAGTCACAATGACTACCTTGGAATCGAATTGGAGATCAACCAGCGCATCGTCATGAATGCCGGTCGGCGCTGGCCGGCGCTGCGCCGGGCACTCACTCACGCGTTACGCACGGCATCCGCCCACCTGGGCGGACCAATGCCACCACGCCCAGCCGAGACCGGAGAGCAATGATACGAATCAACGTCGGCTTCGAGATGATCTTCGACTGCCCGAAGCCCACCCCGATGATCTTCAACCTCAACGTCCACTTCACCCGGGTGTCCGATCTCATCGGCCGCGATGACCTGATTTTCGATCCGCCGGTTCCGGTGGACGCCTACCGCGACGGCTTCGGCAACTGGTGCACTCGCATCGTCGCTCCGATGGGACGCACCCGCGTCACCGCGAATGCGATCGTCAACGACACCGGACTCCCGGACGTCATCGTGGCTGAGGCGCAACAGATTCCGGTATCGGAACTTCCGGTCGACACCCTCGTCTACCTTCTCGGGAGCCGATACTGCGAAACCGATCGGCTCTCGGCCACCGCGTGGGAACTGTTCGGCCACGCCCCAACCGGATGGGGCCGGGTGCAGGCGATCTGCGACTACGTCCACCAACACGTCACGTTCGGCTACGAGTACGCGTCATCGACCCAGACGGCACTGGAAACCTTCAACAACCAGACCGGTGTGTGCCGCGACTTCAACAACCTTGCCGTTGCCTTCTGCCGCTGCATGAATATCCCGGCCCGCTACTGCACCGGCTACCTTGGCGACATCGGGATGCCGCCGCCGTACGGTCCGATGGACTTCGCCGCCTGGTTCGAGGTGTACCTCGGCGGGCAGTGGTACACGTTCGACGCCCGCAACAACATCCCGCGCATCGGCAGAGTCTTGATTGCACGGGGCCGCGACGCCGCTGACGTCGCACTCAGTAACGCCTTCGGCGACAACACCCTGTCCGGCTTCCGGGTCTGGACCGACGAACTACCCGCCGCCTGACACGCCCGAGGTGTCGATGTCCTGATACGCCCAGGATTCGATGATCTCCCGGGCGATCGAAATCGACCCAGGCAGCAGCAACCGCGAGTCCGAGTCGCTGCTCCAGTCCCCGACCTCCAGGGCGGTGCGCACCTCGGCGCGGGTGAACCAGGCCGCCTCGGCGATCTCGCCGTCGTTAAAGGCGAACTCCTGATCGGGATCACCGAGAGCGTGGAAACCGATCATCAACGACCGTGGGAACGGCCACGGCTGACTGCCGAGGTAGCGCACCTCCCGCACGTCCAGGCCGATCTCCTCGGCGATCTCGCGCGCCACACACGATTCGAATGATTCGCCGGCCTCCACGAAACCGGCCAGCAGCGAGAACAGTCGCGGCGGCCACATGGTCTGGCGGGCCAGCACCGCGCGGTCGCCGCCGTCGTGCACCAGGCAGATCACCGCCGGATCGATCCGCGGAAACTCCTCGTGGCCGGTGAGCAGATTGCGACGGGCCCAGCCGCCCCTGATCGATGTGGTCGGAGAACCGTCGTGAGCCGAGAAACGCGCACCGTCATGCCAATTCAGCAGCGCGAGCGCGCAGGCCAGTAACTGCGCACTGAGATCGTCGAACCCCTGGGACGAACGCCGCGGGTCAACGATGCGCACCGCCGTGTCCGCCGAAGCCTCCAGTGCGGCCCGCACCGCCCAAACATGGCGACCGTCGTTGATACGCCCCAGGAACACCGCATCGCCGGGGGGGTCATCGGCGAAGGCCGCTGCGGGACCGAGGGCCAACTGTTCCTCGACAATCAGGACCTGGTTGCGGTCATCGACGCGTAGCAGCAGCGCGTCCGCCCAGCCTGCGATGGCGGCATCGACGTCGGTGCGCAGATGATCGGCCCGGTCGGCGCCGACCCGAGATAGCGAAGGCACCTTGCGCAGCTCAAAACTCAATGCGCTCAGTCTTTTTCGTTGGAATCGCGGACGTACAGCAGGCGATCGTTCTTCTCCAGCGAATCAACCTCGGGTTCGCCTACCCGAACCAGCTTGCCGTCACGGACCACCCCGAGCACGATGTCGCCCAGATGCTTGGGTGAGCCGCCGACCTCCTTGGGTTCCACCTCACGCTCGGCGATGGCGAACCCGGCGTGCGGGGTCAGCAGATCGTCGATCATCTCGACCACGGTGGGCTTGGAGGTGGCCAGGCCCAGCAGCCGACCGGCTGTCTCCGAGGACACCACCACCGAGTTCGCCCCGGACTGCAGGAGCAGATGCTGGTTCTCGGCTTCGCGCACCGATGCGATGATCGTGGCGGACGGCGCCAGTTCGCGAGCGGTCAGGGTCACCAGCACCGCAGTCGGGTCGTCACTGGTCGCGACGATGATCGCCTTGGCGTGCTGGGCGCCGGCCAGTCGCAGCACATCGGATTTGTTGGCATCTCCGCGCACGGTCACCAGGCCGGCCACGTTGGCCCGGTCCAGGGAGGCCTGATTGGTGTCGACGACAACGATGTCGGCCGGCGCGACCCCGTCGCCGATCATGGCCGTCACCGCGGTGCGCCCCTTGGTGCCGTAGCCGACGACGACGGTGTGGTTGCGCACGGTGTTCCTCCAATGCTGGATCTTCAGGGCTTGGCGCGACGCGGCCGTCAGCGTCTCGACGGTGGTTCCGATCAGCACGATCAGGAAGGCAAACCGTAGCGGGGTGATGACCAGGATGTTCATCAGCCGGGCCCGCTCGGAGAACGGGGCGATGTCGCCATAGCCGGTGGTCGACAGCGACACCGTGGCGTAATAGAGGCAGTCCAGGAAGGTCAGCGGTGTGCCGGCGGCGTTGTTGTAACCGTCGCGGTCGAGGTAGACGACGATCGCCGCGATGAACAGCGCGGACAGCGCGTACACCACCCGAAGCGCGATGCGCCGGACGGGGCTGACGTACTTTTCCGGTATGCGCAGGTAGTCAACGAGGGCGGCGTCGGGCTTGGCGCCCAGATTGTCCTCGATGGCCCGCAGGTGACGCAGTCGACGATCAGCCATCGGTGTCCATCATGGACTGACCCGGCTGTTTTGCCGAGGGAAATGGCCGCACACCGCCATTATGTAACCATGCCCGAAACTTCCGCCGAATCCACCAGCCAGCGCCCCGCCTACCGGATGGCGGTGATGCTGATCGTTGCCGGAGCGGGCCACTTCCTGGCGCCGAAGCCGTTCGACACGATCGTTCCCGCCGAACTGCCCGGCGGCCCCCGGTTCTACACCCTGGCTTCCGGGGTGGCCGAGATCGGCGTGGGCGGATTGCTGCTGGTCCCGCGGACGCGCCGACTTGGCGCCGCGGCGGCGGTTGCGTTGTTCCTAGCGGTTCTCCCGGCCAACATCAACATGGTCCGGCTGTGGAGGACAAGCCGTTACCGATGCGGATCGGGGCGCTGGCCCGGCTGCCGATGCAGATCCCGATGATCGTCGCGGCGCTACGGATCAGACGCAACGCTCCCCTGCGCGGCTGAGCAGTGCGTCCGGCCTGAGCATCCCGGCGAGTTCGTCGGCATCCGGTAACACCTCCGGGCGCACGGTGCGCCCGGAGCGCACGTAGTGAAATGCCGCGCGCACCTGCGCCAGTGGGCAACCCGCCAGCCCCGCCCATGCCAACCGATAGACCGCGAGTTGCACCGCGGCGTGTCGGCGCGCATCGTCGTCGGCGGGCGGCTCACCGGTCTTCCAGTCCACAACGGTGACGCCACCGTCGGCGTCGGCGAACACCGCGTCGATACGTCCCCGCACGACTGTGTCGCCGATCGCCATCTCGAAACCCACCTCAACGTCGACGGGCGTACGCGCCGCCCACGGCGACGCGGTGAAAGCGTCCTGCAATTTCGCCAACTCCTCGCTGTCGGTGGCCTGCGGAACACCCGCCCCCGGCAGGTCCTCGAGGTCGAACAACCGGTCGGCCCCGTAGAGCCGTTGCACCCAATCATGGAACGCGGTGCCCAGCAGGGCATGGGCATCCGGACGGGCCGGCAGTCGACGGTTCAGCCGGCGGGCGGCGGCCAGCGGGTCACGCCCGAGTTCGACGAGCGCGCTGACCGACAGTTGCGCGGGCAGTCTGACCGGACGCCGGACGCCCACCCGGGCGCGCTCGGCCAGCAGGGCGTCGACATCGGCGATCAGGCCCTCCGGATCCCCGGCGTCGGCGATGGCTCCCACGTCGTGCGGTGAACTCGCCATCGCGGCGGTCACCATCGCCGCGCCGCGCTCGACCTCGGAGCGGGCCCGCAGCGGATCAATCGGCCACAGCACTTCCGCAGCGTTGTCGCGCAGGGGGTTCGGCTCGCCAGCAGCCGGCGCGGGCGCCCAGTGTTCGACCACCCCGCACGGATCGCCGGCAACCACCGAAGCCTCGATGATGTCCTTGATCTCAACCAGGAAGTCCGACGGCCCGCGCGGTTTGGCACCACCGGCGCCCCAGTGGTAACCCGACAGCAGCACGGTGTCCTCGGCCCGGGTCAGCGCAACATAGAGGAGTCGGCGTTCCTCATCGATGCGACGCTGCGCCAACTGATTTCGATGAGCGTCGATGACGTCGGCCAGTGCCTTGCGGTCGGTGACCGCGGAGGTGTCCAGCACCGGCACCCCGAGCAGTCCGGTATCGCCACGCAGCAGTGGCGGGAGTGCGCCCGCGTCGTTGAGCCAGGTGCGCGCCATCCCGGTGGAGGGGAACACCCGCGCGGACAGGTGCGGAACCGCCACGATCTGCCACTCCAGGCCTTTTGCGGCATGCACGGTGAGGATCTGCACCCGCCCGGCGGCGACGCCGACCTCGGCTGAGCCAAGCCGTTCTCCACGATGGCCGCCGCGTCAAGGTAGGCCAGCAGGCCGGTCACGTCGGCGTTGGCGCGTTCGGTGTAGCCGGCGACGACGTCGGCGAAGCGATCCAGGTGTTCGGTGCCGGTGCCTTCGGACCCGATCGGACGCGCCGCGCGCACCTCGGCGTCGACGCCGGTGACCCGGCGAACCTCGGCAGCCAGATCACTGACGGGGTGGGCCAGGAAATGTCGTAGCCGTGCCAGTTCATTGGCGAGGGCGGTCAGCCGCGCATACCCCCGCGTCGAGTACGTCTCCGGCGCACCCGGATCGGCCAGTGCGTCGGCCAAACTGGCGGACTCGGCATCGATGGCGGCCGCGGCGACGATCTGGTGCACCGATTCCGCCGCGATCTTCTGTCCGTCGAGGACCACCGCGCGGCGCCACAGCGCGGCCAGGTCCCGGCGCCCAGCCGCCAGCGTGGCCGGTCAGTACCGCCAGCGCCGCCGCACCGGCGGTCGGGTCGGCGACCAGGCGCAGCATCGACAGCACCTGTGCCACTTCAGGAATCGACAGCAAACCGGCCAGACCGACCACGTCCACCGGAACGCCGCGGGCACCCAGCGCCTCGGCGACGGCCCGGCGTCGGCATTGCGCCGCACCAGCACCGCGGCCGTCGGCGGCTCGAGTCCGGCGCGGGCGGCGGCGTCGAAGCGAGCGGCGATGTGATCGGCCACCAGTCGCGTTCGGCCACCACGTCGCTGTGCAGCGCGCACAGCACGGTGCCGGGCTGCGCGCCGGGCCGCGGCTGCAGCGGGCGAACCGCGACCGAGCGGCGACGGGCCTGCGCGGAGACCTCGTTGGCCAGGTGCAGGGCACGCGGCGGGTTACGCCAACTGGTGCGCAACTCCAGGGTGGGCGCCTCAGTACCGTCAGCGCGCGGAAAGTCGGTGGTGAACCGGGGCAGGTTGGTGGCCGAGGCGCCGCGCCAGCCATAGATCGATTGGATCGGATCGCCGACGGCGGTCAGCGCGAGGCCGTCATCGCGGCCGCCGCCGAACAGGGCCGACAGCGCGATCCGCTGGGAGTGTCCGGTGTCCTGGTACTCGTCGAGCAACACCACCCGGTAGCGGGCCCGCAACTGTTCGCCGACCTGCGGATGGGTAGCGGCCAACCGGGCGGCGGCCGACATCTGCGAACCGAAGTCCATGACCTTTTCGGCGCGCATCCGTGCGTGCAGGGCGTCGATGAGGGGCACCAGCATGCTGCGCTGGGTTTGAGTGGCAAGCATGCCAAGCAGCGCGCGATTGGGGCCGGTATCGCGCTGGCGGGGACCGGCGGGCAGGAAGTGTACGAGCCGCTCGAGTTCGACGTGGGTGTCGCGCAGCCCGCTGGTGTCGACCAGATGCTCGGCGAGCTCATCAGAGAGCGCCCGCACCATCGCGGTGACCGCGGCCGGACTCTTGTCGGTGGGCAGCGGGTGTGGATGGCGGCTGACGACGTCGAAGGCCAACTGCCACATCTCGGTCTCGCTCAGCAGCCGGGCGTCCGGCTCGACCGGGAGCAGTAAACCGAATTCACGCAGCAGCGCCCCGGCGAAGGCGTGGTAGGTGCTGACCATGAGAGTCCCCGCTGCGCCGGTCACCTCCGTCCCCAGATGACCGGCCAACCGGGCCAGCCGGGAGCGCACCCGGCGCAGCAGTTGGCCGGCTGCCTTGCGGGTGAAGGTCAGGCCGAGTACCTGACCCGGGTCGGCGTAGCCGTTGGCCACCAGCCACACCACCCGGGCGGCCATGGTCTCGGTCTTTCCCGCACCGGCCCCGGCGACCACCACCAACGGGCCGGGCTCGGCGCAGATCACCGCGGCCTGCTCATCGGTGGGCTCCGGAAGTCCCAGTGCTGCAGCGAGTTCGATCGGGGTGTAGATCATGACGGCTCCGCGGTTCCGGACGGTGCGGTGTGGGCCGGGCAGGTCGGGCGGATCGGACAGTGCGAACATCCGTCGTTGACCCGGGCGGCGAAGGTCGGTCCGGCGGTGGCGGCCGCGGCGCCGCGCACGGTCTGGCTCCACTGCACCATGTCCCCGGGGCCGAGCACGCTCTGCTCACGTTCGGTGGCGCCACCGGCGGCAACGGCTTTACCGACGTAGACAAGTCGGCCGCCTCCCGGTTGATCGCTTCCCGGTTGATCGCCTCCCGGTTGATCGACACCCGGTTGATTGAGACCGTCGAGAAGGCCCGCGCTGACCGCCAATTGGTAGAGGCCGAGTTGAGCGTGCTGCTGGGCGTCGTCCTTGGTGACCGGGCTCTTGGCGGTCTTGACGTCGACAACGACCAGCCGGCCCTGAGCATCGCGCTCAAGGCGATCAATGCGGCCACGGACCCGGACTCCGGGCAGCCCGTCGGCCGGGGCGACGAGAACGCCGTCCAGGGCCACCTCGGTGCCGACCTCGGTGAGTTCATGGCGGGTCGCGGCGCGCCAGGCGACGAACGCCGACAACATGGCGCGGTGGCGTTCGAGTTCGTTGGCGGCATACCAGGGTGAGTCGAAGGGCAAAGCGGCCCAGACTTCTTCGAGTTGGGCGACCAGGTGCCCCTCACTCGTGGATGACTCAGCGACCAGGGCGTGCACCACCGATCCCAGGGTCGAGTTCAGCGCGCGAACTCCGGTGCCGCCATGGCGTTCAGCCAGCCAGCGCAGCGGGCAGTCCGACAACGTTTGCAACGTCGACGGACTCAACGTGACGGTGTGCTCACCACCGCTCCACAACGGCTCATCGGTGCTCAGTGGCTCCACACCGTGCCACTGACGTGGGTCGGCGCCCGGCACGCCGGCGGCTGCCAGGCGGCCCAATTGCTCTGCGGCACAGACGCGTCGGCTGTCTTCGACCGTGCCGTCCGGGGCGCAGACCACGGCTCGGAGCCGGCCCACCACCGCGGCTGGTGAAAGCACCTGCGGGGCTTGGACCGGAGCCCCCCCGATGGCCGCGACATCGCCGGTAGCCAATCGGATCAACTCTGGGATGAAGACCGACGCCACGGCCGCCTCATCGCCGGCGTCATGGGCGAGGTCCACCGCGGTGATCAGCAGCCGCGGGCCCGGCCCATCGCGGCGATCAGCAGGCGCCGCTCCTCGGCCAGCAACGGGGCGCGAACCGAGACGTCCTCGCCGAGACCATCGAGAACGTCGAGCAGGCGCTGGGTGCCCAGCACCCCGCCGCGGGGAGTGGTGTTGGGCCACAGTCCGTCCTGCACGCCGGCGATCACGACCATCTCCCAGTCACGCCCGAGAGCGGCATGCGGACTGAGCACCGCCACCGTCTCCCCGCGGGAGCGGCATCGGCAGCCACCAGGGCAGTTGCAGCACGCGACGTGGTCAAGCAGACCCGACAGTGAGGCACCGGCGGTGCGGGCCACGTAGGCCTCGGTGATGTCGAACAGTGCGGTGACGGCGCCGAGGTTGCGCTCGGCCAGGGCACTGTCGGTGGCCCTGCCGTCGGCGGCGGCCACCCAGCGGCGCTGCAGGCCACTGCGTTCCCACGCCAGCCACAGTGTGTAGCGCGGATCGTGGTGGCTGCGGTGGCTGCGAGCAGCCGCGGCGAGCACCGCTCGCACCCGCTTGACCGGCGCGGTGAGGGTCACCGGCAGCTGTGGGGCCGGCCCGATGAGTGCCGCGCGCAGCTTTGAACCCGGTCGGGCTGCTGCTGGCCTTCGAGCGGCGCGCGGCGCAGCTGGCGCAGGGTCACCGGATCCACCCGGCCGAGGGGGCCGGTCAGCAGCGCCTCGGCCCCGTCGTCGTCGAGGCCGTTCTCGGTGGCGGCCAACACGGTCAGCAGCATGCGGGCGCCGGGTTGCTCGCTGATGGCCCCGCACAACGCCGGTTGATCCACGGGAACCCCGGCGACCGTCAGTGCCCGAGCCAGCGTTCTGGCGGAGGCTGCCGAACGCACGATCACCGCCAGCTGCGACCACGGGATACCGTCGACGAGGTGGGCCCGGCGCAGGCTGTCGGCGATCAGGGCGGCCTCGGCATGTCCGGACGCGGCCACCGTCACGGTCACCGAGCCTTCGTCGGGGTCGTCGCGACCGTCGAGTGTCCGCCAGCCGGTCCCGGGCAGTCCGGCCGCCATCCCACTGATCGCCCGCGCGATCGCCGGCGCGCAGCGGTGCGAGCGAGTCAGGGTGATCGCCGGTGAATCCGCCGACAGCAGATCAGCATCGGCACCGCGGAAACCGAACACCGCCTGATTCGGATCACCGGCGAGCACGGTCAGCTCACTTCCGGCGGCCAGCACCCGGATCAATTCGGCCGCCTGCGGGTCGAGGTGCTGAGCGTCATCGACGAGGAGCAGCCGGATCCGGGCTCGTTCGGCGGCCAACAGAGCGGCGTCGGCGGCCAGTGCCTCCAGGGCGGCGCCGACGAGATCGGCGGCACCCAGGGCCGGGACGGTTGCCTGCGGCGCGGCCGTGCCGACCGAGGCGCGCAACAACATCACCTGTTCGAATTGCTGGGCAAAGCGGCCTGCGGCCACCCACTCCGGGCGGCTGGCCGACCGACCGATGCGCTGCAACGCCACCGGGTCGACGCCACGTTGAGCGCAGCGGGCCAAAAGGTCGCGCAGTTCGGTCGCGAAGCCGGCCGCGACGAGAGCGGGCCGTAACTCCCGCGGCCAGCGCGAGGCGCAGGCGGGCCCGTCGGCGAGGTCACCGGCGAGCAACTCGCGGATGACACCGTCCTGCTCGGCCCCGGTCACCAGCCGCGGCGGTGGATCACCGGCGCGCGCCGCCGCGTTGCGCAGTACCCCGAAGGCGTAGCTGTGCAGGGATCGCACCAGTGGTTCGCGCACCACCGCGTGCTCACCGGAACCGGCATTGAGCAACAGCGCCGTCAACGCGCCGCGGGTGCCGGCTGCCAACCGGCTGGGCGTCAGCAGGAGCACCGACTCCGGATCGGCCCCGGTGCCGATGTGGGCGGCGGCGGCCTGCACCAGCAGGGTGCTCTTGCCGGTGCCCGGCCCGCCCATGACGCGAAGGATGCCCATACCGGCATGACACCACGGAGGTCTGACAAATCCGCCGCCGGAACAGCCCGGGCTGGCAGCATGGGGTCCGTGCCCGGCGAACTCCACCTGAACCGATTCGGCCCGCCCGGCCCGGTGCAGATCCTGATGATCCACGGTTTGACCGGACACGGCCGGCGCTGGCACACCCTCGCCGATGAGCATTTGGCCGAATTCACCGTGCTGGCACCGGATCTGCTCGGCCACGGCCGCTCGTCGTGGTCGGCGCCGTGGACCATCGACGCCAACGTCGCCGCGCTGGCCGGTCTGATCGAACGTGAGGCCGTGCACCCGGTGGTGGTGGTGGGTCATTCCTTCGGCGGTGCGATCGCCCTGCACCTGGCAGCGGCCTGCCCGGATCTGGTGTCCGGCCTGGTCCTGCTGGACCCGGCGATCGGCTTGGACGGTGACCGGATGCGCGCGGTCGCCGAGGCGATGCTGGCTTCGCCGGACTACCCCGACCCCGAACAGGCGCGCGCGGAGAAGGTCAACGCCGCCTGGGCCGACGTACCGGCCGGACTGATCGACGACGAACTTAACGAACACCTTGTCGCATCGCCCGACGGGCGGTACCGGTGGCGGATCTGTGTTCCGGCGATGATGTCCTATTGGAGCGAGCTCGCCCGCGATATCGTGTTGCCGCGCAACCGAACTCCCACCATCCTGATCCGCGGGGCATTGTCGGATCCACCCTATGTCGGCGCCAGACTGATCGATGGTTTGACTGAGATCCTCGGGCCTTCCTTCGCGCTGGTGGACCTGGACTGCCGCCACATGGTGCCGTTGGCCAAACCCGTCGAGACCGCCGCGGCCATCCGCGACCTGCTCGCCTAGAGCACCATTCGAACCAGCGCCGCGGTACGCAGCAGGCCCGGGAACGTCTCCTCGGAGGACAGCGGATGCAGGGCGTGCACTGCGAGCCGAAACATCAACGCCCGCAACAACATTTGCGACCACTCCGGCAGGGCATCCCACCGTTCGACGAGGCCGTCGTCGGCGTCACCCCAGGCCAACGCGTCGACGACGACCACCCCGGCCGCCCAGGACGCCGGCCGCCAGTAGGGGGTGATGTCGACGATGCCCGGGGCCGCCGCACCGGCGAATAACACGGTGCCGTAGAGATCGCCGTGCACCAGTTGGGGCGAGCCCTTGGTCGGCTTTCGCAGCCCGGCCAGCTGAGTGAGTAACTCGCGCGCCTGCTGGCGGTCATCGGTCTCAGGCAGCGCCGGCGCCCCGAGCGGCAGGCTCTGCAGCGGGCGCTCCTCCCAGGCCGCGCGATCGGCGGTGGTGAACACGTCGGCGTCGGTCCACGGCGGCACCGGCAGCTGGGTCAGGAACCGTGGACGTTCCAGTTTGGAGGTGGCCTCGTGCAGCCGGACGCCGGTCGCCACCACCTCGTCATCCCGCGGCTCGGGAGCCCCGGCGACGAAGGTATCCGCGCGCCAGCCCGAGACGACGTAGCGCCCGTCGGTGGAGCGGACCGGCCGGGCCAACCGCAGGCCGTCGACGAACAGCGTCTCGCGAACCTTGGCCGACCAGGCAGCTCGGGCGTGATCGGTGACCTGCGAGAGCACCACCTCCCCGGTGCGCCAACCGCTCTCCCAGCCCGCGCCGAGGCGGGTGGGCTCACCGGACTTCACCCCGAACGTCGCCAGGACATGCTCAGGCGGGCGTTCGTCGGTCACAGTGGCCAGGGTAAGGCGTACCGGTGTCAGGATCGGTCAGTACATCGCCATGTCGGGTTCGAATTGGCGGGCCCAGGCCACGATTCCGCCCTCCAGGTGCACCGCGTCGCGGAATCCGGCCCGGTGCAGCGTTGTCAGGGCCTGCGCTGAGCGAACGCCGGTCTTGCAGTAGAGCACCGTCACGGCGTCGCGGGGCAGCCCGGCCAGCGCTGCACCGGAGTCAATGGCCGCTTTGGGGATCAGCACGGCACCAGAGATGCGGTTGATGTCCCACTCAGTGGGCTCGCGGACGTCGATCAGGGTGATCGCCGCCCCCGAGCGCATCAGCTCACCCAACTCCGATGCCGTGATCGTCGCGCCCGACGGGGCCGGGACATCCGGCCCCGCGGCGCAGAACGCGTCGTAGTCGATCAGTCCGGTGATCGTGGGCGCGGTCGGATCCCTGCGGATCTCGATCGTGGTGTGGCTCATCGCAAGTGCGTCATAGATCAGCAGGCGGCCCAGCAGTGTCTCGCCGATTCCGGTGATCAGCTTGATCGCTTCGGTTGCCATCACCGCGGCGACCGAGGCGCACAGGATCCCCAGCACGCCGGCCTCCGCGCACGAGGGCACCGCACCCGGCGGCGGTTCGGGATAGAGGTCGCGGTAGTTGAGGCCGCGCGGTTGCCCGTCGGGGCCCTGCGGTGCGTGCTCCCAGAACACCGAGACCTGGCCGGCGAACTGATGGATCGCGCCCCACACCGAGGGCTTGCGCGCCAACACCGCGGCATCGTTGACCAGGTAGCGGGTGGCGAAGTTGTCGGTGCCGTCGATGATGAGGTCGTAGTCGGCGAACAACGCGACGGCATTGTCGGCCGTCAACCGAAACTCGTGCAGTGCGACGGCGACGAACGGGTTGATCTCGGCGAGGGAATCGCGGGCGCTGTGCGCCTTGGGCCGGCCGATATCAGAGCTGCCGTGGATGATCTGGCGCTGCAGGTTGGACTCCTCCACGACGTCGAACTCGACGATGCCCAGGGTGCCGATCCCGGCGGCGGCCAGATAGAGCAGTGTCGGCGAGCCCAGCCCGCCGGCCCCGATCACCAGCACCCGGGCGTTCTTCAGCCGCCGCTGGCCCAGCACCCCGACGTCGGGAATGAGCAGGTGGCGGCTGTAGCGCTGGAGTTCCTCACGGGACAGTTCCGCGGCCGGGGATACCAGCGGCGGCAGGGACGACATGGCTCCATTGTGCGGTTTCGTTCGCAAACCCCCGC
This sequence comes from Mycobacterium sp., assembly GCA_018401645.1. Taxonomy (GTDB): domain Bacteria; phylum Actinomycetota; class Actinomycetes; order Mycobacteriales; family Mycobacteriaceae; genus Mycobacterium. The sequence continues at coordinate 40,284 of JAGYKK010000011.1, read as the reverse complement.
GGCCGCGCCGCAATCCGCACACTCGGCCCTGATCGGCGCGGGGTCATCGGTGCGGGGTCGTCGGCCGCGACGCGCTCAGGCGATCGGGTACGGCCAGGGATTGAACCGGCAGGTTTTACCATCCGGCTTGACCGATTCGGGGTCGAACCGGGTGGCCTCGTTGTCGGAGGTGGAGAACGTCTGCTGCATCATGATCGGGGCCAGGGCGCCCTCTCGGTCGCACGGTTCATGGGTGACGTATCCGATGGCGTGACCGATCTCGTGGTTGATCAGGTACTGCCGGTAGGAGCCGACATCACCCTGGAAGGGCGTCGCGCCGCGCACCCAGCGAGCGGAGTTGATGAACACCCGCGGGTCCCCGTCCGGACCGTAGATCGGGTTGTAACACGACGTCTCAATCTGGATCTCGTAGCCGCAGCCCTCGCGCACCGTCATCGGTGAGGTCAGCGACACCCGGAAATCCGGTCTGACGTCAGGCGTGCCGGCGTCGATCCGCTGAAAAGCGAACTGGGGGTCGTGGATCCAGCTCTTCGGGTTGCTCAACGTCTCGGTCACCATCCGGGCGAAGCCCTCGTCGCCGCCGAAGGACGAGGTGTCGACGCCGTTCTCGACCTCAACGGTATAGGTGAAAGTCTTGGCGGTGCCCGCGCCCACCTTCGGACTGGTCCCCGGGATGACGCGCCAGGTCCTGTCCCCGGACTCGGTGAACGGTCCGCCTGCGGGAAGCACGCCGGTCGGCAGATTGGCGTCGAACTGGGTGAGTCCGCGCGGCGGCGCCCCGATGATGGCGGTCCCGGCCGACCCGATCGTCGGCGGCCCCTTGACGGTGTCTTCGGCCACGGGCACCGAGGTCCCGGCGATGGTCTGGTACCCGACGACGCCGGTCAGCACCACCAGCACCGGCAGCGCATAGGCACGCCACCCGTAGGTGGCCAGAAAGCGACCCAGCGGACTCTGTCGGCGCAGCGCACTGTGCTCATCGCGGTTAGACCTGAGCCGGCCGGAGTCCTCCGCCATCGGGTCACGCAGCGCCCGAAGTGGCTCATTCGGCCCGCTTCGCAGCACCGGCGTCCGCCCCCCGGCACGGGGCCCCGGCTCGTTGGTCACCGGACCAGAATGGCATAGCCGGAGGCACACGTGCTCCGGGGCGCGCGCACGGCGGGGCCCCCATCGCGGCTCCCTAGAGGCCGCCGGGCGGGAGTAGTAGTGTCGGCGCGGTGAGCGCGGTAAGCAATGCGACCCCCACCAGCGAGCGCAAACGCGCCCGCGGTGGACGGATGCCCCGCGACGAGCGCCGCGGTCAACTGCTTCAGATCGCCAGTGAAGTGTTCGTCGACCGGGGTTTTCACGCGACTGGAATGGACGAGATCGCTGATCGGGCCGGGGTCAGTAAACCCGTTCTCTACCAACACTTCTCCAGCAAACTTGATCTCTACCTCGCGGTGCTGCAACAGCACGTCGACTACCTGGTGTCCGGTGTGCGGCAGGCGTTGCGCACCACGACGGATAACCGTCAACGGCTCCGCGCGGCGGTTCAGGCGTTCTTCGACTTCATTGAGCACGACAGCCAGGGCTATCGGCTGATATTCGAGAACGACTACGGCAACGAACCGCAGGTGGCGGCGCAGGTGAAGGTAGCCACCGAGGCCTGCACCGATGCGGTGTTTGACCTGATCAGCCGAGATTCGGGCCTGGACCCGCATCGCGCGCGGATGATCGCTGTCGGCCTGGTCGGAGTCAGCGTGGATTGCGCCCGGTACTGGCTGGATGCCGACCGCCCGATCACCAAGGAGGACGCGGTCGAGGGAACGGTGCAGTTCGCCTGGGGCGGCCTGTCACACGTCCCGTTGGCTAAGTCCTGACTGGTCGGGCCCTCCCGGTCAAACCCCCGGTCAGGCCCTCCCGGTCAAGCCCCCGGGGCTAACCCGAACCCGACCCGGCGCCCATCGGCCGCGCCGATCTCGATGTAGCTGATCTTGGTGGCCTGGACCAGGATGCGCTTGCCCTTGTCGTCGGTCAGGGCCAACAGCCCCGCGCCCGACGAACCGGTCCCGGCCAGCGCCGAGAGAACCAGGCTCTCAACTTCCTCGGGGGTCTGGTTGCTGTTGAACACAACCTCACGTGGACTGTCCGAGACACCGATCTTGACCTCCACGCCAGGCCCCTTTCCGTTCGAGTGCGACGCCTTGAAGGCTAGTGGACGGCTTCCACCGGGTTCCGGCCAGCCGCACCCGTTTGGCTAAGAACGCGTCAAGCTGCGATAACAGCATGACAACGGGTGCGCGCCACGGGTGAGCGCACCCGGCGGGCGTCTTTAGCCTTCAGGTGTGAGAGACGGCTTCGACAACGACGACAGACGCCGCCGCCGCGCCGAGCGTGAGGCCGGATGGCCCCGGGTTGCGATGACGGTGATCGGCCTGTTCGGCGTCACCGCCGCCGCCATGTTCGTCATCAAGGCCGGCGGCGCGCCACCGCCGTAGATCCGCAAAGCCCGCCGCCGACCCGGACAGTGACCGCCACCGTCGCCCCGAACGCCCCCGCGGCGTCTGCGGAGATCCCGGTGCGGGTCGAGTCGGTGGCTCCGGCGGGGCGCGCGCAGACCGATCTACGCCAGATCGTCTACACGGTCGCGGGCAATCAGCGTCACGACGATCCGGTCACCGTGGTCTACGCCGATGAGACCGGGGAACTGCGCACGGTCGAAAACGTGACCCTGCCCTGGACGCTGACCATCAGCCCCAACCTGCCGGTCAACTACGTCACTGCCAACAGCCGCGGAAGCCAGCTCAACTGCTGGATCACCGACGCCGGTGGCTCGACAGTGGCCGCCGACACCGCTTTCGGCATCAGCACCACGTGCAACCGCTAGGCCACAACCGTCAAGCCCACAACCGTCAAGCTAGGCCGAGCTGGCGCATCCGATCATCGTGGGTGCGCTGCAGTCGTTCATAAAACTCAGTCAGCTGTCCCAGACCCCCACCGGCCAGCACCAGGTCCACCAATTCGTCGTGGTCGGCGAGAACGAACTGCGCCTGGGTGATCGCCTCACCCAGCAGCCGACGTGACCACAGCGCAAGCCGACTGCGCTGGCGCGAACTGGCGGTCACCGCCGAGTGCACCTCGGCGACGACGAACTGCGAATGGCCGGTCTCGGCCAGGACCTCACGGACCACCTCGGCCACCTCATCGGGCAGCGAACCGGCGATCGCCAGGTACAGGTCCGCGGCCATGGCATCGCCGACGTAGGTCTTGACAAGAGCCTCCAGCCACGTACTGGGCATCGTCAGCCGGTGATAGCGCTCCAGTGCCGGCGCGTAGGGCGCCATCGCGGCCAGCACGTCGACTCCCCGTGCCTCCAGGGTGTCGCGCACCACGTCGTAGTGGCCCATCTCGGCAGCGGCCATCCGCGCCATATTGATGCGGCCCCGCAGGTCCGGTGCCATCCGGGCTTCATCGGTGAGCCGGTAGAAGGCCGCCACCTCGCCGTAGGCGAGGAGCGAGAACAACTCGTTGACACCGGGATGATCGGCGGAAACTTTCGGCGGTGAAACCCGCTGCGTCGCTTCCATCAGGCCACTGTAGCGCCGACGCGGATCGGCTCATCGGTCCGCAGCAGGTAACATGGGGGGCGGTAATGTGCGTGCACGCGGTAGGTCCGCTTCCAGGGCGGGGCCATCCATTCCGAACTTCTGAACTCGTGCGCGCGACGAAAAAGCACGAAGAATGACAACGGAAGGCCGCGAGCCGCACTATGACCCAATCCACTGAAACCCAATCAGCTGAAACCCAATCAAGTGGGACCCATGAAACCCTGCCGAGTGATCAGACCTCGGCCCCCGATCACGCACCGATCGAGAAGTCACCCCTGCGCTTCGCCGACCTCGGCGTGCGCGAGGAGATCGTCCGCGCACTCGCCGAGCAGGGCATCGAAAACGCTTTCGCGATTCAGGAGTTGACGCTGCCCCTGGCACTGGCCGGCGACGACCTCATCGGTCAGGCCCGCACCGGCATGGGCAAGACCTTCGCCTTCGGTGTGCCTCTCCTGCACAGCATTACCACCGGCGCCGCGGCGGATCGCCCGCTCAACGGGATCCCGCGCGCACTCATCGTGGTGCCTACCCGCGAGTTGTGCATGCAGGTCCACGACGACCTGTCCGGCGCAGCCAAGTACCTCCGCACCGATGGCGAGGGCGCCGAAGCCGGACGCCCACTGAGCGTCATCTCGATCTACGGCGGACGCCCGTATGAGCCCCAGATCGAGTCGCTGCGGGCCGGCGCCGACGTCGTCGTCGGAACGCCCGGGCGCCTGCTCGACCTGGCCCAGCAAGGTCATCTGCAACTCGGCGGATTATCGGTGCTGGTGCTCGATGAGGCCGACGAGATGCTGGACCTGGGCTTCCTGCCCGACATCGAACGCATCCTGCGCCAGATTCCCGCCCAACGGCAGGCGATGCTGTTCTCGGCCACCATGCCGGATCCGATCATCACCCTGGCCCGCACCTTCATGAACCAGCCGACCCATATCCGGGCCGAGGGCGTGCAGGGTTCGGCCACCCACGACAGCACCGAGCAGTTCGCCTACCGCGCCCATGCCCTGGACAAGGTGGAGATGGTCAGTCGCATCCTGCAGGCCGACGGCCGCGGCGCGACGATGATCTTCACCCGCACCAAGCGCACCGCCCAGAAGGTGTCCGACGAACTCGCCGAGCGCGGATTTAAGGTCGGCGCCGTGCACGGCGACCTCGGCCAGATCGCCCGGGAGAAGGCGCTCAAGGCCTTCCGCGTCGGTGAGATCGACGTACTGGTCGCCACCGACGTCGCCGCCCGCGGCATCGACATCGACGACGTGACCCACGTGATCAACTACCAGATTCCCGAGGACGAGCAGGCCTACGTGCACCGCATCGGACGTACCGGCCGGGCCGGCAAGACCGGCGTGGCCGTGACGCTGATCGACTGGGACGAACTCGAGCGCTGGTCGATGATCAACACCGCCCTCAAACTCGACTGCCCGGACCCGGCGGAAACCTATTCCAACTCGCCGCACTTCTACACCGAGTTGGGTATCCCGTCCGATGCCCGGGGCAGCATCAGCGACGCGCGCGCACCCCGCCAGAGCCGGAACCGCGACCAGACCCGGGACCGCGACCAGACCCGGGTCAGTTCGACGGATTCGGCCGCCAAGCGTCCGGAGCGCACCCGGTCGCGACAACGCACTCGCGGAGGGGATTCCGCCGGCGGGCATCCCGAAAAATTAGCCACCACAACGGTTGCCGGTGGCCCGGAGTCATCCACCGGTGAAGACGCCCCGCGCCGTCGGCGTCGGCGTCGCCCGCGTAATGCCGCCGGAGCCGGCGCCGACCATCGTCACCACCGTGACCGTCACGAACGTCGTGCCTCCGCCGAAGGCCTCGACACTGGCCCACAGTGCGAGTGCCGCACCGAGAGTCGTTCCTGCGCAACCCAAGACGATGATCGCGAAGCGTTTCGGATCGCGAACCAACTCGATCAACTCACCGCCGACCTCGTTGATCTTCGGCCTGACGGCGGTGTCCAGCCAGCCGCGCAGTTTCGGTACGAACAGGAACGCTCCCAGGACACCCAGGGCTACTCCGACGATGAGGTAGACGAGGGTGAGCCTGGGCACAAAGGCCGACAGGTCCGCCGAGGCGCCGGCTGCTACGGAAAAGAAAATCAGCAGGGCGACGTGGGTGATCACCTGAACGGCCTGCTGAACGGCCACCGCCGCCGTGGCCCGGACCGTACCGAGGCCGGCCTTCTGCAAAAAACGAGTACTCAGCGCCAACCCACCCACACCGGCCGGTGTCGTCGTCGCGGCAAAGGTGTTGGCGAACTGCATGATCACCAGATGACGGAAGGGAACCATTCCCGAGGCGCATGCCCAAAGTCCCGCCGCCGCGCCGATGTAGGTGAGCGCCGAAACCGCCAGTCCCAACAGCGCCCACCACCAGTTCGCGCTGCGCAACTCATTGAAGAAGGCTGGTACCGTGCTGATGAACGGATAGGCGACGTAGACCAACGCGACCAGTAGGACAAGCTGAATCACCTGCTTGCGGGTGAACCGGGTGATGGTCTCGGCCTGAATCTGATCGGCGCCGGTCTGTTTTTTCACCTCGTCGCGAGCCGCCGTCATCAGTGCCTTGGGAGCGGTGACCGACCGTCGGATTCGCGCCGGAATGGCCGACTTCGTCAGCCGACGCGACCCGTCGAGCACGGCCTCGGACCCGAGCGCGGTGACCGCGGCACTGACCGACGCCTCGGCACCGAATGTCGCGGTCGTCGTCAGTAGGAGTTGGGCGATATCGGACTGCAGGTGTTCCTCGGAGGCGCCGTATTCGGAGTTGCCGAAGCCGCCGAACAGCGCGGTGCCGTTGTCATCGACGGTGATCTCCGAGGACCGCAAGTCCCCGTGGGAGATCTGATGGCCTTGCAGGACGGCCAGGGATTCCCACACCTTCGGGACTGATCGGGTATCGGTCTGGCCCAGGGGTGTGCCGCGGGGTGGCGTGTGGGAGAACATCGTCCAGCCTCGATCGAGGCCCGCAACGGTCAGGGTGGCGGTGTTGGCGACGCCCAGGTCGCCCGCGGCGATAGTCATCAACGCGCGATGTTCGACGGCGCGGTGCAGCGAATGATCCCGATCACCCACCCGGCGGGCAGCGGGCCGGTGACACCGGCGGTCACCGGCACGATGGTGATCGAACAGCGCGGCAACGCGGTCGCCGCGTACGGCCCGGCCTAGCCGTCGCCCGCGACCCGGTGATTCCGCCGCTAAAGCTCCGGACTGAACGTCGGTAACTTCTTTCCCGACTTCCAGTGCTTCAGAAGTGCGGCGGCGAATTCCCGATATGCCTTGGCTCCCTTGTTCTTCCGGCCTGCCAGCACCGAGGAACCCGAAGCGCTGGCTTCAGCGAAGCGCACCGTCCGCGGGATCGGTGGCGCCAGCACCGGAAGGTCGTAGCGATCCGCGACGTCAAAGAGGACATCGCGGCTGTGGGTGGTTCGGGCGTCGTAGAGGGTGGGCAGTGCGCCGAGCAGACGCAGGCCCGGATTGGTGATCTGCTGCACGTCGGTCACCGTACGCAGGAACTGGCCGACACCGCGATGCGCCAGCGTTTCGCACTGCAGGGGCACGATCACGTCGTCGGCGGCGGTCAGCCCGTTGAGGGTGAGCACACCCAGGGACGGCGGGCAGTCGATGATCACCACGTCGAAGTCGTGCTCGCCCAATTTGGCCAGTGCCCGTCGAAGTGCGTACTCACGCCCGGCCCGCATCAGCAGCATGGCCTCGGCACCGGCCAGGTCAATATTGGCGGGCAACAGTGTCATGCCCTCCGGCGTCTGCACCAGCGCGGCGTCCGGTTCGACGTCGCCGAGCAGTACGTCGTGTACCGACACCGGCAGCTTGTCGGGATCGCTGCCGAGCGAGAAACTCAGGCAGCCCTGCGGATCGAGGTCAACCAGCAGCACCCGCTTGCCCGCCTCGACGAACGCCGCCCCCAGCGAGGCTACGGTGGTCGTCTTGGCCACCCCGCCCTTCTGGTTGGCCACCGCCAATACTCGGGTCACCGCAATCATTGTTCCAGGTTCGGGCACAATCGGTGAACGTGAGCGTCGGCAATCATCGGCTGGTCCTGTTCCGCCATGGCGAGACCGAGTGGTCGCGGGACCGCAAGCACACCGGCCACACCGACATCGATCTGATCGAACGCGGTCGTGAACAGGCCAGGCTGGCCGCACACACCCTTGCCCACCTCGACCTGGAGAACCCGATGGTCGTCAGCAGCCCCCGCAGGCGTGCGCTGGCGACCGCCGAACTGGCCGGGCTGGCCGTCGAGGAGGTCTCGCCACTGCTGGCGGAGTGGGACTACGGCGATTACGAGGGCCTGACCACCCACGAGATCCGCACCAGCACCCCGGGCTGGCTGCTGTGGACCTACGGCTGTCCCGGCGGGGAGAGCGTCGATCAGGTGAGCATGCGCGCGGATCAGGCGGTGGCTTTTGCGCTCGAGAACATGACCGACCGCGACGTGGTTTTCGTCAGCCACGGCCACTTCTCCCGCTCGGTCATCACCCGTTGGGTCGAGCAGCCGTTGCGCGAGGGCGCCCGCTACGGCTTCGGTACCGCCTCGGTGGCGGTCTGCGGGTTCGAATACGGGCTGCGCCAACTGTCCGGCCTGGGAATGACCACCCACCGCGAACCGGTAACCGGGACGTGACGGAGGGGACGTCCTTCGTCTTGGCTGGACCCTCCGGAACCTTCGTTGCACGAGGTATCAAGCACGGTTTCGATGAGATCACCACGGCAGCAACGGCTTTGCGTGACGGTGACGTCGACCTGGTCGTCGGCGCTCTGCCTTTCGACATCCGCGGCAGGGCCGCCCTGCTGCAACCACATGGTGTCAGCCACACGCTGGCGTCTCGACCCACCACGCCGTTGCCCGCGGTACGCATTGTCGACGCAGTCCCGGGCACGCAGGTGCATCGCGACCGGATCATCACGGCCCTGCGGCGGTTGCGCGACGACGCAAACCCCTTGCAGAAGGTGGTTCTGGCCCGCGCATTGAGGCTGGCCGCCGACGGGCCGATGAACCCGTGGGAGATTATGTACCGGCTGATCGAGGCCGACCCGCAGGCCACCGCATACCTCACCGATTTGTCGCCCGCAGGCCCGCAATTCGCCGGCACCGCCCTGGTGGGTGCCAGTCCCGAACTCCTGGTCGCCCGCGCCGGGAGCGGTGAGCTGTCAGCCGTTCGCCGGATCGGCGGCGCGATCCGCCGACCCCGATACCGACGCGGCCAATGGTGCCGCCCTGGCCGCCTCGGCCAGGATCGCCACGAACACCGGCTCGTCGTGGAGACCATGCGGGCCGCCCTGCAACCACTGTGCAGCCAACTCGATATCGCATCCGAACCTCAGCTGAGCCGCACTGGCGCACTGTGGCATCTGTGCACCCCCATCGTCGGGACCCTGCGGGACGGTTCAACCACCGCACTGGACCTCGCGCTGGCGTTGCATCCGACGCCGGCCGTGGGTGGCGTCCCGACCGCGGATGCGGTGGACCTGATCGCCGAACTCGAAGGCGACCGTGGTTTCTATGCGGGTGCGGTCGGGTGGTGCGATTCCCGCGGCGATGGCCGGTGGGTGAGTGGCCATCCGTGGCGCGCAGCTTTCGGCGGACCGCCGCTTCGCGGTGGCGCAGGCGACGGCGGGATCGTGGCCGAGTCCGACGCCGATGACGAGGTGGCCGAGACGACGACTAAGTTCTCGACCATCCTTTCAGCGTTGGGAATCCGAGGGTGAACACACTGATCCGCTTGGCCGAACCCGGCGACGAATCCGAGATCGTCGCGATGATTTACGAGTTGGCGTCATTCGAGCGCGCGCTTGTCGAGTGCACGGTCACCGAAAGCCAAATCACCGCAGCGCTTTTCGGCTCCGCCGCGCACGCGTCCTGTCACATCGCCGAGGTCGACGGCGAGGTGGCCGCGATGGCGCTGTGGTTCCGGGACTTCTCCACCTGGGACGGTGTCGCCGGTATCCACCTCGAGGATCTGTTCGTGCGGGATCGGTTTAGGCGCAGCGGGCTCGCACGTGCACTACTGGGGACCCTGGCGCGCGAATGCGTGCGGCGCGGCTATAGCCGGCTGAATTGGTCGGTGCTGGACTGGAACTCCCCCGCGATCGCGCTCTACGACGCGATCGGCGCACCCGATGTCGGACTGGATCGGCTACCGGGTGTCGGGGCCGGAGTTGTCGGTGTTGGCCGAATCCGGCGAGTAGGACAGCCACCGCAGCGCGGGCGGACTGAACAGGAGCATCAGTGCCGCCAGAGCCACCGCCGCGACCGGGATTCCGTAGAACCACCGGTGCGAGCCGACACCCACGTACCACGTCACCGGCAGGATGAGCAGCTGGGTGAACACCGCGATGCCCCGGCCCCACCGCCGCCCGGTCCACAAAGCCCACGCCGCAGCCAACACCGCCGAGCCGAGGATGCCGAACCACGCGGCATTGCCGAACCCGTTGACGATGCTCTGGTCGGTCCCGGAGAACCCGCGGACCACGAAGACCACCGCGGCGACGACGGCGGTCACGCCTTCCAGCCCAACCAGAACCGCGGCGGCCCGAACGGCCCGCGGCGGATCTGCACCCGTTTTCACGCCCACCCGCACGAGCCTAAAGGTGCCGTTAGGCTCATCCCTCGTGCGTGCCGTGCTGATCGTGAACCCGAACGCCACCTCGACGACGCCGGCCGGCCGCGATCTGTTGGCGCATGCGCTGGAGAGCCGGGTCGGACTCGTCGTCACCCACACCGATCACCGGGGTCACGCCATCGAGATCGCCGAGGCGGCCAAGCGGGACGGAACCGACGTGATCATCGTTCACGGTGGCGACGGCACGGTGAACGAGGTGGTCAACGGTCTGCTCGGGGTGCCCGGCCCGGGGCGGCCCGATCCTGGCACCCTGCCCGCTGTCGCGGTGGTTCCGGGCGGGTCGGCCAATGTCTTCGCCCGCGCGCTGGGAATCAGCCCGGACCCCATCGAGGCAACCAACCAGCTGATCGACCTTCTCGGGGCACACCGCAGGGGTGCGGCGTGGCGGCGCATCGGGCTGATGGACTGCGGCGAACGCTGGGCGGTGTTCACCGCCGGCATGGGGGTGGACGGCGACGTGGTGGCCGCCGTCGAGGCACAGCGCGCCAAAGGCCGCACGGTCACCGCCGGCCGCTACATCCGCATCGCCGTGCGGGAGATGTTGGGCAGCGTGCGCGACGCGCCCCTGCTGACGCTGCACCTCCCGGAGCGGGACCCGGAAGCGGGCGTGCATTTCGCGTTCGTGTCCAATGCCAGCCCGTGGACCTACGCCAACAGCCGTCCGGTCTGGACCAACCCCGACACGACGTTCGAGACCGGGCTGGGCGTCTTCGCCGTCACCAGCACGAACGTCGTCGCCAACCTGATGGTCGTGCGGCGGATGCTGGCCAAGAAGGCCAAGATCAAGGGCAAACATCTGATCCGCGAAGACGACCTTCCGTGGGTGCGGATCACCTCCGCCGAACCAATCGCCTGCCAGGTCGACGGGGACTTTCTCGGCATGCGCGACGACCTCGTTTTCACCGCCGTCCCGGCGGCCCTCGCGGTGGTTGCCCCACCCCGCGATTAACGGCGCTGAACAGCGCAAAGGCATCTCACCCTGGCGCGATTCGCAGCAGTGTAGTACAACTTAGGAGGGCTAGGACAACCACCCCTCGGAGTGAGATTGTTCACGGTTGCCCAGAGTTCTCTTGACAACCGTCGAGCCTATGCAACCATCGAAGGTAACAGTGCGACAACATTTGTGTGTGCACGCGTTAACGGAACGAGAGCAACGGGATTCCCTCTTCCCACCGCACACACGGAAACGATAAGGAGTAACCGAAAATGGATTGGCGTCATAGGGCGGTCTGTCGGGACGAGGATCCGGAACTGTTTTTCCCGGTCGGGAACAGCGGTCCGGCTTTGGCCCAGATCGCTGATGCGAAGCTCGTATGCAACCGCTGCCCGGTGACCACCGAGTGCCTGACCTGGGCCTTGGAGTCCGGGCAGGATGCCGGCGTGTGGGGTGCGATGAGCGAGGACGAACGTCGCGCTCTCAAGCGACGCAACGCTCGGACGAGGGCGCGCACCGGAGTCTGAAATCGTCAAAAAGATGGCCCCGGCAGGTGCCGGGGCCTTCTTTTTTGTCCGATCAGGACGCCAGGGTGCCCGGATTGGGTGTCTACCTAACCACCGGGATCCGGGAGGAGGACCGGTTGCCGCCCCGCGGCACCCGCAGCACCACATCGGTGCCACCACCTGGGGCTGGGCGCATCTGCAGGGTGCCATCCAGCTCGGCCGTCAGCAGTGTCCGCACGATCTGCAGGCCCAGCCGGTCGGAGGTCTCCAGATCGAACCCCTCGGGTAGCCCGCGGCCGTTGTCGTGGACGACGATATCGAGCGATCGGGCCGAGCGCTCAGCCCGGATCCGTACGTGTCCCTGCCGATCGGTGGCATCGAAGGCATGCTCGATGGCGTTCTGCACCAACTCGGTGACCACCATGATCAGCGCGGTGGCCCGGTCGGCGTCGAGCACACCCAGGCTGCCCTCGCGGCTGATCCGGATCGGGCTGGCTACCCGGGCCACGTCGTTCATCACCGGCAGGATCCGGTCGATCACCTCATCGAGGTTGACCACCTCATCGACCGACGCCGACAACGCCTCGTGCACCTCGGCGATGGCGGCCACCCTCCGCACCGACTCGGTCAGGGCGTCGCGAGCCTCGTCGTTGTTGGTCCGGCGGGCCTGCAGTCGCAGCAGTGCGGCGACGGTCTGCAGATTGTTCTTCACCCGGTGATGGATCTCGCGGATCGTCGCGTCCTTGGACAACAGCGCCCGGTCGCGCCGCTTGACCTCGGTCACGTCGCGGATCAGCACCGCGGCACCCGCCGCCGAGCCACGGGCCACCAACGGCAGGGTCCGAAGCAGAACAGCCGCGCCGCCGGCGTCGATCTCCAGACGCATGCTGGAGCCACCGGCCAGCGATGCGCCAACGTGGGTGTCGAGTTCCTGGGCCTCAAAGGGATCAGAGATCAGCGGCCGGGTGATCGCGACCAGGTTGTGGCCCTCCAACTCGGAGTTCAAACCCATGCGGTGATACGCCGATAGGGCGTTGGGACTCGCGTACGTCACTGCACCGTCGGCGTCGAGGCGGATGAAACCATCGCCGACACGGGGACTGGAGCGCGGGATCGCCACATCGCCGACATCGGGGAAGGTTCCCTCCGACAGCATCTGCCGCAGATGCCCGGCGCAGTCCAGGTAGGCCTTCTCCAGCCGCGACGAGGAACCCCGGCCACCCCCGGCGCTCTGGTGGGTCAGCAGCGCCACCACCTCACCGCGGTAGCGCACCGGAAGGGCACCCAGCAGGCCCTCCTCGGCCACCACGGTGCCGACGGCATCGGTGATCAACAGCGTGGCGGCGGTGTTGGGCCGACACTGGGCCACGCAGACCACGGTGCCGTCGTCGCTGCGAACCCACATCAGATAGTCGCCGAAGGACATGTCGGCGAGCAGTTGCCATTCACCCACCACGGCATGCAGATGGTCGACGGCGGCGCCAGGCAGGACGGTGTGCTCGGCGAGCAGGTCACCGAGGGTAGACATGGTTCACCGGATATCGCGAGTGCGGATTCAGTCGATGACCGCGATGAGGTCACCGGCCTGGATCACATCGCCCACCGCGACGCTGACCTCGGTGACGGTGCCCCCGGTCTCGGCGAGCACCGGAATTTCCATCTTCATCGACTCCAGCAGCACCAGGATGTCGCCGGCCCCGATCTGATCGCCCTTGCTGACCACGACCTCCAGCACACTGGCCACGATCTCAGCCCGGACATCCTCGGCCATGCTCACCCTCGTTCCGTTTGAACCGCCGCTCTTATCGAACCACACCACCGGCTCACCAGCGGTTCACGGCACCGTGAGACACTGCAGACAACATCTGGAACATTCGGAAGGTAGAACCATGGCCAAACGAGGCCGCAAGAAGCGCGACCGCAAGCACAGCAAGGCCAACCACGGCAATCGGCCCAACGCTTAGCCGCGTGCCGCCGCCGCCCTGCGCGCCGTTGCCCCAGTGGCGGTGGTCCCAGTGGCGGTGATCCCAGTGGCGGTGATCCCAGTGGCGGTGGTCTTGGCGGCAGTGGCCATGGCGTCGGTGAGCCGACCGTCCACCCCACCTGGCCGGTCGAGATTGAAAATGCTTGGCTTCAGCATTGCTAGCCGCGGCGAATGATCGTCGTCTGGCTGATCTGCAGGCGGACCCGTTCGACGAGGTACTCGGGCGCCTTCTCACCGCTGCCCTTGGCCGCGATCAGCGCCTTCACTCGTTCCTCGACGCCGTAGTGGCGCAGGCAGGCCGGGCAATCCTCAAGGTGGCGTTGGAGCCGGTCGCGGGAGTCGTCGGTGCACTCACCGTCCAGCAGCGTCCAGACCTCAGCGATCACCACTGCGCAGTCGGTATGGCTGCCCACCCCGTGACCCTCGCCGCTGGTCACGAAACTTCCTCAGCCGCTTCGGGCTGCTGACCGCGAAGCAGGCCGCGTTCCTGGGCGACGTCGGCGAGCAGGGTGCGTAGTTGACGCCTGCCCCGGTGCAGGCGGGACATCACGGTCCCGATCGGAGTTTCCATGATCTCAGCGATCTCCTTGTAAGGCAGGCCCTCGACGTCGGCGAGATACACCGCGAGCCGGAACTCTTCAGGTAACACCTGAAGCGCCTCTTTAATTTCACTGTCCGGAAGCAATTCGAGAGCCTCGACCTCCGCGGAGCGCAATCCGGTCGAAGAATGCTCGGCCTGGGCGGCCAACTGCCAGTCGTGGATCTCCTCAGTCGGGTACTCCGCCGGTGAGCGCTGCTTTTTGCGGTAGGTGTTGATGAACGTGTTGGTCAGGATGCGATAGAGCCACGCTTTGAGGTTGGTGCCCTCCCGGAATGACCGGAAACCGGCGTAGGCCTTCACCATCGTCTCCTGCAGGAGGTCTTCGGCGTCGGCGGGGTTGCGGGTCATCCGCATCGCGCCGCCGTAGAGCTGGTCCATCAACGGGATCGCATCGCGCTCGAAGCGGGCCGTGAGCTCGGCGTCGGTCTCCTCACGGGCGACGTCGGGGGTCGTCGGCGCTGACATAGGAGATGATCCTAGAGCCCCTATAGGCTGGGGAACCATGCCATCCACCCAAACCGCTCCATTCTCCGGTAAGACCATGTTCATCTCCGGCGCCAGCCGCGGGATCGGTCTGGCGATCGCCAAGCGGCTTGCCGCTGACGGCGCGAACATTGCGCTGGTGGCCAAGACAGCAGAGCCGCACCCCAAACTCCCCGGCACCATCTACACCGCGGCGAAAGAGATCGAGGAGGCCGGTGGGCATGCGCTGCCGATCGTCGGCGACGTCCGCGACGGGGACTCGGTGGCCGCCGCCGTGGCGGCGTGCGTCGAGCAGTTCGGCGGCATCGACGTCTGCGTCAACAATGCCAGCGCGATCAATCTCGGCGGTATCGAGGACGTCCCGCTGAAGCGCTTCGACCTGATGAACGGTATCCAGATCCGCGGCACCTACGCGGTGTCACAGTCCTGTATCCCGCATATGAAAGGCCGGTCCAACCCGCACATCCTCACCCTTTCACCGCCGATCCGCCTGGAGCCCCAGTGGCTGACACCCACGCCGTACATGATGGCCAAGTATGGAATGACGCTGTGCGCGTTGGGAATCGCCGAGGAAATGCGCGCCCACGGTATCGCGTCAAACACTCTGTGGCCGCGCACCATGGTCGCCACCGCGGCGGTCCAGAATCTGCTTGGCGGCGACGAGTCCATGAAACGCTCGCGCAAGCCTGAGGTGTACTCCGATGCCGCCTACGCGGTGCTGAGCCACCCGGCCGCCACCTACACCGGACACACCCTGCTGTGCGAGGACGTGCTACTGGAGTCCGGTGTCACCGATCTGTCGCTGTATGACTGCATCCCGGGATCGGACCTCGGCGTGGACTTCTGGGTGGACGGCGTCAACCCGCCCGGCTATCGGCAGCCCTAGCCCCAGCGGCGGATCCGGCGCCAGCCCTAGCTCATCAATGCGGGCATCGAAGCGCTTTTGCTTCGCCAGCCATGGCGGCGAAGGCCCGCATGGCCGCCAGCGCGAACTGGGCTTGCTTCTTGGATGCCGAATACCAGAGCATCTCCGAGCGCTGGGTGGGCAGCCGCGGTGAGGTGATGGCCTGCTGGCGGCAGAACTTGACAATTCCGTACCGGCCGCCGGCCCGGGAGCCCAGACCAGATTCCTTCCACCCACCCATCGGCAATCCGAAGGCGAACACGTTCGTCATCGCGTCGTTGACGTTGACCGCGCCGCACTCCAGTCGGCGGGCGATGCGCTCACCGCGGGCGGTGTCGCCGGTCCACACGGTGGCCGACAGGCCGTAGACGGAGTCGTTGGCCAGCCGGACGGCCTCGTCCTCGTCGGCCACCCTGATCACCGGCAGCGTCGGGCCGAACGTCTCCTCGGTGATGCAGGACATGTCCTGGGTGACGTCGGTCAAGACCGTCGGGGTGAAGAAGGTGCCCTGCCCGGTCGGCTTTCCACCGGTGAGCACCGTCGCGCCGGCGGCAGTCGCTTCGGCGACGTGGCGTTCAACGATGTCGCGTTGGGCTTCGGTGGCCATCGCTCCGACGTCGTAGGTGAACCCGGAAACCTCCTGACCCTGCTTGAGCGCGCGCACCTTGGCGGCGAGTCTGCTCACGAACTCGTTGTAGACCGGCGCCTCCACGTACACCCGCTCGGTGGACACACACACCTGGCCGGAGTTGAAGAAGCCGCCCCAGGTGATGCCGTTGGCGGCGCGCTCGAGATCGGCGTCGGCCAGCACGATCGCCGGGTCCTTGCCCCCGAGTTCGAGACTGCACGGGATCAGTCGCTCCGCACAGGCAACCGCGACCTTGCGACCGGTGGCCGTGGAACCGGTGAACTGAACCATGTCGACATGCTCGATCATCGCCGCACCGGTGGCGCCGTACCCGGTGGTCAGCCCCAACACCGGTGGGGCGCCGACCTCGTTCCAGCCGCGGACGAATTCGACCGCCGAAAGTGGCGTCACCTCAGATGGTTTCAGAAGAACCGCCGCTCCCGCCGCCAGTGCCGCCGGGATGTCCAGGCCGGGCATCGCGAAGGGGAAGTTCCACGGGGTGATCACACCGATTAGCGGGTGCGGCCGGTAAACGGTGGTGAATTTCTTTACCCGGTAGAGCGGGCTGTGCGGGACGACATTGCTGTCGGCCAGAAACTCCTCGGCATGACCGGCCCAGTAGTTGATGCCGTCGGCGACGACGGTGGCCTCGATGTTGGCGTCGACGCGAGACTTCCCGGTCTCCGACATCAGCACCTCGGTGATCAGGCCGGCGTTGTCCAGGATCCAGCCCTGCCAGGCCAACATCCACTTTTTGCGGCCCTGCGGGCCGATCGCCTCCCACTCGGGCTGGAACAGCCGAAGCTCGCGGGCCTTGGCCGCCACGGTCTCGGCATCATCGATGGGCACCGACCCGGCGATCCGGCCATCGGCCGGGTTGTGCACCGTGATGGTGTCGATCTTGGGTTCAACTGCGGTCATTGCGGGTTCCTCTCGCAGGGGCACCGACGCCGACTGTTCAGGCCTTCGCTAAATGTTATCCCCGGCCCAACGCTCAAAACAGACCGACCGGGCGGTTACCGCGGTCGGGGGGTTGGAGAAGTTCCGCAGAGTTGTTCGCCACCCGGTTGACCAAACGGGAGACCTCCCGGATCGCGATCGCGCTGATATCGGGCGGGGAGTCAAGCAGTTCCGCGGGCGCAGGCTGATCGGGGTCCAGCCAGCGGTCCCACTCGTGGTCGGCGAGCATCAGCGGCATCCGGTCATGAATCCGCTCCAGTTCACCAACCGCGGCAGTGGTGACGATGGTCGCGCTCAGCAGTGGCGCAGCGGCGCCATCGGGCCGCCAGGCCGACCACAGGCCGGCAACCAGAATCGGCGAGCCGTCGCGTCGGAACATGTAGAACGGCGTCTTCGCACCGGGTTCGGGACCCGGCATCCATTCGTAGTAGCCGTCCATCGGTACCAGGCAGCGCTGACTGCGGGCGGCTGACCGGAAGGCCGGCGATGAGATCAGGGTCTCGGCGCGGGCATTGATCAACAGGGACTTGACCAGTGGCCTACCACCGGAGTCTGCTTTGACCCAGGGCGGCACCAGCCCCCAGCGCACCGGAAGGATCCGGCGCTCGGTCCCGTCGTCGGGCTCCTCAGGGCGGGCGACGACGCTATCCATGGTCGTCGCCGGGGCGACGACGCTATCCATGGTCGTCGCCGGGGCGACGACGGCCGCGATGGTTGTTGTCGGGGCGACGTTGTAGTTCGGTCCCGCTAAACGCTGCCCTGTCTCGTCGGCGGCGTTGAGTCGCGCAGCCAGGAGCGCGGGATCTGTTGTGACCACGAATCGTCCGCACATGACTCCATGATCCCCCACAGGTGATCCCCCCATGGGCCCCGGCAGGGCAGGATGGACGTGTGAACCCCTGGTCGGCACCCCATGCCACGGTGCCGGTGCATGCCACGGTGACGGTGCCGGGGTCGAAATCACAAACCAACCGAACTCTGATACTGGCCGCACTCGCTGCCACCGGCGGTCAGGGCACGTCGGCGATCAACGGCGCACTGCGCAGCCGGGACACCGACCTGATGATCGGGGCGCTGCGCGAACTGGGTATCGACATCGCCGGCGATGGGTCTGAGCTCACGGTCAGCGGGTCGCTGAGCCCCGGCCCAGAGGCCCGCATCGATTGCGGACTGGCCGGCACCGTGCTGCGGTTCGTGCCACCACTGGCAGCACTGAGCAACGCGGGCGTGGTCTTCGACGGTGACAAGCAGGCCCGCGCGCGACCCATCGCGCCGCTGTTGGATGCGCTGCGCGGACTGGGTGTGGCGATCGACGGCGACGGTCTGCCGTTCACCGTGCGCGGCCGCGGCATGGTGCGCGGTGGGCCGGTGCGGATCGACGCCTCGGCCTCCTCACAGTTCGTCTCCGGCCTACTGCTGTGCGGGTCGGCGTTCGAGTCGGGCCTGGAGGTTCTACATACCGGAACCTCGGTGCCCTCGGCGCCGCACATCAAGATGACCGTGACGATGCTGCGTCAGGCCGGGGTCGATGTCGATGACTCGACACCCAACCGCTGGGCAGTGGCGCCCGGACCCATCGCCGCCAGAAGTTGGGCGGTCGAACCCGACCTGTCTAATGCGGTGCCGTTCTTGTCGGCGGCGGTGGTCACCGGTGGTGTCGTGCGGATCACCGACTGGCCCAAGGTCAGCGTACAACCGGATGACACCATCATCGGGATACTCCGGTTACTGGGAACGACGGTGCACCAATCAGGTTCAGAGCTACAGATCCGGGGCGCATCCGGCTACGGCGGGTTCGATGTCGATCTCAATGACGTCGGCGAACTCGCGCCGTCGGTCGCCGCCATCGCGTCGTTGGCCGAACCCGGATCGGTGTCCCGGCTGACCGGCATCGCTCACCTTCGGGGTCACGAGACCGACCGCCTGGCTGCGCTGAGCACCGAGATCAACGCCCTCGGCGGCGAGTGTGCCGAAACATCCGATGGCCTGGTCATCACTGCCACGGAGTTGCACGGCGGGGTGTGGCACTCCTATGCCGATCACCGGATGGCGACGGCCGGCGCGATCATCGGACTGCGCACGCCGGGAGTCGTGGTCGAGGACATCGCCACCACCGCGAAGACGCTGCCGGACTTTCCCCGGATGTGGACCGCGATGCTCGAGGGGCAGGGTTGACGCAACGCGAGTACGACGAGTCCGACGTACGCATCCGATCCGGTCGCGGATCACGTCCGCGCACCAAGACCCGCCCCACTCACGCCGACGCCGAAGCGGCCATGGTGGTGACGGTGGACCGCGGCCGTTGGGGCTGCGTCCTGGCCGATGATCCGCTGCGCCTGGTCACCGCCATGCGGGCTCGCGAACTGGGCCGAACGCCGATCGTCGTGGGCGATCAGGTGGACATCGTCGGCGACCTCTCCGGCCGCACCGACAGCCTGGCCAGGATTGTGCGGCGCGGCGAGCGCAGAACCGTGTTGCGGCGCACGGCCGATGACACCGACCCCACCGAACGCGTCGTGGTGGCCAACGCCGACCAGATGATGATGGTGGTGGCGCTGGCCGACCCTCCGCCACGCACCGGCCTCGTCGACCGGGCTCTGATCGCGGCCTACACCGGCGGACTGCATCCGATTTTGTGCCTGACCAAGACCGACCTCGCTGCGGCCGCGCCGTTCGCCGAGCAGTTCGCCGACCTCGATCTCACCGTCATCACCGCCGGACGCGAGGAACCGCTCGACGAGCTCGAGTCACTGCTCAATGGACGCATCACCGTACTGCTCGGCCACTCCGGGGTCGGCAAGTCGACGCTGGTCAATCGGCTTGTGCCGCAGGCGTACCGGGCAATCGGTTCGGTGTCCGGGGTCGGCAAGGGCCGACACACCTCCACCCAGTCGGTGGCGCTGTCG
The DNA here is from genome assembly GCA_018401645.1 of Mycobacterium sp. Taxonomy (GTDB): domain Bacteria; phylum Actinomycetota; class Actinomycetes; order Mycobacteriales; family Mycobacteriaceae; genus Mycobacterium. Next base: position 20,139 of record JAGYKK010000011.1, on the reverse strand, counting down.
CTACCGGGCGGCGGATGGGTGGTCGATACGCCGGGCATCCGCTCGTTCGGCCTGGCGCACATCCGTCCCGACGACGTCGTGGGCCCGTTCTCCGATCTGGCCCACGCCGTCGAGAACTGCCCGCGCGGGTGCGGGCACCGCGGCGCCCCGGCCGATCCGGAGTGCGCCCTGGACGCACTCACCGGCGCGCCCGCCCGGCGGGTGACCGCGGCTCGAAGGCTATTGACAGTGCTCGGAGAAGGAGAACTATGACTGTCCCAACGATCACCCTCAACGACGGCCACCACATCCCCACACTGGGTTTCGGCGTGTTTCAGGTGCCCCCGGAGGACACCGCGGCGACGGTGCGGATGGCGTGCGAGATCGGATATCGCCACATCGACGGCGCCCAGATGTACGGCAACGAGAAAGGTGTCGGCCAGGGCGTGCGCGACGCCGGACTGGACCGCGGCCACGTCTTCATCACCAGTAAGCTCAACAACGCCTTCCACCCCCCCGATGACGCGCGGCGGGCCTTCGACACGACCCTTCGCCACCACCTGCAGGAACTGGCCCGGGAGACCGAGACCGTCCCCGCGGTCAATCAGATCGAGGTGCATCCGTACTTCACCAACGATGAGGTCCGCGCCTACGGCACCGAACACGACATCATCACCGAGGGCTGGTCGCCCATCGCACGCGGCGCGGTGCTCGGTGACCCGGTGGTGATCCGGATCGCCAAGTCCCTCGGCGTACATCCGGCCCAGGTGGTGCTGCGCTGGCACATCGAACGCGGCGACGTGGTCTTCCCAAAATCCATGCATGCGCAACGTATCCGGGAGAACTTCGAGATCTTCGACTTCGAGATCAACGATGAGGAAATTGAGGCACTGACCGCACTCGACAAAGGCGAGGCCGGCCGCCGGGGGCCACACCCCGACGCCTTCGCCTACCTGCCGGAGTGAGCGGAGCGTCCCGCGCGCCAGCGCCGGACCGTCGCGATCGCGGTGTTGAGTCCGCGACGGCGACCGCTGAGGGGATCGGTGGCGGCGAACCCGGGGCCGAGTACGGTGAACATTCGCTCGCTGCGGGTCTCGGGAGCGTCATCGGCGGTGTCGCGCAGGAACCGATCCGGCAGCGATAGTTTCGCGATGGTGCGCCACGTCTTGGCGAACTGCACCAGCATCGGCCCAGTGGTATAGGGCAGGTCGTACTTGTCGCATAGTTGGCGCACCCGGACTGAGATCTCGGCGAGGCGGTAGCTCGGCAGATCCGGGTAGAGATGGTGCTCGATCTGATAGGCCAGGTTCCCGGTCATGAAGGCCAGCGCGGGTCCGGCGTCGATATTGGCGCTGCCCAGCATCTGCCGCAGGTACCACTGGCCCCTGCTCTCATCCTGCAGATCAGCGGGGGCGAACTTGTCCGCTCCGTCGGGGAAGTGGCCGCAGAAGATCACCGCGTTGGCCCAGACGTTGCGCAGGACGCCGGCAACGATGTTGGCCTTCACCGTCGAGGCGAAGCCGGACCACGGTGACAGCGCGGTCAGCGCCGGGTACGCCGCGTAATCCTTGAGCAGTTGCCCGGCGGCCTTGGCACCGAATTCGCGAACCCGGGTGACGGTGGCGGCCCGGCTCTCGGGGCCGTCGAGGAGTTTGCGCAACTGCAGATGCTGTAGTCCGATCCCCCATTCGAAGCCGACGGCAAGCACTGTGTTGAAGAACAGGTTGCCGACGTTGTGCGGCTTCCAGGGTTCATCGCGGGTGACCCGCAGAATCCCGTAGCCGACGTCGTCGTCCATTCCGAGGATGTTCGTGTACTTGTGGTGGGAGAAGTTGTGGGTCGCCCGCCAGTGCTTCGCGACGGCGGTCATGTCCCATTCCCAGGTCGCGGAATGGATCTCGGGGTCATTCATCCAGTCCCATTGGCCGTGAATGACGTTGTGGCCGATCTCCATGTTCTCGATGATCTTGGCCAGGGCCAGCGTCGCGGTGCCGGCCAACCAGGCCGATCGCTTCGATCCGAACGCCAGCATCAGCCGGCCGGCCACCTCCAGGCCGCGCTGCACGGCGATGGTTCGGTGGATGTAGCGGGCGTCACGATCTCCGAGGGAGTCGGTGATGTCCTGGCGAATCGCGTCGAGCTCGTCGGCGAGGCCCTCGATATCTGCCTCGGACAGATGGGTGAAGGCCTCGATATCGGTGATTGCCATCAGAGATCCACCACACAGTCTCCACTCGGTACCGAAACGCAGGTCTGCACCCGGCTTCCCGGCTCGTGCTCGGCGCCGGTACGCAGATCGCGAACCCGACCCTCGATTAAGCCCACCACGCAGGTGTGGCAAATACCCATCCGGCAACCGAACGGCGGGAGAACACCTGCCCGCTCGCCGGCCTCCAGAATCGTGGTCGCCGCATCGGATTCCAGCGCGGTCCCGCTGCGGGCGAACGTCACGGTGCCACCTGCGCCCGAGGCGGCCGATCGCGGTGCGCCGAAGCGCTCCAGATGCAGCCGTCGGCTGAGTCCCTGAACGGCCCACTGCCGCTCAGCGGCCGAGAGCAGACCCTCCGGGCCGCAGACCCAGGTGTGGCGGTCCCGCCAATCGGGCACCTGCGCGGCGATATCGGAGATGTCAAGGCGACCCTCGGTGCGGGTGGTTCGCACCGTCAGCCGATACCCGGGTTGATCGCGCCCGAGAACCGCCAGTTCATCGGCGAACATCACCTCATCGGCCGTTGGCACCGAGTGGATGTGCGCGATATCACCGATTTGGTTGCGCCGCAGCATGGTTCGCAGCATCGACATCACCGGCGTGATGCCGGAACCACCGGTCAGGAACAACACCGAGGCCGGCGCGGGGTCATCCATCACGAAGTCGCCCCGGGGCGCGGCCAGCCGGATGACCGTGCCCGGCCGGACACCCGTGACGAGGTGGGTGGACAGGAAACCCTCCGGCATCGCCTTGACGGTGATGGTCACGGTGCGCGGGCCGCCGGGCCGGGTCGTCGCGCTGGGGGCCGACGCGCGGGGCACCGACGTCAGCGAGTAGGACCGCCATCGCCAGCGACCGTCAACGAGCAGGCCGATCCCGATGTACTGCCCGGGTTGGTAGTCGAAAGTGAAGCCCCACCCCGGCTTGATCACCAGGGTGGCCGAGTCAGGTGTCTCCGGGCGGACCTCGACGATGCGACCGCGAAGTTCGCGCGCCGACCACAGCGGATTGATCAATTTGAGGTAGTCATCCGGAAGAAGTGGGGTGGTGACCCGACCGGCCAGCGTGCGCATCGCGGCGCTGATCGTGGCCTGGGTGCTCACCGAACCTACGGTACCGTAACCACGGCTGCCGGACGCGGTCGGCTCAGAGTAAATCGAGCAGGAACGGCAGTTCCTGAGTGGCGTACCAGGCCAGATCATGGTCCTGGGCGTCGCCGACGGTGAGTTCGGCGTCCTCGTCGCCGAGGTCGGCTTCATCGATGACGGCAACGGCGGCCGTCACCGCGGACTCGGCGTCGGGGTTGTCCACATAGACCGCCGCCACCGCGTCCAGACCGACCGGGCCGCTCAACCGCACCACCGCAGTGTCCAGATCGGGTCTCGGCTCGGCATTGGCATCGGCCACCACCACGACCCGCCGCAGCGGCAGGCCGGTTTCTTCGGCCCCACCCTCGGCGGCCAGCAGTCGCATGGAGGCCATCGCCGCCTCGGCGATAGCCACCTCGGCGAGTTCGTCCTCACCGCCTTCGGCGTAGGCCTCCCGCAACGCCGGCGTCACGGCGAATGCGGTGCCGCTGCGCGGCCTCATCTCCCCGTCGTCGACCAGTTGGCGCAGTAGCGCCAGTGTCGCCGGGATATAGACCCGCATCAGTGGCGACCGGCCCGGCTATTCACGATCCCGCTATTCACGATCACCCAGCAGTGTGGCGGCGAAATCGTCGACGTAGGTTGCCAACTCGCGCGACGGCCGACGGTAATTTCCGGTCACCGGTACCGTCGGCAGATCGACGGGCTCGGGTTCGACCTCTTCGTAGGGGATGCTCGACAAAAGGTGCGACATCATGTTCAGCCGGGCGTGTTTCTTATTAGCCGACTCCACGACGTACCACGGGCTGACGGCGGTATCGGTGTGCACCATCATGTCGTCTTTGGCTCGCGAATAGTCCTCCCACCGGTACACCGACTCCAGATCCATCGGGCTGAGTTTCCAGCGCCGCATCGGATCATTGCTGCGAGCCTTGAACCGGCGCAGTTGCTCGACTTCGGAAACCGAGAACCAGTACTTGCGAAGCAGGATCCCGTCGTCGATGAGCATCTGTTCGAAGATCGGGCACTGCCGCAGGAACCGCGAATGCTCGTGGGCGGTGCAGAACTCCATTACCCGTTCCACCCCGGCGCGGTTGTACCAGGAGCGGTCGAACAACACGATCTCGCCCTTGGTCGGCAGGTGCTCGATGTAGCGCTGGAAGTACCACTGCCCGCGTTCACGTTCGCTGGGTGCCGGCAGGGCGGCGATCCGCACCGAGCGGGGGCTGAGGTACTCGGTGATCCGCTTGATCGTTCCGCCCTTGCCGGCGGCGTCGCGGCCTTCAAACAGGACTACGATCCGCGCACCGGTGGCCTTGGTCCACTCCTGCAATTTGACGAATTCGGTCTGCAACCGGAACAACTCGGCCTCATAGACCTCACTTGGAACCTTGGGGGCCGACTTCGCGTCCGAACTGGATTCGCCCTTAGCCATCGCCGAATCTCCCTTTGCCATCGCCGAATTCCCCTTAACAATCTTACGTGTGCCCGGGCGTCACTGGGTCGCCGCCTCGATCAACTCTTCGAGCGATTCGGCCAGCAGTTCGGGAAACACCTCGACGTCGCTCATCGCGTCGCGGTCGGCGTTGATGCCGAAATACAGGACGCCACAGTAGGAGGTGACGCCGATCGCCAGCACCTGATCGTGCAAGAGAGGTACGACCGCATAGGTTTCCAGCAGCGAGGCGCCGGCGACGTACATCTGCGACTGCGGCCCGGGCACGTTGGTGATCAACAGGTTGAACTGCCGGGGCGGGAACTGGTTGGCCACCCGGGTTCCCATGGCGTGCAGAGTGGGTGGGGGAAAGCCCGAGAGGGTGACGATGGTCTGGGCGTCCACCGGGCTGGCCGCCGTCGCGTGGGACTCGGTGGAGTGGGCGATCTGGGACAGTCGCACCACCGGGTTTCCCTCCCCGACCGGCAGGTCGATCAGGAACGGGGCAACCTCGCTGATGGCCTGCCCCGGGCTCGAAGGCTGGTGCTCGGCCTCGGGATAGACCGAGATGGGAGCCATCGCGCGGACCGTCAGGCCGGCCGTCACCGGTTCGCCCCTCGACATCAGCCAGGCCCGCAGTGCCCCGGCGATCACCGCCAGCACGACATCATTGACGTCGCAGCTGTATCTGGCCCGAACCCGCCGGTAGTCCGAGAGCGGTCCGCTGGCCACGGTGAACCTGCGGTGGCGCGACACCGTGGTGTTCAGCGGGCTGCTCGGCGCGCTGCCGCGCAACACCGTCCGAGCGAAGTCCGTGGCCCGCCGGGTCAGTTGCGCCACCTCCCCGCGGTTGGATGCGACGTCAGCGACCGTCGAGCGCAGCGCCGCCAACTGTTGGCCGGGGCGGGCCAGCCAGTCACCGGCAGCATCGAGCAGCAACTCCTGAGCCGACGGCTCTCGGGCCGGCAGCCAGATGTCCTCGCTGAGCCCGGCCGGGCGACGACTGCGATCGGCGATCACATGTCCGATCTCGCAGGCCGTCAAGCCATTGATCAGCCCCTGGTGGGACTTGATGAACAGGGCCAGCCGGTTGTCCGCCAAGCCCTCGATGAGGTACATCTCCCACAGCGGCCGGGTCCGATCCAGCGGGCGTCCGGCCAACCGGGAGACGAGATCGTGGAGTTGAGCGTCACTGCCCGGGGACGGCAGAGCCGAGCGCCGCACGTGGTAGGCGATGTCGAAGTCGGGATCGTCGATCCACACCGGTCGGGCGATACCCAGCGTCACCTCGCGCACCTTCTGCCGATACCGCGGAGTCTGGGGCAATCGGCGTTCGACGGTCTCGAGCAGGGTCTCGTAGCGCAGACCGCCCCGCGGACGGCGCAGAATCGACAGCGAGCCGACGTACATCGGGGTGGTGGTGTCCTCGCGTTGGTAGAACGCCGCGTCCGATGCCGACAAGCGAGTCACAGGACAACGGTAACGGTGAATACCCGCCGCCGCCGGATGTGTCATCATGAAAGCGGGTTCGCTCTCTCCAGCGTCCGGGCCGTCTCCCTTGCAGCGGCGCCCCGTTGTCCGCCGATCAATGGAGAGGGTGCGTTGTCCGCCAACGTGTTACAGCCCGAGGGAACCGCCGTAACACCCATCGTGGACTATGAACCGCCGGCTTATGGTGGCCCCCCGCGGTTACCCGCGCTCACCGCGCACCGGCCCCCGACCGCCGCGCAGCTAACGCCGGCGCGGCCGATGTCCTCCAACGACAGCGACACCGTTCGGGTGGCCGCGGTCTTCGCCGACGCGGCACTTCGCCGGGTACTGGAGGTCATCGACCGTCGGCGTTCGCTGGCCCAGTTGCGTCCACTGATGCCCAGCGGCCTGGTGGACTCGCTACTATCTGCGGCCTGCCGCCGTGACGGCACCGATGCGGCACGACTGCGACGCGTACGGGCACAGCCGGTCCGGGCCGACGGGACCGCGGCGGAGGTCGCCGCGAGCTATTCCCGCGGCGAGCGCGTACACGCCATCGCCTGCCGGGTCGAACGGGTCACCACCGGACTCGGGCCGCGTTGGCAGGTGGTCGCGCTACACCTGGGCTGAGCGCCCAGGCGTCAGCCGCGTCGCATGGCCTTCTGCTCGCGGGCGTCGGAGCGCTTGGCCTGCCTACGTTGCTTGCGGGTGGCCCCCACCGTGGCGGGCTCGGGCGCACCCCCGGAGCGCTGCACCTCAGCGTCGCCGTCCTCGGACGGGCCGACGTAGGTCAACGGCCGCGAGTCGTCTTGGCCGAGGCCCTTGGCCCGCAGACCCTCGGGCATTGCCTGAGCCGCCACGTGCGCCTGCGGGGTGGCCTCAACCTCGACGTTGAACAGCAGTCCGATCGACTCTTCTTTCAATCCCTCGAGCATGCCGATGAACATGTCGTAGCCCTCGCGCTGATACTCGACCAGCGGGTCGCGCTGCGCCATGGCACGAAGACCAATGCCTTCCTTGAGGTAATCCATTTCGTAGAGGTGCTCACGCCATTTCCGGTCGAGGACGTTGAGTAGCACGTTGCGCTCCAACTGGCGCATAGCGTCCGGGCCAGCGAGGGCGGCGATCTCGGCCTCGCGGGTGGCGTAGGCCTTCTCGGCATCGGCGATGAGGAGTTTCAGAAGCTCGTCGCGACTCAACTCCCCGGCCTCACCGACGGCTTCGGAGTCGATGAGGTCGCGGTGGTCGATACCTACCGGGTAGAGCGTCCGCAGGGCGGACCACAGTGCGTCGAAGTCCCAGTCCTCGGCATAGCCCTCAGCAGTGGCGCCATTGACATAGGCGGTGACGACGTCGATGAGCATGTCGTGCGCCTGCTGATCCAAATCCTCGCCTTTGAGGATGCGCCGGCGCTCCTCGTAGATGACCACGCGCTGCTTGTTCATCACCTCGTCGTATTTGAGCACGTTCTTGCGGATCTCGAAGTTCTGCTGCTCGACCTGGGTCTGGGCGCTCTTGATGGCCCGGTTGACCATCTTGGCCTCGATCGGCACGTCGTCGGGCAGGTTGAGCCGGGTCAGCAGGGATTCCAGGGTGGCGCCGTTGAACCGGCGCATGAGTTCGTCGCCCAGCGACAGGTAGAACCGGGACTCGCCCGGGTCACCCTGGCGGCCGGACCGCCCCCGCAACTGGTTGTCGATCCGGCGCGACTCGTGGCGCTCGGTGCCCAGCACGTACAGACCACCCACGGCGATGACGTCCTCGGCCTCCGCCTCAGCCTCCGCCTTGACCACGGGTAGCTCTGTGTGCCAGGCGGCTTCGTATTCATCCGGGGTCTCCACCGGATCCAGGCCGCGATCGCGAAGCCGCAGATCGGTGAGGAAGTCGACGTTGCCGCCCAGGACAACGTCGGTTCCGCGCCCGGCCATGTTGGTGGCCACCGTGATGGCCCCGCGGCGGCCCGCCCCGGCAATGATCGCGGCCTCCTGCTCGTGGAACTTGGCGTTGAGCACATTGTGGGGAACTTCGCGCTTCTGCAACTGGCGCGACAGATACTCCGAACGTTCCACGCTGGTGGTGCCGATCAACACCGGCTGCCCAGCCTCAAAGCGCTCGGCGATGTCGTCGACGACCGCGATGTATTTGGCTTCCTCGGTCTTGTAGATAAGGTCGGTCTGGTCCTTGCGGACCATCGACCGGTTCGTCGGGATCGACACCACGCCCAGCTTGTAGATCTCTTGGAGCTCGGCAGCCTCGGTCTCTGCGGTGCCCGTCATCCCCGCCAGCTTGTCGTAGAGCCGGAAGTAGTTCTGCAGGGTGATCGTGGCGAAGGTCTGGTTCTCGGCCTTGATCTCGACCTTCTCCTTGGCCTCGATGGCCTGGTGCATGCCCTCGTTGTAGCGACGGCCCGGCAGTACCCGGCCGGTGAATTCATCGACGATGATGACCTCACCGTCGCGCACGATGTAGTCCTTGTCGCGGGAGAACAGTTCCTTGGCCTTCAGGCAGTTGTTCAGGTAGCTCACCAGCGTCGAGTTGGCCGGCGCATAAAGATTCTCGATGCCGATCTGATCCTCGATGAGTTCCACGCCCAATTCGTGCACGCCGACGGTGCGCTTGCGGATGTCGACCTCGTAGTGGACGTCCTTCTCCATCATCGGGGCGAGCCGGGCGAACTCGGTGTACCAGTGCGACGCACCGTCGGCGGGGCCGGAGATGATCAGCGGGGTGCGGGCCTCATCGATGAGAATGGAGTCGACCTCGTCGACGATCGCGAATTGGTGGCCCCGCTGCACCAGTTCTTCCAGGGAGTGCGCCATGTTGTCGCGCAGGTAGTCGAACCCGAACTCATTGTTGGTGCCGTAGGTGATGTCGGCGGCGTAGGCGGCGCGGCGCTCATCGGGGGTGAGCCCGGACAGGATCACCCCGACCTCCAGGCCCAGGAAGCGGTGCACGCGGCCCATCCACTCGCTGTCGCGTCTGGCCAGGTGGTCGTTGACCGTCACCACGTGCACGCCATCGCTTAGCCAGCGCATTGAGGTAGGCGGGCAGCACGCAGGTCAGCGTCTTACCCTCGCCGGTCTTCATCTCGGCGACGTTGCCGAAGTGCAGTGCCGCACCCCCCATGACCTGTACGTCGAAATGGCGCTGGGACAGCACCCGCCAGGCGGCTTCGCGGGCGACCGCGAACGCCTCCGGCAGCAGATCGTCGAGTTTCGCACCGTCGGCGACCCGGGTGCGGAACTCGTCGGTCTTGGCGTGCAACTCGGCGTCGGTGAGCTTTTCTACGTCGCCGGCCAGGGTGTTGACGTAGTCAGACACCCCCCGCAGGCGCTTGACCATGCGGCCTTCACCGATGCGCAACAACTTCGACAGCACATTTTCCCCTGGAAGACGATGAGAAGCCGTCCCTGGTTTCGGGAGGCCTGAACGACATCCATCCTAGGTCACGCGCCGTGACGGCAACTTCAGGCCAGCCGGACCCGGGCAGGCCGTTTCACGCCAGCCGGATCAATCCGTAGTCGTAGGCATGCCGTCGGTAGACGACCGTGGGGCGGTTGGTCTCGCTGTCGTGGAACAGGAAGAAGTCGTGGCCCACCAGTTCCATCTCATAGAGTGCGTCGTCGATCGCCATCGGTTGGGCCGGGTGCTCCTTGACCCGCACGATCCGGCCGGGCTCATGGTCCTCAACCGGAGCCGCCATCGCGGCGTTGGCTCCCGCGGTTGAGCCGGCCGGGTCGAAGGCGTTCTTCAGATCCAGCGGGGCCGCGTCCGCCGCCGCGGCGGTCGCCTCATGCACCGAGACCGGGGTCTTGTCGCCGTAATGCACCTTCTGGCGGTCTTTACCGCGCCGCAGTCGGCTCTCAAGCTTGTGGGCGGCAGCCTCGAAGGCGCCGTAGAAGGTCTCCGCGCGCCCCTCCCCGCGGACCACCGGACCACGTCCGGCATGCGCGGTAATCTCGACATGCTGGCAGTTCTTGCGCTGGCGACGGTTGTTCTCATGGGTGAGTTCGACGTCGAAGCGATGGATCGAGTGGTCGATGCGCTCGGCGCGGGCGAGTTTGTGTCCCACGTAAACCCGGAAGTGGTCGGGAATCTCGACGTTGCGGCCGGTTACCTGGACATGTGCGGTGACCGTGGCGTCGGTGCTGGTGGAATCGGGGTTGGCGGCGTCGGTGGCGAACTGGGGTGAATTCACGGATTGGGTTGACATCTTCGGCAACTCGTTTCTTCACGGGACGGCGTGGTGGAACCGACGGTAGTCGCAGACGTCCGGCGCCGCCACCGTTATCTGGGCGTCGTTGCCCTGTCGGGGCCTCACGCCTGGGCCAGGGCCAGCACGGCCACCACCTGTACTCCGCCGGCCAGCAGCACGCTGACGGTCTCGCGCGCGGTCGCTCCCGTGGTCACGATGTCGTCCACCAGCAAAACATCGCCCCGCGGCGCCGCCAAGAGTCGCACCCGGCCGGCGATGTTGCGTTCCCTGGCGGCGGGGTTCAACCCCACCGAGTCACGGACCGGACCCACCGTGCGCACCGCGTTGACGACGGCGATACGGGGGTGCGCCGAGGTCGCCGCCGCGGCGATCCGGATGACCGGGTCCCCGCGCCGCGCCACGGTGCCGCCGCGCGCCGGGTCGGGGCCGGAACCACGGTCAGCGGAAAGCCCACGACACCCCAGCTGCCGAGTTGATGGATGCCCAGCGCCAGCGCCCGGGCCAGCGGACCGACGAGGTCGCGACGGCCATGTTCCTTCAGCGCCACGATCACCTGGCGGCGGGCACCCGTGTAGCGGCCCAGGGTGAAGACCGGCACGCCGGGGTCGGCCCGCGGTGTGATCACGTGGGGCTGGTCGGTTTGCACCGCCAACGCGGCAGCGCAGCCCGCGCACCAGCGGGTCGACGGAGCGCCGCAGCCACCGCAGGACAGCGGAAGCACCAGGTCGAGCATGAGGGCAGTCTGCCCGCGGGGGGTGACAGGACCGGTCTCAGCCGGGCAGCACCGGCACGGCACCCGCCACCATGAACCCCCGCAACTCCGACCACTCCTGGGCTCCCGCGCCGCTGGTGCTGAGCAGTTGCAAGATGCCCCGGGCATCGGAGACGTAGACCGCCGAGGGATCGGCCGCCACCGCGGCCACCGGCATGACCAGGTTGGTGCTCGGTCCGTCGGAGTTGACCCCATCGAGATTGACGTAGGACACCGGGTGGGCGGGGTCGTTGCGGGTGACCACCATGTCGTCACCGGTGCGCCAGGACAGCGCCACCACCGAGTCGCCCAGACCGAAGCCGATCCGCCGCGGATAGGTCAGCGCGAACTCCCCGCCCGGGGCCTGCTCGTGACACCGGCCAGCACCACCTCGCCCTCGATCACCATCGCCACCCGGGTGCCGTCCCGGGTGAGTTGCAGATCGGCGATCGCCCCGGGGAACCGGGAGGTGACCGCGGCCGAATCCACCGGAATGCGGGCGGCTCGCCGGAAGCCTCCTCCGGACCACCGCACCACGCTGTTGCCGTCGACGGCAACCGACGTCGTCGAGCGCCCAGGACGGCCGCGTCAGCATCTTGAGTCGATCGCCCGCACCGCCTGCCCACCGGCGGTCGATCCACAGCGATCCCCTCCACCGGTGTCGCGACCACCAGCCCATTGCGGCCGGTCCGGAGAAGGCCGCCGCCCGCTGGTCGACCATCATCCCGAAGGAGCCCGGCACTTTCGCCGATCCCTGCCCATCGAGTGCCACCAGCGAGCCGCCGATCAGAGCGTGCACACCCGCCGTTGCACCGTCGACGGCGCCGGGGATCAGTGGCGGCGACATCGGTGGCCTTCCCCCGTCGACGAACCGATCGTCGAGCGCGGCACCATCGACGTCGATCAGGTAGGGACCCTTGATGTCGGCGCGAGCGAACGTCCAGATCCAGTTGCGCCGCAAGTGCAACAACCGGCTGGCGGGGTCGGTGGTGGTCAGATTCTCCAGATCGACTCGCGCACCACCGTAGCCGCGGCCCACCCCGGTCTTGCTGCCATCGGCACGGCTGACCGGGCCCCGAAGCTTCACCGGCGGACCCAACAGGTTGCGCACCGCGTTCGCCATCTCCGGCCGGGGTCCGGCGATCAATTTGGCGACGAGTTCGGTCGGCAGCTGGTCCGGGTCGGACACCGCCAGATAGCGCGGGTCGGGCACGACGGTCTTGCCGGTGGGATCGACGAAATACAGCGTGCTGCGCTTGTAGGCCGACTGAAACTGCTGCCAATCCAGGAATACCCCGTTGGGTAGGCGATTGATCCGCCAACCGTTGGCGGTCCGCACCAACTCGATGGGTCCCGGGTCGGGCAGTTGACCCTCACCGGTCTCGAAGACCCCGATGTCTGACAAAGAGCCGAGGATGTCGGCCTGCATGGTCACCGAAACCTTGTCCAGAGAACTGGTTTCGACGAAAACCACCTTGTCGATCAGCAGGGCGCTGCCGGCATCGTCCCATTCCTTGGATGCCGACTCGGTGAGGAACTGCCGCGCCGCCGCGCGGCGGTCCGCTGGATCGGCGGTGGCCTTCAGGAACTCCCGAAGCGTCTGTTCGGGAGTCATACTGGCGTTGGGTTCCGGCAACTGCTTGGGGGGCGGGAGTTCGACGGTGCCGATCGCCTGTGGCGCGGAGGAATTGGGTACACCCGCGCATCCGGAGACCACGATGATCACGCCGACCAGCGCCGCGATCAAGAGTCGAATCCTCACGCGGGCTCCCCAACGATTTCCCGTTGACGTTGGGCCGCAACGGGTTTCATGGGCAGCGGACTGGTAGTGACCTTGTGCCCCCGGATCAGCGGAAGGGTCAACCGGAAGCAGGCCCCCTTGCCCGGTTCACCCCAGGCCTCGAGCCGGCCCTGATGAAGGCGGGCATCCTCGATGCTGATCGCCAGGCCCAGACCAGTCCCCCCGGAGCGGCGTACCCGGGACGGATCCGAGCGCCAGAACCGGCTGAAGACCAATTTTTCCTCCCCCGGCCGCAGGCCGACGCCCCGGTCCCGGACGGTGACCGCGACGGTGTCGGAGTCGGCGGCCATGGTGATCAGCACCGGCTTGTGTTCGGCATGGTCGATGGCATTGGCGATGAGGTTGCGCAGAATGCGCTCTACCCGGCGCGGGTCGACCTCGGCGATGACAGCCTCGTCGCCCATGTCGACAAGCAGTTCGATACCGGCCTCATCAGCCAGATGCCCGACGTTGCCCAGTGCACGATTGATCGTCGTGCGCAGGTCGACCGCCTCGACCGACAGTTCGGCGACGCCGGCGTCGTGGCGGGAGATCTCCAGTAGGTCATTCAGCAGGGTTTCGAACCGGTCCAACTCACCGACCAGCAATTCAGTCGAGCGGCGCAGCGCCGGATCGAGATCCTCGCTGTGGTCATAAATCAGGTCGGCGGCCATTCGCACCGTGGTCAGCGGGGTCCGCAACTCATGGCTGACATCAGAGGTGAAGCGGCGCTGTAGGTTGCCGAACTCCTCGAGGGTGGTGATTTGGCGCTGCAGGCTCTCGGCCATGTCATTGAACGACACCGCGAGGCGGGCCATGTCATCCTCGCCGCGGACCGGCATCCGCTCGGAGAGGTGGCCTTCGGCGAAACTCTCGGCGATCCGGGACGCCGACCGCACCGGCAGCACCACCTGCCGGGATACCAGCAGCGCGATGCCGGCCAGAAGAAGCAGCAGCACCGAGGCCCCGGTCGCAATCGTTCCGCGCACCAGCGTGATGGTGCTCTCCTCGGCGGTGAGCGGGAAGATCAGATAAAGCTCCAGGTTGGCGATGCGCGACGGGGCGGGCGTGCCGATCAGCAGGGCGGGCCCGGAAAACCCCTCGGTGCGCACCGAGGCGTACTGGTAACTCACCTGCCCGGCCTTGACGAAATCGCGCAGCGAGCGTGGAATCTGGTCCACCGGCCCGGCGGCCGTCGCCTCGCGGGGCCCGTCGCCCGGAACCATCAGCACCGCGTCGAACGTGCCCGCCAAGCCGGCACCCGAGGTCTGTCCGGTCTTGGATATCAGGGTGGTTCGGGCCAGTTGCAGGCTGCTGTCCAGGGAGCGGGCCTCTTCCCCGCTGACGATTCCACTGACGGTGGTTCGTGCCCGGTCCACCTCCTCGGTGGCGGCGCGGACCTTGACATCGAGTACCCGGTTGGTGATCTGGCTGGTCAGCACGAAGCCGAGTGCAAGGATGACCACAGCCGAGAGGCCGAGGGTGAGAACCACCACCCGCAGTTGCAGCGAGCGGCGCCAGATCATCGCCAGTGCCCGACTCAGCGCACCCGTGCCCCGAAGAAATGGGCCGGAACGCCGCCTCGAGCTGAAGATCACGGCGGGCCGGCCTTGTACCCCACTCCTCGGACAGTCAGGACTACCTGCGGGTTCTCCGGGTCCTTCTCAACCTTTGCCCGCAGACGCTGGACATGGACGTTGACAAGTCGGGTGTCGGCGGGGTGGCGGTAACCCCAGACCTGTTCGAGGAGCACCTCTCGAGTAAACACCTGTCGCGGTTTGCGCGCCAACGCCACCAGCAGGTCGAACTCCAACGGGGTGAGCGAGACCTGCTCATTCTCGCGAGTCACCTTGTGGGCGGGCACATCAATGTCGATGTCGGCGATGGACAGCATTTCGGCGGGTTCGTCCTCGTTGCGCCGAAGCCGCGCTCGCACCCGGGCCACCAGTTCCTTGGGCTTGAACGGCTTCATGATGTAGTCATCGGCCCCGGACTCCAGACCCAGCACCACATCGACGGTGTCGGTCTTGGCCGTCAACATGACGATCGGCACGCCGGAGTCCGAGCGCAGCACCCGGCACACGTCGATGCCGTTCATACCGGGCAGCATCAGATCGAGCAGCACCAGATCGGGCCGAAGTTCGCGCACCGCGGTCAGGGCCTGGGAGCCGTCGGCGATCACCGCGGTCTCGAAACCCTCGTTGCGCAACACGATGGTGAGCATTTCTGCCAGCGAGGGGTCGTCGTCAACAACCAAAATCCGTTGTCTCATGGGCATCATCGTGTCACCGAATCGCGATAATGCCCGGTTACCACACCGGAGCGTTGCGTCGCTAACCTCTGCGATCCAGCAGCGTTGCAGCCAGCCGGGCCGGATCGACATCGGCGCCGACCACCGACCACGGTCCATGCCAGCTTGCGGCGGCCAGTCCGAGGTAAACCGCCTGGGTCCGCTGCTGCAGGCCGGCGTCGCGTTCGTAGACGTCGCGAGCCCGGTCGGCTTCCAGCCCGGCCCGGCGCTGCGCGCGCTCGGCGGCCAGCGTGACCGGCACGTCGAGCAGGATCTGGTGGTCGGGTTCGGGCAGCTCGAACCGGCCGTACTCGAGGTCGGAGACCCAGGAGACCACCTCTGAGTCGGCGTCCTGATACAGGCGGGCGGCGCTGTAGGCGGCGTTGGAGGCCGCGTAACGGTCGAGGATGACAACGTCGCGCTCATCGCACAGCGCCCCGAGGTGCCCCCGTGCGGCCGCTCGATCCAGGGCGAACAGCACCGCCATCGCGTGGACGGACCCGGACAAATCACCGTGGCGCCCATGCAGTGCCTCGCTGGCCAGATCGGCGGTAATCGACTCGCCGTAGCGCGGGAACGCCAGCGCGCCCACCGACTGACCGGCGGCTTCGAAGGCCGCCCGCAGGCCCTGGGTGAGCGTGCGTTTACCCGCTCCGTCGAGTCCCTCGATCACGATGAGCACGGCACACCCTCGCCGCTAGGCGAATCCCACAAATGACGCAACAGCGCCATCCGTGGCGCGACGTGACTGCACATGGTTGGCCACGAATTCCTCATCGGGGTAGCCCATCGCCACACAGGTCATGATCACCTGGTCGGCCGGAATGTTCGCATTCTCCCGCACCACCGACGACTGCATGATTCCCTGGCCGTTGATCACCGTGCCGAGGCCTTTCGACCATGCCGCAAGCACCAATCCGTACGTCGCGGCGCCACAATCGAAGTGGGCGATGGTGTCGTTGGCCAGTTCCCGGTCGACGGTGATGACGACGGAGACCGGCGCGTCGAACTGGCGGAAGCCGCGCATCACCCAATCCTGGCGGCGGACCTTATCGTCACGCGCTATTCCCATGGCCTCGAAGAGTTGGACCGCGATCTCCACCTGACGTTCACGATGGGCGCCCTCATACCCGTGATTCAACGTGATCTCGCGATCCACCGTTGACCCGGACATCATCTTCTTGGTGTTGCCCTCGCGGATACGCTCCAGCGGTTCGCCGGTGAGTACGTGAAAATGCCACGGCTGGGTGTTCATCGACGATGGTGCACGCTGGGCGATCCGCAGGACCTCCTCGAGTACCTCGCGCGGCACCGGCTGGTTCTTGTACCCGCGAATACTGCGGCGCTCGAAGACGATGGTCTCCAGGTCAGTGCGTCCGCTGTGCAGCAGTTCGGTCATCCTCGGTACCCGCCGCACTCAATACTCGCCCGCGCTCAGTATCGGTAGTGCTCCGGCTTGTAGGGACCGTCGACATCGACGCCGATGTACTCGGCCTGGTCTTTGCTGAGAACGGTGAGTGTGCCGCCGAGGGCCTCGACGTGGATCTTGGCGACCTTCTCATCGAGATGCTTGGGCAGGCGGTAGACCTCGTTGTCGTACTCGTCGTTTTTGGTCCACAGTTCGATCTGGGCGATCACCTGGTTGGAGAAGCTGTTGCTCATCACGAACGAGGGATGGCCGGTGGCGTTGCCGAGGTTGAGCAACCGGCCCTCGGACAGGACGATGATCGAATGTCCGTCCGGGAAGACGAACTCGTCGACCTGGGGCTTGATGTTGATTCGGCGGATCTTGGTGTCCCGCTCGACGGCGGCCATGTCGATCTCGTTGTCGAAGTGACCGATGTTGCCCAGGATCGCCTGGTGCTTCATGGCCCGCATGTGATCGAGGGTGATGATGTCCTTGTTGCCGGTGGAGGTGATCACGATGTCGGCCCAGCCGATGGCCTGCTCGACGGTCTTGACCTCGAATCCGTCCATCAGGGCCTGCAGGGCATTGATCGGGTCGACCTCGGTGACCGCCACCCGGGCACCCTGGGCTTTGAGCGCCTCCGCGCAGCCCTTGCCCACGTCGCCGTAACCGCAGACCAGGGCCGCTTTGCCGCCGATCAGTACGTCCGTCCCGCGGTTGATGCCGTCGATCAAGGAGTGCCGGGTGCCGTACTTGTTGTCGAACTTGCTCTTGGTGACCGAGTCGTTGACGTTGATCGCCGGGAACGTCAACTCGCCGGCGGCGGCGAACTGGTAGAGCCGCAGCACGCCGGTGGTGGTCTCCTCGGTGACGCCCTTGATGGCGTCGGCGATCTTGGTCCACTTGGTCTTGTCGGTCTCGAAGCGCTCCCGCAGTAGGTTCAGGAAGACCTGGTACTCCGCGGAATCGTCCTCCTCGCCGGGGGGCACCACGCCGGCCTTCTCGAACTGGGCACCGCGCAGCACCAGCATGGTGGCGTCGCCGCCGTCGTCGAGGATCATGTTCGCCGGAGCGGGGACACCGTCCCGGTCGGGCCAGGTGAGCATCTGCTCGGCCGCCCACCAGTACTCCTCGAGGGTTTCACCCTTCCAGGCGAAGATCGGCACTCCGCGCGGTTCCTCCGGCGTCCCGTGCGGGCCGACGACGGTCGCCGCCGCCGAATGGTCCTGGGTGGAGAAGATGTTGCACGATGCCCAGCGAACCTCGGCCCCGAGTGCAACCAGCGTCTCGATAAGCACCGCGGTCTGCACCGTCATGTGCAGGGAACCGGAAACCCGTGCGCCTTTGAGTGGCAGCACGTCGGCGTATTCGCGGCGCAGAGACATCAGCCCGGGCATCTCATGCTCGGCGAGCCGGATCTCCTTGCGGCCGAATTCAGCCAGCGAGAGATCGGCGACTTTGTAGTCGATTCCATTACGGACGTCGGCGGTCAGCGTCATAGCCATAACGGTATCCCGGCCGCCTCAGGCGGGTTCAACGGCCCCGTGTCGCTCGGCGAACGGGGTCATCAACCGGGCCAGGTCGGCCGCCACGTCGTGGTCGGCCTCCGGCGGCATCGACACGTAACTCAGGGCCAGCCGGACGATCGCCCGGGCCAGCACGCCGGCCGCCGCGGCGTCGGCGTGCACCCAGTTGTCCAGGAACGCCTCGGCAAGTCGCCGGCTGCAGTGGGTGATGATCGGCCCGCTGTCGGTGGTGATGATCTGCAGCAGGTCGGGTTTGGCAGAACCAGACAGCAGAGAGACCACCAGCGGGTCGGCCGCCGAATCGGTGAAGAACGCCCGAAAGCCGGTCAGGAAAGCCGAATAGACGTCGCCGCCGCTGCCGTCGATCGCCCCGCCCACCGCGTCCACCAGTCGATCGGCTAGGCGCAGCGCGTACCCCTGGGCCAGACCCAGGCGGGAACCGAATTCGTTGTAGATGGTCTGCCGGCTGACACCGGCGGTGCGGGCGACATCGGAGAGCGTGATCGCCGGCCAGTCCTTGCCGAGCAATTCCTCGCGCATCGCATCGAGCACCGAGTCACGCAACTGTTGGCGCGCGCGGGTCACCTGAGCGGGCCTTATCCCCAGCGCCGGAGGCGAGTCACCGGGCACCGTCAGAGCCCGACGGTGGTTCGGAACACTCGCGCGGGGTGCGCGGCCTCCAACCGGACGGGTCCGTCGTCGGCGGCCACCCACGCCGCGGCCCCCCGGTGCATCCGGATCTCGCCGGACTTGGCGCGTACCTCCACCGATCCCTGGGTGCACACCAGGATCTGTGGACCGTCGTGGCGCGAAGGGACATCAACCTCGTGGCCGAGTTGATCGCCGTCCAGGATCAGTTCCGATCCGGCGAACTCCGCCGTTGGGGTCTCGTAGACCACCTCGATGCCGTCGCGGCGGGTGCCGACCCGGGCATCGACGACCGGCGTGAAGTCCAACACCCGAAGCAGTTCGGGAACGTCGACGTGCTTGGGCGTCAGCCCGCCCCGAAGCACGTTGTCGGAGTTGGCCATCACCTCCATCGCCATCCCCTGTAGGTAGCTGTGCAGGTTGCCTGCGGGCAGGAAAATCCCCTCGCCGGCCTTCAGGCTGATCCGGTTGAGCAACAGCGCGGCCAGCACACCCGCGTCGCCGGGGTAACGTTCGCCGAGTTCCAGCACGGCCCGGGCCTCGGGTGCGAAATCCTTTGCACCGGAACGGATGTAGGCGACAGCACCCTCCAGGACGGCCGGAATCAGGTTGTCGAGTTGGGGTTGCGGTGCGGTGATCCAGGTGGTGAACAGTGCGCGCAAGCCGGGTGCGTCGTCCTGATCGACGAGCAGTCCGATGTAGGGATCCAGCGCGGGCACCGCGAGCGCACGCATCAGGTCGACTGAGCGTGCCGCCGGCCGAAAGCCCGCCAACGCCTCGAAATCCGAGAGCGCCACCAGTAGTTCGGGCTTGTGGCTCCAGTCGCGATAGTTGCGAACCGGGGACTGCAGTGGCACGCCGCGGCGATCCTCGCGCTGATAACCCTCGAGAGCCTGTTCCGCGCTGGGATGCGCCTGCAAGGACAGCGGCTCATCGGCGGCGAGCACCTTGACCAGGAAGGGCAGCACGTCGCCGAAGCGTTCTCGCACCGCGGAGCCCAACTGCGCCTGCGGATCGGCACTGATGGCATCCGGGAGCGACGTCTCCCCGTCGTGGGCATCCTGAAGGTGCGCCGGATCACCGGGGTGGGCGCCCAACCACAACTCCGCCTCCGGGTGCGCGGTCGGGGTCGGTCGGCCGGTGAACTCGGCGATCGCGCTGCGAGACCCCCACGCATAGGTTCGGATCGCTCCGCGTAGCAACTGCACGGTGCTGTTAGCCCCCGGCCAAGCGGAGGTAGACGGCCGACATCTCCAGCCGCAACGCCAGGGTGGCCAACTGCTGCTCCACCCGACCCGACGCCGGAATGGTCCCGGCATCCCCCACGTCCGCAACGCCC
>JAGYKK010000109.1 GCA_018401645.1 Mycobacterium sp. | reverse complement strand
GCGATGGGGTGCCGAATCATTCGCCCCCGGTGGGCCGACCGCCGCGGTGCCGCCCGGATCGTGGACGCAGTTCGGCCCCCTGCTGCGCCAGCCTGTGGGGCCGTTGCACTGGGCCGGAACCGAAACCGCCGACGAGTGGACTGGCTTCATGGACGGGGCGGTGCGTTCCGGGCAACGGGCCGCGGTGGAAGTGGCTGCCGCGCTCAGGAACTGATTCGTCGCTGCCGGGGCGCCGCGTTCGTTGCCACGATCAACTCCCGCAGATATCCGGTGACGTCGGCGGGGTGCTCGAGCATCGCGCAGTGACCGCCCGGCATCTCAACCAGTTTCACCAGATTCGGTGCGGCGGCGGCGATCTTGCGGGCCTGACTCATCGGCAACAATCGGTCCCGGGCGCTGCCGATCACCAGTGTCGGCACGGTCAGACCGGTCAGGTCGATGTGGGTCGGACCCACTTCATCGACCAGAACCCGCGCCCACGCACCCCGGCCGGCCGCTGGGGTGGCGGCGAACAGATCGTGGATGAAAGCGGAGATCTTCGGGTCGGCGTGGTCGCCGGTGGCCATCAGCGCCACGAAGCGTCGGCTGCCGGGCTGGGCGCCGCGCAGCAGTGGCGCGCCGCCCAGGGCGCGGATCATGGCGCGGGCGGCCGCGGCGCGGCCACCGGCCATTGCCGGCGGAACCCGCAGCAGCTTGATCTTCTCGACGAGTTCACCGGTTGTGGTGTTGATCAGAGCCACCGCGTCGGCGCGCTCGGCGACCCGGTGGCGGAAACGGTCCGACCACGCGCTGATCGCGATGCCGCCCATCGAGTGCCCGGCGATCACGGCGCGCTCCCCCGGCCGCAGCGCGGCGGCCAGCACCGCATCCAGGTCGGCCGCGAGATGGTCAAGGCTGTAGGCCGCCGGTCCAGGCACCGCACTACGGCCGTGTCCGCGGTGGTCGTAGGCGATCACCCGATAGTCACGGGCCAGGTCGTTGATCTGTTCATGCCAAACCCGAAGCGAGCAGGTGATGCCATGCGCCAGCACAACCGGGTAGCCGTCGGCGGGACCGAACACCTCGGTGTGCAGCCGGGTGCCGTCGGCGGAATGCACGATCAGGGTCTTGCCGCGTGGCAGACCGGGCCCTTTGGCAGACCGCGTCGCGGCTGGTTGAGACGGCATCGTCGCTCCTTTTCCCGTGGCGGCGGTCACCCGCTCGATCCTGCGACAGCGCCTCCGCCCCCAAAAGCGTAACCCTTATTACGCACTGTCAAAGGTCTTCCAAGTCCAAGGCCTGACAGTGGGCCGCAACTGTTTGCTAGGTTATCGCCTGCGGATGTGCACACATCCGCCGTCCACACTAGGAGAGATTGAGGATTATGAACACCACAATGACTCGCGTCGCGGCCGCGGTGGGTGGCCTCGCCATCGCCACATCGGTCGTGGTGAGTTGCGCTGAAACCCAAGACAGGGCCAAGGACATCGCCTCCAGT
>JAGYKK010000108.1 GCA_018401645.1 Mycobacterium sp. | reverse complement strand
GCGACGTCGTGGCGGTCGACTCCGGTGCGCTCGGCAACCTCCGCGGCCGCTTGTCGGGCGTCTGGACTCACGGTGACGTAGCCTAACCGGCGCCTGCGATACTGACCCGATGCCGTTGGCCGACACCGCCGAGTCGTGGCTGGCCGCGCACTACGACGATCTCGTTGCCTGGCGCCGTCATATTCACCGCCACCCCGAGTTGGGTCGCCAGGAGTTCGCCACCACGCAGTTCGTCGCCGACCGCCTAGTGGAGGCGGGTCTGAACCCGAAGGCCCTGCCCGGTGGCGCGGGCCTGGTGTGCGACTTCGGCCCCGAGTACGGACCCCGCATCGCGTTGCGCGCCGACATCGACGCGCTGCCGATGGCCGAACGAACCGGGTTGCCGTTTACCTCGGCGACGCTCGGTGTGGCACACGCCTGCGGCCATGACGCCCACACCGCGATGCTGCTCGGCGCCGCCACAGCATTGGCGTCCGTGCCTCAACTGCCCGTCGGGGTCCGGTTGATCTTTCAGTCCGCGGAGGAGTTGATGCCCGGCGGAGCCCTCGACGCGATCGCGGCCGGCGCTCTGATGGGAGTTTCGCGCATCTTCGCCTTGCACTGCGACCCGCACCTGGCGGCCGGCAACATCGCGATCACCGCCGGCCCGATCACCTCGGCGGCCGACTTCGTCGAGATCAGCTTGCGCTCCCCGGGCGGGCATACGTCGCGGCCGCACCTGACCACAGATCTGGTCTACGGCATGGGGACGCTGATCACCGGACTGCCCGGCGTGTTGTCGAGACGCCTGGACCCGCGGCACGCCACCGTGATGGTGTGGGGCGCGGTCAACGCCGGGTCGGCACCGAATGCGATACCGCAGACCGGCACGCTGTCCGGCACCGTTCGCACGGCAAGCCGTCAGACCTGGATTGAGATGGAAAGCGTTGTCCGCGAAACGGTTTCGGGCCTGCTGGCGCCGTTGGGAATTGGGCACTCGCTGGCATACCACCGCGGTGTACCCCCGGTGGTCAACGACGAACGTTGTACCCAGATCATGACCCACGCCATCGAAGCCGTCGGCCCGGAGATGCTGGTCGAGGCCCAGCAGTCCGGCGGCGGTGAGGACTTCTCGTGGTACCTCGAGGAAGTGCCCGGCGCGATGGCCCGCCTGGGCGTGTGGAGCGGGCAGGGTCCACAGCGCGACCTGCACCAGCCGGATTTCGACATCGACGAGCGCGCACTGGCCGTCGGTGTCCGGGTGCTGGTGAACGTCATCGAGCAATCGGCGGCGTTCGAGTGAAGCTGCTGGTCACCGGTGGGGCCGGTTACGTCGGCAGCGTGTGCGCGATGGCGCTGATCGAACAGGGCCACGAGGTGGTGATCGTCGATGACCTCTCGACCGGGAACGCCGACGCGGTAGCGCCGGGCGCACAGTTCCTCGATGGCGACATGATCACTGCGGCGCGTCGGCTACTGCCCGGCGGGTCGTTCGACGGGGTGCTGCACTTCGCGGCGAAGTCCCTTGTGG
>JAGYKK010000107.1 GCA_018401645.1 Mycobacterium sp. | reverse complement strand
TCCACCGCCTCGCGAAGGCCTTGGCCGCCGGTTCGCCGATTCCCCGACCGTGTTGTTTCTGGGCCGCCATGTCGGCTACCCGGTGGCCCTGGAAGGTGCGCTCAAACTCAAGGAACTGGCCTATATGCACGCCGAGGGTTTCGCCGCCGGTGAACTCAAGCACGGCCCGATCGCGCTGATCGAGGATGGTCTACCGGTCATCGTCGTGATGCCCTCGCCCAAGAACGCCGCGATGCTGCACGGCAAACTTCTCAGCAATATCCGGGAGATCCAGGCCCGTGGCGCGGTCACCATCGTCATTGCGGAGGAAGGCGACGACACGGTCCGGCCCTACGCCGATCACCTGATCGAGATACCCGCCGTGTCGACGCTGTTCCAGCCGTTGCTCTCAACGATCCCGCTGCAGGTCTTCGCGGCGGCGGTAGCCCAGGCACGTGGCTACGACGTCGACAAGCCGCGGAATCTCGCCAAATCCGTCACGGTGGAATAGCGACTGATGCGGTACTACTACACCGCCGATCAGATTCGCGTGGCTGAGGCGCCCCTGCTGGCCGCGTTGCCTGATGGCGCGCTCATGCGCCGTGCGGCAACGGGTTTGGCTCATGTCATCGCCGCCGAACTGCGTGAGCGCACCGGGGGGGTCGCCGGCCGCCGCATCTGTGCGGTGGTGGGCTCCGGGGCCAACGGCGGAGATGCCCTATGGGCGGCGACTCTTCTGCGCCGCCGCGGCGTGGCCACCGCCGCGATTCTGCTCGACCCACAGCGAACCCACCCGGGTGCTCTGAGTGCATTCCGGTCCGCTGGCGGCCAGGTGACCCAAAACCTGACCGCAGCAACCGATCTGGTGATCGACGGGGTTGTCGGAATTTCTGGGCAGGGTCCGTTGCGACCAGCGGCCGCCGAGGTATTTGCCGCCGCCGAGGCGGCCGGGGTTGCCGTGGTCGCCGTCGACGTTCCGAGTGGCATCGACGTGGCGACCGGGTCGATCGCGGGGCCGGCGGTGCGTGCCGCGTTCACCGTGACCTTTGGTGGTCGAAAACCCGTGCACGCACTCGCCGATTGCGGCCGGGTCGAAGTCGTCGACATCGGTCTGGACCTTCCCCCGACCCCCCTGATGGCACTCGACGCCGCCGACGTCCGAGCCTGCTGGCCGGTGCCCGGGCGTCTCGACGACAAGTACACCCAGGGAGTCGTCGGCATCCTGGCCGGCTCGGCGGCCTACCCCGGGGCGGCGGTGCTGTGCACCGGCGCGGCGGTGGCGGCGACCTCGGGAATGGTCCGGTACGCCGGCGCCGCCGCCGCCGAAGTCGTGGCGCACTGGCCGGAGGTGGTCATCGCTTCTTCCCCGGCTGCCACTGGGCGGGTCCAGGCCGTTGTCGTCGGCCCCGGCCTCGGCACCGATGAGGCGGCGCTGGAGACGCTGACGTACGCGCTGCGCACCGACCTTCCGGTGATCGTCGACGCCGATGGGCTGACCGTCCTGGCCGCTCATCCGCACCTGGTTCTCGGGCGGGCCG
>JAGYKK010000106.1 GCA_018401645.1 Mycobacterium sp. | reverse complement strand
GCGTGCAGGCAGTACCGGGGCACGCGCCGAGCCTGGCGGAGGTCGCCACGGACACCGCACTGGGCCATCGACTGCTGGCCGAGGAACCTGGATTGCCGACTCGTCTGTGTTCGCTCCCGAAGGCGAATCGCCAGTTTCAGCCGACCGGATTCATCAACCCTGTGTAGCGTTGGTCTTCGCCGCAGCGGCCAACTCGAAGCTCATAGTCGGCCGCGCTGGCACGTGTCGTTTCCTCTTACCGATGACCTAAGGAAGGCAACGTGGACGAGATCCTGGCGAGGGCCGGTATCTTCCAGGGGGTCGATCCCAGCGCCGTCACGGCGCTGACCAAGCAACTTCAACCGGCGGACTTCCCCCGTGGTCACACGGTCTTCTCGGAGGGGGAACCAGGCGACCGGCTCTACATCATCATCGCGGGCAAGGTGAAGATCGGCCGGCGTTCCTCCGACGGCCGAGAGAACCTCCTCACGATCATGGGTCCGTCGGATATGTTCGGCGAGCTGTCGATCTTTGATCCGGGCCCGCGAACCTCCAGTGCCACCACCATCACCGAGGTACGCGCGGTGGCCATGGATCGTGATGCGCTCCGGGCCTGGATCGCCGACCGTCCCGAAATCGCGGAACAACTTCTGCGGGTCCTCGCGCGACGGCTGCGCAGGACCAACAACAATCTGGCCGATCTGATCTTTACGGATGTGCCCGGCCGGGTCGCCAAACAATTGCTGCAGCTCGCGCAACGTTTCGGCACGCAGGAGGGTGGTGCGATGCGCGTCACCCACGACCTCACCCAGGAGGAGATCGCCCAGCTCGTCGGGGCATCCAGGGAGACCGTCAACAAGGCACTCGCCGATTTCGCGCACCGGGGCTGGATCAAGCTGGAGGGCAAGAGCGTTCTAATCTGTGATTCCGAACGGCTGGCCCGCCGCGCCCGCTAGCCCCGCCGAGCAGACGCAGGGGACGTCCCGCGCAAGTAGGCGAGCTGGGCACGGACGGACGACTCCGCCGGTTCCCACAACTTCTCGTCGACGTCGGTGTAGACGAACTCGACCACCTGTCGCGGCGTGGCGTCTTCACCCAGCGTCCGAACCGCGTGCCGCACCTGTTCAAGGCGCTGCTGACGATGCGTGAGGTATCTCGCCGCGACCGCACTCAGATCCTCGAGTTCAGGTCCATGCCCGGGCAGCACCGCACGTCGGCCCAGGGACTGCAGCCGCCGCAGTGACTCCAGATAGTCGGCCAGGCTGCCGTCTTCGTCATCGATGACGGTGGTCCCGCGACCCAAAATGGTGTCAGCAGTCAACACCGCGTCATCGAGGACAAAGCTGACCGAGTCCGCGGTGTGACCGGGAGTGGCCAGTACGGTGATCTGCAGTCCGGCGACTTCGATCACCTCACCGTCGGTCAGATGGCCACCCATTCCGCGCAGGAACCCGCTACCGACCGCGCGTACGGTAGCGCCGGTGCGGGAAACGATCTTGTCGATTCCGTCGGTGTGGTCGCCGTGGCGGACCGTGACGACGAAGTCGGGTCCGACGAAGACCATGATCTC
>JAGYKK010000105.1 GCA_018401645.1 Mycobacterium sp. | reverse complement strand
GCCCAGTCTCATCCGGCCCGCCCGTACGGGGCCCTGAGGGTGCCAGCCAGCGTCCGGTACCGTACCGTACTGACGGTGGAGGCTGACCGGTGAACCGCAGGCCCCTGCGATCGGTTGTCGGCCGGGCCTGGCTGGTCTGGGTGTCGATCGCGATCGTCGCACTCGCCGGCTTCGCGGTGTACCGACTGCAGGGCGCTTTCGGCCCCCTGGACACCGCGACCCCCGGCGGTGCCGCCGACCAGATCGTGCCGTTCAATCCCAAACAGGTTCAACTCGAGGTGTTCGGCGAGCCCGGCGCCACCGCGACCATCACCTACACCGACGTCAACGCCCGACCGCAGCGCGTCGACGACGCCGCCCTGCCGTGGTCCTATGAAGACTCGACGACCACGCCGGCGGTCGTGGTCAACGTCCAGGCCCAGGGTGACGGCAACAGCCTGGGCTGCCGTGTCACCATTGACGGGATAGTCAAGGTGGAGCGCCTCGAGAACGCCACGAGTGCCTACGTCTTCTGCTTAGACAAGTCCGGATGAGCAACCGTCACGGCACCACGCCCCGCATTCCGCGGCTGGTCCGCGTCCTGTCGATCCCGATCGCCATCTTCTGGCTGGCGCTGGCCGCTCTGAGCAATGCCCTGATCCCGCCTCTTGAAGAGGTCGGGCGGATCAACAACGTGGCGCAGAGTTCCAAGGACGCGCCGTCGCTGATCGCCTCCAAGCGGATCGGGCAGGTGTTCGGCGAGTACGACTCCGACAGCCTCATCACCCTCGTGCTGGAAGGCGATCAGCCGCTGGGCGCCGAGGCGCACCAGTTCGCCGACGTGTTGGTCGCCGAGATGACCGCCGACACCGAACACGTACAGCACGTTCAATACTTCTGGGGTGATCCGCTGACGGCGGCGGGCTCGCAGAGCAACGACGGCAAAGCCGCGCTGATCCAGGTGTACCTCGCCGGTAACGCCGGCGGGAATCAGGCCAACGAATCGGTCGCGGCCGTCCGCGAGATCGTGGACAAGACCCCGTCCCCGCCCGGGGTCAAGGCTTACGTGAGCGGCCCGGCGGCCCTGGTCGCCGATGAGTTCGCGGTCGGTGAGGGCAGCCACATCAAGGTCACGGCGCTCACCTTCGGGGTGATCGGTGTGATGCTGCTGATCGTCTACCGGTCCATCACCACCGCGCTGCTCACGCTGGTGGCGGTCGCGATCCAGGTGGCCGCGGCCCGCGGCATCGTCGCCTTCCTGGGCCACATCGGCGTCATCCCGCTATCGACGTATGCCACCAACCTGTTGACGCTGCTGGTCGTCGCGGCCGGAACCGACTACGCGATTTTCCTGCTGGGCCGCTACCAGGAAGCGCGCCAGGCAGGGGAGGACCGACAAGCCGCCTACTACACGATGTATCGCAGCACCGCGCACGTCATCGTCGGCTCGGGCCTGACGGTCGCCGCCGCGGTGTTCTGCCTGATCTTCACCCGCACGCCGTACTTCAACAGCCTCGGCATCCCGGCCGGCCTGGGCGTGCTGGTCACCCTGGTGGGCTCGCTGACCCTGACCCCGGCGGTCAT
>JAGYKK010000104.1 GCA_018401645.1 Mycobacterium sp. | reverse complement strand
CGACGCAACCGACAACTACCCCATTCCCAGCCGGATGATCATGACCGGATGTACGGCCGAGCAGATCATGGCTGCCGCGCGCGACGTGGAGCCGATCTACTTCGAGCGGTACATGATCGATTACAACAACAAGTCGCCGGAGATCCAGCAAGCGGCCCGCGACTACATTCACGGATTCTTCGCGAAGAGCCCCGCCGACCGCCGGGCGTGGTCAGAGGAATTGGCCACCAACGCCTTCTCTAATCCACTGGCCTTCCAGTGGCCCAATCACTCGAAGCTGTTCTTCAACAACAAGGGTGTGGCGGCCAACACCACCGACATCTGTCAGCAGTACCCGCCCAACGACATGTCGCTCTGGGTGTGGTGAACGGGGCCGTGTCCTCGCCGGTGGTCGACCGGTGGCTCGACGTCATCGAGAACGGCCAGACCGTTGATCTCGACGACCTACTCGCCGAGGATGCGATCTTCTACTCCCCGGCGGTCTTCACCCCTCAGCGCGGACGGGCTACCGCGGCCGCCTATCTTCGCGCCGCGGAACACATGTTCACCGGCACCGGTTTCCACTATGTCAACACCTGGATCGATACCCACTCCGCGGTCCTCGAGTTCGCCGCTGAGGTCGACGGCATCACGGTCGAGGGCATCGACATGCTGCATTGGAACGAGGACGGCAGGTTGACGTCGGTGAAGGTGATGATCCGGCCGTTCAAGGGCCTGCAGGTCGTCATCGCCAAGATGGCGGAGTTGCTCGCCGATCCGTGAGACCGGCCTCAGTCGGTTGCCACGGTCCAAGCGATACCCCACTCCGTTTTTGCTGGAACCGCCGGATTCGAACCAAAGCCACACCGGAGCCAACGGGACGTTTCACCTCCCACGTCGTTCGCCGAGGCCGCTGACAGTGGCACTGGAAGCGATGGGGCCGGTGTGAGTAGAGTTGAGGATGCCCGCTTCCACATCGCGGGCGCCCGACGTTTGCCAGCAGCCAAGGCCTGTAGTTAGCCACGAGGCATAGGAGATCGTTGATGAGTCGCCCGAACAACGCCGCCGCCCATATCGGCCGGATCGGCGCACTTGCCGTCGTACTCGGCGTGAGTGCCGCGGTTGTCACCGGCACCGGCGTCGCGCAGGCGGACGCGTCAGACACCGGCGCCACCGGCGCGTCAGACACCGGCGCCACCGGCGCGACAACGGGGCAGGCGGCGTCGTCTCCCGCAACGTCGTCTCCCGCAACGTCGTCTCCCGCAACGTCGTCTCCCGCAACGTCGACGTCGTCACGTCGCACCGACCGGGGCGCGAATGCCCGCAAGCCCGCACGGCAACCGTCGGTACCGCCGGCATCGACGGGTCGTGCCACAACGCTGATCCCGGACAGCGTCCGGCGCAATGAACCCGCGAGTTCAACGCCGGCATCGAGTTCAGCGCTGGCATCGAGTTCAGCGCTGGCATCGAGTTCAGCGCTGGCATCGAGTTCAGCACTGCCGCAACGACTTCCGGACGCTGTCCGTCCATTTCCGGCACCGGTCACGCCATTCGCGGCGCCCCTGACGACGCCGACCCCGATTCCAGCCCCGGCCCCGGTTCCCG
>JAGYKK010000103.1 GCA_018401645.1 Mycobacterium sp. | reverse complement strand
TGCGAGGTGCTCGCCGAGGACCACCTGGCCCAACAACACGGCCACCACCGGTTCCAGAACCAGCATGGCCGGGACGGAGGCTTTCAGCGAGCCGGCGTGGAAGGCGGACTGCTGCAGCAGCGTGGCGGCGACGGCGACCACGATCAACACATAGGTCACCGGCGAGGTGAGCAATTGCGCGCCGCCCTCCTCGGTGAGAATGTGCATCTCAATTTTGGTCAGCACCGCCAGCACGCCGAACAAAACGCCCACCCCGAGTGCCAGCATGATGGCCTGCCGCCAACCGGTGAGCCGTACCGCGAGCACCAGACTGGCGGTCACGGCGAGCAGGCAGATCGTCGCGACCACCACCGAGGTCGGCTCCGAGGCCCGGTAGTCGCCGGGTCTGGTGCGGGCCACTGCGACGAACAATGCCAGGGCCAGGGTCAGCAGACTGGCCCAACCCCACTCGGCACGGGTGACTCGGCGCCGCGAGGTCCAGGCACTCAGTGGTAGGGCGAACAACAGCGCCGAGACCATCAGGGGAGCGACCAGCAGCAGGGATCCGAAAGCCAGCGCCACCGCTTGGAATGCGTAACCGGTGACCGCAGCGGCGGTGCCGGCCCACCACAGCGGACGGTGCAGCAGGGTGTTGAGCATCAGCCTGCTGACGCCGCGATCGCGTGGCACGTCCATGGTGGCCCGCTGTCGGACAACGATCCCGATCGCCGTGAACACCGCACCCGCCAGAGCAGCGGCCACCGCGAAGGCGCGCTCGAGCAACGTCGTCCGTCCCTTCGTGACCGACGGCCCCCGACCGTCGGGTCCCGTCACCGAATGTAGGCCACCGGTGATTTCACGAGACCGGCACGACCACCGGTGTGCCGCCGTAGCCGGTCACCCGCACCCAGTCGGGGGCTGGACCACCGGCGGGCGCCCGACCCCCAATCTCGGCCGTCTCACCGCCGAATACGGTCACGTAGTTGTCGTCGTATTCGATCGGCAGGATCTCCTCGCCGTCGACGGCACTGAGCAGTTCGGCGCGCTGGAAAAAGGCGATCTGCGACGTCGGGTTGCGCAGCACCACTCTCACCCGGGCCGGATCGGAGCCGTCGCGCACGGCGCTGATCCGCAAGGTCGGCTGGGCCAGGGTGTTCAGGGGCGTCATGTCGGCCCAACTGACCTGCCGGGAGTCGAACGCCGCGTCGTTGGCGGGTGGGCCGACATCGTCGGGCACCTGGGACTGCCAGTAGACGTTTTCGGTGATCACCGCGCCATAGCGGTCGAGCAGTTGGCACCGGACAAAGAACACCCGGGAGTCCATCGGCCCGCTGGGCAGGGTCAGCGCAGCGGTGGCACCTCCGGATATGACATCGATTCCCTCGGCACCGCGACTGTCCCGCAACCGGCCCGCGATGTCATAGGTACGAACCCGCACGCGTAGATCCTGCGCGGCGTTGGAGCCCTGGTTCACCACGGTGACCCTGCCTTGGCGGCGGTCGCCGCCGGCGTAGGAGTCGAACACCACCGAGAGCGGACGCAGGCCTTTTTTTGCACCGTAGTAGGCCCCGCCGGGGCGCAGGTAGTAGTCGAAGATATTGCCGAAGAACGATGG
>JAGYKK010000102.1 GCA_018401645.1 Mycobacterium sp. | reverse complement strand
CTCGCGAACCGACGGGTGGGCGATCAGCGTGTTCTCCAACTCAACCGAGGAGATCCACTCGCCGCCACTCTTGATGACATCTTTTGCCCGGTCGGTCAGCGTGATGTAGCCCATCGAGTCGATCCGGCCGACGTCACCGGTGCGTAGCCAACCGGAGGTGAACTTCGACGGATCGGTGTCGCGGTAGTAGGAGCCGGTGATCCACGGTCCGCACACCTCCAACTCGCCGACCGCCTCGCCGTCGTCGGGAAGCACCGCCCCCGCATCGTCGACGATGCGCGCCGTCACCCCGCACA
This sequence comes from Mycobacterium sp., assembly GCA_018401645.1. Lineage (GTDB taxonomy): Bacteria > Actinomycetota > Actinomycetes > Mycobacteriales > Mycobacteriaceae > Mycobacterium. The sequence goes on along the minus strand of JAGYKK010000102.1, from coordinate 1,365 downwards.
TCGGCCGGCCCTGGGTGGCCCGGATTTCCCATTCCCGCTCCGGCGGTATACCGGGTGCGGGCCAGGCCAATGTCGCCATCGGCGATGTCTCGGTCATCCCCCAGAGTTGTCGGATCTGAACGCCGTAGCGCTGCTCGAAAGTCTGCATCAGCGACACCGGTACCGCCGCCCCCCCGCACGCGACCAGTCGCAGCGACGAGATGTCGTGGCCGGGTTCGCGTTCGAGATAGCCCATCACGTCGTTCCAGATGGTCGGCACCGCACCGGCCACCGTCGGGCGCTGGGTCTCGATCAAATTCACCAGCGACTTGGCATCCATGAATCGGTCTGGCAGCACGATGTCGGCACCGGCCATCAAAGCGGCGTACGGCAAGCCCCACGCGTTGGCATGGAACATCGGCACGATCGGGAAGGCTTTGTCCGAGAAACTCAATCCCATCCCGTTGCCACCGCAGACAGCCATCGAGTGCAGGTAGCTTGACCGGTGGCTATACACGACACCCTTGGGGTTGCCGGTCGTTCCGCTGGTGTAGCACATCGCCGCAGCGGTGTTCTCGCCGATCTCCGGCCAGTAGAACTCGTCGGACTCCGCGGCGATGATCTCGTCGTACCGCAGCACCCTCTTCCCGGACGCTTCGAAGGGGCCGAGGTCGCCGGATCCGACCACGATCACGGTGTGAACGGTCTCCATCTTCGGTAGCACCGGCGCCAGGATCGGTGCCAGCGACATGTCGGCGATTACCACCTGGTCTGCGGCCTCGTAGGCGACGAATTCAATCTGTTCGGGGAACAGCCGAATGTTCAGGGTATGCAGCACGGCGCCCATCGACGGAACCGCGACGTAGGCCACCAGGTGCTCCTGGTTATTCCACATGAACGTGGCAACCCGCTGATCGGAGTCGATGCCCAGACGGCGCAGTGCGTTGGCGAGCCGCGCGGCCTGCCGGCCGATCTCGGAATAGGTTGCATGCCGGAAGCCGTCGCCGGTGGCGGTGCTGACCGTCCGATCGGCGTGCACGCCCACCGCGTATCGCAGGATCTCGGCGACAGTAAGGGGGTGGTTCTGCATGGTGCTGTCCATCGAGGCCACCTTCAGTCGCGTTTACCTGCTGGTGAGCGCATAGTATCGCCGCAACGAGCTGCTGGCGGTCACTACTCCCTCAGCGAAAGCCCCCCGTCCCCGAAACGCCCGAGCTATGCCAGGCGACATCCATAGCGGATCATGGACACCAAGAGGCACACGAGGAGGCGGCAGTGCGGGGATACGCGGTACTTGCCCTGGTTGCGGCAACCTTCGTGGTGCTCGCCGGGCCGGCCTGGGCCGAGGAGTCGGCGGCAGAGAGCACCGACATCCTGCATTCGGCC
>JAGYKK010000101.1 GCA_018401645.1 Mycobacterium sp. | reverse complement strand
CCGCACCGCCGACCACACCAGGCCGTGTTGGTCGAGGAACTCGAACCAGTCCCGCAGATCGTGCGCATAAGTCTTAACCGTGTTGGGCGAGCGCTCCACCGCATGCAGATGCGCCAGGAACGACTCCGCCGGCTCTACCACCGAGCCGTCCTCAGTCACCGTCCACGAACGCGGGTCGCCGAACGGCATCTCGACGCGCTGCACCCGGATTCCCCGCCCCGTCATAGACGCCGAAGATAACCAATCCACAACGGATCTCGGCGCACCCCGGGCCGCGTGTCGTTAACATCATCGGAGGCTGAGGACCTGAGATAACGATCGTTTCTTCAAGCTCCCGGTTCTTTTTTCGAAGCTCCCGCAGCTGCTGAGACGCCGGGGGGTCATCCCCGCGACCCTGGCCCTCATTGATCTCCGCCTGGCGCACCCACTTGCGCAGCGTCTCGGTGCTCATCCCCAACCGCGTGGAGATTGCCTTCATCGCCGCCCATTCGGTCTCGTACTCGTCTCGATGCTCCCGGACCAGCCGGACCGCCTTGGTCTTGACCTTCCGGTCGTACTTGCTTGACATCGTGCCATCCTTCCCAGAAAAGAAGGTGTACACGAAACCCAAGGCGGTTCAGAACTTCTCCCGCTACGCGATACCCCAACCGCTGCTGGTCGACATCGTCGACACCATGGCCCGCTACGGCCGACTCCGGTTGGTCAAACACCCCGCCCACGGCCTGTGCCTGCTCAGTCTGGACCACGCGGTTCTCGCGGAGGTGCTGCGTAACAAAAAGATCACCCCGATGCTGGGTGCGCGCGTCGATGACGACACCGTCCTGGTGCACCCCAGCGAGCGGGGCCGGGTCAAACAGATGCTGCTCAAGATCGGCTGGCGGCCGAGGATCTGGCCGGCTACGTCGATGGCGAGGCCCATCCGATCAGCCTGGCGCAGGATGGCTGGGAACTGCGAGACTTCCAGCAGATGGCGGCTGACTCGTTCTGGGCCGGCGGATCGGGGGTGGTGGTACTGCCGTGCGGCGCGGGGAAGACCATCGTGGGTGCGGCGGCCATGGCCAAGGCCGGTGCCACCACGCTGATCCTGGTCACCAACACCGTGGCCGGCCCGCCCGGTCACCATCGCCACCTATCAGGTGATCAGCCGCCGGACGAAGGACAAATACCGGCACCTGGAATTGTTCGACAGCCGGGCTTGGGTGATCATCTACGACGAGATGCATCTTCTGCCGGCCCCGGTGTTCCGGATGACCGCCGATCTGCAATCGCGACGACGGCTGGGGCTGACGGCCACCCTGATCCGCGAGGACGGCCGCGAGGGCGATGTATTCAGCCTGATCGGACCCAAGCGTTACGACGCGCCCTGGAAGGATATCGAGGCCCAAGGCTGGATCGCCCCTGCCGAGTGCATCGAGGTCCGGGTCACGATGACCGATAACGAGCGGATGCAGTACGCCGTCGCCGAACCCGAGGAGCGCTACAAGCTGTGCTCCACGGCGCACACCAAGGTCGCGGTGGTGAAGTCAATCCTGGCCAAACACCCCGGCGAGCCGACGCTGGTGATCGGTGCCTATCTCGATCAACTCGACGAACTCGGTAAGGAACTCGACGCCCCGGTGATCCAGGGGTCGACCAAGAACGCCGAGCGCGAGGCGCTCTTCGATGCCTTCCGTCGCGGC
>JAGYKK010000100.1 GCA_018401645.1 Mycobacterium sp. | reverse complement strand
CGCCACCATCGGACCCGGCCTGGCCGGAGCGCTGATGGTTGGCGTCGCTGCCGCCAAGGCCTATGCGGCGGCCTGGGGCGTCCCGTTCTACGCGGTCAATCACCTCGGCGGGCATCTGGCTGCTGACGTCTACGACCATGGTCCCCTGCCCGAGAGTGTCGCGCTACTGGTCTCCGGCGGGCACACCCACCTCCTCGCGGTGCGCTCGCTGGCCGAACCGATCATCGAACTCGGTGCCACCCTCGACGACGCCGCCGGAGAGGCCTACGACAAGGTGGCGCGGCTACTGGGCCTGGGGTACCCGGGCGGCAAGGCACTCGACGATCTGGCCCGCACCGGCGATCCCGAAGCCATTGCCTTCCCGCGGGGGATGACCGGTCCGAGAGACGATCGGTATTCCTTCAGTTTTTCGGGGCTCAAAACCGCGGTGGCCCGCTACGTGGAGGCTCACCCCGCCGCCGCCCGCGCCGATGTCGCCGCCTCTTTTCAGGAGGCCGTCGCCGATGTGCTGACCGCCAAGGCGGTCCGGGCTGCCACCGACACGGGCGTATCCACACTGTTGATTTCCGGCGGCGTGGCGGCCAATTCCCGACTACGCGAGCTGGCCGAACAGCGTTGTGCAGCAGCGGGTCTGACGTTAAGGATTCCGCGATTGCAACTGTGCACCGATAATGGGGCGATGATCGCATCGTTCGCCGCCCACCTGATCGCCGCCGGCGCGGCGCCTTCGCCACTGCACGTTGCCAGTGACCCGGGGTTGCCGGTGATCGTCGGTCAGGTCCGATGAGTATCGCCGAAGATCGGACGGCGATCACCGATCTGATTTATCGCTGCGCGGAAATGTTCGACGCCGGCGATTTCGATGGCGTGGGTGCACTGCTCGGCCGGGCGGACTTCGGCGGAGCCAGGACGCCGAAGATGTCGGGCGCGAAGAACATCGCCGGACTGTTCGCGATGTCCACCCGGCGGTTTCCCGACGGTACGCCGCGGACCCGCCACCTGGTGCTCAACCTCATCGTCGAGGTCGCCGATGACGCCACGGCCGCCGCGCGTTCCACCTTCTGTGTGGTGCAGGCCACCGACGAGGTTGCGTTGCAGCCGATCGTGGTGGGCCGGTACCGCGACCGGTTCGCCCGCGACGACGACGGCTGGTACTACACCGAACGTATCGCCGACGTCGAGATGCTCGGAGACGTGTCCCAGCACCTGCTGGTCGACCACCGCCGGTTCGACAGTCCTCGCTAGCAGCGCCAATTCGGCTCACGGCGAATCGCAGAGGACCCCCCTTGAGTGCTAGCACTCTCGGGTATAGAGTGCTAGGCGGCAGGAGAACCAACCCCCGCGTCGGCACCCGCGACGACGGCGCGAGGGCACGGACGAATGCCGAACACCTGGTTAAACGATCCGGTCCGGGGAACAGCCCCGGGCCACAGCCATAACAGTGGAGGGCTTCATCGTGGCGAGCGTGAATATCAAGCCACTCGAGGACAAGATCCTCGTACAGGCCAACGAGGCCGAGACGACCACCGCGTCGGGTCTGGTGATCCCGGATACCGCCAAGGAGAAGCCGCAGGAGGGGACCGTCGTAGCCGTCGGTCCCGGCCGTTGGGACGAAGACGGCGAGAAGCGGATTCCGTTGGACGTCGCGGAGGGCGACACCGTCATTTACAGCAAGTACGGCGGCA
>JAGYKK010000010.1 GCA_018401645.1 Mycobacterium sp. | reverse complement strand
GAGGAGGCTGCATAAAAATATGAGCAAAACGCTGATCTTCGGCCATCGCAATCCGGATACCGACTCGATTTGTTCGGCGCTGGCCTACGCGGATTTGAAAACGAGGACCGGCGCCGATGTCGAGGCGGTGCGACTCGGATCCGTCAGTGCCGAGACCCAGTTCGTGCTGGATGCCTTCAACACGGCGCCGCCGCGGTTGGTGGAGTCGGTGGCCGCCGAGGCGTCCCACGTCATTCTCGTCGACCACAATGAGCGCCAGCAGAGCGCGATCGACATCGACGACGTCACGATCGCCGAAGTCATCGACCATCACCGCATCGCCAACTTCGAAACAGCCGGACCGCTGTACTACCGCGCGGAGCCGGTCGGTTGTACCTCGACGATCGTCTTCAAGATGTTCAAGGAATCCGGTGTTGCCGTCAGTCCGCAGATCGGCGGTCTGATGCTCTCCGCCATCGTCTCCGACACCCTGCTGCTCAAATCCCCGACGTGCACGCCGGAGGACGTCGCGGCTGCGCAGGAACTCGCCCCCATCGCCGGTGTCGATCTGCAGACCTACGGACTTCAGTTACTCAAGGCCGGTGCGAGTTTGCGGGAAAGGTCCATCGCACAGCTCATTTCAACGGACTCGAAGGAGTTCCCGATGGGCCGGGCAAAGGTGGAGATCGCCCAGGTCACCGCGGTGGATGTCGATGAGGTGTTGTGCCGCCAAGACGAACTGGAGGCGGCGATGCGCGACACCATCGCCGCGAAGGGGCTGGATCTGTTCCTGTTCGTCATCACCGACATCCTCAACAACGATTCGATCACCGTGGCACTCGGCTCGCGTGCTGCGGCGGTGGAAGCGGCCTTCGGGGTGACGCTGAAGAACAACCGCGCGCTGCTCACCGGCGTGGTCTCGCGCAAGCTGCAGATTGTTCCGGTCCTTACGGAGACGTTCAGCAAAGGTTGATCGTCCAGCACCGCCGCTGGTGACGGCGCTGTGGAATCTCAGCGCAGCAGCGCCCTCGCCGCCGCCTCGCCGCTGGCGTACGCGCCGTGCACCGTTGCGGCGTGATCGCGCGAACAGGCCTCACCGGCGAAGATGCGGCGCCCGTCGGGCTCCGCGAGCGCATCGCGGTCGGCCAGTGAAGCGTCGACGCCGATGAACGAATAGCTGCCCAGGGCAAAAGGATCGACCGACCACGCCGAGCGGAGTAGCCCGGTGGGCGTGGAGAACTCCGGGAATGCCGGTTTCAGTGCGCTCGATGCACTTTCGATCACCTCGGGATCGGTCATGGTTTCCACAGCGCGGGCGAACTCCCCGGCGTTGAACATCATCAGGGCGGGCACGTCGACCAGGCCGGTGAGACTCAGGGACTCCACCCACTGACCACGACGCGATGCGGAAGCAACGATGTCGATGAGCTCCGCGTCGTCCGGCCAGAATTGAGATGCAAAGCGCAGGCACGTCTTCGAGAGCGTCCCCATCCCGAGCTTGGCGATGGCTCTGGACTTCGGCTCCGGAAGCGGCGGTTGGAACTGGACAGTGCCCGCCTTGAGGACACCGAGTGGCACGGTGACGACCACGGCACCGGCTCGGAAGTTGCCCTGGGCGGTGACGACGACCGCACGATCGCCGGCAGTGTCGATGCTGGTGACGACGTGGCCGAGGCGTACATCGAGCCCGTTCGCCACCGCCGCGACCACCTGGTCGTAGCCCTCGGGAAGGTGGGCATCGCCGCCGCCCTCGTCGGCACCGTCATCGAAATTCGTCGCTGACAGATTCACTGCGTCGGTGGCGTACTCGTGTTCGACCGACGCGGTGATACCCATCTCGACGTTGAGTCGCTCCGACGGGTCGAGATCTGCCGCGGCGATGGCGCGGTCGAGCGCGGAACGCAGCGGCTCATCGGTGTCGGGGGAGCCCTCGCGGCCCGCCTTGACCAAGTCGGCCACCTGTTCCTCGATATCGTCGAGCGCACCGTCGCCAAGGCGCTGGCCGTCGGCGCCATAGGTGACGGACTCATAGTCGGTGGCCAGCGTTGTGATTCCCTTCGCCGCGGCCAGCGCAGCGATCGGATTGTTCTCGACCCCGTGGATCCAGGACGCGCCGAGCTCCACCGGAACGCCCCAGGAGCGGTCCGTGTGGATCCGGCCACCGAGGCGATCACGCGCTTCGAGCACGATGACGCGGCGTCCGTTCGCGACGAGCACCTCGGCGGCGCGCAAGCCCGCGATCCCGGCGCCGATGACGAGTACATCCGCACTGCGCCCGTCCGCACTGGGCCCGTTTGCATTGGGTCCGTCCGAGGCAGGCCCAGGTCCCGAGGTCGAGGAAGAGGCCTGATCCGGCCCGGAGCCACTGCAGCCGACGGCGAGGCTCGCGGGCAGGGCCAGGGCGACCAGGCGAACAAAGTCGCGACGCGGGACGAAGACCATGCCAGCGAGGTTATCGCTGCATGTAGGGGCCTGAGGCGGTTAGATGGACCCCATGCGTATCGGAGTCCTCACCGGCGGCGGCGACTGCCCCGGCCTCAATGCTGTTATCCGAGCGGTGGTGCGGACCTGCGATGCCCGTTACGACTCGACGGTGGTCGGGTTCCAGGACGGCTGGCGGGGCCTGTTGGAGAACCGCCGCGTCCAGTTGTACAACGACGACCGCAACGAACGGCTGCTGGCCAAGGGCGGCACCATGCTTGGGACCGCCCGAACCAACCCGGAGAAGCTGCGCGCCGGTTTGGCCGATATCAAACAGACACTGGAGGACAACGGGATCGACGTGCTGATCCCGATCGGCGGCGAAGGCACTCTGACCGCTGCGCACTGGCTCAACGAAGAGGGTGTTCCGGTCGTCGGGGTGCCCAAGACCATCGACAACGACATCGACTGCACCGACGTCACCTTCGGGCACGACACCGCGCTGCAGATCGCCACCGAGGCCATCGACCGCCTGCACAGCACCGCGGAGTCGCATCAGCGGGTCATGCTGGTCGAGGTGATGGGCCGCCACGCCGGCTGGATCGCGCTGAACTCCGGCCTTGCGTCGGGGGCACACATGACCCTGATCCCCGAGCAGCCCTACGACGTCGAGGAGGTGTGCCGCATGGTCAAGAAGCGTTTCCAGAAGGGGCAGTCCCACTTCATCTGCGTGGTCGCCGAGGGCGCCAAGCCGGTGGAAGGCTCGATGGAACTGCGCAGCGGGGGGATGGACGAGTTCGGCCACGAGCGTTTCACCGGGGTCGCTCAGCAGTTGGCGATGGAGGTCGAGAAGCGGATCCGCAAGGAAGTTCGCGTCACCGTCCTGGGCCATGTTCAGCGCGGTGGAACGCCGACCGCCTACGACCGGGTGCTGGCCACCCGGTTCGGGGTCAACGCCGCCGACGCCGCGCACAGCGGTGAGTACGGGATGATGGTGTCGCTGCGGGGTGAGGACATCGGCCGGGTGCCACTGGCCGACGCGGTCCGCCAACTCAAGCTGGTGCCGGAGACCCGCTACGACGACGCGGCGGCGTTCTTCGGCTGAGCGCTCGCCTTACGAGCTGACCAGAACCGGTTCGATGGAGTCCAGGGGAGTGTCGCGGGTCTCGCGCATGATCAGCAGCGCGATGAACGTCAGCGTTGCCGCACACAGCAGGTACACCCCCACCCAGCCGACACCGTAGGTCGTCGACAACCAGGTCGCGATGAACGGTGCGACCGCCGCGCCCAGGATGCTCGCCGAGTTGTAGGAGATCCCGGATCCGGTGTAGCGGACGTTGGTCGGGAACAGTTCGGGCAGAACGGCACTCATCGGTCCGAAGGTGAAGCCCATCAGCGTCATGCCGATGATCAGGAAGGCCAGCACCGAGCCGTGCGAGGCCCGACCCGGCGCGAGTAGCACCGAGAACAGGCCGCCGTAGGCCATGATCGCCGCGGTCACCGTTAGCAGCGTCTTGCGCCGGCCCCAGCGGTCAGCCAACACTCCGGCGATCGGGATCGTCGCGGCGAAGAACAGCACCGCAATGAGTTGCATCTTGAGGAAGTCGATGTAGTTGAAACCCAGGCCGGCGCCGTCCGGTGGTTTTTTGCCGGTGCCGAAGCTGAGCGCCCAGGTGGTGACGACGTAGAAAATCGTGTACGTGGACAGCATGACGAAGGTACCCAGAATCAATTGACGCCAGTTGGTGCGGAACACCTGCGCCACCGGGGTCCGCACCCGTTCGCCGCGCTCGACGGCACGGGCGAACACCGGGGTCTCGGTCAGCTTCAGTCGCACGTACAGCCCGATCACCACCATCACGGCGCTGATCAGGAACGGAATCCGCCACCCCCACGTCAGGAACGCCCCATCGAGGTCCGGTTTGGCGTTGGAGTGCCCCAGCCAGATCAGCAGGCTCAGGAATACCCCGTTGGCCAGCAGGAAGCCGAACGGCGCACCGAGTTGCGGCCACATCGCCGCCCAGGCCCTCCTACCCGGTTTGGCGGTCTCCACCGCCAGCAGTGCCGCCCCACTCCACTCCCCGCCCAGCGCCAGACCCTGGGCGAAGCGCAGAATCGCCAGCAGTGCCGGGGCCAGCAGACCCACCTGGTGGTAGGTGGGTAGCAGCCCGATGGCGAAGGTGGCGATGCCCATGGTGAGCAGCGAGCCGACCAGGGTGGCCTTGCGACCGATGCGGTCACCGAAGTGGCCGAACACGATCGAGCCGATCGGTCGGGCGACGAACGCGAGGCCGAAAGTGGCCAGGGATGCCAGCAGTGCGGTGGTCGGGTTGCCCTTGGGAAAGAACAGGAACGGAAACACCGACACCGCCGCGGTGGCGTAGATGTAGAAGTCGTAGAACTCGACGGTGGTGCCCACCATCGAGGCGATCACGATGCGGCTGCGCGGAACGTCGGCGACCAGGTCGGCGGATCGTTCGGTCATGGCTGTGCTTCCTGGTAGTGCGGCATCGGGAAGGCCAAAGGGTATCGCGGGCCACTAGGGTTACCGTCGATGTCCGTCAATGAGCTGCGCAGTCACACCGGTAGGGCGGCGCTGGCCGTCATGCTCGCCGGTGCCCTCGCGGTGGCTGCGCCGATCCGCCAGGCAGTGCCCCGATGTGGAGTTGGTCTTCGCCCGCGCGGCACCGGCAGGCCGATCGGCGTCGGCCGGGTGGGTCAGGCCTGTGATGGCGCCACTCTGCTCGCGGCCGCACCCTGGCGCCTACGGGGTCAACTATCCGGCCGGGATCAACTTTCTCAACACGTCACGGGTGCCGATGACGCGGCGAGCCATATCGGTATGGCAGCCAACTGTCCACACCCGGTTGGCTCTCGGCGGATTTTCCCAGGGCGCGGCCGTGGTCTCATGCTGGCCGGTGTGCCGCCCGTCGGGCAGCGGATCAGTTCCCTAGGATCGGCCCCGCCGCTGGCACCGGATCTCGCCGGCCGGATCGCCGCGGTCGCGGTGTTCGGAAATCAAGCACCGTTTCGGGTCTCCTGATCATCGGCGGGATATTCGTCGGCCGGGCGATCGATCTGTGCAGTGACGGCGACCCGATCTGTTCGGCGGGCGGACGTGACCGAGCGGCCCACAGCGGCTACGAGTTTCCGCCTTACAGCGAGCAGGCGGCGGGTTTCATCGCCGGCTTGGTCTGACGACGCTCCCGCGAGCAGCCAGACGCTTCCCCACTAGGATTACCCACCATGACCACCGGACATGCCGAGCTGCTCGACTACGACGACGTCGTCGCACGGTTCGACCCGGTGCTGGGTCTGGAGGTGCACGTCGAACTCTCGACGGCCACCAAAATGTTCTGCGGGTGTGCGACGAAGTTTGGCGCCGAGCCCAATACCCAGGTGTGCCCGGTGTGCCTGGGAATGCCCGGCGCGCTGCCGGTCCTCAACGCCGCCGCCGTCGAATCCGCCATCCGGATCGGCCTGGCACTGAACTGCGAGATCGCGCCGTGGTGCCGGTTCGCCCGGAAGAACTACTTCTATCCGGATCAGCCGAAGAACTACCAGATCTCCCAGTATGACGAGCCGATCGCGTTCAACGGCTATCTTGACGTTCCGTTGGAGGACGGCAGCATCTTCCGGGTCGAGATCGAACGCGCCCACATGGAAGAGGACACCGGCAAGCTCACCCACCTCGGTAGTGACACCGGCCGCATCCACGGTGCGACTACCTCGCTGCTGGACTTCAACCGGGCCGGGGTTCCACTGATCGAGATCGTCACCAAACCCATCGAGGGAACTGGCGATCAGGCCCCGCAGGTGACCCGCGCCTACGTGACCGCGTTGCGCGACCTGTTGCGCTCACTCGGGGTGTCCGATGTGCGGATGGATCAGGGTTCGTTGCGCTGCGACGCCAACGTGTCGCTGCGACCGATCGGCCGGGCCGAGTTCGGTACCCGCACCGAGACGAAGAACGTCAACTCACTCAAGAGTGTCGAGGTCGCGGTCCGCTACGAGATGTGCCGACAGGCGGCGATTCTGACGGCCGGCGGCACGATCCATCAGGAGACCCGGCACTTCCACGAGGACGGCCACACCTCGCCGGGTCGCACCAAGGAGACCGCCGAGGACTACCGCTACTTCCCGGAACCGGATCTGGAGCCGGTCGCTCCGAGTGCGGAGTTGGTGGCGCGACTGCGCCAGACGATCCCCGAGCTTCCGTGGTTGACGCGCAACCGAATTCAGCAGGACTGGGGCATCTCCGATGAGGTGATGCGCGACCTGGTCAACAACGGCGCCATCGATCTGGTGACCGCCACCGTCGCCCACGGTGCCTCTAGTGCGGCAGCGCGGGCGTGGTGGGGCAACTTCCTGGTGCAGAAGGCCAATGAACTCGGTGTCGAACTCGACGCCCTGGCGATCACGCCCGCCGAAGTTGCCCGGGTCGTCGTCCTCGTGGATGAGGGCACGCTGTCCAACAAGCTGGCCCGCCAGGTCATCGAGGGTGTGCTGGCCGGTGAAGGCGAACCCGATGCGGTGATGGCCGGGCGCGGGTTGGCGATGGTGCGCGACGAGTCGCTGATCTCTTCAGCAGTGGAGGAGGCACTGGCCGCCAGCCCGGATATCGCTGAGAAGATCCGCGGCGGCAAAGTGCAGGCCGTCGGGGCGATCGTCGGCGCGGTGATGAAGGCGACCAAGGGCCAGGCCGACGCGGCGCGAGTGCGGGAGTTGGTGTTGGCGGCTTGCGGTCTAGGCGCCTCGCAAATTCGATGATGAGAGGCCCCGCCTTATTCGTTTCACACGCCGGCGGTGCCAGGTAGCCTCAGCGCAGTAGTGTCCTGCTCGCCACGCGCTGACCCCCGACATGAGGAGGAATTAGACATGTCGGTTGCCGGCGCGATCGCCCCCGCTGAGTTCTTCGGCGAGGCCGCCATCCAGGATCCGTATCCGCTGTATGAACGGCTGCGCGCAGCCGGCCCGGTGCATCAGATCGGGGAGTCCGGTTTTCACCTGGTCTGCAGCCGGGCCGCGATCAACGAGGTGGTTGCCCGGCCTGAGGATTTCTCGTCGAACCTGACCGCGACCATGACCTACACCGCAGACGGTGAGATCACCCCGTTCGTCATGGACGGTCTCGGGGGACCCACCCACATCCTGGTCACCGCCGACGATCCGATCCATGCCGCGCACCGCAAGCTGGTGGTGTCCCAGTTCGCCGCGAAACGGATGCGTGCCCTCGAGCCGCTGATCGCGGCGACCTTCGAGCAACTCTGGGCCGACGGACTCCTCGACGGGCGTATCGAGTGGATGGATGCGGTGGCCAACCGGTTGCCGATGGTGATCGTCGGCGCGATGATCGGTGTCCCGGAGGCTGACGTCGACCAACTGGCGCATTGGGGGTTAGCCAGCACCCAACTGCTGGACGGCCTGATGTCAGCCGAAGAGTTGGCCGCGTCGATGACCGCGATCGGTGAACTCAGCGGTTATATCGTCGATCGGCTTCGGGAGGCGGCCAGGGAACCGCAGGACGACCTGATGGGCGTGCTAGCCACCGCCTGCACCAACGGTGAACTGGACCGGTTCACCGCCCAGCTCATCCTCGTCTCGCTGTTCAGCGCGGGCGGGGAGTCGACGGCCTCGCTGCTGGGCACCGCGGTGGACATCCTCGCCACCAATGCCGACCTTCAACGCCGGGTGCGTGATAACCCCAGTCTGCTGGGTGCCTTCATCGAGGAGACGCTGCGCTTGGAGCCACCCTTCCGAGCGCACTACCGACACGTTCTGCGCGATACCGAACTGGCCGGTGTCGCGCTGGCAGCCGGGTCCCGCGTGCTGCTGCTCTGGGGTGCGGCCAACCGCGACCCCGAGCACATTGACGCGCCCAACGAGTTCCGGCTGGACCGGCCGGAAACCAAGGGGCACATGACATTCGGCAAAGGTGCGCACTTCTGTCTGGGGGCGGCGCTGGCCCGGTTGGAGGCGGCGACCGTGTTGCCGATGCTGTTGGAACGCACGACCTGGTTCGACGCCCTCGATGTCGGACCATGGCTTCCGAGCGTGCTCGCGCGACGCCGCGAATACCTGGGCCTCGCCGTCCGCTAGATCGCCGTCGGCGCAGAGTCCGCGGGAATCAGGCGTTGTCGGCGTTGGCTCGGGGGAACCCGCCGCCCTGCGGGAAGAGTGGGAACACCACGTCGTCGAGTTTCTCGGCGTCCCCTGCCGTCCGGTTCACCGTCGCCCCCCAGATGTTGCCGTCCGGTGACACTGCCAGCGCCCACGCGTGCCCCCGGGTGTCCTGGCGCACCACCTCGGGGCTGCCGGTCACCGCACCGCTGGCTTGGGCCAACCGCACCGCCACCGTCTGCTTGGTATTGACCAGGTTCACCAGGACCGTGCCGTCCAGTGCCGCACAGCCCGCCACCCCGGGCCGTTCCGGCCAGGTCCACACCGTCGTGGCCTGACCGTCCGGGCCGATGCGCTGCAACCGATCGCCGGCCGGGGCGCGGTCGGTGACATAGAGCGCCTCGTCGCCCGGATCAAGGCACATCCCGCCGCCGGCACCCATTCCGCTGAGCGCGGTCGTCGGCGGGGCCTGTCCCTGAGTTGTTGGCTGCTCGATGCGGATCACCTTGCCGGCCAGTGATTTCGGGTCGTTGGCCAATCCGGGATCGCCGGCATCGCCGGTCTGCACGACCAGCGTCGTCGGACTGGTGAAGATCAGCGAACCGGTATTGCCCGCCGCGCCCTTCGGGATCCCGGTGAGCAGATCCTTGGGCGCGTCGCCGTCGGCGATGCGCACCACCCGATTATCGGTCGGGGTGCTGATGTAGGCGTACATCAGCCGGTCCTGGGAGTAGGTGGGCGACAACGCGATGTCCATCAGGCCGCCGTCACCGCCCCCGTCGACCGGAATCACTAGTTTGACCTTCGGCTCCGCACTGACCGACACCTCCTTGACCGCGCCGGTGGTGCGCTCGGCGACCAGGGCGGTTCGGGCATCAGAACCCATGATGAGACCGCTGGTGGATTCCAGGCAGCCCTGCATCACACCGGGAGCCGGGCAGGCCTTGGGGAACGGTTTGGGCGGCAGCGGCGGCGGCGGGGGCGGGGTGGACTTCCGGACCCGGCGTCAGTTCGGGTGGGGTGGTGAACGGTTGGGACACCGCGTCGTCGAAACGGGCGCACCCCGAGGCGCCCAGGGTGACGACGGCGCACAGCACGGCCAGGCTCCCGACCGGCCTACGCAATCCCATGGAAGTCAGGCTACGGACAGGGGCGGTGGCATCCGCCACGGAGGCGCCGCCAGCGCGGCCCAAATCCCCGGTTTGGAGGCCGATTGCACTTACCCTTGGCCTGTGACGAGCCCGAATTCTGAACCCGGCTGGCAGCGCCCCAGTTCTGCGGCGCGGCCGGCGTCGGCCCTTGGTCGACCCCGAAGACCTCGGTGCGGCGAACGGGGACTTCCGAATCCGCCGTCGCTCCGGCCGGGTCGATACCCCCCCCTCTCGCGACCGGTACGACTGTTTCAAGACCCTGAACCTCCCGTACGTGCAACCCGTCGCCGACGTCGCCCACCCGGTGGCGTCGCCGCTGGAGATCGCGCCCGTTGATGCGAGCAGCGGTTGAAGGCGGCCGGCCGGCGCGGCACGCAGGATCTGGGACTGTTACTGCTGCGGGTCGCCCTCGGCGTGGTGTTCATCGCCCACGGTCTACAGAAGGCCTTCGGATGGTGGGGAGGCGAGGGCCTGGACGGGTTCAAGGCCGCCCTGATCGAGGCCGGTTATCAGCACGCCGAACTTCTCACCTACGTCGCTGCGGGTGCGCAGATCGCGGCTGGAGTGCTCCTGGTGCTTGGGTTGTTCACCCCGGTGGCAGCGGCCGGAGCACTGGCTTTCCTGGTCAACAGCGTGCTCGTGACGTTTTCCGCCAACGCGAAGACGGGGGTCTTTTCGTCCTGGGCTCTGACGCCGAGTGCTGGTGCTCACGGCGCTGGCGGCGGCGATCATCCTGGTCGGGCCCGGTCGTTACGGCTTCGACGGTGGACGGGGTTGGGCCCGCCGACCGTTCATCGGGTCCTTCCTCGCGCTACTGCTGGGAGCGGGCGGCGGCGTGGCGGCCTGGCTGTTCCTGCACGGCATTAATCCCTTCGCCTGACAGCTAGTCAGGACCGGTAGGGATTGGGCACCCGGCCGGCGCTTGCTGCGGTGAGTCTGGGCAGTGTCGCGAAGGTGACCGCCGGCAGCAGCAGGGTCTCGCCGCCGGCCCGGCACGCCCGTGCCCACCCGCCCCGGTTGAACCTCAGGCCCTCGATATCCGACCATGGCACGGTTCGGGTGGTCAGCAGCGATCGGGCGGACACGGTGTCCTCACCGGCCACGGTGCGCAGGCGCACGATCGCCGCCGAGGCGAGGATCGGAATGATCAGCAGCCCCAACGCCCAGTTTCCAAGGGCCGGGATGAGTATCAGCGTGCTGACAGCGAGGACGATGGAAGCGGAATGGGCCATCGGCGAGATCCGGATCACCACATCGTTCGGACCGGGTGAATGAGTTTCCCCGGTGCGCATCCCCGCATCATTGCATCCCGGCATCCGGTGCCCAACGGCGCGGCAGCATCTCTGAGATTTGACGCCCGAGTCGTGCCGCGGCTACCATCAGCCATTATGGCAACCGCCGGAAAGCTCGTCGTAGTAGGTCAGCGCGCTGATGCCGCGCTCGTCCCAGTCCGGGTCTAGCCAGTCGCATCAGCGCGCAACCCTCGTACAGCTGCCCAGCTGTCGGGGGTTTTTTCTTGCCCCAGGAAAACCAACGAGAATATCGAGGACACAGTGAGTGCACCTGCTACGCGAGCACCCGGGCTGTCGGCCCACGCCACCGAATCCAACGGCGCCCACGACGTCGCGACCTTGGTTAAGCACGCCAAGCGCGTCCCCGTCCAACAGATGACCGGCGCCGAAGCGGTGGTCCGAGCGCTCGAGGAACTCGGGGTCGAGGTGATCTTCGGCATCCCGGGTGGGGCGGTGCTGCCGGTCTACGACCCGCTGTTCGATTCGAAGAAGCTGCGCCACGTCCTAGTTCGCCATGAGCAGGGCGCCGGGCATGCCGCCAGCGGCTACGCGCATGCCACCGGACGGGTTGGGGTGATGATCGCCACCTCCGGTCCGGGCGCCACCAACCTGGTGACCCCGCTGGCCGACGCCCAGATGGATTCCATCCCGGTCGTCGCGATCACCGGCCAGGTCGGCCGGTCGCTGATCGGTACCGACGCCTTCCAGGAAGCCGACATCACCGGTATGACGATGCCGATCACCAAGCACAATTTCCTGGTCCGCGATGGTGACGACATCGCCCGCTCGATCGCCGAGGCGTTCCACATCGCCTCCACCGGGCGCCACGGCGCCGTGCTCGTCGACATTCCCAAGGACGTGCTGCAGGGTCAGTGCACCTTCTCGTGGCCGCCGGAGTTGGACCTGCCCGGATACAAGCCCAACACCAAGCCGCACAGCCGCCAGATCAAAGAGGCCGCCAAGTTGATCGTCGCGGCCCGCAAGCCGGTGCTGTACGTCGGCGGCGGAGTGATCCGAGGTGAGGCCTGTGACGAATTGCTGGAACTGGCCGAACTGACCGGCATCCCGGTGGTGACCACGTTGATGGCCCGCGGAGCGTTCCCGGACAGCCACATCCAGAACCTGCGGATGCCCGGGATGCACGGCACCGTGGCCGCAGTGGCCGCCCTGCAGCGCAGCGATCTGCTGATCACCCTCGGCGCCCGTTTTGACGACCGGGTGACCGGCAAGCTGGACACCTTCGCGCCCGATGCCAAGGTGATCCACGCCGACATCGATCCGGCTGAGATCGGCAAGAACCGGCCCGCCGACGTCCCGATCGTGGGAGACATCAAGGCCGTCATCGGTGAACTGATCGCCGTGTTGCGTCAAGACCGCGGCGGAGATCAGCGGATCGGCAACGAAGGGGTCTGCGACCCCGACCTGGCCGACTGGTGGTCCTACCTCAACGGACTCCGCGAGACCTACCCGCTGAGTTGGGATCCGCAGTCCGACGGCAGCCTCAGCCCGGAGTACGTCATCTCCGAGCTGGGCAGGATCGCCGGGCCGGACGCCATCTACGTCGCCGGGGTGGGCCAGCACCAGATGTGGGCGGCGCAATTCATCTCCTACGAGAAACCGCGCACATGGCTCAACTCCGGTGGACTGGGCACGATGGGTTATGCCGTCCCGGCGGCCATGGGCGCCAAGATGGCCTGCCCGGATGCCGAGGTGTGGGCGATCGACGGCGACGGCTGCTTCCAGATGACCAACCAGGAATTGGCCACCTGCGCGGTCGAGGGGGTTCCGATCAAGGTGGCCTTGATCAACAACGGCAACCTCGGCATGGTCCGTCAGTGGCAGACGCTGTTCTACGGCGAGCGCTACAGCCAGACCGACCTGTCCACCCACAGCCACCGGATCCCCGACTTTGTCAAACTTGCCGAGGCACTGGGATGTGTCGGATTGCGTTGTGAGCGTGAAGAGGACGTCGACGACGTGATCAACCAAGCTCGCGCTATCAATGACCGGCCGGTGGTGATCGATTTCATCGTCGGCGCCGACGCCCAGGTGTGGCCGATGGTCGCCGCCGGCACCGGCAACGACCAGATCATGGCCGCGCGCAATATCCGCCCACTGTTCGACGAGGACAACTCCGAGGGCCGTGCCTGATGGGTGCTACTACCTCTGGTTCGGGTACTTCCAGGACTGTCACCCACACGCTCTCGGTGCTTGTCGAGGACAAGCCCGGCGTGCTCGCGCGCGTCGCCGCGCTGTTCTCCCGGCGTGGCTTCAACATCGAGTCACTGGCCGTGGGCGCCACCGAGCACAAGAACATGTCGCGAATGACGATCGTGGTCACCGCTGAGGAAACACCGCTGGAGCAGATCACCAAACAGCTCAACAAGCTGATCAACGTGATCAAGATCTTCGAGCATGACGAAGGCAATATGGTGGCGCGCGAGCTGTGGCTGATCAAGGTCCGCACCGACACCGCGAACCGCAGCCAGGTGATCGAAGCGGCAAACCTGTTCCGCGCCAAGGTCATCGACGTCTCCACCGAGTCGCTGACAATCGAGGCGACCGGGACTCAGGAAAAGCTGGATGCGCTGCTAAGGGTGCTGGAGCCCTACGGCATCCGCGAACTCGTTCAGTCCGGTGTGGTAGCACTCTCGCGCGGGCCGCGCGGCATGACGAATTCGAAATAAAAGAAACAACAGAAGGAAAATTTCACTGTGTCAAATTCTGGTGCAATCGAGATGTTCTACGACGCCGACGCCGACCTGTCGGTCATTGCGGGTCGCAAGGTTGGTGTGATCGGCTACGGCAGCCAGGGCCACGCGCACTCACTGAGCCTGCGCGACTCCGGCGTCCAGGTGAAGGTGGGCCTGAAAGAGGGCTCCAAGTCCCGGGAGAAAGTCGCCGAGCAGGGCCTCGAGGTCGACACTCCGGCCGAGGTGGCCAAATGGGCCGACGTCATCATGCTGTTGGCGCCCGATACCGCGCAGGCGGCGATCTTCAAAGCAGACATCGAGCCCAACCTGAGGGCTGGCGACGCGCTGTTCTTCGGCCACGGCCTCAACATTCACTTCGGTCTGATCACCCCGCCGGCCAACGTCACCGTTGGCATGGTGGCGCCGAAGGGTCCGGGGCACCTGGTGCGTCGCCAATTCGTCGACGGCAAGGGTGTGCCGTGCCTGGTGGCCGTCGAGCAGGACCCGACCGGTGCGGGTCTGGCGCTGGCGCTGTCCTATGCCAAGGCGATCGGTGGCACCCGGGCCGGAGTCATCCGGACCACCTTCAAGGACGAGACCGAGACCGACCTGTTCGGCGAGCAGGCCGTGCTGTGCGGCGGCACCGAGGAACTGGTCAAGACCGGTTTCGAGGTCATGGTGGAGGCGGGCTACGCCCCGGAACTGGCCTACTTCGAGGTGCTGCACGAGCTCAAGCTCATCGTCGACCTGATGTACGAGGGTGGCATCGCCCGGATGAACTACTCGGTGTCCGACACCGCCGAGTTCGGTGGCTACCTGTCCGGCCCGCGGGTCATCGACGCCGATACCAAGGGGCGGATGCGCCAGATCCTCACCGAGATTCAGGACGGCACCTTCGTCAAGCGCCTTGTCGCCAACATGGAAGGCGGCAACGAGGAGCTGGAGGGCCTGCGTAAGAAGAACGCAGAACACCCCATCGAGGTCACCGGCAAGAAATTGCGCGAGTTGATGAGCTGGGTGGACCGGCCGCTGACCGATACGGCCTAGTGGTTCCAGCACTTCATGCGTAGCCGCATGTTACGGTGCGAACATGCCTAAGACGGTGCAAATCCGCGACATTGACGACGAGGTGTACGCGGCCCTGGTGCGTCGTGCCGGGGAGGAGGGCATTACGGTTCCTGAGTTGCTGCGGCGTGAGGCGGCGCGTCTCGCGGCTCGGCCGTCGATGTCGGCGTGGCTGGCGCGAATCGGGCGACGTCCGTCAGAGGTATCCGCAGCCGAGGTGCTGGCAAGCCTGGACGAGTGGCGCGGAGAATGGCCGGATGCTGGTCGTTGACGCGTCGTGTCTGTTCGAGGTTGTCGCCGACACCCCTCGGGCCGGCGCCGTCGCCGCGCGCCTCGCACTCGACGCTGATCAGGCCGCACCGCACGTCATTGACGTGGAGGTGATGGGGGTGGTTCGCGGGCAGTTCCTGCGCGGCCGGTTGGACGGCACAGCCGCGGGGCAGGCGGTCGCAGACCTTCGGGACTGGCCGGGTGAGCGCGTCGGGCACCGCTTGCTGCTGGATCGGGCGTGGCAGCTCCGTGACTCGGTTCGGGGCTGGGATGCGTTCTATGTCGCCTTGGCCGAAGCGTTCGACGCCACCCTGTTGACCATGGACGGACGGTTGGCCCGCGCGCATGGCCCGTCATGCCGGATTGAGGTTCTTACGGCGTGAGGCCCGATTAGGTCCCGGGATTCAGCGTTTTCCCGGGACTAACGGTTCTCGGGTCCCAAGCGGGGAACCGGCAGATTGAACTCGCGCTTGAGCACAGTCCGCGCGGCGTAGTAACCGCTCATGCCGTGCACCCCACCACCGGGCGGGGTGGCCGACGAGCACAGGTACGCCTTGGGAATCGGGGTCGTCCACGGGTTGACCCGCGGGGTGGGCCCGAGCAGGGCGCGCAGAACCGAGTTGCCGCCGACCCCGATGTCTCCGCCGACGTAGTTCGCGTCATGCTCGGCGAGGCGGTTGGCGGGAATGCTTCGGGCGGAGACGACGATGTCGGTGAAGCCCGGGGCGAACCTCTCGACGATGGCGGTAATGGTGTCGCGCTGATCGACCGTTGATCCTGCGGGCACATGCGCGTAGGTCCAGAACGGTCGGCGGCCTTGCGCGTCGATGCGGCTGGCGTCGGCGATGTAGGACTGGGCGGCCAGCACCATCGGCCACTGCGCGTGTCGGCCGGCACCGATCTCGCGCTCGGCGTGGGCCATCTGGGCTCTGGTGCCGCCAAGATGCAACGTCGCCGTGTCCGCCAGTCGCTTATCGGCCCACGGAATATCCTCGGACAGAACGAAATCCACCTTGGCGACGCCGGGCCCGTACCGGTAGCGCTGCAGCGCGCGGGCGTAGCGCGGCGGTAGTGCGGAGCCGTAGATGCCCAGCAGTGCGGTGGGTGCGGTGTCGTAGAGTACAACCCCGCCGGGCGGGGAGGTGACTTCGGCATCGGCGTGCAGCACACCACCGTGGGCGCGCAGATCGGCGATCAGCGCATCGGCGATCGCCTGGCTTCCACCCACCGGAACCGGCCAGCCCACGGTGTGCGCGAGCGTCGCAAGCATCAGACCCGCGCCCGCACCGACGAACGACGGCATCGGTGAAATCGTATGTGCCGCAACGCCGGTGAACAGCGCCCTGGCATCCTCTCCGCGAAGCCTGCCCCAGGCCGGGGTGCCCTGTTCAAGCATCCGCCGCCCCAGCTGGACGGCAGCGCGCACGTCGGTGGGGATTGATCGTTTATCGCCGATCAAGAGGCCGACGACGTCGTGCGCGTCGGCCACAAGTGGACCCAGTAGATGGCGCCAAGAGTCGCCGTCTTGCAAGCCGGCGCAGGTGCGGCCGAGGTCGTGGTACGCCAGCGCCGCTGGGCGATTCGGCAGGGGGTTGGCGTAGGAGATCTCGGGAGCGATCAACTCCACCCCGCGCGAAGCGAGATCGAACTCGGCGAAGAACGGGGATGCCAGTGCCAACGGGTGGATCGCCGAGCAGATGTCGTGGCGCACGCTGGGGGAGTCGGGGTCGGCCAATGTGCGCGAGCCGCCACCGAGGGTGGGCTGGGCCTCGAGCACCTGCACGCTCAACCCGGCACGGGCACAGGTGACAGCCGCGCTGAGCCCGTTGGGTCCACTACCGACCACGGTGACGTCCATCTAGCGATTACACCTCAATCCCGGCCCTTTAGGCTGTCCCGGTGACTCTGCCCGTTGTATTGATCGCTGACAAACTCGCTGAATCGACCGTCGCCGCCCTGGGAGACCAGGTGGAGGTGCGCTGGGTCGACGGACCGGACCGGCCCAAACTGCTGGAGGCCGTCGCCGACGCCGACGCGTTACTGGTGCGCTCGGCCACCACCGTCGACGCCGAGGTGATCGCCGCCGCCCCCAGACTCAAGATTATTGCGCGTGCCGGTGTCGGTCTGGACAACGTCGATGTCGACGCCGCGACCGCGGCCGGGGTGCTGGTGGTCAACGCCCCGACCTCCAACATCCACAGCGCCGCCGAGCACGCTATTGCACTGATGCTGTCCGCGGCACGGCAGATTCCGGCCGCCGACGCGACCCTGCGCGAACACACCTGGAAGCGTTCGTCGTTCAACGGCACCGAGATCTTCGGCAAGACCGTCGGTGTGGTGGGCCTGGGCCGCATCGGCCAACTCGTCGCGGCTCGATTGGCCGCTTTCGGCACCCATGTCGTCGCCTATGACCCCTACGTACCGGCCTCCCGGGCCGCGCAACTCGGGATCGAATTGTTGCCGCTGGACGACGTGCTGGCGCGGGCCGACTTTATCTCGGTACATCTGCCTAAAACGAAGGAGACCGCCGGACTGTTGGACGCCGCGGCGCTGGCCAAGACGAAGCCGGGCGTGATTATCGTCAACGCCGCCCGCGGGGGTCTTATCGACGAGATGGCGCTCGCCGACGCGATCAGAAGCGGCCACGTACGCGCAGCCGGCCTGGATGTGTTCGCGACCGAACCCTGCACCGACAGCCCGCTGTTCGATCTGCCGCAGGCGATCGTCACCCCGCACCTGGGCGCCTCGACGTCGGAGGCGCAGGATCGGGCCGGTACCGACGTCGCCGAGAGCGTCAAGCTCGCCATGGCGGGGGAGTTTGTGCCTGACGCGGTCAACGTCGGTGGCGGTGTGGTCAACGAGGAGGTGGCGCCGTGGCTGGATCTGGTGCGCAAGCTCGGGTTGCTGGCCGGGGTTCTCGCGACGGAAGCTCCGGACAGCCTGTCGGTGCGGGTGTGCGGCGAAATAGCTTCCGAAGATGTCGGGGTGCTGAAACTCTCGGCGTTGCGTGGACTGTTCTCGACGATGACCGACCAGCAGGTGACCTTCGTCAACGCTCCGAGCCTGGCCGCTGACCGTGGTCTGACCACTGAAGTGAGCACGGCAACCGAGAGCCCCAACCATCGCAGCCTGGTCGATGTCAAAGTGGTGGCGTCGGATGGTTCGGTGGTCAATGTCGCCGGCACCCTGTCGGGTCCGCAGCAGACCCAGAAGGTGGTGGGCATCAACGGCCGCAGTTTCGACCTGCGCGCCGAAGGCGTGAATCTGATCCTGCATTACAGCGATCAGCCTGGTGCGCTGGGCAAGATCGGCACCCTGTTGGGCAGTGCCGGGGTGAATATCCTGGCCGCCCAGATGAGTCAGGACTCCAGCGGCTTGGGTGCCACGGTAATGCTGCGACTGGACCGCGATGTGACCGCCGACGCGCGGGTCGCCATCGGGGCGGCCGTGGACGCCGGCACGCTGGAAGTGGTTGATCTGTCGTGAAACTCGCAGTGATCGCGGGCGATGGTATCGGCCCGGAAGTCATCGGTGAGGCCCTGTCAGTGCTCGACGCGGTGCGCCCCGGTGTCGAGACGACCGACTACGACCTCGGTGCGCGGCGCTACCACGGAACCGGCGAGGTGTTGCCCGACGGCGTCATCGACGAACTCCGCGGCCACGACGCCATCCTGCTCGGGGCGATCGGGGATCCGTCGGTGCCCAGCGGTTTGCTGGAACGTGGCCTGCTGCTGAGGATCCGCTTCGCACTCGATCACCACGTGAACCTGCGCCCGAGCCGGCTTTATGACGGGGTGAACAGTCCACTGGCCGGCGATCCGAAGATCGATTTCGTCGTCGTGCGGGAGGGCACCGAAGGGCCCTACACCGGAACCGGCGGGTCGATCCGCACCGGCACACCGCACGAGGTCGCCACCGAGGTCAGCCTCAACACCGCGTTCGGTGTCGAACGGGTGGTCCGCTACGCGTTCGCCCTGGCCCGAAAGCGACGCAGGAACCTGACACTGGTGCACAAGACCAATGTCCTGGCCTTCGCGGGCAGCCTGTGGTCGAGGCTGGTCACGCAGGTAGGTACCGAGTATCCCGACGTCGAGGTCGCCTACCAGCACATCGACGCGGCCACCATCTACCTGGTCACCGACCCGGGCCGGTTCGACGTCATCGTCACCGACAACCTTTTCGGCGACATCATCACTGACCTCGCCGCCGCGGTGTCGGGGGGAATCGGTTTGGCCGCCAGCGGCAACATCGACGCCACCGGAACCAACCCATCGATGTTCGAGCCCGTGCACGGCAGTGCACCCGACATCGCCGGGCAGGGCATCGCCGATCCAACCGCCGCGGTGATGAGTGTCGCTCTGCTGCTGAACCACATCGGTGAGGACGCCGCGGCCGCCCGAGTCGATGCCGCCGTCGCCGACCATCTCGCGACCCGCAGTGCCGGCATCTTCTCAACCCGCGAGGTGGGCGAGCGGATTCGCGCCCGGTTGTAGCGCGAGCGGGCGTGTCGGCCCGCCGACTAGGGTTACCGGAATGCGCCTCGGCCGTATCGCCAGCCCCGATCGGGTCGCCTTTGTCAGCATCGAAGGTGACGCAGGGGCCGAAGTCGCCCGGGAGATCGCCGAGCATCCCTTCGGGACACCCACCTTCACCGAGCGGTCTTGGCCGCTGGCCGAGGTCCGACTGCTGGCGCCGATTCTGGCCAGCAAGGTGGTGTGCATGGGCAAGAACTACCTAGAGCACGTCATTGAGATGGGCGGAAGTATCGCACCGGAGAATCCGATCATCTTCCTCAAGCCCAATACGGCGATCATCGGTCCGGGTGCACCGATTCAACTGCCCGTCGATGCCAACCCCGTGCACCACGAGGGCGAACTCGCGGTGGTGATCGGGCAGCCGTGCAAAGACGTGACCGCTACGAGGGCGGCCGCTGCCATCCTCGGTTACACCATCGCCAATGACGTTTCTGCCCGCGATCAGCAGCAGGCCGACGGACAGTGGACCCGCGCCAAAGGCCACGACACCTTCTGCCCGGTGGGGCCGTGGATCGTCACCGACCTGGACCCATCGGATCTTCGGATTCGCACCGAGGTCAACGGAGTCGTCCGGCAGGACAGTCGCACCTCGCTGATGATTCACGATATCGGCGCCATCATCGAGTGGGTGTCGGCGGTGATGACTCTGCTGCCCGGTGATCTGATCCTCACCGGGACACCGGCCGGGGTGGGACCGATCGAGAACGGCGACACCGTCAGCATCACCGTGGAGGGCATCGGAACACTGACCAACCCTGTGGTCCGGAAAGGCACATGATGGCTGCGCCCGTGACCGTGCCCGTGCGGGTGCGGTTCTGTCCATCGCCGACCGGTTCCCCGCACGTCGGCCTGGTACGCACGGCGCTGTTCAACTGGGCCTACGCCCGGCACACCGGCGGGACGTTCGTGTTCCGCATCGAGGACACCGATGCTGCGCGTGACTCCGAGGAGAGCTACGCGGCGATCCTGGACGCGCTGCGGTGGTTGGGGCTGGACTGGGACGAGGGCCCGGAAGTCGGTGGGCCGCACGGCCCGTATCGGCAATCGCAACGCGGCGATCTCTACCGCGACGTGGTGGCACAACTGGTTAGTTCCGGTGAGGCGTATCCGGCCTACTCGACGCCCGAGGAGGTCGAAGCCCGGCATGTCGCCGCCGGCCGCAACCCGAAGATGGGTTACGACAACTATGACCGCGACCTCACGTCAGCCCAGCGCGCCGAATACGTCGCTGCCGGCCGCACGGCAGTGCTGCGCCTGCGGATGCCCGATGCGGACATCAGTTGGAGTGACCTGGTGCGCGGCGAGACCACGTTCGCGGCCGGCACGGTGCCCGACTTTGCGCTGACCCGTGCCAACGGAGACCCGCTGTACACCCTGGTCAACCCGGTCGATGACGCGCTGATGAAGATCACTCATGTGTTGCGCGGTGAGGATCTGCTGCCGTCGACGCCGCGACAGATCGCCCTGCACCGCGCGCTGATCCGGATCGGTGTCGGCGAGAGCGTTCCCGAGTATGCCCATCTGCCCACGGTTCTCGGCGACGGCACCAAGAAGCTCTCCAAGCGTGATCCGCAGTCCAATCTGTTCCTGCATCGCGACCGGGGCTTCCTGCCCGAGGGTCTGCTGAACTACCTCGCCCTGCTGGGCTGGTCGATTGCCGACGACCGGGACATCTTCGGCCTCGACGAGATGGCGCGCGCGTTCGACGTCATCGATGTCAACTCCAATCCCGCGCGCTTTGATCAGAAAAAAGCCGATGCCATCAACGCCGAGCACATTCGGCTTCTGAGCGCGGATGAGTTCGCAAGCCGGTTGCGTTCCTACTTCGCCGCCCACGGACATGACACCGGCCTCGACGATGCCGGGTTCGCGAGTGCGGCCGAACTGGTGCAGACCCGGATCGTCGTGCTCTCGGATGCGTGGGGTTTGTTGAAGTTCTTCAACGACGCCTGCTATGCGATCGACCCCGCAGCGGCTGCCAAGGAACTTGGTGCGGACTGCGCCGTGGTTCTCGACTCCGCCTGTGCGGCGCTTGACGGGGTCGCGGCGTGGACCGCGGCCGGAATCGAGGAGGCTCTCAAAGCGGCACTGATCGACGGACTCGGGCTGAAACCGCGCAAGGCTTTCGGTCCGGTACGGGTCGCGGTGACGGGATCCACCATCAGCCCGCCGCTGTACGAGTCGCTGGAACTGCTGGGTCGGGAGCGCAGCCTAGGCCGACTGCGTGCGGCCCGTGACGGGGAGCAATGAGAATCTTTGATAGTGTGCTCGACGGCCCGAAAGAGCAGTCGGTCAGCGCTCGTACTGCCCGCCAAATGCGGGAAAAGCGCCCCTGATCAGCTCTGATAGGTCAACAATGGGGTATGGTGTAATTGGCAACACAGCTGTTTCTGGTACAGCCATTCTAGGTTCGAGTCCTGGTACCCCAGCAATTATGACGGCAATTGCCGCTGAGATATGCTGTCAAACCGGCGAGCCTCACAGCACCGTCGCACAGTGTTCTAGCCCCCGTCGTCTAGCGGCCTAGGACGCCGCCCTCTCACGGCGGTAGCGTGGGTTCGAATCCCATCGGGGGTACTTTTTTCTCACACGTGACGGTCTACTGGGGTGCGGTGGTGCCGGCCACCGGCATCGCGGGCAGGCCGAGTTTGTGGTGATCCCAGGACCGAATCCGGTCGGTGACGATCCGCACCGCGACGCGCTTGTTCATCATCATGTCGACCGCCGGTTTGAGATCGTCGGTGTAGGGACCGTTGTAGCGTTCCCAGACGCTGACGCCGACGGCGAAGATGGTGTCGGGATCGTCATGAATTTCGGCGACACCTTCGAACGAGACCCCCGCCAGTGAGTCGTAGGTCATCCCGTCCTCGATCATGAAACTCACCCGGGGATTACGTCGGATGTTGACGACTTTCTGCGACTTGATCTTCGTCTCGACCCAGATCTCGCCCTCGAGGACGGCGTACCACATGGCCACCAGGTGCGGCTGTCCGCCGGCGCCGATGGTGGCCATGGTGCCGGTGCGACTGCGCGCCACGAAGTCGGTGATCTCGTCGTCGGTCATGACGATTTGATTGCGCTGTTTGCTTCCCATGACCGTCAGTGTGTCAGGCCGCGCAGCGATCACAGTCGTCGAGTCAGCGCCTCGGCTGCCGCCAGTAGGTCAGTCGCCCACCGGTCGCCCGGTCGACGTCCCATCCGGTCGATCGGTCCGGACACCGACACCGCGGCGATCACCTCGCCGTCGCGATCGCGCACCGGCGCCGAGACGCTGGCCACACCGGGTTCGCGTTCGGCCGCGCTCTGGGCCCACCCGCGGCGGCGCACCTCGGCCAGGGCGCGTTCGGTGAACCTCGCTGATCCCAGTACCGCCTGCTGGGTGGCGGAATCGCTGTAGGCGAGCAGCGCAGGCACCTGAACCTGCAGTCATCGGAAGACGCGCCGACGGGCACGGTATCGCGAAGACCCGCAGGTGGTTCGAGTGTGGCGATGCACACCCGCGTGGTTCCTTCCCGGCGGTAGAGCTGGACGCTCTCGCCGGTGACCTCGCGCAATCCGGGCAGCACCGCGGCTCCTGCTGCCAACAGCGGGTCATCGATGCGGGCGGACAGCTCTGACACAGCCGGTCCCAGTAACCAACGGCCGGCACCGTCGCGAGCGAGCAGTCGGTGGAATTCAGGCCGGCGGCCGGGCGGTGCGCCGTAGCCCGGGAGCAGGCCGGTGCGGTCGCAGAGTTCGGCCAGCCCGCAGGCGGATGCGGCGACCGCGTGCAGTACCCCCACCGCTTTGTCGAGAACGCCGATGCCGCTATCATTTCCCATATCGAGATACTAGCGTCCCAGATAGTGAGATTGCGAGAGTCGAGCCATGGCTGCGAGCCGGGCCTGCGGGAAGTCTGGGGCGGAATCGCGTTTGTCGCGTCAGTCGCCGGGCAGGCTGCGACCAGACGATTTATCGATACTATTTGTCACGGTGGCCAGCCTGGGCGCATTCGATGGCCTGCGACTGGCAAGCCGGGGAGTGCGGCGACCGGATCTGACACTGGCCACCGAAGACCACAACGTGCCGACGATCGACATCGATAAGCCGATCGCCGATCCGGTGTCGCGCATCCAGGTGGATGCGTTGCGGCACAACTGCGCGGAATTCGGCATCCAACTGCATTCAATGGGCGACCTTGAACAGGGCATTGTGCATGTGGTGGGACCGCAGCTCGGTTTGACCCAACCCGGCATGACCATCGTCTGCGGTGACAGCCACACTTCGACCCACGGCGCGTTCGGAGCGCTCGCCATGGGCATCGGGACCTCGGAAGTGGAACACGTACTGGCTACCCAGACCCTTCCGCTGCGGCCGTTCAAGACGATGGCGATCAATGTCGAGGGCCCCTTGCCCGACGGGGTGACGGCCAAGGACATCATCTTGGCGGTGATCGCCAAGATCGGCACCGCCGGCGGCCAGGGCCACGTCATTGAATACCGCGGCAGCACTATCGAATCGCTGTCCATGGAAGGGCGGATGACGGTCTGCAATATGAGTATCGAGGCCGGTGCGCGAGCGGGATTGGTCGCTCCCGACCAGACGACGTACGAATTCCTGCGTGGACGCCCCTACGCCCCGACGGGTTCGGAATGGGATGACGCGGTCGCGGCCTGGGGGCAACTTGGAACCGACGACGGTGCAGAGTTCGACACCGAGGTCTACATCGACGCGACGACCCTGAGCCCGTTCGTCACCTGGGGCACGAACCCGGGACAGGGTGTACCCCTGTCGGAGGCGGTTCCCGATCCCGAACTCATGGTCAGCGATGCCCAGCGTCAGGCCGCAGAGAAGGCACTGACCTACATGGATCTGAAACCCGGCACACCGATGCGCGACATCGCAGTCGACACCGTCTTCGTCGGATCGTGCACGAACGGACGCATCGAGGACTTGCGGGCGGTAGCCGAGGTGCTGCGGGGTCGGAAGGTGGCCGCCGGGGTGCGGATGCTGATCGTGCCCGGATCGATGCGAGTCCGGGCACAGGCCGAGTCTGAGGGGCTCGGGGAGATCTTTACCGCCGCGGGCGCTCAGTGGCGGCAGGCGGGCTGTTCGATGTGTCTGGGTATGAATCCCGACCAGCTCTCACCCGGACAACGGTGCGCGTCGACGTCCAACCGCAATTTTGAGGGACGCCAGGGCAAGGGCGGTCGCACGCATCTGGTGTCACCGGCGGTCGCCGCCGCCACCGCAGTGCGCGGCACGCTCTCCGCCCCCGCCGACCTCGGCATCACGAACTAGAAAGGAACATCTCATGGATGCGTTCCGCACCCACACCGGTATCGGTGTGCCACTGCGTCGGTCGAACGTCGACACCGACCAGATCATTCCCGCGGTGTACCTCAAGCGGATCACGCGCACGGGATTTGAGGACGGACTGTTCGCCGAGTGGCGCAACGACGGTTCCTTCATTCTCAATCTGAGTCCTTTCGATCGCGGGTCGGTGTTGGTCGCCGGCCCGGACTTCGGGACCGGATCCTCACGCGAACATGCGGTGTGGGCGCTGATGGACTACGGCTTTCGGGTGGTGATCTCGTCGCGTTTCGGCGACATCTTCCGCGGCAACGCGGGCAAGGCCGGACTGCTCGCGGCCGAAGTCGCGCCCGATGACGTCGAACTGCTGTGGAAGCTCATTGAACAGAGTCCGGGGTTGCACATCACCGTTGATCTCAAAGCCCGAACCATCTCTGCCGGAACGGTTATGGTGCCATTCACGATTGACGACTACACCGCATGGCGGCTGTTTGAAGGACTCGACGATATCGGCCTTACGCTGCGGAAACTTTCCGAGATCGAAGCCTTCGAAACCCGGCGGCCAAGTTGGAAACCACGTATCGCAACACCGTGACGGTCGCCCAGCAAGTCGGCTGAAATGTGCCCGACGATTGCCACCCAGTCTCCGGATTGCGCGCTTAAGGACACCAATCGCTGCGAAAAAATTCCTCCGATGATTTTGCTGAAAACGTGCGTGGCTCATGGATATCTGGGTGAAGAGGGTTTAGCGTGTTCTCCAGTCGGTCCAGAGCGGACCACTGTCTCGGAGGATTTGAATGAACAAAGCAGAGTTGATCGAGGTTCTCACGGCGAGACTGGACACTGATCGCCGGACGGCGACCAATGCCGTTGAGGAATTGATCAGCGCCATCGTGCGCGCTGTGAATAAAGGCGACAGCGTGACAATCACCGGCTTCGGTGTGTTCGAACGGCGTCGCCGCGCCGCACGTGTCGCGCGCAACCCACGCACCGGTGAAACGGTGAAGGTTAAGCCGACGTCGGTCCCCGCATTCCGTCCGGGGGCGCAGTTCAAAGCAATAGTCTCTGGTGCTCAAAAGCTCCCAACCGAAGGACCCGCTGTCAAGAGAGGCGCCGTTGGCGGCGCAGTTAGGAAGACTGCTGTGAAGAAAGCTGTTGCGAAGAAGGCCGTCAAGAAGGCCCCGGCCAAGAAGGTTGTGAAGAAGGCCGCTGTGAAGAAGGCCGTCAAGAAGGCCGCCGTCAAGCGGGTCGTGAAGAAGGCCGCCGTCAAGCGGGTCGTGAAGAAGGCCGCCGTTAAGCGGGTCGCGAAGAAACCTGCGGTGCGCAAGGCTGTCAAGAAGGCCGCAGTGAAGAGGGTCGTCAAGAAAGCCGTGAAGAAGGCCGCCGTCAAGCGGGTCGTCAAGAAGGCCGTGAAGAAGGCTCCGGCACGCAAGGTTGCCGCCAAGCGGGTCGTCAAGAAGGCCGTGAAGAAGGCTCCGGCCCGCAAGGCTCCGGCCAGGGGCCGTCGCTAACATCAGTACATGCAAAACCGCCGCAGGCCGACCGGCCTGCGGCGGTTTTCATTCATTACACCTCAGCCGCTAGTGGGCTGGCGAGGTGGTCGGCGGCGACAAGCCGGCCCTGGTTTAGCGACAGGATCCAGGTACTGCCCTTGCGGTTTCGCGAGCGGTCCGGCTTGATGCCTTCGCGGGAGCACCACCAGTCGATCAGGTACGGGATCACCTTGCCCTGTGTGCAGATCGCCGGCGTGCCGGCATATCCGACGATCTGCAGGACGCGGCGGCGCGCCGCCTTGGGGTCGGCGGCATACGCCTCCTCGGTGAGGCAGGGCTCCAACGAGATTGGCACATCCAATGCGCGCGCCAACGGTTCGACCGTCTGCGAGCACCGAAGCCGTTCGGCGGCATAAACGGCGGAGACTCCGAATGCCAGCAGTTGGGGCACCAGTGATTCGGCCTGGCGATGGCCGTTGGTATCCAGGGGTCGGTTGCGGTCATCGCCCTTGTACCGGGCCTTTCGGCCTGCTGTTCCGTGTCGGACGATCAGAATGGTCTGGGTGTCGGCGGGCGCCTTGGCGAATCGGGCGAGTATTTTGCGGTCAGCGGGATAACTGAGCCGCGTCGATGCCTCCGCTACCGGTAACCACAGCAGTTGGTCCACTTCATCACCGGCCACGAACTCCCCGCCGTGTCCTCGGGCCACCCAGTAGTGGACCACCTTGGTGCCGCCCGGAATCGGGTAACTCACCTGACCCAGTCGGCGGCCGAGGTGGGCATGTTGACCGGTCTCCTCGAAGATTTCGCGCACCGCAGCAACCGGTTCGGTCTCGCCCGGATCGACCTTGCCCTTCGGTAGGGACCAGTCGTCGTATCGGGAGCGGTGGACGACAGCGATCCGCGGGTCACCGGAGGCGGGATCGGGCTGCCACAACACGGCCCCCGCAGCCACAATCGGCGCGGTGGATTTAGCTTTGCTCAAGACTGCCGATGCTTTTCCATCAGCCACACCTGATGATCCCGGACCTGGTGACCATCCTGCGGTGACGGTGTCCAGGTGCCGTCGGCCCCGAGTTCCCAACACCGGGTCGAGGGGTGCATCGTGGACTCGAACACCTCGTCGAGGTAGCCGGTCAGTCGACGATCCTTGACCTGGGCCATCACCTCGACCCGGCGATCGAGGTTGCGGTGCATCATGTCGGCGCTACCGATCCAGAACTCGTCGATCGCCTCGAAGTGCATGACGCGCGAATGTTCGAGAAACTGCCCGAGTATCGAGCGCACGGTGATGTTCTCCGAAAAGCCGTCCACGCCGGGACGTAGTGCGCAGATGCCACGCACCACCACCTCAACCCTGACTCCGGCCTGGGACGCGCGGTACAGACCGTCGATGATGCCCTCGTCCACGATCGCGTTGGCCTTCACCCGGATGCGGCCGGTGTGGCCCTCCCGGTGCGCGGCAATCTCTCGCTCGATGCGCTCAAGAATCCCCTTCCGGATTCCCTCCGGTGCGACCAACAGGTTGCGGTAGCCCACTTTGCGTGAGTAGCCGGTGAGTGAGTTGAATAGGTCGGTGAGATCCGCACCGATATCGGGCGAGGCCGTCAGCAGACCGACATCTTCGTAGAGGCGGGCGGTCTTCGGGTTGTAGTTGCCGGTGCCGATGTGACAGTAGCGCCGGATGGTCGACCCCTCACGCCGAACCACCAGACAGGTCTTGCAGTGGGTCTTCAATCCGACCAGTCCGTAAACCACGTGCACGCCGGCGTCCTCCAGAGCGCGCGCCCACTTGATGTTGGCCCGTTCGTCGAAGCGGGCTTTCAACTCGACTAGTGCGACCACCTGCTTGCCCGCGGCCGCCGCCTCGATCAGAGCGTTGACGATCGGGGAGTCACCGGAGGTGCGGTACAGCGTCTGCTTGATGGCTAGCACGTGCGGATCAGCGGCGGCCTGCTCGATGAATCGCTGCACGCTCGTGGAGAACGACTCGTAGGGGTGGTGCACGAGCACGTCTCCGTCGCGCAGGGTGGCGAAGATGCTCTTCGGTGTCTCGCGTTCGCCGAATGCCGGGTTGGTGGCCGGAACGAACGGCGGGTCCTTGAGAGCCGGGCGGTCGACGGCGTAGATCTGCCACAACGCGGAGAGGTCCAGCAGACCCGGTAACTGGACCACATCGCCGGGATCCACGTCGAGTTCGCGCAGCAGAAGGCCCATCATGTGGTCAGAGATGGCGCCGGAGATTTCCAGGCGCACCGGCGGCCCGAAGCGGCGACGGGCCAGCTCGCGTTCGAGCGCTTGCAACAGGTCTTCGTCGCGGTCCTCGACATCCATATCGGCGTTGCGGGTGATCCGGAAGGCATACCGTTCGACGATCTCCATCCCGGGAAACAGGGTTGGCAGAAACGCCGCGATGAGTTCCTCGGTCGGCAGGAAGCGAATGGTTTCGTGGTGGCCGTCGGTGGTGTCGAGGCGGATGAACCGGTCGACGTTGTCGGGCACCTTCACCCGGGCGAAGTGCTCGCCGCCGTCGTCGGGAGTGCGGACGGTGACGGCCAGGTTCAGGCTCAACCCGCTGACGAAGGGGAACGGATGGGCTGGATCGACGGCGAGCGGGGTCAGGACCGGGAACACCTGCTCCTGAAAGTATCTCGACAGGTCGGCGCGTTCGGCATCGGTGAGGTCGGTCCAACCGATGATCTCGATACCCTCCTCGGCCAATGCCGGTCGAACGGAGTCCAGGAACACCTGGGCGTGGCGGGTGGCGAGTTGGCGAGTGCGCTCCTCGAGGCGGCGCAACTGCTCGCGTGGAGTCAGTCCGTCGGCGGACCGCACCGTGAGGCCCATCTCGTCGCGGCGCTTGAGGCCCGCCACTCGGACCATGTAGAACTCGTCGAGGTTGGAGGCGAAGATCGCCAGGAATTTGGCCCGCTCCAGCAGTGGCATCGAGGTGTCGGCAGCCAGGCCAAGCACCCGGGCGTTGAAATCGAGCCAACTCAACTCGCGGTTGAGGTAGCGGTTCTCCGGCAGGGGGTTGTCGGCGCCCGCCGCGGTCGCTGCCGGTGGCGCCTCGGGGGTGTTGCGACCGTCTCTGGGGGATCGGGACTGGGTCTCGGCCTCGGTCATGACCTCATCATCCCCCATCGCGGGTTTCGGCGGAATGGCACTGCCGATTCGCCGGTTCAGAGTTGTGGTGCCGGCGCGGTGATGGCTGCGGTCGTTGCCACCCCGACGCCCAGGTGTCGCGCCGCGACCAGGTCTTCGGGGGTGTCGATGTCGCAGCGCAAGCCGGGCCAGGCGCCGAGGAGCTCCACGGCACCGGAGTTCCGATGCCGGGCGGCCGAATCCGCGCCGAAAAGCGGCTGGGGAAAAACGCCGAATGCGAAGAGTGCTGCGGTGCCCGTGCCCTGGCGGTCGGCGACGAAACTTCGGGGGTGCCCCCGGGCTGCGGTAAGTGCATCGCCGAGCTCGTAGGTTTTCAACGCGGGTAAATCCCCCTGCAGCACAACGATATTTGCGATCCTCGAGGTTACCGAGCGGGCTGCAGCCAAAACCGCATTGTTCAGCGGATCACGATGATGTTCCGGAGTGGGGTCAGCCAGGACATCCGCGCCGAGTTCACGTGCCGCCGCCGCTGCCGTCTCATCCGGCGTGACGACGGTGATTGATCCGACGGCCCCGACGCGATGGGCGGCGGTGATGGTGTCGACGAGCATCGCGAGCACGACACGCTCGCGGGCATCCGCCGAGAACATGGCCGCCAACCGGGTCTTGGCCGCAGAGAGGCGTTTGACGGCGATGATCAGGCCGACGTCAGGCTCACCGCTCATGGCCGTCATCCTGCCAGGAACGCCTTCAACCACCGGGGTGGCGGGTAGCGGGCGGCGTTAGGGTTGATTCTGGCGGGGTGGCTGCGGAGGAGAGGTGTCAGGTGAGCGGTTCGCTCGGCACGGCGACGGTGATGGGCGCCGGGGCGTGGGGCACCGCTGTGGCGAAGGTGTTGGCCGACGCCGGAAACGACGTCCGGTTGTGGGCGCGCCGGCCGGAGATCGCCGAGGAGATCAACGCCGCTCGCACTAATGTCGGCTATCTGCCCGGGGTGGTGCTGCCCACGGCGATCCGTGCCACCGCCGACCCAGCCGAGGCTCTGCGCGGTGTGTCCACGGTGGTGCTGGGCGTTCCGTCGCAGACCATGCGGGCGAACCTTGAGGCATGGCGGGGGGATATCGCTGCCGGAGCCACCCTGGTCAGCCTTGCCAAGGGCATCGAACTGGGCACGTGTCTGCGGATGAGTCAGGTTATCGTCGCGGTCACCGGGGTGGATCCCGGTCAGGTCGCGGTGGTCTCCGGGCCCAACCTCGCCGCCGAGATCGCCGATGAGCAACCCGCGGCGACGGTGGTGGCGTGTACCGATTCGGGTCGGGCGGTGGCTCTGCAGCGTGCGCTGGCCACCGGATACCTGCGGCCGTACACCAACACCGATGTCGCGGGCACCGAGATCGGCGGGGCGTGCAAGAACGTCATCGCGCTCGCCTGCGGTATGGCCTCCGGGGTTGGACTCGGTGAGAACACCGCGGCGGCCATCATCACCCGGGGCCTGGCCGAGATGATCCGGTTGGGAATAGCGTTGGGCGCCAAGGTGACCACCCTGGCCGGGCTCGCCGGCGTAGGCGACCTGGTGGCCACCTGTACTTCGGCGCAGTCGCGCAATCGTAGTTTCGGGCACCGCCTCGGCAGTGGCCAGACTCTGCAGGCGGCGACCCTGGCCACCGAGGGCCATGTCGCCGAAGGCGTCACCTCCTGTTCGGCGATCCTGTCGCTGGCCTCGAGCTACGACGTCGAGATGCCGTTGACCGATGCGGTGTACCGGGTTTGCCACCGGGGTCTGTCCGTCGAGGCCGCGGTTGCGCTGCTACTGGGCCGCAGCCCCAAAGCGGAGTGAGTGCGATGACGAAGCCCTACGGAGACTCCACTCGCACGGTCAAGGCAGTCGACGGCGACGTTGTCGGGGGCCAACCGGTGGCGCCGATGCCGATGGCGGCCGCTGCTTTTCATCTGTCGTCCGACGAAGGCAGCGAACCGTACGTCTATGGGCGCTACTCCAATCCCGGCTGGCATCGATTGGAATCGGCTCTCGCGCAGCTGGAGGGGACCCAATCAGCGCTGGTGTTCGGGTCGGGCATGGCTGCGGTCACCGCGGCGTTGCGGGTTGCTCTCAAGCCTGGATCGGTGCTCGTGGTACCGGCCGACGGCTATTATCAGGTGCGGCGCTACGCCCGAGAGAGCCTGGCCCCCCTGGGCGTCACAGTGCGGGAGGCGACGGCCGCGCATCTCTGCGATGCCGCCGAAACGGCCGACGTGGTGCTCGCCGAAACGCCGACGAACCCGACTCTTGATGTGGTGGATTTGCGCGTGTTGGCCGGAATCTGTCACCGCAACTCCGGGCTCTTGTTCGTCGACAACACCACCGCGACTCCGCTTGGTCAACAGCCGCTGTTGCTCGGTGCGGATCTGGTGGTGGCCAGTGCCACCAAGGCGCTGGCCGGGCACAGCGATCTGCTCGGCGGCTACGTCGCGGGCGCGGGTGGGGAACTGATGGCGGCCCTGGAGCGGGAACGGTTGCTCGCCGGCCCCATACTCGGAGTGTTCGAGGCCTGGATGCTGCTGCGCAGCATTGGCACTCTCGGCCTGCGGTTCGAACGGCAATGCCGAAACGCGATGGCACTGGCGGTCGAACTGCAGAGTCACCCACGGGTCCGGATGGTTCGCTATCCGGGCCTGCCCTCGGACCCGTCCCATCCGGTGGCCTCGGCCCAGATGCGCCGGTTCGGCGGACTCATCTCGATCGAACTCGCTGACGCCGAGGCCGTGCACGCGCTGGTACGGCGCAGCGAATTACTGGTGGCGGCCACCAGTTTCGGTGGTATCCACACCTCGGTGGACCGGCGGGCCCGCTGGGGTGACGCCGTAGCTGACGGTTTCGCCCGGATCTCGGCAGGAATCGAGGACACCGACGACCTGGTGGCCGATGTGCGTTCGGCGCTGGACGCGCACTGATCACGCGTTCGTCGTGGGTGCCCGTCGGGGGCTGTAGCCTTGTCAGCTTGTGACCGACCGTACTGCGGGATCTCGGATCCGCGTCGCCGTCATCTACGGTGGGCGCAGTTCCGAGCACGCCATTTCGTGTGTGTCCGCCGGCAGCATCCTGCGCCATCTCGACCCGGAGCGTTTCGAGGTGATCCCGGTCGGGATCACCGCCGACGGCACCTGGCAGCGGACCGACGCACGCCCCGAGGATCTGACGATCACCGACCGGCGACTCCCGGCGGTCAGCGGCGGTTCGGACACCCCGTTGGCGCTCGTCGGCGAGATCCTCTCCGGGGTGGATGTGGTGTTTCCGATTCTGCACGGGCCCTACGGCGAGGACGGCACGATCCAGGGACTGCTGGAAATGGCAGGTCTGCCGTACGTCGGGGCGGGGGTGTTCGCCAGCGCTGCCGGGATGGACAAGGAGTTCGCCAAGAAACTGCTCGCGGCCGGCGGTCTGCCGGTCGGAGATTACCTGGTCCTCCGCCCGGATCAGAGGACGCCACTAGCCGAAGACCTTGCGCGCCTTGGTTTCCCGTTGTTCGTCAAGCCGGCCCGCGGAGGTTCGTCGATCGGAGTGAGCCGGGTGGCCGACGAGGCTGGGTTGACCGCGGCTATCGCCGACGCGCGGCGGCATGATCCGAAAGTGATCGTCGAGGCCGCGATCGCAGGCCGGGAACTGGAATGTGGGGTACTGGAGTTCCCGGACGGGTCGGTTCGGGCCAGCACGATCGGTGAGATCCGGGTGCCTGGAGTGGGCGTCTACGACTTCGACACCAAGTATCTGGAGGATGCCGCCGAACTCGACGTCCCCGCGAGGTTGGACGGCGACATCGTAGAGGCGCTGCAGCACTTGGCGATTCGCACTTTTACCGAGTTGGACTGTCAGGGTTTGGCCAGGGTCGACTTCTTCCTCACCGAGGCCGGTCCGGTTGTCAACGAAATCAACACGATGCCGGGGTTTACCACCATCTCGATGTACCCGCGGATGTGGGGCGCCAGCGGGGTGGACTACCCGACCCTGCTGGGCACGATGGTCGAGACGGCACTGGCTCGCGGTACCGGCCTGCGCTGAAACCGGGCCCGCTCAGCCCGGTGGCCCTGGACGGATCGGTATCGCACCCATGGTGCGCGCAATCAACCCGGACATGTCCTGGATCGGTGCTGCGCCGTATCCGGCAGGCAGGGTCAGCGCGACGTACACCGGCCGGTCCACGCTGACCCAGGTGCTGCGCTCGATGGCGGCATCGTCGATCCGGAACCACTGCACATCGTTCACCACCTGAATGGGCGCGCCAACGACGAACTCGGCCGGCCGGCCCAGTCCGCAGCGCAGGATGACCGGATCGCCATCGCCGCGCCAGGCCGCGGTGCCGGCCGGAGTTGGTTGCGCGGTCGCGGCCCGCTCGAGACCACCGAGGGAGTCCGGCAGGGTGTTCAACAGCGCCTGACACTGTGTGCTCTGCGCCCCGGGCGCCGGAACGGCCGCGATGGCTACCGGCGCAGCCGGGGTGCGCCGGGTTGCCGCGATCGCCAGGATGGCGCCGAGCGCGATGACGGCGATGGCGATGGCGGTGATGATTAGGGCCCGCGGTGGACCGTCCGGGAGCGGACCGGTCACCGACTTATCCGGGGGATCGCCCGCCACCTCATCCCCTCGTCTGCCGTGCGTAAGCCCACCTAGACTGGCGCTTCAACGTACCGCAGGATCCCGGAAGGGCCTGGCAGAGGAGATGCGGTGACACAGGGCCCCGAACCGACCCTGGGGGAGTCGGGGGAGTTCGCCGTGATCGAGAGACTGACCGTCGGGCGGTCCCGGCCGGCCGCGGTCAGCGTCGGGCCGGGTGACGATGCGGCCGTCGTCGACGCGCCGGATGGCCGGGTTGCAGTGAGTACCGACATGCTTGTCGAGGGACGCCATTTCCGACTGGACTGGTCCACTGCCTATGACGTCGGCCGCAAGGCGATCGCCCAAAATGCTGCGGATATCGAGGCGATGGGCGCTAGCGTCACGGCCTTCGTAGTGGCCGTCGGCGCTCCGCCGACCACCGCGGTGGCGCGGATGACCGAACTCGGCGACGGCATGTGGGCGGAAGCCGAGGCCCTCGGTGCGAGCATCGTCGGGGGACCTCGTCGCCAGCCCGCAGTGGGTGATATCGGTGGCCGCACTGGGGGATCTGGGCGGGCGACCGCCTGTCCCTGCGCAGCGGGGCACGAGCCGGTGCGGTGATCGCGGTGGCGGGTGAATTGGGTCGATCGGCGGCCGGACTTACGCTGTGGAGCAACGGAATTGACGGGTTCGCCGACATCCGGAATCGGCACCTGGTGCCACGTCCACCGTACGGTCAGGGGCGCCTTGCCGCTGAGGCCGGGGCGCTGGCGATGACCGACGTCTCCGACGGTCTGCTCGCCGACCTGGGTCAGCTGGCGACGGCGTCCGGCGTCACGATGGATCTGGATGGCGAAGCACTGCGCACTGACATCGAGGCAGTGACGGAGGTAGCCGGGCCGCCGGGGCGGACCCCTGGGCATGGGTGCTCGGCGGTGGTGAGGACCATGCGCTTCTGGCATGTTTCCCGCTCGGGCCGCCGCCTGGCTGGCGGGTGTCAGGGCGGTCGCTCCGGTGCCGCGGAGGTCCTTCTCGACGGGGCGGCGTGGCCGGGATCTCCGGGCTGGCAGTCCTTCGACTGATGCCCCTTCTGGGTGTCGTCGGCTGGGGGTGATCCCCCTGGGTGTGGTCGGTTAGGGGCTCGCGTTTCGGACCAGTTCGATGGCGAACTCGTTGATGAACCGGCCGGCCGGAGGATCCCCGCGGTCACATGACCCGTCGGATTCACCGACGCGTTTGAGCCACAGGTAGGCGTCGGCGTGTGCACCCGCGGTGACCGTGGTGGGCGCCACGCCCAATGCTCGCCCGTCCGGGTTGCACCAACTCAGCGGGGCGTCGGGAAGGGGCCCGACACCGTTGCGTGAGGTGTCAATCACGTAGTGCGAGCCGTTGGTCAGTGCCGAGATCGTCTCGCCGAAGCCGATCTGCTCTTCGGTGGTGTAGTAGTTCGTGATGTTGAGGCTGAAACCCCGTGCCTGGTCCACGCCGACCGCGTTGGGTCGGGCCCGCCATCTCCTCCGCGCCGACCCGCGCGAATGTCCGCCGTCGACGTAGACGGCGGCGGCCAGGTGACGTCAATACGTCGACGCCGTAGCTCAACAAATCCGAAGCGCTCCTGGCGTTGATCCGCCGACAGGCAGTCGGCCATCGCCAGTGCATCGGGTTCGAGGATTATCGCCGCCGGCAGCGAAGCAGGCCGGACGCATTGGCGTCGATCCATCCGCGATAACCCGCAGCCGTCGCAAAGCCACCAGCCGCGAAACTGCCGCAGTCGCGATGTGGAACCGCATAGAGGACCAAGACCGGCATGGCACCGGCGGCCTGCGCCGCGCCGCCCTACCGGGACACCGTGGCGGCAGCCGTAGCGGCCGAAACGCGTGGTCGAGCCAGTACGCCTGGGGTGTGTTGGCGATCGTGGTCAGCTCCGGACTGGGTGGATCGGCGCTCTCCGCCGCGGCCATGGCCCGGGATATGGGATCGACATAGAAGGGTTTTCCGGCCAATGGGTTCCCGTCAGCGGCCAGGCGTACCGCCGGGGCGGGCCCGGCCTGCACCGGGCTATGAGTCCAACCCGCGGTCGCCAGGACCGTCACCGTGAGTAGGGGGGTGATCCACCGCGAAGCCGCGCGGGCGGCCGGAAACAGCACGCCGGAAATATAACCCGGGGCGTCCGGGGAGTCCTGACAAGCACTAATTTGACCAGCGTGAGCGGACGTCCCTTCGGTGAACTCGTCGAGGACGGCTGGGCGGCGGCACTGGCGCCGGTGGGCGAACAGGTGGGACGAATGGGTGAGTTCCTGCGGGCGGAGAATGCCGCCGGCCGGGGTTACCTGCCGGCTGGCTCCGATGTGTTGCGCGTGTTCGGCGATCCGTTCTCGGGCGTCCGGGTTCTCATCGTCGGCCAGGACCCCTATCCGACACCGGGGCATGCGGTCGGACTGAGTTTCTCGGTGGCCGCGAACGTGCGCCCACTGCCGCGCAGTCTGGTCAACATCTTCACCGAATACAGTGCCGACCTCGGTCACCCGCAACCCGCCAACGGTGATCTCACGACGTGGTCCGGGCGCGGGGTGATGCTGCTCAACCGGGTGCTGACGGTGCGGCCCGGAACCCCGGCATCGCACCGGGGCAAGGGTTGGGAGGTGGTCACCGAATGTGCCATCCGGGCACTGGCCGCCCGGGACGAGCCACTGGTGGCGATTCTGTGGGGTCGGGACGCGGCCACGCTGAAACCCATGCTCAGGGAAAGCACCTGCGCGGTGATCGAGTCGGCGCACCCCTCGCCGCTGTCGGCAAGCCGGGGGTTCTTCGGGTCGCGGCCGTTCAGCAGGGCCAATGAACTGTTGGCCGGGATGGGCGCTGAGGCCCTGGACTGGCGACTGCCCTGAAGCGGATATCAGCCGCGAGTGACCTTGCCGGCTTTCAGGCAGGAGGTGCACACCTTGACGCGATGCTTGTTGCCACCGGGTCGGTCCGTGGCACGCACGGTCTGAATATTGGGATTCCACCGTCTGTTGGTACGGCGATGCGAGTGCGAAACAGCCTTGCCGAAGCCGGGGCCCTTACCGCAGACGTCGCAGACGGCAGCCATCTCGAACTCCTCAGATCTTGAATCAGGGGGCCAACAACCGCATCGCGGGTAACCCGACAACGTTGTGAGGGTACCGGGGTGGGGAGTTCAACGCCAAAACGGGTGTCCGATCGCTGCTCGACGCGCTGGCCCGGATCCGGCCCAGTGCTGTCCCGGGGGCGACGCCGACTGTCGGCTCACCTGGCTAGGCTGACTCGCAACGCCGAAAATGCCCTGGATCAGGTGCCGAAGACGAGTCAAAGGGGTGTCAATGCCCGACCGGCGGCTGGACGCATCAGCCCTGCATGACTGGGCCCACACCGCCGTGGGTGATCTGCTGCGCCACGTCGACGAGATCAACAGGCTCAACGTGTTTCCGGTGGCCGACTCCGACACCGGCACCAACATGGCATTCACGATGCGCTCGGCGCTGTCGGCGGACCCGGCGACCGCCACCGGCGACGTCGCCGTAGTGGCCCGCCCGGCGCTTGCCCGCGGCGCACTGGCGGCGCCAGGCAATTCCGGGGTGATCCTGTCGCAAATCCTGCGCAGCCTCGCGGAGGTGACCGCCGAGGTAGCGCCGACACCGATCCGGCCGACACCGGTCTGGCCGATATCGGCCCGGCCCTGCTCGGCGCGGCACTGCGCCATGCCGTCGATGCTGGTGGTGTCGGCGATGGGTGGTGAGGTGGTGGCGGCACGGTGGTGTCGGTGCTCTGAGCCGCCGCCGAGGCCACCGCCGAGCCGGGCCGCTGACGGCGTCCGGACTGCCGCAGGTGCTCACAGCTGCCGCCGAAGCTGCGGCAACGGCGCTGGACCGGACCCCTGAGCAACTCCCGGTGCTGGCCGAAGCCGGGGTGGTGGATGCCGGCGGTCGTGGCCTGCTGGTGTTGCTTGACGCACTCGGCGCAGCGATCACCGGTCAGGCGCCGCAGCGCCGGGCCTACAGGCGGGCCCGCGCCACCCGGTCACCGGGTCGCCGACATCGCGACCCCGCAATTCGAGGTCATGTACCTGATCGGCGATTGCCGGGCCGGGGCTCTGGATCGACTGCGCGCGTCGCTGGAAGGTCACTGGGGACTCAGTGGCGCTGGCAGCCACGGGGCCGACTATTCAGTGCACGTGCACCGACGATGCGGGTGCGGCGGTCAGAAGTGGGACTGGCCGCCGGTTCAGTGAGCAGGATCCGCATCTGCCGTTGGCTGGCGGCCGCGTCGCACCGGGCGGCTGGATTGCCCGGCGGCGCGCGGTGCTGGCGGTGGTCGACGGGGACGGCGCGGAATATCTGTTCGGCGCGGAGGGTGCGTGTGTGGTGCGTCCGGACGCCGGCCTGGATGACCCGGTCGACGGAGTCAGCGCCGAACAGCTTCTGCGGGCACTCGTCGACACCGATGCCGCATCGGTGATGGTGCTTCCCAACGGCTATGTCTCAGCCGAGGACCTGGTGGCGGCTGCACCGCCGCGATCGGGTGGGGGATCGTGTAGTGCCGCTGCCGGCGGCTCGATGGTGCAGGGATTGGCTGCGCTCGCCTCCCGACCACCACGCCGTCGACGACGGGTATGCGATGGCCCAGGCGGCAGCCGGATCCGGCACGGATCGGTGCGCATGGCCACCGCGAAGGCACTGACCTGGGCAGGTACCTGCGAGGCCGGCGACGGCCTCGGCATCGCCGGTGACGAGGTCGTGGTGGTCGCCGGCGACGCCGGTTCCGCTGCCACCTGGCCTCGTCGACCTCTTTGCTCGGCTCGGGCGGAGAGTTGGTCACCGTGCTGATCGGGGCCGGGGCCGTCGACGGCGACGCGCTCGCCGGCCTGCTCGCCGATCATGTCCACCGCCGCCATCCGGGCACCGAATTCAGCAGCTACCGCACCGGGCATCGCGGCGACGTGCTGCTTATCGGAGTCGAGTAATCATGGTGTCACTGGCCGACCGGCTCCGAGCCGATTCTCGGCATAAAGGCGGCGCGCGGCCTCGAGGAGGCGTTCGGCATCCGCACCGTTGAGGATCTGCTGCGGCACTATCCCCGGAAGTACAGCCAGGGCAG
The DNA here is from genome assembly GCA_018401645.1 of Mycobacterium sp. Lineage (GTDB taxonomy): Bacteria > Actinomycetota > Actinomycetes > Mycobacteriales > Mycobacteriaceae > Mycobacterium. Next base: position 50,430 of record JAGYKK010000010.1, on the reverse strand, counting down.
CAAAGTTCTGGGAACCGAGGACGCTCCACCCGAACCCGGTGAGCACGTCACCTTCGTCGGTGAGGTGGACAGCGCCGACATTCGCCGGACGAATCGCAGCCCCAGCCGGGAATATCTTGTCGTCACCTTGAGCAACCGCCGCCCGAAGGTGACGGCGACGTTTTTCAACGCCAAGTACCTCAAGAAGCAGTTGGTGAAGGGCACCCGGTTGATGCTGTCCGGAGAGGTGGGCTATTTCAAAGGCACCATGCAACTGACCCATCCGGGGTATTTGATCCTGAACTCGCCGTCGGGCCGTATCGGCGGGACCAAGTCGTTGAAGACCATCGCTGCGTCGGCCACGGATCAGGGCGGCGATCTCGACATGTCGCCGTTTGAGCGGGACTTCTTCCCGATCTATGCCGCCAAGGCGAAGTTGCAGAGCTGGGATATCTACGCCTGCGTCCGCCAAGTCCTCAATGTAGCAGACCCGATCCCGGACCCGCTACCGGAAAGTGTTGTGCACCAACGCCATCTGGTCAGCGAAGATACCGCCCTACGGGCTATTCACCTCGCCGAAAAAGAAGACGAGCGGGACCGGGCGCGCCAGCGACTGACCTTCGATGAGGCTGTCGGCCTACAGTGGGCGCTGGCGCAGCGCCGCCGCAGCGGACTTGCCGAGTCGGGGCCGCCGGCACCGCCACGTCCGAAATCTGCTGGCCGGGATGACCGCGCAGTTGCCGTTCGAGTTGACCGCCGGCCAGCACGAGGTCCTCGCGGTTATCTCCGCGGAACTGGGCGCCAGCAGGCCGATGCATCGGCTGTTGCAGGGCGAGGTTGGTTCCGGCAAGACCATCGTGTCGGTGCTGGCCATGCTGCAGATGGTCGACGCCGGCTATCAGTGCGCGCTGCTGGCGCCGACCGAGGTGCTGGCCGTCCAGCATGCGCGTGCGATCTCAGACATCCTCGGCCCGCTGGCGATGGCCGGCCAACTCGGCGCCGCTGAGGGTGCAACCCGGGTGGCCCTGCTGACCGGATCGCTGTCGGCGGCCCAGAAGCGCCGGGTGAAAGACGAGGTCGCAGCCGGGCAGGCCGGCATCGTGATCGGCACGCATGCACTGCTGCAGGATTCCGTCGAGTTCGCCAACCTCGGCCTGGTCGTCGTCGATGAGCAACATCGGTTCGGTGTCGACCAGCGAGACCGGCTGCGCGCCAAGGCCTCTGATGGTCTAACCCCCCACCTGTTGGTGATGACGGCGACCCCCATCCCCCGCACGGTTGCGCTGACCGTTTTCGGCGACCTGGAAACTTCGACCCTGCGTGAACTGCCCCGCGGGCGCCAACCGATCGCCACCAATACGGTCTTCGCGGCGGAGAAGCCGCAGTGGCTGGCGCGGGCCTGGCAGCGGATCACCGAAGAGGTGGCCCAGGGCCGGCAGGCCTTCGTGGTGGCCTCCCGGATCGACGAGAGCGACACCGCGGTGACTCCCGCGAACAAGGAGGGCGACGGTGGCGAGCAGGGTGCCCCCACACCGATCACCGTCGTGAATCTCTTCGAGCAGTTGCGCCGCGGGCCATTGGCCGGGCTGCGACTCGGCCTCATGCACGGCCGGTTGCCGGCCGAGGAGAAGGACGCCGTGATGGGAGCGTTCCGGGCCGGGGAGATCGACGTATTGGTCAGCACGACCGTGATCGAGGTCGGCGTGGATGTGCCCAATGCGACCATGATGGTGGTGATCGACGCGGACCGCTTCGGCATCAGCCAACTGCACCAGTTGCGTGGCCGGATCGGGCGTGGGCAGCATCCGAGCCTGTGCCTGCTGGTGACCCGGTTGCCGGAAAGCTCCAAGGCGGGCGAACGGCTGCGGGCGGTGGCCGGCACCCTGGATGGTTTCGCGCTGGCGGATTTGGATCTTGCCGAACGTCGTGAGGGAGATGTGCTGGGGGACAACCAGTCCGGGCGACCAGTCACGTTGGAATTCCTGTCGCTGGCCGAGCATCTCGAGGTCATTCTCGACGCCCGGGAGTTATGTGAGGCGGTCCACGCCGCCGATCCCGCTCATCCCGGGATGGCGGTCCTGGCCGGGCGGTTCACCGACACCGACCGCATCGAGTACCTGGACAAGGCGTGAAGCGCGGCCCGTTGCTGTGGTGGGCGCTGTTCGCCGTCCTGGCCGTGATCGTCGCCGTTGGGGTGCTGGCCGGTTCCGGACGCTCGGGTCCGGTGGCCGGCGGGACGATGCCTACCGTCGCCCCGGGTTCGGACGTGCTTGCCGGGGTGGCGGTGGTCAGGGAGCGGATCCGGGGCGAGGACTACCGCCGGGCGGCCTTCGGAGATGCCTGGGACGACGACAACAACGCGCCGGGCGGTCGCAACGGATGTGACACCCGCAACGACATCCTGAACCGCGACCTCGACGACAAGACCTACGTGAGCACCAAGCGCTGTCCGCAGGCGGTTGCCGGCGGCACTCTGCGCGATCCGTACACCAATGCCACGATCGCGTTTGTTCGCGGCAACCGGGTGGGCGCCTCGGTGCAGATCGACCACCTGGTTCCGCTGGCGTTCGCCTGGGATATGGGCGCCAAGGACTGGACCGACGAGATGCGGGCCCGGTTCGCCAACGACCCGGCCAACCTGCTCGCGGTCGCCGGCGGGGCCAACCAGGACAAGGGCGATCAGCCGCCGGGTGCCTGGATGCCGCCCAACACCGCGTTCTGGTGTCAGTACGCGGTGGCGTTCATCGCTGTCGTGCGGGGCTATGACCTACCGGTGGATGAGGCCTCGGCGCTGCGGTTGCGGGAGGCGTCATCGGCCTGTCCGGCGGGGTGACTCGGGGGTTCAGGGGCTCCGGGGACTCAGGCGCTCGGCTGGAACCGGAACCGGGTGCCGTCGTCGAGGCCGTTGATCCTCTCCATCTCAGCCGGTGTCAGTTCGAAGCCGAACACGTCGATGTTTTCGGTGATGCGGTCCGGTTCCGAGGCCGAAGCGATCATCACGTTGCCCAGTTGGATGCTCCATCTGATCAACACCTGCTCCGCTGACCTGCCGTGGGCGGCGGCCACCGCCAAGAGAGCCGGGTGCGTAGCCAGTTCAGTCTCACCCGACGGACAGTAGGCAACAGTGGCGATCGAATGTCCGTCGTGAAAGGCCCGTAGCGCGGCTTGATTCAGCAGCGGATGCAGTTCGATCCGGTTGACCGCCGGTGTGGTGAAACTCAGGTCGATGATGTCGGTCAGTTGCTCGGCATCGAAGTTGCCGACGCCGATGGACCTGGCGTCACCGACCTCTTTGGACTTCAACAGCCCGGCCCAGGCGTCGACGTAGCGGCCGTCTTGCTCGACGGGCCAGTCGATCAGGAACAGGTCGACGTAGTCCAGCCCCAATCGGGACAGGCTGGCTCGGCAGGCGTCTTGAGAGGACTGAAACCCCTGATCCCGGGTCGCTGACCTGGCGGCGACGTAGATCTCGGCGCGGGGGATCCCGGAGTCGGCGATGGCGCGTCCGACGGCTTCCTCGCTCTCGGGGGCGGGACCGGAGTCGATCAGGCGGTAGCCCGCGGCCAGAGCGGCGCTGACCGCGCTCTCGGTCTGCTCCGGCGGCAACTCCGCGACACCCAGGCCCAGCACCGGGATGATGTGGTCGTCACTGAGCGCCAGGGTGGGGATACCCGCCATCGGCGTCACGTCACCTTTCCGTGCATCGAGTTTCTCCGGAGCCCCGGGTTGCAACTGCCGCAGGCATGCGCGACTCCGGCTGTGAATAGTACCCACCCATCGCGGTCACCTCGGGCAGCACGCCGCGACCGCGACCGAGTTGGCTGGCGAAGGTGGGCGTAAGCTCCCGCGGAGTTGTGCGCGCGATGCCGATCGGGCGCGAGCGAGGAGGCAGCCATGTCAGCACGCGCGGCCGGCGCACCGGGGCGCCGCGCGGTCAAGGACCGGGCTCTGATCGTGGGAAACCGGTTGGGCGTCAAGCTGATTCCACGTCTGCCCGGCGGACTCAAGCGACTACTCTCAGGCGGTCGGGCGGTCACCATCGACGGCAATACCCTGGACCCGTCGTTGCAGATGATGCTGGCCGCTCAGCGCTCCCTCGGTGTGGAGAGTCTGGTGGCCGCTGACGACGTTGCCGCCACCCGGGCCGGCAATCGTGATCTGACCCGCACGCTGGACGAACCCGATGTGCGCGTCGCCGGGATCCGGTCGGTGTCGATTCCGGGTCCTGCCGGTGTCATCGCGGCCCGGCACTACCGTCCCGCCGTCGGCGGCGCGCCCGCGCCCCTGGTGGTCTTCTACCACGGTGGTGGTTTCGTGTTCGGCGACCTCGACACCCATGATGCGGCATGCCGGCTGATCTGTCGGGACGCCGGCGTGCACGTGCTTGCGGTGGACTACCGACTGGCTCCCGAGCACAAGGCGCCGGCCGCGGTCGACGACGCTTACGCCGCCTACCGGTGGGCTCGGGAACATGCCGGGGAATTGGGGGCCGATCCGCGCCGGGTCGCGGTTGCCGGCGACAGTGCCGGCGGTTGCCTCGCCGCCGTGGTCACCCGGCAGGCCCGCGACGCCGGCGACCCCCTGCCGTCACTGCAGTGGCTGATCTACCCGGTCACCGACTGGCGGGGACTGACGCGCTCACGGTCGCTGCTGAGTGAGGGCTTCCTGCTGACCAAGCACGACTTGGACTGGTTCCGGAGCAAGTACGTCGACGGGTCGGGTCTGGACGTCACCGACCCGAGGGTTTCGCCGCTGCTGGCCGATGATTTCGCCGGGTTGTCCCCGGCGCTGGTGGTCACCGGGGGATTCGATCCCCTGCGCGATGAGGGCGAGCAGTACGCGGCCAAACTCCGCGATGCCGGGGTCGCCGTCGATCACCGGCCGATGAACTCGATGATTCATGCCTTCCTCAACCTCAACGTGCTCGGCGGCGGCGTCGGCCGAGCGAATGCGGAGATGATCTCGGCGCTGCGGGCGCATCTGGTTCATGACTGAGTCGGTTGTGCGGGCCGACGCCGGTACGCTGTAGTGCAGCACACGCAACACCACGTCACCGACAGCGAGGATTGAGCCGAACCGTGGCCACTAATAAGAAGAGCGCGCCCCGCTACGACCTCAAGGCACAGGACCGCAAACGGGACATTGCCGTCCGACTCGGGCTGACCGCGCTCGTCGTGCTGTTCGCCGTCGGCCTGGTGCTCTATATCGTGATGGGTAGCGAAAAGAAGGGCGCCAACGACGCCCAAGCGGTCAGAATCACGTCGGACTCGCTGATCAAGAAAGATGGTACCGACGAACCCAAGGCGGTGGTATCGATCTACGAGGACTTCCAGTGCCCGCATTGCCGGGACTTCACCAAGGAATTCGGGCCGGCCCTCGACAAGCTCGCCCAGAGCGGTGCCGCGGCCATCGACTACAACATGGTCTCGATCCTCAATGCCTCCAACAAGGGCTACTCGATGCGGGCGGCCAACGCCGCCTACTGCGTGGCTGAGGAAGACAAGGGCGCGTTTGTCCGGTTCCACTCAGCGCTCATGGCCCAGCAGCCCATGGAGGGATCCGGCAGCGGGCCCGACAACATGGCCCTGATCGAGACTGCCCGGCAGGCCGGGGTGACCGGTGGGGTCGGCGACTGCATCAAAAGTGGCAGGTACGACGACATGATCAAGGGCCTCGCCGCCGCCTCGAAAATCACCGCCACGCCGACCATTCGGCTCAACGGGCAGGACATCAGCCCGGCCACGCCGGAGGAATTGACCGCGAAGGTCTCCCAGATCGTCGGTCCGGTTCCGGCGCTGGCACCGACGCCCTCCGGTGCCGCGCCGGCCCCGGCGGTGCCCCAGCAGTGAGCCTGACCACCGTCGAGCCGGTGCAGCGCGGGCCGGCCGAGACGCCGGCCCGGGGACCGGTGGCCATCGGGCGGCTCAGCGCGTGGGGGGTCCTGATAGCCGGAGTCGTCGGGCTGACGGCCTCGGCGACCCTCTTGATCGAGAAGATCGAGATGCTTCAGGATCCGGGGTACGTCCCAACCTGCAGCATCAACCCGGTGCTGTCCTGCGGTTCGGTGATGGTGCGGCCCGAAGCCTCGGCGTTCGGGTTCCCGAACCCGTTGATCGGCGTCGTCTCGTTCACCCTGGTCGTGGTGACCGGAGTGCTTGCGGTCGCGCGGGTGGGCCTGCCGCGCTGGTACTGGTTGGGATTGACCGTGGGCGCCGGGCTGGGAGTGGTGTTCACGCACTGGCTCATCTTCGAAAGCCTCTACAAGATAGGCGCCCTCTGCCCGTACTGCATGGTGGTCTGGTCGGTCATCGTCCCGCTATTCGCCGTCGTCGCGCCGATCGCGCTGCGACCGCTGGCCGCGAACCCGGTTGCCCGCTTTCTCTACCACTGGCGTTGGCCGCTGGTCGCGCTGTGGTTCACCGCGGTCGCCCTGGCAATCCTGGTCCGGTTCTGGGACTACTGGTCCACCCTGATCTGACGTCCGTGGCCGGAACGATCGGCGGGCGGCGGCTCAATGTTCCACCCCTGCGGCACCCGCCCGACCACCGATCGGGTTCGCGAGGCGCTGTTCAACGTGCTGGCTGTCCGCCGGGACTTCGACGGGTTGCGGGTGCTGGACCTCTACGCTGGTCCGGCGTTGGGACTGGAGGCGCTGTCCCGCGGAGCGGTCTCTGCCCTGTTCATCGACAACGACCGTCGGGCCGCCGAGGTGATCGGGCGCAACGTCGAGGCTTTGGGACTGCCCGGAGCGACGGTGCGCCGCGCTCCGGTGGCGGCGGTGCTGGCGGCGGGTGCCTGGTGCCGATGGACCTGCCCGCCGACCCACTCTATGAGGCCGCAGCCTCGAGGTGCGGCAGGTGATCGACGGCCTGTGCCGCCATGGCTGGGTGGCTGGCTGGGCTGCGGTGGTGGGGAACGGCCCGCGTCCGCGCCGGGGTCGAGTTGGCCGGATGGCTGGACGCAGTGGCCGGTTCGGCGTTACGGCGATACCCGACCTGGACGCGGCCGAGGTCGGCCCCGCCGCGAACCCCGGGCCCGACGCGGGGGGCTGCTAGCGTCTTGGACCATGAGCGGCGCGGTGTGTCCCGGGTCCTTCGATCCGGTGACGCTGGGGCACATCGATGTATTCGAACGGGCCGCCGCCCAATTCGACGAGGTGATCGTCGCGGTGCTGTCGAATCCGAACAAGTCGGGAATGTTCGATGTCGATGAGCGCATCGAGATGATCGCGCAAGCCTGCGTCCACCTTCCGAACCTGCGTGTCGAAGCCGGAATCGGACTGGTCGTCGATTTCGTCAAGGCCCGCGGGTTCACCGCGATCGTCAAAGGCCTGCGCACCGGGACGGACTTCGACTACGAGGTGCAGATGGCCCAGATGAACAAACACATCTCCGGAGTGGACACCTTCTTCCTTGCCACCACCCCGCAGTTCTCGTTCGTCTCCTCGTCGTTGGCCAAGGAGGTCGCCGGGTACGGCGGGGACGTCTCGGCCCTGCTTCCGGATTCGGTGAACAGGCGTCTGCAGGCCCGCCTCGCCGGCGGCTGACGCGTTTTCTCCGGACTTATCGGCGACACACCGCGGTGCCACCACAGTCACAGGCGTAACACCAGGCACACTGGTCACTAACCAACAAGCTGGAGGGTGGCGCCGTGTACCGAGTATTTGAAGCGCTCGACGAGTTGAGCGCGATAGTCGAAGAGGCCCGCGGTGTGCCGATGACCGCCGGCTGCGTCGTCCCGCGCGGTGATGTGCTGGAACTGGTCGACGACATCAAGGACGCGATCCCCGGTGAGCTCGACGATGCTCAGGACGTCCTGGACGCACGAGACTCGCTGCTCAACGAGGCCAAAGAGCACGCCGACGCCACGGTCACCGGCGCCAACGCCGAGGCGGAGTCGCTGCTGAGCCACTCGCGCGCGGAAGCCGATCGGGTGCTCTCCGAGGCGAAGTCCCAGGCCGACCGCATGGTGAGCGAGGCCCGCGCCCACAGTGAGCGCATGGTGGGTGAGGCCCGTGAGGAGGCCTCCAGGCTGGCCACCACGGCTAAACGCGACTATGAGGCGGCCACCAGCCGGGCCAAGGCGGAGGCGGACCGGTTGGTCGAGAGCGGCAACATCTCCTATGAGAACGCGGTCCAGGAAGGCATCAAGGAGCAGCAGCGGATGGTCTCGCAGACCGAGGTTGTTCAGGCCGCCCATGGCGAGTCCACGCGCCTCGTCGACGCCGCCCACGCCGAGGCCGACCGGTTGCGGGGAGAGTGTGACATCTACGTCGACAACAAACTCGCGCAGTTCGAGGACTACCTCAACGGCACCCTGCGGTCGGTGAGCCGCGGCCGCCACCAACTGCGCACCGCCGCCGGGACCCACGACTACGTGCAGCACTGACCCGTCGGCGGTGAGCCGGTGGTCGGCACGCCGATAGAATCACGCCATGGCGACGCGCAGAAAGTCGGGACCGGTCCCGGATCTGCGCTCCCCCCTGGTGTTCGACGTGTCGCGGCTCGGGCGACGTCCCGGCAGCATGCTCACCGTCACCGAGGCGGTGCCCAGCCCGCTGCGAATCGGATTGGACCTCATCGCGATTGAACCGGGTGCGGACCTGGCTTTGGACTTGAGGTTCGAGGCTGTTTCGGAGGGTGTGCTGGTCACGGGCACCGTCGGTGCCCCGACCCGGGGCGAGTGCTCGCGATGTCTGGGCCCGATCATCGACGAGGTCGATATCGAACTCACTGAACTCTTCGCCTATCCCGACAGCATCACCGAGTCCACCACTGATTCCGAGGACGTGGGTCGGGTCATCGACTCGACCGTGGACCTCGCTCAGCCAATCCTTGATGCGGTGGGCCTCGCACTGCCCTTCGTCCCGGTGTGTGATGAGGACTGTGCGGGGTTGTGTCCCGAGTGCGGTGTGGTGATGGCTGCCGCGGAGGCCGGCCACCATCACGAGATCATCGACCCGCGGTGGGCCAAACTCGCCGAGATGCGCCCCCCGGACCCGGATGCGGCCGACGGCGGGGGGACGTCGTTGTGACCGCGACACGGGCCGAGCTACTCGGTGCGCTGGGCATCGACCTGCCCGAGGATCTGCTCACCCTCGCGCTCACCCACCGCAGTTACGCCTACGAGAACGGCGGTCTCCCCACCAACGAACGTCTCGAATTGCTCGGCGACGCCGTACTCGGCCTGGTGATCGTCGAGGAACTGTTCCGCCGTCATCCCGACAACTCCGAAGGCGATCTGGCCAAGCTGCGCAACAGCATCGTCAATAGCCACGCGTTGGCCGGGGTTGCTCGCGACCTGACCGGCGACGGACTCGGTGAATACCTGCTGCTGGGCCGGGGGGAAACCAACACCGGCGGGCACGCGAAGTCGTCGATCCTCGCCGACACGGTGGAGTCCCTGATCGGAGCGGTGTATCTGCAGCATGGGTTGGCTGGAGCGCAGCAGGTCATCCTGCGACTGTTCCGAGGTCTGCTCGACACCGCCCCCACCCTGGGTGCAGCCCTTGAGTGGAAGTCCAGCCTGCAGGAACTGACCGTGGCTCGCGGACTCGGCGTTCCCCGATACGAGGTCACCTCCGAGGGCCCCGACCACGAGCGGTGGTTCTCGGCGGAGGTGTTCGTCAACGGGGAGGTGCACGGCCGCGGCGACGGTCATTCCAAGAAGGTCGCTGAGACCAACGCTGCGGCGCAGGCGTGGACGGCCCTGGACGCGATCTCTGTCGCCGCGCAACCGGATGCCTGAGCTTCCCGAGGTCGAGGTGGTGCGGCGAGGCTTGCAGGCATACGTCGCCGGCCGGACGATCACCGCGGTGCGGGTGCTTCATCCCCGTGCGGTTCGCCGCCACATTCCCGGTGCCGCGGATCTCACCGCCCGACTGCTCGGAGCGCGAGTCACCGCGACCGGCCGGCGCGGAAAATACCTGTGGCTCACCCTGGCTGGTGAGCGGGGCGAGTCGGGTTCTGCTTTGGTCGTGCATCTGGGGATGAGCGGTCAAATGCTGCTCGGTTCGGTCACCAACACCGATCATCTTCGGATCGCAGCTGTCCTCGACGACGGCACCCAACTGAGTTTCGTCGACCAACGAACCTTCGGCGGTTGGCAACTAGCCGAACTGATCGGGGTTGACGGCAGCACGGTGCCCGAGCCGGTGGCGCACATCGCCCGCGATCCGCTGGATCCGCGGTTTGACTCCGACGCCGTCGTTACGGTGTTGCGACGCAAGCATTCTGAGATCAAGCGCCAATTGCTGGACCAGACTGTGGTGTCTGGAATCGGCAACATCTACGCGGACGAGGCGATGTGGCGGGGGGGTATCAACGGTGCACGCGTTGCCGCAAAGCTCACCCGCCGACAACTGGGCGGGCTACTCGATTCGGCGGCGGAGGTGATGCGTGAAGCCCTTGGTGCGGGCGGCACCTCATTCGACTCGCTCTACGTCAACGTCAACGGCGAATCCGGTTACTTCGACCGTGCATTGAACGTCTACGGCCGCGAGGGCCGCAACTGCCGCCGCTGCGGCACGGTGATCCGTCGGGAGAAGTTCATGAATCGCTCGTCATTCTTCTGCCCCGCCTGCCAGACCCTCCCGCGCACGGCGCGCCAGCGCGCACGGTAGAACGAACGCATGACGCAGCTTTGGGTAGAACGCACGGGAATCCGCCGCTACACCGGCCGCAGCAGTCGCGGAGCCCAGGTGCTGATTGGTTCGGAGAGCGACGACGGCGTCTTCACTCCGGGAGAGCTATTGAAAATCGCCCTGGCCGGCTGTAGCGGACTTAGCAGCGATCAACCACTGCGGCGACGGCTCGGGGATGACTACCGTGCGGTGATTCGGGTCGCCGGGCCCGCCGACCGCGATGAGGAGCGTTACCCGCGGATCGAGGAGACCCTGGAGATCGACCTGTCGGGTCTGTCTGCCGAGGATCGGGAGCGACTGTTGCTGGTGGTCACTCGCGCCATCGATCAGGTGTGCACGGTGGGGCGCACGCTCAAGGCGGGAGCGGAGATCTCCTTCGATGTCGTCGGAATCAACGGGTGAGCGAACCGGCGAGCGATTCAACCCGGCTGACCGCCTGGGTGCACGGCTACGTCCAGGGTGTGGGCTTTCGCTGGTGGACTCGATCACGGGCGCTGGAACTGGGACTGACCGGTTACGCAAGCAACCAGCCCGACGGCCAGGTGCTGGTGGTCGCCCGGGAGCGCGCGGCCTGCGAGCGGTTGCTGGAACTGCTGCGTTCTGACTCGACGCCCGGAATGGTGGACACCGTGGTCGCCGAGATCGGTGCACCGGGGGAGCCGATGCCGGGGGTCGCCGAGCGATAAACCCCCGGGGGTATAGTCGGAGGGGAAAGTTCCGACGCCTATCTCTGGAGGACCCATGCAAGACACCGCAGCACCCCACGTCATCCCCCTGGACTCCAGCGGTCTCGGGGATCGCAGCTACATCGCCCATGACGGCGCCCGAGCCCTCGTGGTCGATCCGCAACGCGACTTTGACCGGATCGAGCAACTGCTCGGCCAGTACGGCCTCACGCTGTCGCACGTCGCCGAGACCCACATCCACAACGACTACGTCACCGGCGGTCTGGAACTGGCGCGCCGGCACGGTGCCACTTACGTCGTCCCCGGCGACGTCGAACTGTCCTACGACGCGATGGCCGTGCGCGACGGTGACTCGTTCACCGTCGGAGAGATGACCGTGGACGTCATCCACACCCCCGGACATACCCCGCACCACATTTCTTTCGCGGTGCGCAAGGGAGACCACCTCGGTGCGGTGTTCACCGGCGGCTCGCTGCTGTACGGCAGCGTCGGACGTCCCGACCTCGTCGCGCCGGACATGGCCGTCAAACAAGCCCACGACCAATGGCATTCGGTGCGCCGACTGGCCGACACCCTCGACGACGCGACACCGATTTACCCCACCCACGGCTTCGGCTCCTTTTGCGCGGCAACCCAGGCCCAGGGGCTGTCGTCGACCATCGGCAACGAGAAGACGATCAACCCGGCTCTGACCGAGGCCGAGGAGGAGTTCGTGGCCAAGCTGCTGGCCGGCCTCGACGTCTTCCCCGCCTATTACGCGCACATGGGCCCGGCCAACGCCGCGGGCCCGCGCGACGTCGACCTGACGATGCCCGAGCAGGCCGACCCGGCCGTGCTGCGTGAGCGCATCACCCGCGGCGAGTGGGTCGTCGACCTGCGCTCACGCAAGGTCTTCGCGGCCGGGCACGTCCCCGGTGCAGTGAACTTCGATCTCGACGGCCCGTTCATCAATTATCTCGCGTGGATGATGCCGTGGGGCACCCCGGTGACCCTGCTGGGGTCCACACCCGAACAGGTCCACGCCGCGCACCGCGAGTTGGTTCGGGTCGGGATTGACAACACCGTCGGTCAGGCCGCGGGTGGTCCGGATGTCTGGCTGGATGAACCCGGCGCGGCGCGGCGCATGGAGCAGGTGGACTTTCATGGCGTGGCCGCGGCGCTGGCTGCAGATAGGGACCTCTACCTGCTGGACACCCGCCAAGCCCTCGAATGGGAGGCCGGTCACATTGCCGAGGCCGTCTTCATGCCGTTCTACGAGGTCGCTGACCGACTGGCGGAGATCCCGCGGGACAAACCGGTATACGTCCACTGCGGATCGGGCTATCGTGCTGCCGCGGTCGCCTCGCTTCTACAAAACCAGGGTTTCGCCGACGTCGTTCACGTCGATGACGACTTTGCCGATGCCGCCGCTGCGGGACTGAGCATCGTGGGAGGGGATGCCCCCGAGCGCGAACCGGGTTGGACCTGGATAGCGGCACGCGCAGCCGTCCGTGAGTACAGCCCACGGTCGGCGGCTGACGCCAGAGGGTAGCCCGACACCCGCCGAGTCGGGCTTCCGCGAACGCGGGACTCCTCGCCGGTAGGCTCGCACGACGTGTACCTCAAGAGTCTGACGCTCAAGGGCTTCAAGTCCTTCGCATCGGCAACGACTCTGCGTTTCGAACCGGGTATCACCTGCGTGGTGGGACCCAACGGTTCCGGTAAGTCCAACGTCGTCGACGCGTTGGCCTGGGTCATGGGCGAACAGGGTGCCAAGACCCTGCGCGGGGGCAAGATGGAAGACGTCATCTTCGCCGGCACCTCCTCCCGGGCCCCGCTGGGCCGGGCCGAGGTGACCCTGACCATCGACAACTCCGACCGCGTTCTGCCGATCGAGTACTCCGAGGTGTCGATCACCCGGCGGATGTTCCGCGACGGGGCCGGCGAGTACGAGATCAACGGCAGCAGTTGCCGCCTGATGGACGTCCAGGAATTGCTCAGTGACTCCGGTATCGGCCGCGAGATGCACGTGATCGTCGGGCAGGGGCGCCTGGCCCAGATCCTCGAGTCCCGCCCCGAGGATCGCCGCGCGTTCATTGAGGAAGCCGCCGGCGTCCTCAAACACCGCAAGCGCAAGGAAAAGGCGCTCCGCAAGCTGGATGCCACCGCGGCCAATCTGGCCCGGCTCAGCGACCTGACCACCGAACTGCGCCGCCAACTCAAGCCGCTGGGCCGTCAGGCCGAGATGGCCCGGCGCGCGGCGACCATTCAGGCCGACCTGCGCGATGCTCGGCTGCGACTGGCCGCCGACGACCTGGTGGCCCGCCGGGCGGAATTCGCCGGGGCCGACGACATCGAGACCACGCTGCGTCGCGAGCACGACGAGGCCGCCGCCCGCCTGGCCGCGGCGTCGGAGCGACTCGCCGCAGACGAGGCTGCGGTCTCCTCCCTGTCGACCCGCACCGAGGCGGCTCAGCAGACGTGGTTCGGACTGTCGGCATTGGCCGAACGGGTCAGCGCCACGGTGCGCATCGCCACCGAACGGGAGCAGTATCTGGAGACCGAGCCGACCGTCAGCACCGGTCCGGATCCCGAGGCGCTGGAGGCGGAGGCTGACGACGTGGCCGAGCAGGAGCGGGGTTTGCTCGCCGAACTCGCCGAGACGCGTCGCAGGCTTGAGGCCGCCCGCGTCGAACTCACCGAGAAGGAGCACGCGGCCACCGAGGCCGAGCGTGCGCACCTCGCCGCCGTGCGAGCCGAAGCGGACCGTCGCGAAGGACTGGCCCGACTGACCGGTCAGGTCGAGACCGGCCGCGCCCGGGTGGAGTCGATTGACGATGGCGTCGCCCGACTGACCGCCGCCATCGACGAAGCCGCCGCGCGCACCGAGGCCGCCCGGGCCGAGTTCGAGACCATCCAGGGCCGGATCGGTGAACTCGACCAGGGCGAGGTGGGTTTGGACGAGCACCACGACCGGACCGTGGCCGCGATGCGGGTCGCTGATGAACGGGTGGGTGAACTTCAGACGGCCGAACGTGCCGCCGAACGTCTGGTGGCCTCGCTGCAGGCCCGCATCGAGGCGCTTGCGGTGGGACTGGAGCGCACCGATGGTGCCGCCTGGTTGGTGGAGAATCGCAGCGGCGCAGGACTTTTCGGAACAATTGCCACACTGGTAAAGGTCCGGACCGGCTTCGAGACGCCGCTGGCTGCGGTGCTCGGTGCGGCGGCTGACGCGGTGGCGGCTGACGACGTCGGTGCCGCGAGGTCGGCCGTGCGGGCGCTCAAGGAAGTCGACGGCGGGCGTGCGGCGATCGTGCTGGCCGACTGGCCGGCGCTGGCGTGGCTGCCGCCGGGCCGCTTCCCGACGGAGCGCGCGGGCCCTCGATCTGATCGAGGCACCCCACGACTGTGCAGGGTGCGATGGCCGCGATGTTGGCCGGGGTCGTCGTGGTCGACGACATCGGTGCTGCGCTGGATCTGGTTTCCTCGCGACCGACGTTGCGCGCGGTAACCCGTGACGGCGATCTGGTGGGTGCGGGCCGGGTGGATGGCGGTTCCGGACGCAAGCCCAGCGTCTGGAGATCACCGGCGAGATCGACAAGGCCCGAGGCGAACTCGCCGCCGCCGAGATCCGGGTCGGCGACCTTGCGGCGGCCCCGGCCGGCGCTGTCGCCGAGCAGTCCGACCGAAAGGACGCCGCTGAGCAGGCGCTCGCGGCGCTCAACGAATCCGATGCCGCGATCTCGGCGATCTATGAGCAACTCGGCCGACTCGGCCAGGAGGTGCGCGCCGCCGAGGAGGAGTGGCGCCGCCTGCAGTCCCAGCGCGACGAACTCGAATCCGGCCGGGTTCAGACTGTTACCGAGCTCACCGAACTCGAGTCGCGGTTGCACGCCGCCCAGGAGAACCAGACGGTCGTCGAGACCACACCGGGGGAACGCAGTCAGATGCAGACGGCTGCGGAAGCAGCCCGCTCGAGTGAGGTCGAAGCGCGACTGGCCGTGCGCACCGCCGAGGAACGCGCGGATGCCGTTCGTGGACGGGCGGATTCGCTTCGGCGTGCGGCTGTGGCGGAACGCGATGCGCGGTCAGCCCAACAGGCACGCGCCGCCTGCCAACATGCCGCCGAAGTCGCCGCCGTGGTTGCCGAGACCGGGCGCCGGGTCGCCACGCACCTCGGTGCCGTCGTCGCCGCCGCTTCGCGTGTCCGGGATCGGCTCACCGCTGAGCGCCTGGATCGCGCCGGTGCGATGACGGCCGCTCGCGCTGAGGTTGCCGCCCTTAACAGCCGGATCAGTGTGCTGACCGATGCCCTGCATCGCGATGAGTTGGCCAAGGCCCAGGCCGCGCTGCGGATCGAACAACTCGAGGCGATGGTGCTCGATCAGTTCGGCATGGCCGGTGACGATCTGATCGGTGAATACGGCCCCAACGCGTCGCTACCGCCGTCGGAATTGGAGATGACCGAGTACGCGGCGGCCCGCGAACGCGGCGAGGCGGTCACCGCGCCGGTGCCGATGGCGTTCGACCGGCCCACCCAGGAGCGCCGGGCCAAACGAGCCGAACGGGAGTTGGCCGAGCTCGGCCGCGTCAACCCGTTGGCGCTGGAGGAGTTCGCCGCTCTGGAGGACCGTTACAACTTTTTGTCAACCCAGCTCGAAGATGTCAAGGCCGCCCGCAAGGATCTGCTGGACGTGATCGCCGGTGTCGACGCCCGCATCCTGGAGGTGTTCTCCGAGGCGTATGCCGATGTCGAGCGGGAGTTCTCCAAGGTATTCGCGGTGCTGTTCCCCGGCGGCGAGGGTCGGCTACTGCTGACCGACCCCGACGATCTGCTGACCACCGGGGTGGAGGTGGAGGCGCGCCCGCCGGGCAAGAAGATCAAACGACTCTCGCTACTGTCCGGCGGTGAGAAGTCGCTCACCGCGGTGGCCATGCTGGTGGCGATCTTCCGGGCGAGACCGTCGCCGTTCTACGTCATGGACGAGGTCGAGGCCGCACTCGACGACGTGAACCTGCAGCGCCTGATCGGCTTGTTCGAGCAACTGCGGACCCAATCCCAACTCATCGTGATCACCCACCAGAAGGCCACGATGGAGATCGCCGACGCCCTCTACGGCGTGAGCATGCAGGGCGACGGCATCACCGCGGTGATTTCCCAGCGGATGCGAGGCGAGGATCTCGTCGCCGGCGCCAGTCGGTAGCCAATCGGGGGTCGGGAGTCGGCACTGCGGGCCGTTGGTGTGTCGGCGGGGTCGCATAATATAGAACACATGTTCGATAATCGGCTCAGATCGGCAGACGATTCGGAGATTGTCGCCGCGATCGAGCAGTGGGCGGGCGCGGAGGCATCGGCCGCCGCGCGGCGACTCGCGGCCGTCGCGGAGTTGACCCGTCGCCGCTGCGGTGACGACGACCGGGCCGATTGGGCGTGCGACTCCTGGGACGCCGCCGCCGCGGAGGTGTCGGCCGCACTGAGCATCAGCCACGGACGCGCGTCAGGTCAGATGCGTCTCGGCCTCACACTGGCCCGTCGGCTGCCACGGGTCGCGGAGATGTTCTCTGACGGACTGCTGAGCTACCGCGTCGTCTCGGCGATCGCCTGGCGCACCCTGCTCGTCGAGGACGAGGACGCCCTGGCCGTCATCGACGCCGCCCTGGTCGGCCACTGCCGTGCCTGGGGTCCGCTGTCGGACAACAAGCTGGACCAGGCCATCGACGGCCTTGTCGACCAAGTCGACCCTGGCGCGCTGCGGCGCATCCGCGCGCGTGCTCGCAGTCGTGAGGTTCAGATCGGCGGCCGCGACGACGAGTCCGGGACCAGTGCGATGTGGGGGCGGCTGTTCTCCACGGACGCCGCGCTTCTCAAGAAACGATTGACCCAGATGGCGTGCGGAGTATGCGACGCCGATCCTCGTACTGGCGATCAGCGCCGCGCGGACGCCCTCGGCGCACTTGCCGCCGGGTTTGACCGGCTTGTTGTCGTTCTTCTTGCTGCCGCGTGTGAGGCGGCCGACGGCGCCGGTTCCGCCTCCGCGATCGTGATCCACGTGCTCACCGATGCGACCGCGCTGCAGCCCGGCGGCGAAGGTGCCGCGTCTGACCCCAACCTGTCCGGCCGGTCGGCACGCGCCCCTATGCCCGCGGCATGAGCCTTCGCGACTATCTGGCGGGAGATCCGGAACCCGAACCGGTAAGCCCGCCATCGACCTCAGTCATCCTTGGCGGCGGGGTGATTCCGGGTCCGTTGCTGGCCGAACTGATTCGCTGCGGTGCCAAGGTCCGGCAGCTACGCCCGCCCACCGAGGCACCCGAACCGCGTTACCGGCCGTCGACCGCGTTGGACGAGTTTGTCCGGATGCGCGATATGACGTGTCGCTTCCCCAACTGCGACCAGCCCGCTGAGGCCTGCGATATCGACCACGCTATCGCCTGGCCCTTCGGTCCGACCCATGCGTCGAACAGTCGTTGTCTATGCCGCAAACATCATCTCCTGAAAACTTTTTGGGGTTGGACCGATCAGCAGTTCCCGGACGGCACCATCGGCTGGAACTCGCCATCGGGAAAGGTCTACACCACGGTCCCGGGCAGCTGGCTGCTATTTCCCGGCTGGGACACCACGACGGCGCCGGTGGCCGCAGGCCGCCTATCGTGGAATCGGCCGGCAGGGTCTGCAGATGCCTCGGCGCCGACGAACGCGTGCCGTCGAGCGGGCCTGCCGGATCAAGCGGGAACGCGCTCAATGACGCACACCTCGCCGAGCGAAACAGGCCCCCGCCGTTCTGACCGGTCTAATCCACGCCGATGCGGCGCAGAGCGGCGATGTCAGCCGCTCCACATCCGTACAGGCAAATCCGCAACTCCTCGATGAAGGCGCCGAGGGTGTCGACGACGGCGGCTGCGGACTCGATGGCCGGGCCAGCAGCGGCCGGGCCATCGCCACCGCCTCGGCACCCATTGCCAGAGCCTTGGCGGCGTCCATTCAGGAGCGGATGCCGCCGGAAGCCACCAGTGGCATCCCAGGCAGCGTCCGCTGCACCTCTGCCAGTGCCTGAGCCGTCGGGATGCCCCAGTCGGCGATCGCCGGATAGCGGACCTCGCCGAAGCGGACCACCTGTTCCACCCGAGCCCAGGACGTGCCGCCGGCACCGGCGACATCGACCGCCGCGATGGGCAGGCCGCGCAGGCGGTCGGCCGCCGCGGCACCGATTCCGTGTCCGACCTCCTTGACCATGACCGGGTAGTCCAGTTCGACGGCCAGCCGACCCAGCCGCGCCAGTGATCCGGTGAAGTCGGTATCGCCACCTTCCTGCATCGCCTCTTGGAGCGGATTAACGTGCACCGCAACGGCGTTCGCTCCGACCCTCTGCAATGCAGCCGACAGTTGTGGCGTCAGCGACTCGCAGACCTGAGCCAAGCCGATATTGCCGATCAGCAGCACGTCGGGGGCGAGGTCGCGGACTTCGAAGCTGGCTGCGGCGGCCGTTGCGCTCGCGTCGTCGCCGAGCATGATGCGCTGCGATCCCAGCATCATGCCTACCCCCAGTTGTTGGGCGGCTCCGGCCAGATTGCGGTTGATGGTGCGGGCCAGGTCGGCGCCGCCGGTCATCGCCCCGATCAGCACCGGGGCCCGCAACGGTGAGTTCAGGAAGCGGGTGTGAAGGTCGACCGCGGCCAGGGAGGTCTGAGTCAGGGCGTTGTAGGGAAGCCGGTAGCGCTCGAAGCCGGTGGTCACGGACTCGTAGGTGACCGGCCCGGTCAGGCAGGCGTCGATATGCCGAAGTTTACGGGTGGGCATCGTCATCGGCGGTGATCCGGCGCCGGTTTGCCAGAGCCGCGACGACACGGGAAGAAACCCTGCGAGAATAATGTCGTGTCACAGGGTCTCTGGATCGCCGTCGCGGTCATCGCTGTCCTTCTCATCATCGCTTTGGTCATCGGGTCGGTGCGCTACCGGCGCAGCCAGGTAAGCCTGCGTCCGGACACCGTCGCCGATCCCGCCATCGAGGCTCCCACACCCGTGGACCGTTCCGGGGGTTACACCGCCTCGTCGGGCATCTCCTTCACCCAGACGCCCGGACCGGCCACCGCCGATCGTCCGCAACGGCGGGACCCCGGTTTCGGTGCCGGGCTACCCGGCGTCGGCGACGATGCAGCCATCCCGAGAGATTCGCTGACCCGGCCGATTTCCGAGGTTGGGCTACCCGATGCGCCCGCCGCGGCAGAGTCCCTGGCCGAGGAGATCGGGGAGTACCTCGCCGAGACCGCAACGATCGCGCCCGATCTGGACCCGATCGCGCCCGATCTGGACTCGATCGCACCCGATCTGGACACGATTGCACCCAGCGCGGGCCGGCTGGAACGTCTGCGCGGTCGGTTGGCGAAGTCGCAGAACGCGTTCGGCCGCAGCATGCTCGGATTACTCGGCGGCGGTGATCTCGATGAGGCTTCCTGGAATGAGGTCGAGGACACCCTGCTGATCGCCGACCTCGGTCCGGTGACCACCGCATCGGTGATCGTGCACCTGCGCGCCCAGATGGCCGCCAGCAGTGTGCGCAACGAAGCCGAAGCCCGCGCGGTGCTGCGTGAAGTGCTGATTAGGGAACTCGACCCGGCCCTGGACCGCTCCATCCGGGCGCTTCCTCATGCCGACAAGCCGTCGGTACTGCTGGTGGTGGGTGTCAACGGCACCGGCAAGACCACCACGGTGGGAAAGTTGGCGCGGGTCCTGGTGGCCGACGGTCGCCGGGTGGTGCTGGGCGCCGCGGACACCTACCGGGCGGCGGCCGCCGACCAGTTACAGACCTGGGCCGCGCGGGTGGGCGCGGAGGTGGTGCGTGGTGCCGAGGGCGCCGACCCCGCATCGGTCGCCTTCGATGCCGTGGACAAAGGTATCGAGACCGGGGCGGACGTCGTGGTGATCGACACCGCCGGCCGCCTGCACACCAAGACCGGCCTGATGGACGAACTCGGCAAGGTCAAGCGAGTCGTCGACAAGCGCGCCACGGTCGACGAGGTGCTGTTGGTTCTCGACGCCACCATCGGACAGAACGGGCTTGCCCAGGCCAGGGTCTTTGCCGATGTCGTCGACATCACCGCCGTCGTGCTGACCAAGCTCGATGGAACCGCGAAGGGCGGCATCGTGTTTCGGGTCCAACAGGAACTCGGCGTACCGGTAAAGCTGGTCGGCCTCGGTGAGGGACCGGACGACCTCGCACCCTTCGAGCCGGCCGCGTTCGTCGACGCGCTGCTGGGCTGAGCCCCGTCGAGAGGGGTTGGTCGGGTCGTGTAACACCGGCGAAACCCAGACCCCACATCCGTTCACCTGTCCGAAACCCCAGGGGCGATTCCCGGAAACAACTACTGCGCAAGGTTCCTCTAGTCGCCGGTGTCCGACCGCGGCGTGAAGGAGGAGACAGCGAGTGGATCAATTCCCGGTATTGGGTGCCCCGGACAGCGGTGACACCGCGTGGATCTTGGCCTGCTCTGCACTGGTGTTGCTGATGACACCGGGACTGGCCTTTTTCTACGGCGGCTTGGTGCGTTCCAAGGGCGTGTTGAACATGATCATGATGAGCATCAGTTCCATGGGTGTGGTCACTGTGCTGTGGGTGCTCTACGGCTACTCGATAGCCTTCGGCAACGACGTCAACAATCTTTTCGGCGACCCGGGCCAGTACTTTGGACTCAAAGGGCTCATCGGTGGAAACGCTGTCATCGAGGTCATCGCCGACCCCGGTGCTGGCGTCGAGGCGATCGAGGCGATCGGTGTGCCCTTGGCCGGGACGGTTCCACAAACGGTGTTCGTGGCGTTCCAACTGATGTTCGCCATCATCACCGTCGCGCTCATCTCCGGTGCGGTCGCCGAGCGACTGAAGTTCGGGGGTTGGCTGGTGTTCGCGGGGCTGTGGGCCACGTTCGTGTATTTCCCGGTGGCGCACTGGGTGTTTGCGTTCGACGGCGTCACCGCGGAGACCGGTGGGTGGATCGCCAACAAACTCAAGGCGATCGACTTCGCGGGGGGGACCGCGGTACACATCAACGCCGGTATCGCGGCCCTGGTCCTGGCCGTGATACTCGGAAAGCGCGCCGGCTGGCCGGGCACTCCGATGCGTCCGCACAATCTGCCCTTCGTGATGCTGGGTGCGGGTCTGCTGTGGTTCGGCTGGTACGGGTTCAACGCGGGGTCGGCGCTCTCTGCCGGCGGACTGGCAGGCACCACGTTCATCACCACGACCATCGCCACGGCTGCGGCAATGTTGTGCTGGCTGCTGACCGAACGCATCCGGGATGGCCACGCAACCTCACTCGGTGCGGCGTCGGGTGTGGTGGCCGGGTTGGTCGCCATCACGCCGGCGTGCTCGTCGGTCAACGTCGTCGGCGCACTGGCGATCGGGGCCAGCGCGGGTGTCCTCTGCGCACTGGCAGTCGGGCTGAAGTTCAAGTTCGGCTTCGATGACTCGCTCGACGTGGTCGGCGTTCACCTGGTGGGGGGGCTGGTCGGTACCCTGATGGTTGGTCTGGTCGCGGCACCGGAGGCCCCGGCGGCAGTCGCCGGGCTGTTTTACGGCGGTGGCACCGATCAGTTGTGGCGCCAAGCCGTCGGTGCCTTCGCGGTTCTGGGGTACTCCGCAGTCGTCACGGCTATCTTGGCCTTGCTCTTGAAACACACCATCGGATTGCGGCTTGACGGCGAGGCTGAGGCGGCCGGTGTCGACGAAGCCGAACACGCGGAGACCGCGTACGACTTCGCGGTAGCCGGCGGCAGCTCGGGTTTCACTCGTCACGGCGCGGAGGTATGAGGGATATGAAGCTGATCACTGCGATCGTCAAACCGTTCACGCTGGAAGACGTCAAGACCGCTCTGGAGGAGTTGGGGGTCCACGGGATGACCGTCAGCGAGGTCCAGGGGTACGGGCGGCAGAAGGGCCACACCGAGGTTTACCGCGGCGCCGAATACGCCGTCGACTTCGTACCCAAGGTCCGGGTGGAAGTCGTCGTCGACGACACTGCCGTGGATCAGGTGGTGGACGTCATTGTCTCCGCCGCCCGCACCGGCAAGATCGGTGACGGCAAGGTGTGGGTCAGCCCGGTGGAGGCGATCGTCCGGGTCCGCACCGGCGAACGGGGATCGGACGCCCTCTAGACACCGCCCTGCTGGCGGTGGCGATGGGCGCGAGGGAGCACCAGATGACAGAGCGGGCTGAGAATTCCGCCGCCGGCCGGTGCCCGCCGCCGGCGGTGGGTTCGGGGCACCCTGCCACAGATCTGGTGATGGCGAGCCGGAAGTTGCTCGACGGTGGCCCAGGGCAACTCGACGCCGCGGCACTGCGGGAGGCGCTGGCAGACCTAAATGAGTTGTGGCTGAGCGCCAAAGCAGCTGAAATCGGTGTCACGCCGAACAGCGGGTTCGCTATCGTCGCCACCGGTGGCCTTGGGCGCCGCGAACTGATTCCGTGCTCCGATCTCGATCTCATGCTGGTGCATGACAATATGCCCGACGAGTGGGTGTCTAGAACAGCCGAACTACTGTGGTATCCGTTGTGGGACGCCAACATTCGGCTCGATCATAGCGTTCGGACGGTACCTGAGGCGTTGGCGGTGGCGGGCACCGACCTCTCGGCCGGGCTGGCGATGCTGGAGGCCCGGCACATTTGCGGGGATGTCGGAATATCCTCGACGCTGATTAGCGGGGCGCGACGCCAGTGGCGCGCCGGAATCTCCGGGCGTTTCGACGAACTGACCGCACAAGCCAGGGCGCGTTGGCAGCGCAGTGGTCAGATTGCTCACCGTGCCGAGCCTGATCTCAAGAGCGGTATGGGCGGACTTCGCGACGTCCAGTTGCTCAATGCGTTGTCGATTGCGCAACTGGCCGATCTGTATCCGGCGGGTGCGGCCCTGGACTCACCGACCGGTTCGCTGGCTTCGGCCCACCTGTGGCTACTGAATATCCGCACCGAACTTCATCGGGTGTCTGGCCGCGGTCGCGATCAACTGCTGGCTCAGTACGCCGACGAGACCGGTGCCGCTCTGGGAATCGGCGACCGCTTCGATCTGGCCCGGGTTCTTTCCGACGCCGCCCGGACTGTGAGCTATTACGACGCCGCTTGCGAACTGCCGCCAACGCGCTTCCGCGGCGGGGACTCTCGGTGCTTCGCCGTCCGATCCGCCGGCCCATCGACGAGGGTGTCGTGGAGTTCGCCGGTGAGGTGATCCTGGCCCGCGACGCCAAGCCCCAGCGTGATCCCGGATTGACGTTGCGGGTGGCTGCAGCCTCGGCCACGACCGGTCTTCCGATCGCGGCATCCACCCTGGGGCGCCTCGCTGAGACCGCCCCCGAGTTGCGCGAACCCTGGCCGCGGGATGCACTTGAGGATCTGCTGGTGCTGCTGACGGCCGGACCGACCGCGGTCACGGTGATCGAGGCGTTGGATCGGACCGGCCTGTGGGGGAGGATATTCCCGGAGTGGGGTGCTGTCCGCGATCTCCCCCCGCGCGACGCGGTTCACATCTGGACCGTGGACCGCCATCTTGCCGAAACAGTGTCGAGGGCAAGCGCTTTGGCGACCCGGGTGGCGCGGCCCGACCTGCTGGTACTCGGTGCCCTATTGCACGATATCGGGAAGGGGCGCAGCGAGGACCACAGCGTGATCGGTGCCGAACTGGCTGTCCGGGTCGGAAATCGGCTGGGGCTGTGGCCCTCCGACGTCCGGTGCTCTCGGCGATGGTGCGCCACCATCGCTGCTGCCCTCGACGGCAACCCATCGTGATCTTGCTGACCCCGCGACCGCCGCCGGTGTCGTGGCGGCACTCGATGGTGACCCGGTTCTGCTGGAACTGCTGGCCGCCCTGGCCGAAGCCGACTCGCTGGCCACCGGGCCGGAGTGTGGGGCGATTGGAAGGCCACCTTGATCGGTGATCTGGTGCGCCGCTGCCGAGGGTTGCTGGTCGGCGACGAAGAGCCCCGACCCGAACCTGTTGCCGCCGAACATCTTGTGCTGGCTCGCGACGGTGCCGTGCACGTCGACATGGTGCCCGGGGAATCAGCGCTGACCTACGCGATCACCATGATCGCGCCGGATCGGCGGGGTCTGCTGTCCAAGGCGGCCGGAGTATTGGCGCTGAACACTCTGAGTGTGCACTCGGCCGCGGTCAACAGCGCCGACGGGTCGACCATCAACACTTTCGTGGTGTCCCCGCAGTTCGGATCACCGCCGGCTGCCGAGGTGCTGCGCCAGCAGTTCATCCTCGCCCTCGATGGGGACCTCGATGTCGTCGGAGCGCTGCAGCAGCGCGACCACGAGATCGCCCGGCACGGCGGCGATCCTGGCGGCGCGGTCAAACCCGCCGTGCCCGCTGCCGTGGTCCCGGCCCCACCGAAGATCCTCTGGCACGACGTCGATGACAATCTCCAGCAGTTGGTGGAGATCCGGGCGTGTGACCGCACCGGACTGTTGGCCGTGTTAACCGCGGTGTTCGAGCGTGCCGGTGTGGACATCGCCTGGGCGAAGATCACCACGCTGGGATCGTCGGTGATCGATGTTTTCGCCATCTCGGCACTGGACACCACCGTGGCCCGCGACGCTTTGGAACAAGACCTTTACGCGGCCCTGCCCGCCCCTGCGCCACCGAAGCGATTAACCGAGGCCGTCTAAAAATTCGCCCGCTAGGCTGGCGGGGTGTTCGAATCCCTTTCCGACCGGTTGACCGGTGCGCTGGCCGGCCTACGCAGCAAAGGTCGTTTGACTGACGCCGATATCGACGCGACGGCCCGGGAGATCCGGCTGGCTCTGCTGGAGGCCGACGTATCGCTGCCGGTGGTGCGCGAGTTCGTCGGCCGGGTCAAGGAGCGCGCCCGCGGCGCTGAAGTTTCGGGTGCCCTGAACCCGGCCCAGCAGGTCGTCAAGATCGTCAACGAGGAACTGGTCGGGATCCTCGGCGGGGAAACCCGTCGGCTGGCATTCGCCAAGACTCCGCCGACGGTGATCATGCTGGCCGGTCTGCAGGGCGCGGGCAAGACCACGCTGGCCGGCAAACTGGCCTACTGGTTGCGGGGTCAGGGGCACACCCCGCTGCTGGTGGCGTGCGACCTGCAGCGCCCGGGCGCGGTCACCCAGTTGCAGATCGTCGGCGACCGGGCCGGCGTCAGCGTCTTCGCACCGCACCCGGGGACCTCGCAGGAGTCGGTGGAGTCCGCCGACGCCGGCCCCGGGGACCCGGTCGCAGTGGCGGCGGCGGGGCTGGCCGAGGCGCGGGCCAAGGCGTACGACGTGGTGATCGTCGACACCGCCGGTCGACTCGGGATCGACGACGTCCTGATGGCCCAAGCGGCCGCGATCCGGGACGCGGTGTCGCCGGACGAGACCCTCTTCGTGCTCGACGCGATGATCGGTCAAGACGCGGTGACCACCGCGGAGGCCTTCGGTGCCGGGGTCGGCTACACCGGTGTGGTGCTGACCAAACTCGATGGCGACGCCCGCGGCGGCGCAGCACTGTCGGTACGCGAGGTCACTGGGGTTCCGATCCTGTTCGCCTCCACCGGCGAGAAACTCGAGGACTTCGACGTCTTCCACCCCGACCGGATGGCCAGCCGCATTCTCGGCATGGGCGACGTGCTGTCGCTGATCGAGCAGGCCGAGCAGGTGTTCGACGCCCAGAAGGCCGAGGAGGCGGCGGCCAAGATCGGATCCGGCGAGCTCACGCTGGAGGATTTCCTCGAACAGATGCTGGCCATCCGCAAGATGGGCCCGATCGGAAACCTGCTGGGCATGCTGCCCGGAGCTGGCCAGATGAAAGAGGCCCTCGCCGCCGTCGACGACAGCCACCTCGACCGGGTTCAGGCGATCATTCGCGGCATGACACCTGAGGAACGAGCCGACCCGAAGATCATCAACGCCTCGCGCCGGCTTCGCATCGCGAACGGCTCCGGGGTGGCGGTCTCAGAGGTCAACCAACTCGTCGACCGGTTCTTCGATGCCCGGAAGATGATGTCGCAGATGGCCGGATCGATGGGGATGGGATTCCCCCGGCGGTCTCCGAAGCGCAACGCCAAGAACAAGAAGGGCAAAAAGAGCCGCGGACCGACACCGGCCAAGGCGCGCAATCCGATGCTGGACTCCGCGATGCCGGCCGATTTCCCTGATTTGTCGCAACTGCCCGAGGGGCTCAATCAGCTTCCGCCCGGACTGGCCGGGTTCGACCTGTCCAAGCTGAAGTTCCCCGGTAAGAACTAAGGCCGGTGGCCTCAACGGCGCTTCACGTCCGCGGACGCGGGTTGCCGGACGGCGAAATTGTCGAGTGGTGGATCGTCGACGGGGTCTTGGGTAGCGAGTCGGTTGACGGTGCCGAAACAGTGTTCGACGGGGGCTGGGTCGTGGCGGGCCTGGTCGACGCGCACTGTCATGTTGGACTGGGGCGACAGGGCATCGTCGAACTCGATGTGGCGATCGCCCAGGCCGAAACCGAACGCAATGTCGGGGCGCTACTGCTGCGCGACTGTGGTTCGCCGGTCGACACCCGCAGTCTCGACGATCGTGACGATCTTCCCCGGATCATCAGGGCCGGAAGGCATTTGGCGCGGCCCAAGCGGTATTCGCCGGGTTTCGCCCTTGAGCTCGAAGATGAGTGGCAACTGCCCGATGCGGTGGCCGAGCAAGCCCGCCGCGGCGAGGGCTGGGTGAAGCTGGTCGGCGACTGGATCGACCGCACCGTCGGCGACCTGACTCCGCTGTGGTCCGATGATGTCCTAGTGGCCGCCGTGGCGGCCGCACACGCCGAGGGCGCCAGGGTGACCGCCCATGCGTTCAGCGAGGATTCGCTGCCCGGCCTCATCAAGGCTGGCATCGACTGCATCGAGCACGGCACCGGCTTGACCGCGGACACCGTCGCGCTGATGGTTGAACGCGGCACCGCGCTGGTGCCGACCTTGATAAACATTGAGAACTTCCCCGGATTCGCCGACGCCGCCGATCGGTATCCCCGCTACGCGGCGCACATGCGCGATCTTCACGCCCGGTGCAGGGGTCGGATCGGTGCGGCCTACGAGGCCGGTGTGCCCATCTTCGCGGGCAGCGATGCCGGTGCCTCGATCGAGCACGGACGGATCGGTGACGAGGTCGATGCGCTCAAGAGCATCGGTATGACCCCCACGGAGGCGTTGGGCGCGGCCTGCTGGGATGCCCGGCGGTGGCTCGGCCGACCGGGCCTGACCGACGGCGCGCCCGCCGATCTGTTGTGTTTCGCTGACGACCCTCGCAGCGGTGCGCGGGTGCTGTCGCGGCCCGACCGGGTGGTGTTGGGCGGTCGGGTCTACCGCCCGTACTGACTGAAGCCCCAGTCCAGCAGTGCCCGACTTTGATCCCACAAATCGTCCGCGCCGTACATCGCGACCACGATCAGGCGGTGACCATCGCGCTGGGCCATACCGACATAGGTTTCCTTGGCGAGATTGGTGTACCCGGTCTTGCCGCCGATGTAGCCGGGGTAGCTCGGCAACAACCGGTCGCTACTGGCGATCGTCCTGACCCCGCCCGCCCCGTCCGGGAATTGCGCGACCGACTGGTGCACGGCCTGGACGAACAACGGATAATTCAGTGCCGCCCGGTAAATGATCGCCAGGTCCTGCGCCGTGGTGACCGACTCCCACCCCGGCCCATCCAGGCCAGAGGGCGAGCCGGCGCGGGTGTTGGTCGCCCCCAACTGCGCGGCCTTGGCGTTCATTTTGGCGATCGCCACCGGGTTGCCGCCGAGTGACTCAGCCAGCAGATTGGCGGCGTCGTTGCCGGACACCATCATGAGCGCGTTCAGCAGCGCCCGGATCGGGTAGACCGCCCCGGGCACCAGGCCCACGCACGAGCACTCGACATCGGTGCTCAACGGCGTTGCGCGCACCGCAGCATCGGGATTGAGTTCGTCGAGAACCACCATCGCCAGCAGAGCCTTGATGGTGCTGGCCGGCGCGTACAAACCGTAGGGGTTCCGGCCGGCAAGAATTCGGCCGCTGACCATGTCCGCGACTAGCCACGACTGGGCCGGGCCGTCGGTCGCTGCGATGCCGACGGCCCGGTTGTCCGGCTCAGCGCCGACCACGGGGGAGGCAGCCAGCGCCACGATCAGCCCGACCGCGGTGGCGGTGACGCGGCGCATGCACCGGGTCCGATCTGACCGAGTTGTCGCAGACACAGTTGCTCAGGCTAGACCGGCCAGAACGCGATTCGGGTTCCAAGTGGTCTCTGATCGGTTGCGGAGATACACTCCCCGCAGACGAGAGGAGTCCAGGTGAGGATCACCAAATTGGCGGGCGCCGTCGCTGCGACGGCGATTGCATTCGGCTTCGGCGCGGTCAATGCCGGGCCCGCATCGGCGACTGACAACATCAAGATCTTCGGCGAGCAGATGCGGATCAACTACCGACCCGCGGTGCCCATGATCGGTTACACCGTGACCAACTTCATGCCCAGTTCCGCCCCGGTCGGCCACAACGGCACCCTCTACGAAGCCACGCTGACCGTCCAGGCGTTCGGCAGCGGAGTCGACCCCAACATCGCACGATTCCTGACCAGGGCCGAGAACGGCATCGGCAACCCTGTGATCGTCAACGCACCCGGTGGTATCGGGGGCGGGCAACTCCCGCCCGGCGGCAGCACCACCGGCAAACTCTTCTTCGACGTTTTCGGTGAGGCGCCCAACAGTGTCGTCTACAACGACGGAACGCGCGACATTCTCGCCTGGGTGCCGGGAACCATTCCGCTGGAGGGCATTCCGGTGGAGCCCACAGTGTTCGGACCTTCCGAGACAGAGGTCATGCCCGAGTCGGGCGGAGCCGCCCCGAGTGGGGCGTCCGGCGGAGCGATGCCAGCGGAGTCCACCGGAGACCTGGGCGTTGCCAGCCCGGCTCCGGTTGAGGGCTTCGATGAGCCGGAAACCCCGGCCGAGGTCGGTCTTCCGGGCTTCCGCGACTAAGGCACGCCCGCTAGAGGGTGGCCACGCCCCGGGTTGGATCCTGGGCGAAACCCCAGTCCAGAAGCGTGGCCGCTTGGTCCCAGTAGGTCGGCCCGCCCTCGCGGACAACCCCGTACATCATTGCGATGACGAGGCGGCGTCCGTTGCGTTCGGCGGCCCCGACGAACGTCTTGCGGGCCGCATTGGTGAAACCGGTTTTGCCGCCGACCGCTCCGGGGTAGCGCTCGAGAAGTTCATTCTGGTTGATCAGCGCGCGCTGCCCGGTGTCGGTGGGGAACACCGCCGTCGGCTGCCCGGTGATCTGAGCGAACACCGGATTGGCCATCGCCGCCCGGAAGATCACGGCGAGATCGTGCGGCGTGGTCCAACCGGGGCCTTCGGGACCGTCCAAACCTGACGGACTGGTGGCGAAGGTATTCGTAGCACCGACGGCAGCGGCCTTGGCGTTCATCTTCGCCAGTGCCGGGCCAAAACCGCCCAGCATGGCCGCCAGGGTGTTGGCAGCGTCATTGCCCGACACCAGCAGGCTGGCTTCCAGTAGTTGGTGGGCCGTGTAGGCCCTTCCAGCTTTGACCCCGGCGCAATTGCACTCGACCGCGGTGTCTGCTGGGCTGGCGACCACGGTGGAGTCCAGGTTCACCTCGTCGAGCGCGGTCAGCGCCAGCAGGGTCTTGATCGTGCTGGCCGGTGGGTGGGCGGTGTACATCTCGCGCCCGGCCAGCACCTGTCCGGTGTCGAGGTCAGCGACGATCCAGGCCGGCGACGGCCCGTCGGGGATTGGCACCGAGCCAGCCGGTTGGATGCTCGGTTCGGCGGCTGCGGGGGCCACCGTTGCGACGGCAATGGTGCTAACGATCAGAGCGATGGACGCCGCGAGAGCGGTCGGGAGCCTACCCATGGGGAATCACACTAACCCGTGTGCGGCGGCGTCGGCGGGCGGTGTTAATTCGCCTCCACGACTGAAGGCGGTGTCGAATCGCCTCCACGGATGAAGGCGGTGTTGAATCGCCTCCATGATGAGTCTGTCGGAAATCTCGGATCGGCTGGAGATCCAGCAATTGGTGATCGACTATGCAACCGCGATCGACCAGCGCAATTTCGATGATCTGGACGTGATCTTCACTCCCGACGCCTACATCGACTACCGGGTGATGGGCGGTATCGACGGCACGTTTGCAAAGGTGAAGGCCTGGCTAGCGGACGTACTGCCTAACTTTCCCGCCTACTACCACCTGGTTGGCAACTTCGATATCCGGGTGTCCGGGGATACCGCCTCGGCCCGCACCATGTGTTTCAACCCGATGAAATTCGATGACGGCCCCAAAATCCTGCTGTGCGCGCTGTGGTACGACGACGAATTCATTCGCACCCCCGAGGGTTGGCGGATGACCCGTCGGGTTGAGGTCAAGTGCATGGACAAGCTGATTTGAGCCAAACCAACGCCAGCCCACCCGAGGCGGATTAACGCCTCGGCCTGCCGGTCTGGCAGAATGAGGCGCTGGCCACGGGCTACGGCGCCACGCGCTTTCCGGGGCCACCCACGCGAGGCAAAACCGGATTCCGGCAACCCGCCGGTGATCGCTGAATTGCAGCGTGAGACCACAGGAGAACTTAGTTTCATGGCTGTCAAGATCAAGCTCGCCCGGCTTGGCAAGATCCGCAATCCCCAGTACCGAGTCGCCGTCGCCGATGCCCGAAATCGCCGCGACGGGCGCGCGATCGAGGTTATCGGCCGCTACCATCCCAAAGAGGATCCGAGCCTGATCGAGATCGATTCCGAGCGCGCTCAATACTGGCTCTCGGTCGGCGCACAACCCACCGAACCCGTGCTGAAGCTGCTGAAGGTGACCGGGGATTGGCAGAAGTTCAAGGGCCTGCCGGGCACCGAGGGCACGCTCAAGGTCAAGGAACCCAAGCCCAGCAAGTTGGAGCTGTTCAACGCCGCGCTCGCCGCCGGCGACGGTGCACCGACTGGAGAAGCGACCCAACTTAAGAAGAGGAAGGCGCCGGTCAAGAAGGCCGAGCCGACTGCCTCTGAGGAGCCCGAGACTGTTGCGGAGGCGGAGCCGGTCGCCGAGGCTGTTGCGGAGGCGGACGACGCCACGGAACCAAGCGCGCCGTGAGCTCCGCCGTCATCGACGCCGTGGAGCACCTGGTCCGCGGGATCGTCGACAATCCCGACGACGTCCGCGTCGATATGGTGACCAATCGTCGTGGCCGCACCGTCGAGGTGCACGTGCACCCTGACGATCTCGGCAAGGTGATCGGCCGTAGTGGACGCACTGCGACCGCACTGCGGACGCTGGTGTCCGGTATCGGCGGCCGGGGCATCCGCGTCGACGTGGTGGACACCGACCGGTAGCGCAGCCTCCCCTATGGACCTTGTCGTCGGGCGAGTCGTGAAAGCCCACGGCATCTCCGGTGAACTCGTTGTGGACATCCGCACCGACGACCCGCACGGCCGTTTCGGCACCGGTAATCGCCTACGGCTCAGGCCTTCCCGTCGCAGCGGGGAATCTGGTACCCGTGATGTCGAGGTCGAATCGGCTCGACCTCACGGTGCACGAATGCTGGTCCGCCTGGCCGGGGTGACCGACCGCGACGGGGCCGAGGCTCTGCGGGGCAACCTGTTCGTCGTCGACTCCGCTGATCTGCCTCCGATCGACGACCCCGACGAGTTCTACGACCACCAACTCGCGGGCCTCACCGTGAAAACCGTCGGCGGCGCCGAGGTCGGATCCGTCACCGAGGTCCTGCACACTGCGGCCGGGGAGTTGCTGTCCATCCGCACCGCCACTCAGGCGGAATTACTGGTGCCCTTTGTCGGCGCCATCGTGACGTCGGTCTCGCTCAGCTCAGGTGTCATCGAGATTGACCCTCCGGATGGCCTGTTGGACTTGGAGACCTGATTTGCGAATCGACGTCATCACGATTTTTCCCGGCTACCTCGACCCGGTGCGGCAGTCGTTGTCGGGCAAGGCGATCGAGACAGGGATCGTGGACTTCGCAGTGCACGATCTGCGACGTTGGGCCCAGGATGTGCACCGCTCAGTAGACGACGCGCCCTATGGGGGCGGGCCCGGGATGGTGATGAAGGCTCCCATTTGGGGCGAGGCGCTCGACGAGATCTGCACCGCTGAAACACTTTTGGTGGTGCCGACACCGGCTGGGCGACGGTTCTGCCAGGCGGATGCACAACGATGGACAAAGGAAAACCATCTGGTTTTCGCCTGCGGCCGCTATGAGGGAATCGACCAGCGGGTCGTCGATGACGCCGGCCGGCGGATGCGGGTCGAGGAAGTCTCCATCGGTGACTACGTGCTGGCCGGGGGAGAGGTCGCCACGCTGGTGATGATCGAGGCGGTGGTGCGACTCCTCCCCGACGTCATCGGCAATCCGCTTTCGCACCAGGACGATTCGCATTCGGCGCAACGGGATGGACTGCTTGAAGGCCCTGGCTTCACCCGACCGCCGCAGTGGCGGGGTCTGGTAGTGCCGGAAGTGCTGTTGTCCGGCGATCACGCGAAGATATCGGCATGGCGTCGGCAGCAGTCACTGCGAAGAACTATCGAGCGCAGGCCTGATCTGCTGAGTGGCGATTTGGATTAGATCCGGCCACCAGGGAACATCGTGCGCAGCACCTGGGTCACAGTGTTGCGCGCGGTGGCTTCATCCACCGGTTGCATCGAACCGATGGCGATCACGTAGCGGCTGTCGGCACCGATCACGCCGGTGGACATGTGCAGTTGATTTGGCCCGTCCCAGCAGCACATCCAACCCTGTTTGACGGCAACAGGTTCGGCGAACAATCCGTCCGGAATTCCGAAGCGCTGAGGATACCCGTCGATACCTTTGGGAGTGGATGCCGCCAGGTCGGCCAGGATCAGCGCGGACTGCGAGGACGGAAGGCCCCCGGCCCCGTCCAGGAGCTTGTCGTAGTAACGCACCAGATCGGTGGTGGTGCTCATGGTGTTCCACCAGTTGCCGTCGTAGGGGACGGTGGTGGTGGTCAGGCCGTAGCGGGCCGCGACTCGCGAAATGATCGCGCTGCCCCCGTCGCGGACCCAGAAATCATTGGCCGGAAAATCCGCCGACGACTGCAGCATGACGTCCAGGCTGCCGCGGTCCCTGGAATTCAACTTGCGCCGGGAGGTCGCCATTCTCATTAACAGGTCGTCGGCGATGAACAATTTGGCGACCGAGGCGATCGGGAAGGGCCCATTGTCGCCGACCGAGATCAACTGACCGGTCTCGCGGTCGAGGAGGGCGAAGGTGATGTCCGCGCCCTTCTTCGCGGCATCGGCGGTGGCTTTTCGAGCCCGCGCGCTGAGTCGGGTTATCGAGTCCGATGTTGCTGCGCTCGGACCGGCTGTCAACAGGGCCACGCGCACGGGCGGGGCACCGTCGGATTCGGCGGTCAGACGGGACGAGGAAGCGCCGAGCAGGAGGCCCAGTGTGAGCGAGACGATGCTGGCCAGAGCGACCGAAGGGCGATGTCGCACAGCGCTCTCCTCGGCTCGGCGGAATGCTTGTCGGCTCAGCCTAACCGCCCGTCGGGCGGCCCGTGCAGTCCTGATCCGACGGCATGTCGCGGAACTCGGCGATAACCGCGATTTCGTCGCGGGAGGCCCGTCTGGCACAATCGGGGTCACGGTCGCGCGGATTCGTGCCCGCTGCGAAACCACCCGCTGACTACCCCGCTCGGCACTGTCGGGCGCCTTTGCCCGGGCAGCCACCGCAGCCCGAACCCTGAAGGAAGCTTGAGACCATGAACACTCTGGACTTCATCGACAAGCCTTCGCTACGCGATGACATCCCGGACTTCGGCCCGGGTGACACCGTTGAGGTCCACGTCAAGGTCATCGAGGGCAACAAGCAGCGTATTCAGGTGTTCAAGGGCGTGGTGTTACGTCGCGCCGGTGGGGGCATCCGCGAGACCTTCACCGTCCGAAAGGAAAGCTACGGCGTCGGCGTCGAGCGGACCTTCCCGGTGCATTCGCCGAACATCGACCACATCGAGGTCGTTACTCGGGGCGACGTCCGCCGGGCCAAGCTGTACTACCTGCGCGAACTGCGGGGCAAGAAGGCGAAGATCAAGGAGAAGCGCTGAGCTTCGACGTCGGACCAGGAAAAGCGTTGAGCTTCGACGCGTGGGGCGCGGAGCCGGTGTTCAACGCCTGGCTACGCTGATCGCTGTGACCCCGACCCCCGACTCGGCCGATGTGGCGCCGGAGCACGACGGCGATTCTGCAGATAGCCCCAAACAGAGCACGTCTGACACCGGTACCAAAAGATCGGCCCTGCGTGAGGGCGCGATTCTGGTGGGAACCGCGGTGGTCCTCTACTACGTGATGCTCACCTTCATCGCCCGCCCCTACCTCATCCCGTCAGAGTCGATGGAGCCCACGCTGCACGGCTGCCCGGGTTGTGTCGGCGACCGGATCATGGTCGACAAGCTCTCCTACCGGTTCGGTTCCCCACAACCGGGTGACGTGGTCGTTTTCAAGGGCCCGCCCAACTGGAACGTCGGCTACCAGTCGATCCGCTCCGACAACACGGCCCTGCGGTGGGTTCAGAATGCGCTGTCGGTCGTGGGGTTCGTTCCCCCGGATGAGAACAACCTGGTCAAGCGGGTCATCGCCGTCGGCGGCCAGACCGTGCAATGCCGCTCGGCAACAGGCCTGACAGTCGATGGCAAGCCGCTGACGGAGTCCTACCTCGACGCATCCACGATGATGGCTGATCCGACTGCGCTCAAGTGCCTGGGTAACGAATTCGGTCCGGTGCAGGTACCCGCGGGCCGGCTGTGGATGATGGGCGACAACCGCACCCATTCGGCGGACTCTCGGTCGCGCTGCACCAGCACCCCCGCTGATGCGCAGCAGGGCATCGTGTGCACCGGTGACCCGGAGTCGGGCACGGTGCCGGTGGATAACGTTATCGGCAAGGTCCAATTCATCGCCTGGCCGCCGTCGCGTTGGGGCGGTGTTTCCTCTCCCAACCCCCAGCAGGGTTGATAGCAGGGTCGACGATGCCGCCGAGGAACTCTGATGCAACGGCCTGGCCGCCACGTGTGGTGATCCGCCGATCCACTGGGCTCAGGACGCTGGAGTCTGCTCTATACCGCAGCGGACTGGGTCCGGTCGCCGGGGTGGACGAGGTGGGCCGGGGCGCATGTGCCGGACCACTGGTCGTCGCCGCCTGTGTGCTGGGTCCCAACCGGTTGGGCAGCCTCGCCGCCCTCGACGATTCCAAGAAACTCTCGGCCAAGATGCGCGACGAGCTTTTCCCGCTGATCCGCCGGTATGCAGTGGCCCATCACGTGGTCTTGATCCCGGCTGCCGAGGTGGACCGCCGCGGTGTGCACGCGGCCAATATCGAGGGGATGCGCCGTGCGGTCGCCGGACTGCTAGTTCGACCCGAGTACGTCCTCTCCGATGGATTCCGGGCGCAGCCTGGCTGATGTCGTCGCTAATGGTGGTCGGCGGAGACGGCGTGGCCGCCTGTATCGCGGCGGCCAGTGTGCGATCGTGGTCAGCCGCGACCGGCTGATGGTGGCACTCGATGATGAACATCCCGGTTACGGCTTCGCTGCGCACAAGGGGTACTGCACGGCGGCGCACAGCACGGCGCTCAAGCGGCGGGGTCCGTGCGCCCAGCACCGAAACTCATTCATCAATGTCGCGCGGTTGGCCGGGGACCCAGACGGCGCGCCACGACGAGGGGTGGGACAAGATGGAAGCATTCGAGGGGACCGATCAATATGAAGGACCGCTGAGCCGATGAGTGCTGAGGATCTCGAAAAGTACGAAACAGAGATGGAGCTTTCGCTCTATCGGGAGTACAAGGACATCGTCGGACAGTTCAGCTACGTCGTGGAGACCGAACGCCGTTTCTACCTGGCCAATAGCGTCGAGTTGGTGCCGCGCAACACCGACGGCGAAGTGTACTTCGAGTTGCGACTCTCCGACGCCTGGGTGTGGGACATGTACCGGCCGGCCCGCTTCGTCAAGCAGGTCCGGGTGATCACGTTCAAGGACGTCAACATCGAAGAGGTGGACAAGCCGGATCTGCGCCTGCCGGAGTAGCCGTGGGCGTCACTTGGGCAGTGCCGGGTCAGGGCGAGCGTGCCTGGAGCACCCGAATCACTTCGCGCAGCGGTTCCGGCGAAGTCCCGGTCTCGCCGATGTAGGGGTGCGACAGTTGCAAAACCAGGAACAGGCTTGCCGCCACCAGTACGCCGACCGTGGCGACCATCGGGTAGTGCATTCGAGAGTTCTCGACGCCGTAGATGATCGCGCAACCCAGTACCAGTCCGCTGGTCAGGAAGATCACCGCCCACAACGGCCAGGGCGGCCCCTGGTCAGTGCGAGCGGTCAGTACACGCTCGGTGCGGTTCCGGCTGAGGGTGTCCAAATTTCGAAAAGACGTTGACAACAGGATCTTCTGGGCCTCGGTACCGGCCTCGACCCGTTCGTAGGCGTTGTACAGCCGATCCAGCGCATCATCGGTCGTTGGGGAGGACTGCCCCGTAGCGGCCAGTGGCCACTCGGCTTCCGCGGCGCGCTCATAGTCCAGCAGGCTTTCCCGGATCCGTTCGCCGTCCGCCTGGTCGAACACCGTCAAATCCCGGGCCAACTGCACCCCTGCGGACCCCTCGCTACGGGCCTGGGCGTCGGCGGTACTGATCTCACCCCATAGGTTCGACACCAGAAAACCGAGGAAGAATGCGAACACGAACGACACGACGCCGAAGACGAATTTTGTCACATCGTTGTGTGCACCGCCGGTGAGCGTCGGAAATCGGCGCCGGACGAGCCCCTGCGCGGCGATCGACACTCCCACGACGGCGATGACCAGTCCGAGCAGCAGCGCCCACGACGGGATGTTGGTCACCAACCATCGGCTCACTGGACGCACTCCCGTCGAACAAATTGCGCAATCGCTGCGCTGACCTCCTCGGCCTGCTCGATCTGGGGAAAGTGCCCGGATCCGAACAACTCCGCGATGATGGCTGTCGGGACTTCAGCCCGGATCAGATCGAGCCACGGCGAGTTATGCCCGGGCTGCAATGACGACCGTTCGCGGCCGCTGTCCATCGTGGTGCTCTGGATCGCCAGCAGCGGAACCCTGACCGCGCCAAGGGCTTTCACTGCCTCTGCGGCATCCCAACCTGCCAAGTCGGCAAGCAGTGTCCTCCCGATAGTCGGTGAGAAGAGCAGTGCGCGTTCGGTGATCGCGCGCTTGAGCCCACCATCGCTGGACGACACGAACATCGCCCCGAAGAATTTCCGGATGAATCGTTGGTAGCCGTCACCGGCGATCTCCTCGGCCATCGCCCGGCGAGCAGCCACCGGGTCACCCTCGCCGATGCGACTGCCGTCGATGAGGACTAGGCCCGCGACCGCTTCTGGTCGCCGGCGCGCCGCCTCGAGCACCACCCGGCATCCCATGCTGTGGCCGATGAGGACCGCCGGTGCCAGCGCGAGTTCGGACAGGGCCTGTGCCACATAGTGTCCGTAGTCCACGATCGTGCACTCGGCTTCGGCCGCCCGGTTCCTGCCGTGCCCGGCCAGATCAACGGCGACCACGGTGTTTTCGACGACGAAAGACGTCACCTGGGCGCGCCAGTCGGTGGCATCGCAGGCGAACCCGTGCACGAAGACGAGTGCGGGACTGCCGGTGCCGACTGTGCTCACAGTCAGCCCGACGGCTACTTCCGTGCCATTCACCGCCATCGTGAGATCCTAGTCGGGAGAATCTGGCGACAGCTGTTGTGCATAGCCGAGACAGTGGGGATAACACCCGCCTCGGTGCGGGTGCCGGTGGGTTCCGGTCACCGTCACGGTCCACTGTGGGTCCATGGCCACACCACCTGAGATGCCCCCGAGCCGAAACGAACTCGGCGCCTTCGGTGAGCGAGTGGCCGTCGAGCACCTGCGCGGACTCGGTCTGCGGATTGTGGCGTGCAACTGGCGTTGCCGGTACGGCGAGCTTGACGTGATTGCGGCCGAGGGCGATGACACGGTGGTGTTCGTCGAGGTCAAGACGCGGTCTGGCGACGGCTTCGGCGGAATCGCCGAGGCGGTGACACCGCAGAAGATCCGTCGGATCCGGCGCCTGGCCGGTGTATGGCTGGCCGGCCAGAACTGCGGCTGGGCGCAGATCCGCATTGATGTCATCGGAGTGCGCATCGGGCGCCGCCGCACTCCGGAGCTCACTCACCTGCGCGGGGTGGGTTGATGACTCTCGGACGGGCGTTCTCGGTCGCGGTGCGCGGCCTCGACGGAGACATCGTGGAGATCGAAGCCGACATCACCTCCGGGCTTCCCGGGGTACATCTGGTCGGGTTGCCCGATGCCGCGCTGCAGGAGTCCCGGGATCGGGTCCGCGCAGCGATCACCAACTGCGGCAACACCTGGCCGATGTCACGGCTGACCCTGGCGCTGTCTCCGGCCACCCTGCCCAAGACCGGATCGCTGTATGACATTGCCCTGGCCTGCGCGGTGCTCTCCGCCGGTCGCACGAAGCCCTGGCACCGCTTGGAGAAGACGGTGCTGCTCGGTGAATTGGCCCTCGACGGCCGGATCCGTGCGGTGCGCGGCGTGCTACCGGCGGTGCTGGCCGCGAAGCGGCAGGGGTGGCCGGTGATCGTCGTTCCGATTCCCAACCTTGCCGAGGCAAGCCTGGTGGACGGCATCGAGGTGCTCGGCGTGACCACGTTGCGCCACCTGCAGCAGTGGCTAGACGGTCACGCGGAGTTGGAGCGCCGAGTCAACACTGTACCGCTGGACGATCAGCCCAGCGTCGACCTCGCCGACGTGGTGGGGCAGGCGCAGGCACGTTTCGCGGTCGAAGTGGCTGCCGCCGGTGCCCACCATCTCATGCTGACTGGTCCGCCCGGAGTGGGTAAAACCATGCTTGCTCAACGGCTTCCGGGACTACTTCCGGACCTCACCGACGGCGAGGCACTGGAGGTGACGGCCATCCACTCGATTGCGGGCCTGCTTTCGGAGCGAGTACCGCTTGTCATCAGACCCCCGTTGATCGCGCCGCATCACTCGTCCAGTGTGGCCGCCCTGGTCGGCGGTGGCTCCGGATTGGCCCGCCCGGGGGCGATCAGTCGTGCTCATCGTGGAGTGCTTTTCCTCGATGAATGCGCCGAGATCAGGACCAGCGCTCTGGAGGCCCTGCGAACCCCGTTGGAAGACGGTGAGATCCGACTGGCCCGCCGTGACGGTGTGGTCCGCTATCCGGCTCGGTTCCAGTTGGTGCTGGCCGCCAATCCCTGCCCCTGCGCTCCGACCGATCCGCGGCACTGCATCTGCTCGTCACTGGAAAAGCGCCGCTACCTGGGCAAGCTCTCCGGTCCATTACTTGACCGGGTCGACCTGCGGGTGCCGATGCACACGGTGCGCGCCGGGGCCTTCGCGGCCGAGGCGGCTGAGAGCAGTGCGAAGGTTCGGGCCCGGGTAGCCCACGCGCGCCTCGCCGCCGCCGATCGTTGGCGGCCGTACGGATTCACCACCAACGCTGAGGTCACCGGTGCGGTCCTTCGCCGACGATTCCGGCTGGGCGTCCCGGTCATGGCTCCGTTGAAGACCGCGTTGGAGCGCGGTCTGATCAGCATCCGGGGGGTTGACCGGTCTCTCCGTGTCGCGTGGACGCTGGCCGATCTGGCCGGTCGAGGCACCCCCGATCGTGACGACGTCTCGGTGGCGCTGAGCTTTAGACAGACGGAGGCCATATCGTGAGCGACCAGACCGAGATGCTCGCCTGGGCGTATCTATCCCGGGTCGCTGAGGCGCCGTGCGCCGCACTGGGCGATCTGGTGCAGCGTGCAGGGCCGGTGGAGGCGGCCGAGCGGGTCCGTCGGGGAGCTGTCGGTGACCCCTTGGCGCGGCGGACCTCGGCGCGTCGTGATATCGACTGTGCCGCTGAGGATCTGGAGCTACTTGAACGTCGGAGTGGTCGACTGGTCACGGCCGACGATGACGAGTGGCCGGGGCTGGCGTTCACTGCCTTCGCCGGGGCGCCGGTACGCGATAAGCCACAGGGCCGGGTGCCGCTGGTGCTGTGGGCGATCGGACCACTGCGACTCGACGACGTCACCGAGCGTGCGGCTGCCATTGTCGGGACCCGTGCCTGCACCGCCTACGGTGAACACGTCGCGGCGGACCTGTCAGCGGGCCTCGCCGAAAACGACGTGGCCATCGTCTCCGGAGGTGCCTACGGTATCGACGGCGCCGCCCACCGGGCCGCATTGGCGGTCGACGGTATGACGGTGGCGGTACTCGCCGGGGGAGTCGATGTGTTCTATCCGGCGGGGCACTCCGCACTACTGCACCGGGTAGGTGCAACCGGTCTGCTGGTCAGCGAGTACCCGCCCGGTGTGCGGCCGGCGCGGCACCGCTTCCTCACCCGTAACCGACTGGTCGCTGCCATGTCGGGGGCCACCGTGGTGGTCGAGGCGGGAATCCGCAGCGGTGCGGCGAGCACAGCGGCGTGGGCTCGCGCACTCGGCCGGGTGGTGTGCGCGGTGCCCGGCCCCGTCACCTCCTCGGCGTCGACGGGCTGCCATGAATTGCTGCGGGCCGGCGCTGAACTCGTCACCCGCGCCGATGAGGTGCGCGAGGTCATCGGGCGCGCCGGCGAATTCGCCGAAGAAGAACCCCGGCCGTCGGACCCATTGGACGGGCTAACCGACACCGAACGTCAGGTTTACGAGGCACTACCCGGTCGAGGAACACGCACCGCAGACGAGATCGCCGTGGCATCCGGTCTGCCGGCCGACGCCATCCTGGGCCCACTGGCGATGCTGGAGATCGCCGGGCTGATCGAACGACAGGATGGGAAGTGGCGATTGGCCCGTCATCGGATTTAGCGTCCACCCGCGTCCGACGGAGTCAGGTCCACGTCTGCACGCAGTCCCCGGTGGATGACCCGGCCGTCTGGCATTGATTGAGCCCCGTTAGCCGACACGCCCCGGCGGATCGCGCCGGGTGCGGGTGGCCTCTGCCACGGTGAGGGGGTGGCAGCCACGGAGGGGCGCTCGGCGGTCCTTGAGGAGTACGCCGAGTACCTGGCATTGGAGCGCGGACGCTCGGAGCACACCCGGCGGGCCTACCTGGCCGATCTGAGGTCGCTGTTCGCCTATCTTGACCAGCGGGCACCCGGCGCAGGCCTGGGTGCACTGAGTCTTGAGACGCTGCGGGGTTGGCTGGCCGCGCAGGCCGGCTCCGGTGCCGCGAGGACCACGTTGGCTCGCCGCACCTCGGCGGTGAAGACCTTCACCGCCTGGGCTACCCGCCGCGGACTGCTCACCACCGACCCGGCGATGAGGCTGCAGGTGCCCAAGGCCAGACGCACGCTGCCGGCGGTGTTGCGCCAGGACCAGGCGTTAGCCGCGATGACGGCCGCCGACCTCGGTGCCGAGCAGGGTGATCCGCTCGCACTGCGCGATCGGCTCATCGTTGAGTTGCTGTACGCCACGGGTATCCGGGTCAGCGAGCTGTGTGGTCTGGATCTCGACGACGTCGATACCGACCGCCAATTACTGCGGGTGATCGGTAAGGGCAACAAGCAGCGCACCGTCCCGTTCGGTAAGCCCGCGCGCACGTCGTTGAACGCCTGGCTGGGTGACGGCCGACCCACCCTGGTGACGGCGGAGTCCGGACCGGCCCTGCTGCTGGGTCCGCGTGGGCGTCGGCTGGATCCGCGCCAGGCGCGCACCGTGGTGCACCAGACCATGTCCGCGGTGGCCGACGCGCCCGACATCGGGCCGCACGGTCTGCGCCACAGCGCCGCCACCCATCTCCTCGAGGGCGGCGCCGACCTGCGGATCGTGCAGGAACTGCTGGGCCACACCAGCCTCGCCACCACTCAGCTTTACACCCACGTGAGTGTCGCGCGGTTGCGCGCCGTCCACGACCAGGCACATCCGAGGGCGTAGAGCGACCCGGGGTCCAGGTCCAGGGTCCAGGGTTCAGGGGGTCAGGGGTCTAGGGGGTCAGGGGCTTGAGCCGCACCGGTGTGCTCGCCAGCAACCCCAGCGGGTCGAGGTAGTCGGCTCGCGCGGCCGGACCCCACACCACCCCAGTGCAGGCATGCCGCTGCGGGACAGCCCGATGGCCGGCCGCCAGTCTTCCCAGCGCGGTCGACGCCGCCACTGACTGACCGGCCCGCACGGCGGCCTGCACCGGCTCATAGCTGGTCCGCAGGCCGCCGGGATGTTCTACCGACACCACCGGCCGCCCGGCCAGGAGCCGGCGAAGACCACGGTGCCGGCGGCGGCGGAGTAGACCGGTTGGACGGACTGCCGATCAGGTCGACTCCTCGGTGGCCGCGCTGCCAGTCCGGTGCCGGCGCGTTAAACGCCCGGGTGACGATCGGCACCCCCGGGCGCAGTGGCCACTGCAGCCGCGCCTGGTCGGCGTGGGCCGGTGCCGCCCATACGATCGCCAACATCAGGGCCACCCGAAATCGCATTTACACAGTTCACCGCGCCGGAGCCGAACGCGCGGTCCCCCGCCCGGCGATTGTGCGCGGGCGAGGCACTGGGGACGGCGGGTGGACGGAGCACCGCTGCCAGCGGTGTAAACTCCACACCGCAGCTCGCTGATGCGGGTTGACTTCGCGCGTATGTATGCAGTGTCGCCTCTGAGCGGCACCTGCCCCACGCACGCCGGTTGGTCTCGTCCGAAGGGTTTCCCAAGGCCGGGTCGGTGTGTGAGCAGACGCCAGGGCCCGACTTCACCCGTCGCCGGGCGACAACCGACAACCTCATAAGGACAAAGCCACCATGGCTGTTGTAACCATGAAGCAGCTGCTTGACAGCGGCGCGCACTTCGGGCATCAGACCCGACGCTGGAATCCCAAGATGAAGCGGTTCATCTTCACCGACCGCAACGGCATCTACATCATCGACCTGCAGCAGACGCTGACCTTCATCGACACGGCCTACGAATTCGTCAAAGAGACTGTTGCCCACGGCGGTTCGGTCATGTTCGTCGGCACCAAGAAGCAAGCCCAGGAGTCCATCGCCGAAGAGGCGGCCCGGGTCGGCATGCCGTACGTGAACCAGCGCTGGCTCGGTGGCATGCTCACCAACTTCTCCACCGTGCACAAACGCCTCCAGCGGATGAAGGAACTTGAGGCCATGGAGCAGACCGGTGGCTTCGAGGGTCGCACCAAGAAGGAAATTCTGATGTTGACCCGGGAGAAGAACAAGCTCGAACGCAGCCTCGGCGGCATCCGCGACATGGTCAAGGTGCCCTCGGCCATCTGGGTGGTCGACACCAACAAGGAGCACCTTGCCGTCGCGGAGGCACGCAAGCTCAACATCCCGATCATCGCGATTCTGGACACCAACTGCGATCCGGACCTGGTCGACTACCCGATCCCGGGCAATGATGACGCGATCCGCTCTGCCGCGCTGCTGACCAAGGTCATCGCCTCGGCGATCGCCGAGGGACTGAAGGCCCGTGGTGGCGCCGGCGGAGGCGATGAGGCCGGTTCCGATTCGGGAACCGCGGTCGAACCGCTGGCGGAGTGGGAGCAGGAACTGTTGGCCAGCGCGGCCATCGAAGCGGCGCCGACCGAGCCTGGCCCGGTCGCCGACGAATCGGTGACTACCGAAGTGACGGTGGAGGGCTGACATGGCTGACTACACCGCAGCCGACGTCAAACGGCTTCGAGAGCTCACCGGCGCGGGCATGCTGGACTGCAAGAACGCCCTGGCTACCAACGGGGGCGGTTTCGACAAGGCCGTCGAAGCACTGCGTATCAAGGGCGCCAAGGATGTCGGCAAGCGCGCAGAACGGGCCACCGCCGAGGGGTTGGTGGCCGCCAAGGGGGGCGCGCTGATCGAACTCAACTCCGAAACGGACTTCGTCGCCAAGAACGCCGAGTTCCAGAAACTCGCGGAGCAGGTCCTCGATGCCGCCCTGGCTGCCAAGGCCCTCGACGTCGATGCCCTCAACGCGGCGAAGGTCGGCGACAAGACGGTCGAGGAGACCATCGCCGAGTTGTCGGCGAAAATCGGCGAGAAGCTGGTGCTGCGTCGGGTGCAGTACTTTGACGGCGACGTCGAGACCTACCTGCACAAGCGTGCCGCCGATCTGCCGCCTGCGGTAGGCGTGCTGGTCGAGTACGAGTCCGGTGACGCCGCGAAGGGTAGGGATGCCGCGCATGCGGTGGCCCTACAGATCGCCGCGCTCAAGGCCCGCTACCTGTCCTGCACCGACGTGCCTGAGGATCTCATCGTCAACGAGCGCCGCATCGCCGAGGAGACCGCCAAGGCGGAGGGCAAGCCCGAGGCGGCGCTGTCCAAGATCGTCGACGGCCGCATCACCGGCTTCTACAAGGATGTCGTGCTGCTCGAGCAGCCGTCGGTGTCCG
Source organism: Mycobacterium sp. (assembly GCA_018401645.1). Classification (GTDB taxonomy): domain Bacteria; phylum Actinomycetota; class Actinomycetes; order Mycobacteriales; family Mycobacteriaceae; genus Mycobacterium. The sequence continues at coordinate 5,784 of JAGYKK010000010.1, read as the reverse complement.
ACAACAAGAAGTCGGTGAAGGCTCTGCTCGATGAGGCAGGCGTGACCGTGACCCGGTTCGTCCGCTTCGAGGTCGGTCAGGCCTGACGGGCCCGGCGAGGCGATCATGAGGCATGTCAACGCCTTCGGCGACGATGCGCTCGGCGATCTCGACGCCGTCGCGATGGTCGATGCAATGCGTACCGGTCGGGTCTCGGCGACGGAGTTGGTCGACGCGGCGATACTCCGCGCTGAAGCGGTGAATCCGGTCCTCAACGGGCTAGCGCATGCGCGCTTCGATCAGGCCCGCACTCAAGCTGCCACCGCGTCCCGCCAGGGCGGGTACTTCGACGGCGTTCCTACGTTCATCAAGGACAACGTCGACGTCGAAGGCATGCCCACCATGCAGGGCACCGACGCCTGGGATCCACGGCCGCAAACCGGTCACGGTGACTTCGCCCGGTTTTACCTCGCCACCGGTCTGATTCCGCTGGGTAAGACCCAACTCTCGGAATTCGGCTTCAGCGCATCCGCCGAGCATCCGCGCATCGGTGCCGTCCGCAACCCGTGGGATACCGACTACAGCGCAGGCGCGTCATCGTCGGGATCGGGCGCGTTCGTCGCCGCCGGTGTCGTGCCCATCGCCCACGCCAACGACGGCGGCGGCTCGATCAGAATCCCGGCGGCATGCAACGGTCTGGTTGGTCTCAAGCCCTCGCGCGGCCGTCTTCCGCTGGACAAGATGTCGCGCCAGATGCCGGTGCGGCTGGTCAACGATGGCGTGCTGACCCGTTCGGTGCGCGATACCGCGGCGTTTTACCGGGAGGGAGAACGCATCTGGCGCAACCGGTCACTGGCTCCGATCGGTGCGGTCACTGGAGCGGGCAGCCAGCGGCTGCGGGTGGCTGTGGTGACCCGGTCGCTGAACCGGGACTGCAGCCCGGAGGTTCGCGATCAGACTCTGCAGACCGCAGCCCTGCTTGAGGGGCTCGGCCACCGGGTCACCCACCTCGACACCAACCCGATCCCGGACACGTTCGCCGAGGACTTCCTGATCTACTGGGCCTCGCTGGCCATGACGCTGGTGCGGACCGGAAAGCGCACGTTCGGGCCGAGTTTCGACCGCAGCCGCTTGGACAACCTGACGCTCGGCCTGGACCGGCACGCGACCCGTAATCTGCACCGGCTGCCGCTGGCCATCACCCGGCTGAGCCGACTGCGCAAGGTCACCGAACGGTTATACGGCGACCACGACATCCTGCTGATGCCGACGTTGGCCGAGGAGACCCCGCGCATCGGTCACCTGGACCCCACCGCAGACTACGAGCAGGTAATCGGCCGTCTAGTGGACTGGGTGGCGTTCACACCCCTGCAGAACGCCACCGGGGAACCGGCGATCTCGTTACCGCTGGGGGAGTCGGTCTCGGGAATGCCGATCGGCATGATGTTCGGTGCCGCACTCGGCCGCGAGCGCCGATTGTTGGAATTGGCTTTCGAACTCGAAGCGGCCAAGCCGTGGCCGCGGATCCAGGCTGCGGCGACGGTCTAGGGCCGATGGGCTTGCAACAGTCGGGGCCGTCATGACGAGGCAGGATGGGCCAGGATGGGCACGGTAAGGAGTTCGATGGGCGAGTCGGCGGACACCAACGGAGCCGACGCTGACCCGCAACCCGGGTATTCGCGGGTTCTACTCAAACTCGGCGGGGAGATGTTCGGTGGCGGATCGGTGGGTCTGGACCCCGACGTGGTGGCTCAAGTCGCCCGTCAGATCGCCGAAGTCGTGCGCAGTGGTGTTCAGGTAGCCGTGGTGATCGGCGGCGGCAACTTCTTCCGGGGCGCCCAGCTCCAGCAGCGAGGCATGGAACGTACCCGCTCGGACTATATGGGCATGCTCGGTACCGTGATGAACAGTCTTGCGCTACAGGACTTCCTGGAAAAGGAAGGCATTGTCACCCGTGTGCAGACGGCCATCACCATGGGCCAGGTCGCCGAGCCCTACATTCCACTGCGGGCCCGTCGGCACCTGGAGAAAGGGCGCGTCGTGATCTTCGGTGCCGGTATGGGGCTGCCGTACTTCTCCACTGACACCACCGCCGCGCAACGCGCCCTGGAGATCGGCGCCGAGGTGGTGTTGATGGCCAAGGCGGTCGACGGAGTGTTCACCGACGACCCGCGGCGCAACCCGGACGCCGAACTGCTGACTGAAATCAGCCACCGCGAGGTCATCGATCGCGGACTGCAGGTGGCCGACGCCACGGCCTTCAGTCTGTGTATGGACAACGGAATGCCGATCCTGGTGTTCAATCTGCTGACGAGCGGGAATATCGCTCGCGCGGTTGCGGGTGAGAAGATCGGGACACTCGTCACCACCTGACGGGAGCACAGCGATGAGCAGGAGCAGCGCCCCATGATTGAAGAAGCCATCTTCGACGCTGAAGAAAAGATGGAGAAGGCCGTCGCGGTCGCCCGCGACGACCTGTCGTCCATCCGCACCGGGCGCGCCAACCCCGGCATGTTCTCCCGGGTCGTCATCGACTACTACGGCACGCCGACCCCCATCACGCAGATCTGCAGCATTAACGTGCCCGAGGCGCGGATGGTCGTCATCAAGCCGTACGAAGCAGCTCAGCTCAAGCCGATCGAGGACTCGATACGCAACTCCGACCTGGGTGTCAATCCGACGAATGACGGCAACATCATTCGGGTGGCTGTCCCGCAGTTGACCGAAGAGCGCCGCCGCGAACTGGTCAAGCAGGCGAAGGGCAAGGGCGAGGACGCGAAGGTGTCGGTGCGCAACATCCGCCGCCGGGCGATGGAGGAACTGCATCGCATCCGCAAGGACGGTGAGGCCGGCGAGGATGAGGTGGGCCGCGCGGAAAAGGACCTCGACAAGTCCACGGCTCAGTACATTTCGCAGATCGACGACCAGGTAAAGCACAAGGAAGGCGAGTTGTTGGAGGTCTGAGGACCCCGGCAGCGAGCGACCATGGCAGACACCGACTCCGGCAGCGTCGAACCCGAGGCACCGGCCCAACCGGCCAAGACCTCACGGGCCGGCCGCGATCTCCCGGCCGCGATCGCGGTCAGCTGCCTCATGGGTTTCGGCACCATCGCCATCCTGGTGTTCGCCCCGTTGCTGTGGGTGGTGATGCTGGCCGTGGCGATGCCGGTGGCCACCCACGAGGTCGTCCGGCGACTGCGCAGCGCCGGCTACGCGATCCCGGTGATACCCCTGATTCTGGGCGGACAGGCCATGATCTGGCTGACCTGGCCCTTTGGTCCGGCCGGGGCACTCGGCGGGTTCGTGGCGACGGTGCTGGTCTGCATGGTCTGGCGACTGCTGAGCCAGGGGCTGCAGGGACAGCCGGTCAACTACCTGCGCGACGTCTCGGTCACCGTCTTCATCGCGGCGTGGATTCCGCTGTGCGGCGCGTTCGGGGCTCTGCTGGTCTACCCACCGGACGGTGCCGCGCGGGTGTTCGCCCTCATGCTCGGCGTCGCCTTCTCCGACATCGGTGGTTACACGGCCGGTGTGTTGTTCGGCAAGCACCGCATGGTCCCGTCGATCAGTCCGAAGAAATCCTGGGAAGGATTCGCAGGCTCGCTGATCTGCGGCACCACCGCGGTGGTGCTTGCGGTGGTGTTTCTCCTGCACAAGCCGGTCTGGGTAGGCCTGGCGATGGGCGTCCTGCTGGTGCTGACCGCCACCCTCGGGGACCTGGTCGAGTCACAGGTCAAGCGTGATCTCGGGATCAAGGACATGGGCACGCTGCTGCCCGGCCACGGGGGCCTGATGGATCGCATCGATGGCGCACTGCCGTCCGCGGCCGTCACCTGGATCGTCCTGACGTTGCTGGCCTGAGCGGCTGCCATGGAACCGGAACTGGTCTTCGAGTCGCCGCGCCGTGGTCTGCCGCCCCGACACCTCGCCGATCTGGACGCGCAGGGCCGTGCCGACGCGGTCGCCGAACTCGGACTGCCCGCTTTCCGTGCCAAACAACTCGCCGCCCAGTACTACGGTCGGCTACTTGCCGACCCTCGCGAGATGACGGATCTACCCGCCGACGTCCGCGAGACGGTCGCCGACGCTCTTTTCCCGCCGCTGCTGTCGGTGGTGCGCGAAGTCGAGTGCGATGCCGGGGATACCCGAAAGACGTTGTGGCGCGGTCACGATGGTGCGACCTTTGAGTCGGTACTGATGCGTTACCCGAACCGCAACACCGTCTGCATCTCCTCGCAGGCCGGCTGTGGCATGGCCTGTCCCTTCTGTGCGACCGGACAGGGCGGACTCACCCGCAACCTGAGCACCGCTGAGATCTGTGAACAGGTCCGGGCCGCCGCCCTGATACTGCGGAACTCGCCCCATGACAGACCGGGTGGGGACCGGCTGTCCAATGTGGTGTTCATGGGGATGGGGGAGCCGCTGGCCAACTACGCCCGGGTGGTCGCCGCCGTCGAGCGCATCACCACGGCACCGCCGGCGGGTTTCGGAATCTCCGCGCGCTCAGTGACGGTCTCGACGGTGGGCTTGGCGCCGGCGATCCGCAGGTTAGCCGATGAGCGTCTCGGTGTCACGCTGGCGGTCTCGTTGCACACCCCCGATGACGAACTGCGTGACTCCCTGGTGCCGGTGAACAACCGCTGGCGGATCAGTGAGGTTCTCGACGCCGCTCGCTACTACGCCGACGTCACCGGCCGCCGGGTGTCGATCGAATACGCGCTCATCCGGGATGTCAACGATCAGGGCTGGCGAGCCGATGCGCTGGGCGCGACCCTGCACCGCGCGTTGGGTCCGCTGGTGCATGTCAACCTGATTCCGCTCAATCCGACTCCGGGCAGTCAATGGGATGCCAGCCCGAAGCCGGTCGAGCGCGACTTCGTCCGCCGGGTCCTGGCTCAGGGTGTCTCATGCACCGTGCGGGATACCCGTGGACGGGAAATTTCGGCCGCCTGCGGGCAGTTGGCCGCTGATTCGGACGGACATGCCGGTCGGTCAGCGCAGCATGCCGCGACGGCGCATGATCCAGTCGCGGAGGATCACTAAAGCGGTCGCACCCGCGAAGGCGAGAAGGAACCAGTCCTCCACTCGGCCGACATGGTTGCCGTGGGTCATAGCGAGCAGGAATACGACCACGAAGATGCCCAGCGCGTACCAGGTGCGATAGGTGATCTTGCTCCAACCCCATTCCGCTGAGGGCACGTCAGCGGTATCGACGCCCGAGTAAAGCTCCACCTCGCTGTTGGCCATTTCGGCTCCTGTCGTCTGGAGGATCTGCAGGTTTGGCCTTCATTCTGGCATACCCGGGTCAGCGGATCAGTCCGTACCGCCGCAGTGCCTCGGCTCGTTCGGCGCCGTGATCGACGATCGGCTCCGGATAGCCGTTGGGACGCCCCGCCTTGAGCTTGTGGACCTCGGCCGTGTCGGCGAGTTCGGGCACCCAGCGGCGAACATAGTCGCCGTCGGGGTCGAACTTCTCGCCCTGGGTGATGGGGTTGAACACCCGGAAGTACGGCGCGGCATCGGTTCCGGTGCCGGCGGCCCACTGCCAGCCATGCTGATTGCTGGCGATGTCGGCGTCGACGAGTTGATCGAGGAACCAGCGTGCCCCCCACTGCCACGGTAGGTGCAGGTCCTTGACCAGAAAAGAGGCCACGATCATCCGGACCCGGTTGTGCATGAAGCCGGTTTCGGCGAGCTGGCGCATCCCCGCGTCGACGATCGGGTAGCCGGTTCGTCCCTGCTGCCACGCCTGGAACCCGGCCTGGGCCTCGGGCCCGGTGTCGACCTCGATCGCGTCGAAGCTGG
>JAGYKK010000001.1 GCA_018401645.1 Mycobacterium sp. | reverse complement strand
ACAACAGGACCCGCTTGAAACCCGCGAGCAGGGCAACCGTACCAGCGTACTTCAGTTCAGGATCGAGATCAATACCCGGCGGCCAGTCCTTGCGGGATTCGGCCCGACTGTTGTCTCGAGTCCTTAGTGTACGCGCTCAATCTCTGCGCCCAAACCCTGCAGCATCTCGACGAACAACGGATAGCCCCGGTCGATGTGGAATACGTCGTGCACCTCGGTCTCCCCATCGGCGACGAGACCGGCCAACACCAGTCCGGCGCCGGCGCGAATATCCGACGACCACACCGGGGCACTCGACAATTGCGGAATCCCCCGCACCACCGCGTGATGACCGTCGGTCCGGGCATCCGCCCCGAGCCGGATCATCTCCTCGACGAACCGGAATCTCGCCTCGAACACGTTCTCGGTGATCATTGAGGTGCCGTCGGCGATCGACGCCATCGCGATGGCCATCGGCTGAAGGTCGGTTGGGAATCCGGGGAACGGCAGCGTTGACACGTTGCCCGCCTTCGGCCGCTCGTACTGCACCACCCGGAACCCGTTGTCATGCTGGGTCACGGTCGCCCCGGCGTCATGCAGCTTGTGTAACACCAACTGCAGGTGGGCCGGATCCACGCCGGAGACCGCAATGTCACCCCGCGTCATCGCCGCGGCGATGCCCCAGGTTGCCGCGACGATGCGGTCACCGATCACGCGATGTTCAGTCGGATACAGCTTCGGGGTTCCGATGATCTTCAGCGTCGAACTGCCCGCACCGGTGATCTGGGCTCCCATCTGAGCGAGCATGGCGCACAGGTCCACCACGTCCGGTTCCCGCGCGGCATTGTGAATCGTCGTGACGCCTTCGGCGAGAACCGCCGCCATCAGGATGTTCTCGGTAGCCCCGACCGATGGAAACTCGAGCTGTATCTCCGCTCCGCGCAACCGGTCCGCGGTCGCGACCACACAACCGTGCTCGATGTTGCAGTCCGCGCCCAACTGGCGCAGGCCGGACTGATGCATGTCCAGCGGCCGGGACCCGATCGCATCACCACCGGGCAGTGCCACCCGCGCCCGCTTGCAGCGGCCAACAAGAGGACCCAGGACGCACACCGAGGCCCGAAACTGGCGCACTGCGGCGAAGTCGGCCTCGTACTTCGGCTCCTCGGGTGAGGTGATGCGAACCGTCGCACCGTCAAGTTCCACATTGGCGCCCAGACCGCGCAGCACTTCAGCCATCAACGGGACATCGAGAATGTCGGGACAGTTGGTGATCGTCGTCGTGCCCTCGGCCAACAAGCTGGCCGCCATCAACTTCAGAACGCTGTTCTTGGCACCGCCGACGGCGACCTCACCAGCCAACCGGTTGCCGCCGGTTACCAGGAAACGCTCGACCACAGAATCAGCCTAATGGAGAGGGCGCGCGAATCCGGCGTCGCCGGCGCGTAGGTTGAAGCCATGGCAGTCCACCTGACCCGCATCTATACCCGTACCGGCGACGACGGAACGTCCGGTCTCAGCGATTTCTCCCGGGTGTCCAAAAGTGATCCACGGCTGATCGCCTACGCGGATTGCGACGAAGCCAACGCCGCGATCGGTGTGGCGGTGGCCTTAGGCGGACCCGATGAATCACTGCGCACGGTGCTGACCCGAATCCAGAACGATCTTTTCGATGCCGGTGCCGATCTGGCCACGCCAATAGTCGCGAAGCCCGAACGGCCCGCACTGCGCATCACCGAGGCGTACGTCGAGCGGCTCGAGCAATGGTGCGATGAGTACAACGAGATGCTGCCGGCGTTGAGCTCGTTCATCCTTCCGGGCGGATCCGCGCTCTCAGCACTGCTGCATGTCGCCCGCACGGTGGCCCGCCGCGCGGAGCGCTCGGCCTGGATTGCGGTGAAGGCCCATCCCGATACCGTGAGCCCGCTTCCGGCGCGCTATCTGAACCGAGTGTCGGATCTATTGTTCATCCTCTCGCGGGTCGCCAACTCCGGAGCGGACGTGCTGTGGAAGCCGGGCGGCTCCAAAGAAGAATCCGACAACTCGACGGCGCCGCCAGGCTAGGCAGCGCGGCGACGTGACCTGGGCGAAGGCCGCGATTCGACCCAAGACAGGAATGCGGTCAGTGCGCCGCGGTCGAGTGCCATCTCGTAGCCTCGTCCGGGGCTAGCGGTGGAGTCGCGGAGTTCGAGCACGACGGTCTCCTCAGTCATAAGGTCAAATTCATCACCGCGCGGACCACGCCGCGCGATGACCTCCAACCCGCGACGACCCAGCCTGCGGTCGGGCCACAACCGGAAACTCGACAGACGGTAGAACTGAGCCTCATCACCGCGATACCGCAGTACGCCGTGTCGCCATCCGTGGCCACCAACCGCCGGCACGTCGCGAAGAATGGCGGCCGTACCGCCCTGACCCAGATTCCACAGCCGGATGATCAGGGCGAGCACTACCAGCAGCAGAACAACGGTGAGCGCGACCATGAACAGCATCGACGCACTCATGGGTCTAGTCGAGTTGGCCGAGGGCTCGCAGACGGGCCCTCCCGCGGGCGGCAGCCCGTGGATCATCGGAGGCGGCATCTTCTTTGGCGGCATCCGCGTCGATCTCCTCAGCGAACTCCGCCGACTCGACCAGGATCCGCACGCCCTCCTCAGTCACCGACAGGTAGCCGCCATCGACGGCGATCCGCAGATCGTCCTCGCCCTCGCGCTCGACCCGCACCATCGCGTCATCCACAAGTTGAGCCACCAGTGGAATATGGTTCGGCAGAATTCCGATCTCACCGGAGGTGGTCCGGGTGTACACGAAAGTCGCCTTGCCCGACCAGATCTTGCGTTCCACAGCGACGATATCGACGTCCAGATCGGCCATCTCACATCACCTTCCGCGGTCCGGTAATTGCGCGACGTTCGTCTTGCAGACGACTCATCACAAGGTGGCGCCGAGGCTCTCGGCCTTCTTAGCCAGGTCGTCCAGCCCGCCAATCAGGAAGAATGCCTGCTCGGGCAGATGGTCGAAGTCGCCCTTGGCCAACTTATCGAAAGCCTCGACGGTCTCCTTGAGTGGAACCGTCGAACCTGGCTGGCCGGTGAATTGCTCAGCCGCCATCATGTTCTGACTCAGGAATCGCTCGATCCGCCGCGCCCGGTACACCAGTTGCTTGTCCTCCTCGGAAAGCTCATCGATACCCAGGATGGCGATGATGTCCTGAAGGTCCTTGTAGCGCTGCAGGATTCGGATGACTTCCTGGGCGACCCGGTAGTGCTCGTCTCCGACCACGCTGGGGTGCAGGATCGTGGAGCTCGACGCCAGCGGATCCACTGCCGGGAAGATGCCCTTGGAGAACACCGCGCGGGATAGCTCCGTGGTGGCGTCGAGGTGGGCGAAGGTAGTCGCCGGCGCCGGGTCGGTGTAGTCGTCAGCGGGCACGTACACGGCCTGCATCGAGGTGATCGAGCGGCCCCGCGTTGAGGTGATGCGCTCCTGCAACTCACCCATCTCGTCGGCCAGGGTTGGCTGATAGCCCACGGCCGAGGGCATCCGACCCAGCAGGGTCGACACCTCGGAGCCGGCCTGAGTGAACCGGAAGATGTTGTCGATGAACAACAACACGTCCTGGCCCATCTCGTCACGGAAGTACTCCGCCATGGTCAGCGCCGAGAGGGCGACGCGCATACGGGTTCCCGGCGGCTCATCCATCTGCCCGAACACCAGGGCGGTGTCCTTGAGAACGTTGGCGTCCGCCAGTTCGACCCAGAGGTCGTTACCTTCGCGGGTGCGCTCCCCCACGCCGGCGAACACCGAAGTGCCGCCGAAGTTACGGGCGATGCGGTTGATCATCTCCTGGATGAGCACGGTCTTTCCCACGCCGGCTCCACCGAACAGGGCGATCTTGCCGCCGCGCACGTAGGGGGTGAGCAGGTCGACGACCTTCAGGCCGGTCTCGAGCATTTCGGTTCGCGGCTCAAGTTCGTCGAAGGGCGGTGGGCGGCGATGGATCGACCACTTCTCAAAATCCTTGCCGTATCCGGGGTCATCGAGACAGTCACCGAGAGCGTTGAACACGTGCCCCTTGACGCCTTCGCCGACCGGCACCGAGATCGAGGCCCCGGTGTCAATCACCTCGGTGCCACGCACCAGACCGTCGGTGGGCTGCATAGAGACGCAGCGCACAAGATTGTCGCCGAGGTGCTGGGCCACCTCCAGAGTGAGGGTTTTCGCCATCGCCGCCAGGGCGATGTCAGCGTGCAACGCGTTGAACAACTCCGGCACTGCGCCGCGGGGGAATTCCACGTCCACGACCGGGCCGGTGACGCGCACCACTCTCCCGGCGGTCTCCTTGCCGCCCGAGCCGGAGCCCGAGTTGCTGTCCGAGATGCTGTAGCTGTCTGCGGTGACGGTCATGTTCTTACTTCGCTTCCTGGAGGGTTCTACTTCGCTGCATCGGACAGTGCGTTCGCACCGCCGACGATTTCGGAGATTTCCTGGGTGATCTGGGCTTGGCGTTCCCGGTTAGCCATCAGAGTGAGCATCTTGATTAAATCGTCGGCGTTGTCGGAGGCTGCCTTCATGGCGCGGCGACGAGACGCCGACTCCGAGGCCGCGGCCTCGAGCAACGCGGAGAAAATCCGGGTAGCCACGTACCGCGGAAGTAGTGACTCGAACAATGTGGTGGCGTTGGGTTCGAAGGAGAACAAGGTGTGCGGCCCGGTGTCAGCCTCCACGTACTCCACCACCATCGGCGCTATCCGACGCGCCTCGGCATTCTGGGTGAGCATCGAGCGGAACTCGGTGCACACGATGTGCAACTCGTCGACGCCAAGAATCCCGTCATCGCCGGCTTCGTCACCGTCGTCGTCGGCGCCGGCCAGAAACGCCGCGACCAGTGTGTCGGCGATCTCCTGGGCGTTCTCGTACGTCGGCTTGTCGGTGTAGCCCACCCACGACTCGACAACCGACCAGTTCCGGAACGTGTAGTAGCTCAGTGCCTTCCGACCGACTACGTAGAGCACCGGAGTCTTACCCTCTTCCCGCAGCAGCGAGAAGAGTTCCTCCGAGCGACGCAGCACGTTGGCGTTGTAGGCCCCGCACAGACCGCGATCTGAGGACACCACGAGGACGGCGGCCCGTTTCGCGGTCTCGCGGGCGACGAGCAGTGGATGATCCAGCGCCGAGTCCGCCGCCAGATTCGTGAGCATGTCGGTGATCTCGGCCGAGTAGGGGCGCGCCGCCTCCACTCGGGCCTGCGCCTTGGCGATGCGTGAGGTCGCAATAAGTTCTTGGGCTTTGGTGATTTTCTTGATCGACCCAGCCGAGCGGATCCGGCCGCGCAGTTCCCGCAGTGTCGCTGCCATTACTTCTTCTTCGGAGCGGGCTTGCGGACCTTGACGGCCTCCTTCTCGACATCGGCTTCGTCCATGGCCGCGACGTGGGCGTTGGGTACCACTGAACTGCCGTCGGAGGCCGCAAAGCCGTTCTTGAAGTCGGAGACCAAAGCCACCAGATTGGCCTCGTTGTCCTCGCTGAGTTTCTGCGAGTCACGAATCTCGACCAGGACGCCGGGATTTGAGCCCTTGAGGTGCTCGATGAACTCCGACTCGAACCGGCCCACGTCAGCGACCGGAACCGAATCCAGGTGCCCCTTGGTACCTAGGAAGATCGCCACCACCTGGTCTTCAACCGCCATCGGGCTGTACTGGGGCTGCTTGAGCAGTTCCACGAGGCGGGCGCCGCGTTCCAGCTGGGCCTTCGAGGTTTCATCGAGATCGGAAGCAAAGGCCGCGAAGGCCTCCAGTTCGCGATACTGCGACAGGTCCAGCCGCAGCGAGCCCGCCACCTCCTTCATCGCCTTGGTCTGGGCCGCACCGCCGACGCGGGACACCGAGACGCCGACGTTGATGGCCGGACGCACGCCCTGGTTGAACAGGTCGGTCTCCAAGAAGCACTGACCATCGGTGATTGAGATGACGTTGGTGGGAATGTAGGCCGAGATGTCATTGGCCTTAGTCTCGATCACTGGCAGTCCGGTCATCGAACCTCCGCCGAGTTCGTCGGACAGTTTCGCGCAGCGTTCCAACAGCCGCGAGTGCAGGTAGAACACATCTCCCGGGTAGGCCTCGCGACCGGGCGGGCGGCGCAGCAGCAGTGAGATCGCGCGGTAGGCCTCGGCCTGTTTGGTCAGATCGTCGAACACGATCAGCACATGCTTGCCGTCGTACATCCACTCCTGGGCGATCGCCGAACCGGTGTAAGCGGCAAGCCATTTGAAGCCGGCCGAGTCCGATGCGGGTGCGGCGACGATGGTGGTGTACTCCATCGCGCCGCCCTCCTCCAAGACCCGGCGCACGCTGGCGATGGTGGTGCCCTTCTGGCCGATCGCCACATAGACGCACCGAACCTGCTTATCGGGGTCGCCGGTCTCCCAGTTCTGTCGCTGGTTGAGGATGGTGTCGACGCAGACTGCGGTCTTGCCGGTCTTGCGGTCACCGATGATCAGCTGGCGCTGACCCCGGCCGATCGGAGTCATCGCGTCAATGGCCTTGATGCCGGTCTGCAGTGGCTGCCGAACTCCCTGGCGTTGCACCACCGAAGGCGCCTGCACTTCCAGCGCGCCGGGTACTGGCGGCGATGTCACCGCGACCGTCGATCGGCTGCCCGGAGCGGGTTGACCACCCGGCCCATGAACGCGTCACCAACGGGAACCGAGAGCACCTCGCCGGTCCGCTTGACCTGCATGCCCTGCTCGATCTTGTCGAACTCCCCGAGAATCACGGCGCCGATGCTGTGCTCGTCGAGGTTGAGGGCCACGCCGAGCACACCGCCGGCGAACTCGAGCAGTTCCTGGGTCATGACCGAGGGCAGGCCCTCGACGTGTGCGATGCCGTCTCCGGCGTCGATGACGGTGCCGATCTCTTCGCGCCCGGTGTCCGACTCGAAACTCGAGACGTAACTGGCAATCGCGCCCTGGATATCGTCAGCGGAGATTGTCAACTCTGCCATGGCTTCTGGCCTTCCTGCCTTCTGTCTTAGGTGGTTCGTGGCTTGTCGGACTTCGTGGCTTGTCGGACTTCGTGTTGCGTCGGGCCTTAATCGGGCAGGTTAGACGCGGCTGCGGCCAACCGGGAGGACAGCGTTGCGTCGATCACCTCGTCGCCGACGACGACTGACAAACCGCCGATGAGGGCGGGATCGACGGTTAGCTGTACGGAGACCGGGTGGTGATAGATCCGGGTCAGGATCTGAGTCAGACGGGTGCGCTGCGCGTCGGTGAGTTCGGCGGCGGCGCCGACCTCGGCGACGATCTCGCCGCGGTGTGACACAGCCAGTTGCGCCAATTCCGCGACGGCCTCGTCGGCACGCTCGCCGCGCATCAGTGCGACGGTCTGCGCCAACAGGGCTATCGCGATCGCATTGGTGCCACCGGCCCGGCTGAGCACGTCGCGAACCAGCGAAACCCGATCGCCGGACGCCCGGGAGTGATCGCTGAGCAAGGTGTTGAGTTCCGGTTGTTCTTCGAGCACGCGGTCGAAGCGGAACAGTTGCTCGGCAACCTCGTCAGCCTGTCCCTCACGCTCAGCGCGCACCAGCAGGGCGATTCGGGCGACGTGCTCGAGCGCGTCGATCGAGTCGGGAGTCGTCGACCACCGCACCGTGGCCACCGTGTCCAGCAGATCCAGCGTTGCTGCGGTGACTTTCCCGCCCAACAACCGTGCGAGCATCTGCTTCTTCGCGTCCGCTTCGCCGGTTGCCTCGGCGAGATGGCGGGACAGAATCGGCTCCGCAAGCAATAGTTTGACCACGGCGGTCAACTCCTCGGACAGTGCCGAGAGCTGCTCACCGGACATCGAAGCCGCCACCTCTTCGAACCGCGCGACGAGCGCGGCCTGAGCGTCTCGGCTCGCTGAACGCAGATCGGACGACGCCACGTCGGGGCCGAAGGCCGCCGACGCCATCGCGTCCAATTCGTCGAGAAACCGGTCCACGGTGGCCGCCAGGGCCTGCGGATCGGCGACGTGCGCCCGGACCAGATCCCCCGCCCGCCGGACCGACTCGCCGCCGAGATCGCCGCGCAACTGGCGAACCAACTGCGAACGTGCCAGCGAAACCTGCTCGCCACCTTGCGCTTTGATGCGCGAAGCGTCAAGGACCGACTGAGCACGCGATTGCTCACCGATGCGCAGCGCATCGGCGCGCGCCTCCTCGACGATGTGCTGTGACTCCAACCTGGCCTCCTCGACTCGGGCGGCATGGAAGGAGTCGGCAGCCGCCAACCGCTCGGCGGCCACAGCACTCGCGTCGAGTTGGTGCTGAACCGTCTCACGTTGCGCCGCCATCAGATTGCGGATCGGCGGCCCGGCGTACTTCGTGACGAACCACACGATCAAACCGAAGCCGAAGAGTTGTGCCAGGAATGTCGCCATCGGCGCCTAGCCTCCTGACCCCGTCGAAGCGAGGGGTGCTGAACCAGTCACTGGGACGCCCAACACTCTGTCGGCCAACGTGACCGACAGGCTCTCCACCGATGAGCTCAGATCTCCGGCGATTGCGTCGCTCTGCGCCGCTAACTCTTCGTTGGCGCCCCGCAGGGTACCGGCCACCTCATCAGTGGCTTGTGCACGAACGCCGTCGATAACCGCCCGGCCCTCGGTGCGCGCCCCATCGCGGATGGCGGCCGCCTCCGCCCGAGCAGACGCAAGTTGAGCGTTGTAGTCGGCCTCAGCGGCGGCCTCCTGTTCAAGTGACCGGCGGTTGTCCTCGGTGGTCTTGGCCACCATCGCCTCGCGCTCACCGAGCACTTTCTGGATCGGCGGCACCACGAATTTACCGATCACGCCGAGCACGACCATGAAGATGGCCAGCATGAAGAAGAAGGTACCGTTGGGGATGAGGAAGTTGCTGGTCTCGCCTTCCCCAGCCGCGACCAGCGTGAGGCTGGCCTTCTCCATTGCTGAGCCCATGGGAGCTAGGACGCGCCCGGTGTGGCGAACACGAATAGGGCCATGAACGCCAGGTTGATGAAGTACGCCGCCTCCACCAGACCGACGGTGATGAAGAACGGGGTGAACAGCCGGCCTTGGGCCTCAGGCTGCCGGGCGACGCCCGAGATGAGCGCGTTGCCGGCGAGGCCGTTGCCGATACCGACTCCGATGGCCGCCATGCCCATCATGAGCCCGCCAGCCGTCAGAGCACCGGAAACGATCTGTGGGTCTGCCATTCCTATTTTCCTCCTTGGTTTCCGGTAGGAGTCCTACCAGGGGTATCGGGGTAGATCTGCCGCATCAGTGGTGCTCATCCTCCATTGCCATCGACTGTCCGAAGTACAGAATCGTCAACAGCGAGAAAATGAACGCCTGGATCAGACCGACGAACAGTTCGAAGGTCTTCCAGATCGCGTTGGGCGCCCACATGACGAGGGGCGGGAACAGCGCGATCAGGGTGACCATGATGGTGCCGGCGAAAACATTGCCGAAGAGTCGCAGTGCCAGCGAGAACGGCTTAGCGATCTCCTCAACGATGTTGATCGGCGCGAGGAACGCCACGTGGCCCTTGAGCACCTTGACCGGGTAGCCGATGACGCCGCTTCGCCAGATGCCCGCCGCGTGATAGCAGAGGAAAACGAACAGTGCCAAGGCGAGGGCGAAGTTGATATCCGACGCCGGCGGCTTGAGCAGTTCGTGGGTGCTGCCGTCGGCGGTTTTGTACAAGACGGGTAGTACGGCAATCCAGTTCGAGATCAGGATGAAGACGAACAGCGCAACCGACATTGGCAGGACGAACGGCGCGATCCGCATGCCGATGGCCGCCTCGATCTGGTTTCGCATCTGCGTGGTGATCGCCTCCCAGAACAATTGAACGCCGCTGGGAACGCCGGTTGAAGTGATCTTGGCGCGAAGGAAGAAGGCCAACGCCAGGGTGATCACCGCCGCGATCGCGGTGGCCAAAATCGTATCGGTGTTGACGGTCATCCCGAACCAGGTGGCCGTGGTGTGGTGGCCGACCTCTATTGCCGCCTCGGCAAGGATTCGTTCGGTCATGGTGCTCAATCTTTGGGTATCGCGCGCGGAATTGAGGCGGAAATCACCGGACTGGTGCGGCCCGCAGACGAAATATCCTCGTCACCGGCCCGGATCTTCTTCCACACCGGCAGCATTGTGCTGATTACCAGCACCACCTGAAACAGCGCCACGCCGAAGAGAACGCCCACACCAAGAGGCCGGAAGAGATAGGCCAGGACCAATCCGCCGGTGGTGATGGCCAGCAGTCGCGCGGCTGAGTTAAGGGCCATCGTCCGCTTGAGTGGGTGCGCATCGGCGGTGATCGACGCGACCGATCGCTGCACCAGCACCGCGTTGAGAAAACCCAACCCCAGGCCAATACCGAAAAAAACTCCGAACATGGTGGGACCGGCCCACGCGGACACCGCGATCGCCACAGCCGTCAAGACAGCACAGACCACAAGTAGGCGGGCGGGTCGGAAGGCGACGGACGGAAACACCAACGGCGCGTCGGGCGCTGGCGTCGTCACACGTTCACTCGCAATCGCGTCGGCGTCAAAACTGGCTGTGACCGGCGGTCAGGCAGCAACCTATCACAGCCAAATCGGCCCGGTGCTGACTACGACTTTCCGTCGTAGAGGCTGTCCCTCAGCGTCGTCAGATCATCGTCACCGCGGCGCAGCAGGGGGATCACGGTGACCACCACCGCCACCGCGATCGCCCCCAGCATCACCGCCCCGGTGTGGCGCGGATCGAAGAAGATCGTGCTTGCCGCACCGAGTGCGACGATGCCGACCCACAGGTAGATCAGCAGCACCACCCGGCGATGGGAGTGCCCGATCTGAAGCAGTCGGTGGTGCAGATGCATCTTGTCCGGACTGAACGGACTGCGTCCGGCGCGGGTCCGGCGCACGATCGCCAGCAGCATGTCCAACGCCGGCACAAACACCACGGCCACCACCAGAAGAAACGGCGAAAGCAGCGCGAAGACGTCGCGCGCACCGTAGGCGCTCTGCGAGATCGGACCCGCCGCCGTCGTCGTCGCGGCGGCCAGCATCAGGCCCACCAGCATCGAACCGGAGTCGCCCATGAAGATCTTGGCCGGATGAAAATTGTGCGGCAGAAAGCCCAGACAGGCACCGGCCAGCACCACCGAGATCACCGCCGGCGGATAGAACAGCACGTCACCGCCGTGGTCGCGCAGCAACCCCACCGAGAAGATGCAGATGGCCAGCGCGGTGATCAGACCCAGTCCCGCAGCCAGACCGTCGAGGCCGTCGACGAAGTTCATCGCGTTGATTACCGCGACCGTCAACGCGAGGGTCAGCAGAATCGACGACGCCTGATCGAGCACGATGGTGCCGATACCGCCGAACGGGATATAGAACACGCTCCAGGCGACACCCATGGTCACCAGCACACTGGCGGCGGTGATCTGGCCCGCGAACTTGGTCAGGGCGTCCAGTCCCCAACGGTCGTCAATCAAGCCGATAACCATGATGAGTCCTCCGGCGATCACCACGGCCGGCAACCCGGACGAGTAGATAAAGCCGCGAGTCAGGGCAGGCAACTGCGAGGCCAGGAATACCGCGGCGATGACCCCGAGATACATCGCCAGGCCACCCATCCGGGGGGTGGGCCGGAAGTGCACGTCGCGGGCCCGCGGGTAGGCAACCGCGCCGACTCGCAGTGCCAGGAGGCGTACCCCGCCGGTGGCGAAGTAGGTGACGATCGCCGCGGTGAGGCCAACGAGTGCCAATTCCCGCAATGGAACACCGGCACCCCTGTCTGACAGCGCCAGCAGGGTGATGCTCACAGGTTTCGTCCCATCGCGACAAACGGTACCCCCACGGCGGGTGCTGCAACGGCCGCTGGGCTCAGGCGGTCAGCGACACAGGGTCCACTCCGAGCACGGCGGCGACGGCGCGGGCACCGACCGGACCTTCGCGCAGGATTTTCGGTGTCTCGCCGGTGAGGTCGACGATCGTGGAGGCGGCCTGCTGCTCGGAGGTTCCGCCATCGAGGTAGACGTCGACGAGGCCGCCGAGTTGGCGGTGCGCCTCCTCGGCGGTGGAGGCCGCGGGCTGTCCGGAGATGTTGGCGCTCGATACCGCCATCGGTCCGATCTCGCGGAGCACCTCCAGAGCGACCGGATGCAGGGGCATCCTCAGCATCACCGTGCCGCGAGCATCACCGAGGTCCCACTTCAGTGAGGGGGCCTGTTGAACCACCAAGCTCAACGCACCCGGCCAGAAGGCCCGAATCAACTCATGCGCCGCTTCCGGAACCGAATAGACCAGCCCGGAGATGGTGTGCCAACTGCCGACGAGGACCCCGACGGGCATATCTCGGCCGCGGCCCTTGGCCGCGAGCAGGCGCGCCACCGCGCTGTTGTCGAAGGCGTCGGCGGCGATGCCGTACACGGTGTCGGTGGGCAGCACGACCAACCGACCGCTCTTGACGGCGTCGGTCGCCGCCGTGATGGCCGCGGCCCGGTTCTGCGGGTCGCGGCAGTTCAATATCCGGGTCACCGGCGGCTCACCCGGTCCCGTTGCGCGGGCCGTCACGAAACGGGGCCGCCCGGTCAGATCACGGTGAGCGGTGACGTCACCGAACACACCCGCGCTCTTGAACACCCCGGCCGTGGCATCAGCGGTGGAATCGTCGTGTTCCACCGCGAGGAGACCGCCGCGTTTCAACCAGCGTGCCGCGCTGGCGACCAACGGTCCGATCACAGCCATGCCGTCGGGTCCACCAAACAAGGCGTGAGCCGGATCATGCTTGGCCACTTCGGGATCCAGCGCACTGCCGGCCAGCAGATACGGAGGATTAGCCACCACGAGGTCCACGCTACCGGCGAGTTCGGGCAGCAGTCCAACGTCCGTCACGTCGCCGCACACCAGTTGCACCGCGGTGTGCATCGCATTTTGGTGAGCGTAGTCCAGCGCGTCGGCGTCATCGTCGACGGCGATCACCCGAGATTCGGGGCGCGCCGATGCCAGCGCGATAGCCAGCGCACCAGATCCCGTGCACAGATCAACGATCACCGCATCGCGCGGAAGCGGTTGCGCCAGTGCCCATTCCAGGAGCGCCTCGGTTTCGGGACGTGGGATGAAAACTCCCGGGCCGACCTGCAGCAGCACCGGACCAAAAGCCGCGACACCGGTGATGTGTTGCAGCGGGGTTCGCTTGGCGCGGGTCGCGACCGCCCGATCGTAGCGGTCGAAAAAATCGGATTCAGGTGTATCAAGCAGACCGAGCCGACAGCGTTCGGTTCCGGCCACGTGCGCGGCCAGTAGTTCGGCATCGGTTCGCGCGGTGTCGATTCCGGCCTGCGTCAGTGTCGCGGTCGCGGCGATGATGGCCTGACGCAGGTCCGTCATGACTGCTGCAGCCGGGCTTGCTTGTCAGCGGCTGACAGAGCATCGAGCATCGCGTCGAGATCGCCTTCCAAAACCTGATCAAGGTTGTGCGCTTTGAAATTGATCCGGTGATCGGCGATCCGGTTTTCCGGGAAGTTATAGGTACGGATCCGCTCGCTACGATCCACGGTTCGGATCTGGCTGGCCCGGTCGGCCGACGCATCCGCCGAGGCCTGTTCCTCGGCCAACACCTGCAACCGCGCGGCGAGCACCTGCATCGCTCGCGCCTTGTTCTGCAGTTGCGAGCGCTCGTTCTGGCAGGTGACGACGATTCCGGACGGCAAGTGGGTGATCCGCACAGCCGAGTCCGTGGTGTTCACGCCCTGACCGCCCTTACCCGAGGAGCGGTAGACATCGATGCGCAGATCGGACTCGTCGATCGCGACCTGCTCGACCTCTTCGGGCTCGGGGTAGACGAGGACGCCCGCGGCGGAGGTGTGCACGCGCCCCTGAGATTCGGTGACGGGCACCCGTTGCACGCGGTGCACGCCGCCTTCCCACTTCAACCGGGACCACACACCATCGGCGGAGTCCCCCTTGCCGGCGATGGAGATGGTGGCTTCTTTGTACCCGCCGAGGTCCGAGAAGGTTTCGTCCAGGATCGTCACGGTCCAACCCCGGCGCTCGGCGTACCGGATGTACATCCGGGCCAGATCGGCGGCGAACAACGCCGACTCCTCGCCCCCCTCGCCGGATTTGACCTCCAGCACGATGTTGTCGGCATCGTGCGGATCGCGGGGCGCCAGCATGTCGGTGAGGTGATCGTCGAGTTCGGCGACCTTGGCTTCCAACTCGACAACCTCTGCGGCGAACGACGAGTCGTCGGCAGCGAGTTCGCGAGCGGCCTCCAGATCTCCACGGGTGGCCGTAAGCCGCCGGTGGACCGTCGCGATCGGGGCCAGTTGGGCGAACCGTCGGCCCACCCGGCGGGCATTGTCGGTGTCGCTGTGCAACGACGGGTCGGCCAGTTGGCGCTCCAGGTCCGCATGCTCGGCGAGGATGGCGTCGATCGCCGGGGCGGACGCATTCGGCGTCATCGTCGGTCCTCTCGCCTAATGGGGTCCCCGAACACAGACCGACGCCCGACCTCGCAGGGGCGACCGACCTCACCGGGCGAGGCGGGCGTCGAGGTGCCGCTGTCGGCGGGCGGCGCGTCAGCCTCAGGCGCCTCGATGGTCTGCTTCGACCCGGGCCGCTTGCCGTAGCGCTTCTCGAAACGGGCCACCCTGCCGCCGCTGTCGAGAATCTTCTGCTTGCCGGTGTAGAAGGGATGGCACTGGGAGCAGACCTCGACCACGATGTGGCCGCTCTCCTTGGTGCTGCGGGTCGTGAACGAGTTTCCGCAGCCGCAGACCACAGTGGTCTCGCCATAGGCGGGGTGAATGCCGGTCTTCATGGTGTCCTCTTCAGTCGTGGTCGCCGGGTCGCCGATCGGAGTTGCTTTCTCCGGGGGCGTGAACCGGTACCTCAGAACCCGATTATGCCAGTTCGGACGGCCCGGACCCAAACGACCCCGGCCCTAAAAGCCCCGGCCCGAAAGTCGATAGTGCCCGCCGCGGCCCTCCCGCTGCCACAGCACGCCGGAGGCAACGTCGATCCCCTGGGCGATCAGGGTGCGCTTGAGGATCTTGTTGGTCGCCGTCGTCGGCAGGTCGTCGGCGATCCACACGTATCGCGGCCAGGCCTTCGGCGACAGGTCGGGTTGCCCGGCCAGGAATACGCCGAACTGCTGCGGACTGAGGGTCGCACCGCTGCTCAGCACCATGGCGGCCATCACCGCGTCGCCGATCTGCTGGTCGGGAACCCCGTAGACGGCGACCCGGTTGATCGGCGTCAACCGGTGCAGGATCCGCTCGATCGGAGCGGTCGTGAGATTCTCGCCGTCGACCCGGAGCCAGTCGCCGGTGCGCCCGGCCAGGTATATCCAGCCGTCGTCATCGCGGTAGGCAAGATCTCCGGACCAGTACATGCCGTGAAGCAGCCGCTCGCTGGTGGCCTGCGCATCGTTGTAGTAGCCGCCGAACATCCCGGCGCCGGTCGTGTTCACGATCTCTCCGATCGCCTTGTCGGCGTTGGCCAGTGCGCCGGTGGCGTCGAACCGCGCGGGCGGGCACTCGGTCACTGTCTCGGAGTCATAGATTGCGACGCCCGGAAAGCCCCGCCCGACCGAGCCGGCCGGGCACGGCCCGTCGCGGGTGATGATCACCGCGCCCTCGGTGGAGCCGAAACCGTCCCACACCGTGGCGCCGAAGCGTCGACCGAACTCGGTGATGTCGCGCTCGGCGGCCTCGTTTCCGAAGGCGATGCGCAACGGGTTGTCGGCGTCGTCGGGATTCTCCGGAGTGGCCAGGACGTAGGCCAGCGGCTTGCCGACGTAGTTCAGGTAGGTCACGCCGTAATGGCGCAGATCACCCAGCAGACCCGAGGCCGAAAACGTCGCCGGGACCATTGCCGCCCCGGCCGCCAGCGCCACCGACCAGCCTGCCATCAGGGCATTGGAATGAAACAACGGCATCGACAGATAGCAGACGTCGGCGGGAGTCATCGAGAACCGCTGCGCCAGGGCAACTCCGGAGAACGGCACCATCATGTGCGCTACCTGGACGGCTTTGGGCTCGCCACTGGTGCCCGACGTGAAGATCAGCATGAACGTGTCGCCGGCAGCGACTTCGCGGTGCGGCGTCAACTCGCCCGACGCGGCAATCAATTCCGCCCAGCGCGCATCGTCGACGTCGAACACCCGCACGCCCGGCAGGTCCAGCCCGGCTATCAGATGACGGTGGGCGTCGTCGGTGAGCAGGATCTGGCAGTCGGCCAGGGCGATGTCCCGGGCCAACGCCGCACCACGCCGGGTGTTGTTGATGCCGGCCAGCACGTACCCGCCGAGTCCGGCGGCCGCCATTACGGTGAGCATCGTCGGGGTGTTGCCCAGCAGGGCGCCGACATGGAACCGGCGTTCGGGGTCGGCCAGGGCGATCAGTGCGGCGGCCTGGCGGGCGGCGTCATCAAGGTGTTCGCGCCAGGTCCACGACCGGTGACCGTATTTGACGGCGATTCCCGGGTCGTCGATGCGCTCCCGGAGTAACTGCTGGACGGTGTCGGCCATGCTTGTCAGCTAGGCGCCGATGCGTCCGGCCAGCGCCATGACGATGTCATTGATTAGCGCCTTGATCTGTTCTTTACCGTCAGTCGGAGTCCATCGAGGCCGGTGTCGTCTTGGACACCTGCACCAGAAACTCGTAGTTGGTCTTGGTCTTGCGCAACTGACTCATCAACAGGTCGATCGCCTGGTGAGAATCCAGGCCCGAGAGCACCCGACGCAACTTGTGTACGACGGCGAACTCGTCTGTCGACAGCAGTAATTCGTCCTTGCGGGTGCCGGAGGGATTGACGTCGACGGCCGGAAACACCCGGCGCTCGGCGATCTTGCGGTCGAGTTTGAGTTCGGCGTTACCGGTGCCCTTGAACTCCTCGAAGATCACGGTGTCACCGGTCGAGCCGGTCTCGACCATCGCGGTCGCGATGATGGTCAATGATCCACCGTGCTCGATGTTGCGTGCCGCGCCGAGGAAACGCTTGGGCGGGTAGAGCGCGGTCGAGTCGACGCCGCCGGAGAGAATGCGTCCCGATGCGGGCGAGGCGTTGTTGTAGGCACGTCCGAGTCGGGTGATCGAGTCCAGCAGCACCACCACGTCCTTGCCCTGCTCGACGAGTCGCTTGGCCCGCTCGATGGCGAGTTCGGCGGCCTGGGTGTGATCCGACGGCGGCCGGTCGAAGGTTGAGGCGATCACCTCGCCCTTGACCGAACGCTGCATATCGGTGACCTCTTCGGGCCGCTCGTCGACAAGAACCACCATCAGGTGACATTCCGGGTTGTTGCGGGTGATGGCGTTGGCGATGTCCTGCATGATCGTGGTCTTGCCGGCCTTGGGCGGTGAGACGATCAGTGCGCGCTGGCCCTTGCCGATCGGCATGATGAGGTCGATGACGCGGGTGGTCAACTTCTCCGGGGAGGTCTCCAGTCGCAGCCGCTGATTGGGATACAGCGGGGTCAGTTTGCCGAACTCGGGCCGCTTGCGGGCATCCTCAACCGGGCCGCCGTTGACGCTGTCCAACCGCACTAGAGGATTGAATTTCTGCCGCTGATTTTGGGCGCCGGGATCAGTCTCGCGGGACACCCGCACCGCACCGGTGACGGCGTCGCCCCGTCGCAGGCCGTTCTTGCGGACCATGTTCATCGACACGTAGACGTCGTTGGGACCGGCCAGGTAGCCGGAGGTACGCACGAACGCGTAATTGTCGAGCACGTCGAGGATCCCGGCCACCGGTTGGACGACGTCGTCCTCACGAAGCTCAGCCTCGGCACCGCCACCGCCAATGAGGTCGCCACCGCCAGCGTTCGCCGCGGCGGCGCCGGTCGCGGAACCGACGACCACGGCGTTCACCGCGGCCGTCGTCATCGTCGCGGCTGTTGAACCACCCGGCCCGCCACCGTGATCGGCGGTTTTGGCCCCGCAGGTTTGCTCAAATATTCGCGATACGGCTTGCGTTGTTCGGTCGTGTCGGGTCGACGCTCGCTGCTGGCATCGCGGTCGAGGCGCGCGCCGCACGCTCGGCCGGTCTGGCACGCTCGGCGGGTTCGGCACGCTCGTATGTGGTTCGGCACGCCGGCGGTCTGGGCACGCTCGGCCGGTTCAGCGGCGGCGGTGTTCCGGTTCGCTCGCCGTGACCGACACCGAGATCAGCTCGCCCTTGCGCATACCGGAGGTGCCCTTGACGCCGGCACTGGTCGCCAGCGCGCGCAGTTCCGGTAGCACCATGGCGTTCAGCGAGCCACCGGAAGAACCGGCCGGAGAGGCGTCGTCATCGAGGCTCGCGGGTTTCACGGCGGCCGTCGACTCCGTTGGCGGAGTGCGGTCCTGGGCCGTGATGAGGTCCGTATCGGTCACGGATTTCCTTTCCTCCCCCGCGTTTTCGACTTGCGGGGGTTTCTGGCATTCAGCCGAATCGCTGATTGCGAGGTATCACCGGTGTCGGTGCCAACTGAGTGGATGCCGGGGCCGACGTTATGAGGGCAACCGTCTGTCCACTGAGTGCAGATCGAAGGTTTCGGTGATCGTCCTAGTGTCGGCGCAGAAATGAACGCTGCAATTGCTGGACATCAGAAGGATAACCGTCTTTGCTGCCTGAAGCAAGATTGCCTACCGCCCGGTCCCCGACGACCCCGTCGCTACACCTGAGTTCCAGCGTACCGGCGCGCCGACGGCCATCTCGGCGGTGAGGAAACCGTTAGCGGCGCCGAAGTCAACGGCCTCGGCGGGCACATCGGTGCCGGCGGTAAGCGCAAGAACGGCCGGGCCTGCCCCGGAGAGCACCGCGGGCACCCCGCATTCCCACAGCACCCGGAGGTAGTCGGCACTGGCCGGCATTGCCGGGGCGCGCTGTGCTTGGTGCAGGACATCCTCGGTGGCCGCCATCAGCAGTTCCGGGCGTTCAGTAAGCGCCACCACCAGCAACGCCGCCCGGCTGACATTGAAACGTGCAGCCTCGTGGCTGACCTGAACCGGCAACATCACCCTGGTCTGCGCAGTGGAGGACCGTAATTCGGGGATCCCCGGGAACAATCGGATATCGGGGTGCAGTCGTAGCCGGGTTGCGGCGTATCCGGGCGGCGTGCACCCGGTGGTGGCCTCGGTCCAGGACACCACCGCGCCACCGAGTACCGCCGCGGAGGCGTTGTCGGGGTGGCCCTCGAACTCCGAGGCCAGCTGGATCAACTGCACGTCGGTAAAAGGCTCTCGATCCACCTGCGCCACAAGGGCATTGGCAATCGCGAGACCGCCGACGACCGCCGCCGCAGATGATCCGAGTCCGCGGGAGTGCGGAATCGCGTTGTGGCAGCGGACAACTAGGCCACCGGCGCATACACCCGCTACCGCCAGACCACGGTGGATGGCGGTGACGACCAGATGCTCAGGACCCGTCGGCACCTGCCCGACGCCCTCGCCGGTCACATCGACGCGCAGGCCGGTTTCGGTCGTCTCGACCTCGATCCGGTCATAGCGGCCCAGTGCCAGGGCGACACTGTCGAATCCCGGGCCCAGGTTGGCAGTCGAGGCCGCCACCTCTGCGTAGGCGGTCAAACCTGCGGGCAGCACGAGATTCACCGGCGGATCAGCCCAGGCCGAGAGCGGCCGCAACCGCGCCCGGGTCGACGGCGACCGGGGTCACGGTCGGCATGTCCCGCAGGGCGGTGTCGGGGTCCTTGAGGCCATGTCCACTGACGGTGCAGACCACCGTCGACCCGGGCCGCACCCAACCGTCCTCAACCGCTTTGAGTAGTCCGGCGACACTCGCCGCCGACGCTGGTTCGACGAACACCCCTTCGTCGCGGGCCAGCAGTCGGTAGGCGGCCAGCAATTCGTCATCGGTGGCGGCCACAAACCTCCCGCCGGATTCCTCCCGCGCGGTCATCGCGCCGTCCCAGGAGGCCGGCGACCCGATCCTGATGGCCGTGGCCAACGTCTCCGGGTGGCGGACCGGCTTACCCAGCACCAGGGGTGCGGCCCCGGCGGCCTGGGTGCCGAGCATCCGGGGCAATCGGTCGCTCAGGCCGTCCCGGTGATACTCGGTGTAGCCGCGCCAGTAGGCGGTGATGTTGCCGGCATTGCCCACCGGGAGCGCGTGCACATCCGGCGCGGTACCCAAGGCGTCGACGATCTCGAAGGCCGCTGTTTTCTGGCCCTCGATGCGCACCGGATTGACGCTGTTCACCAGGGAGACGCTCGGGTAGTCGGCGGTGAGCTTGCGGGCCAGTTCGAGGCAGTCATCGAAGTTGCCGTCGACCTGAATGATCTTGGCGCCGTGCATGACCGCCTGGGCCAGCTTGCCCATCGCGATCTTGCCCTGCGGAATCAATACCGCGCAGGTGATGCCGGCCCGGGCGGCATACGCCGCCGCCGAGGCCGAGGTGTTGCCGGTCGACGCACACAGCACCGCCTTCTGGCCGCGCGCCACCGCCTCGGTCACCGCCATGGTCATGCCGCGGTCCTTGAACGACCCGGTGGGGTTGGCGCCCTCGACCTTCAGATGCACGGTGCAACCGGTCCGCTCCGAGAGTCGTCGCGCGGGGACCAGCGGCGTGGCACCTTCCAGCAGCGTCACCGGCGTCCATCCGGCCGCCATCGGCAACCGGTCGCGGTAGGCCTCGATCAGGCCGGGCCATGGGGCGTGAACGCGTGTCGAGGTATTACTCATTCGCTGGTTCCCTCCAGACGCAACACGCTGTTGACCTCCAAAACGACATCCAGTTCCGACAGCGCGGCGACGGTCTCAGACAACGCCGCATCGGCGGCCCGGTGGGTGACCACAACGATCCGCGCGCCGGTGGGATGGCCGTGGGAGTCGAGAATACCCTCCTGCCGCACCTCGGCGATGCTGACTGCACGTCGGCCGAATTCCATTGCGACCGCAGCCAACACGCCCGGGCGGTCCTCCACCGTCATACTCACGTAGTACCGGGTGGAGATGACGCCCATCGGCGCGATCGGCAACTGCGCGTACTTCGACTCCCGGGGGCCTCGGCCGCCGTGCACCCGGTTGCGCGCGGCCATGACCACGTCGCCCATCACCGCCGAGGCGGTGGGGTTACCACCGGCCCCCTGCCCGTAGAACATCAGCCGGCCAGCGGCCTCGGCTTCCACGACGACAGCGTTGAACGCGCCGTTGACCGTCGCCAGTGGGTGACTCAAGGGCACCAGGGCCGGGTAGACCCGCGCCGAAACCCGTTCGGAGCCGTCCACAGCGGTGACGCGTTCGCAGATGGCTAGCAGCTTGATCGTGCAACCCAGCCCACGGGCGGCAGCGAAGTCCGCCGGGCTGACTTTGGTGATGCCCTCCCGGAAGACGTCATCGGCGGTGACCGGGGTGTGGAAGGCGATGGATGCCAGGATCGCGGCCTTAGCCGCGGCGTCATACCCCTCGACGTCCGCGGTGGGATCGGCCTCGGCGTAGCCCAGAGCGCTGGCATCGGCCAGCGCGCTGGCGTAATCGGCTCCGGTAGAGGCCATTTCGGACAGAATGTAGTTGGTCGTTCCGTTCACGATGCCGGCGACCCGTATCACGGTGTCACCAGCCAACGACTGGGTCAGCGGCCGGATCACCGGGATCGCGCCGGCCACCGCCGCCTCGAAGTACAGGTCGACGTGGGCCGCTTCTGCCGCCTGCGCCAACTCGCCGGTGGACTGGGCCAACAGAGCCTTGTTGGCGGTCACCACCGATTTTCCATGTTCCAACGCGGTCAGGATGGCTTTGCGCGCGGGTTCGACCGGACCCATCAACTCCACGACGATGTCTACGTCGGAACGGGAGACCAGTTCTTCGACGTTGTCGGTCAGCAGTCCGATCGGCACCGTCCGGTCATCGGAGACCCGTTGCACGGCCACCCCGCGTAGTTCCAACGGCGCACCGATGCGCGCAGTCAGATCGGCGGCACTGGACTCGATGATCCGCACCACCTCGCGGCCCACGTTGCCCAATCCGAGCACCGCGATACCGATCGGCTTACTCATGCGCGCACCTCCAGGCTGAGCAGATCATCGACATTCTCCCGGCGCAGCACCAGGCGGGCCCGCCCGTCGCGCACGGCCACCACTGCCGGGCGGCCGATCAGGTTGTACCGACTCGACATCGAATAGCAGTAGGCGCCGGTCGCGGCAACAGCGAGCAGATCACCGGGAGTGGTGTCGTCGGGGATCCAGGCGTCGTGCACCACAATATCGCCACTCTCGCAGTGCTTGCCGACGATGCGGGCCAGTGTCGGGTCGGCGGTACTGGACCGCGACACCAGGCGGACGTCGTACTGCGCACCGTAGAGCGAGGTTCGGATGTTGTCACTCATCCCGCCGTCGACGCTGACGTAGCGCCGCCGCGCCCCCGCGCTGATCGTCACATCCTTGACGGTGCCGACCTCGTACACGGTGATGGTGCCGGGTCCGGCAATGGCCCGGCCGGGTTCGACGACCAGTCTCGGGGCGGGCAGGCCGACCGCGCCGGACTCGGTGCGCACAATGGCCTCCAGCTTCGCGGCCAGTTCGGCCACCGGAGGCGGGTCGTCGCCGGGGACATAGGAGATGCCCATACCGCCGCCGAGATCGACGGTGGCGATCTGGGTGGTTTTGTCCACTCCGAACTCCGCGACGATGTCACGCAGCAGACCGATGACCCGCCGGGCGGCCAACTCAAAACCTCCGGCGTCGAAGATCTGCGAACCGATGTGGCTGTGCAGCCCGACGAGGCGGAGGTGGTCGGCGTCAAAGACCTGCCGCACCGCTCTCATCGCGTCACCGGCAGCCAGTGACAGGCCGAACTTCTGGTCCTCGTGGGCGGTGGCGATGTATTCGTGGGTGTGGGCCTCCACTCCGACGGTCACCCGGATCATCACGTTCTGCACGATCCCGGCCGCCGCCGCGACCCGTTCAAGCCGATCGATCTCGATCATCGAGTCCAGCACCACGTAACCGACGCCGGCTTCAACGGCCGAGGTGAGTTCGTCGATGGATTTGTTGTTGCCGTGCAGTGCGATTCGCTGAGCCGGAAATCCGGCGTGCAGCGCGACAGCCAACTCACCGCCGCTGGCGACGTCGAGCGACAAACCCTCCTCGGCGACCCAGCGAGCGATCTCGGTGCACAGGAACGCCTTGGCTGCGTAATGCACGTTGTCTCCGCCGCCGAAGGCCGCGGCCATCGATCGGCACCGGCCGCGAAAGTCGTCCTCGTCGATCACGAACAGCGGCGTTCCGTACTGCTCGGCCAGTCGAGTCACGGTGACACCGGCCACCCTGACCACTCCGTCGGAGCCGCGGCAGAGGTTACTCGGCCAGATATCCGGCGCCAGGGCCGCCATCTCGGCGGCGTCTCGCGGTCGGGGCGGCGGCCCACCCCGGCCGATCTCCTCGGCGTGCCGCGGCCCCGCCGGATGGACGTTCACATCCGCTCCGGTGCCGAGATGCCAAGAATCCTTAGTCCGTTGGCAATCACCTGGCGGGTCGCCGCGCACAGCGCCAGCCGTGCGCGGTGCAGATCGTTGGCCGGCTCATCGCCACGGGGCAGCACCCGGTGGGCGTCATAGAACCTGTGGTAGTCACCGGCCAGGTCCTCCAGATAGCGGCAGACCCGGTGCGGCTCACGCAGCGCTGCGGCCGACTGCAGTACCCGGGGGAATTCGCCCAGGGTGCGGATCAACGCACCCTCCCTCTCGTGACCGAGTTCGGCGAGATGCGCCACATCGGGGGTCAGTCCCAATTCGGCGGCGTTGCGGGCCAGCGCGCACAGACGCGCGTGTGCGTACTGCACGTAATACACCGGGTTTTCAGCCGAGGCAGAGGACCACAGCGCCAGGTCGATGTCGATGGGTGAGTCCACCGATGACCGGATCAGCGCGTAGCGCGCCGCATCGGTCCCGATGGCCTCGACGAGGTCGTCGAGGGTGATGACGGTGCCCGCCCGCTTGCTCATTTTCACCGGTTGCCCGTCGCGGAGGAGGTTGACCATCTGGCCGATCAGCACCTCCACGGTGGCGGGGTCCTCGCCGAGGGCGGCGGCGGCGGCTTTGAGCCGGGCGATGTAGCCGTGGTGGTCGGCCCCGAGCATGTAGATGCACAGGTCGAATCCCCGCTGACGCTTGTCCAGGTAGTAGGCCAGGTCCGCGGCGATGTAGGCAGGTTCGTCATCGCTTTTGATGACGACACGGTCCTTGTCGTCGCCGAACTCGGTGGTGCGCAACCAGGTCGCGCCGTCCTTGTCGTAGATCGCGCCGGTCTTGCGCAGTTTGGCGATCGCCTGGTCCACCCGGCCACTGGTGTGCATCGAGTCCTCGTGGGTGAAGACGTCGAAATCGGTGCCGAACTCGTGCAGCGATGCCTTGATATGGGTGAACATCAGATCCACCCCGATGCCACGGAAGGTCTCGCGACGCTCGGCATCGGGAAGACTCATCGCATCGGGGGCCTGGGCGAGGACCTGCCGGGCGATATCGACGACGTAGGCACCGGCGTAGCCGTTCTCCGGTGCGGGCTCACCGTTGGCGGCGGCGATCAGCGAGTCGACGAACCGGTCGATCTGGGCGCCGTGATCGTTGAAGTAATACTCCCGCACGACCGTCGCACCCTGAGTGGCCAGCAGGCGGCCCATGCCCTTGCGCGCCGGATTGGCCAGGGCGGCCAGAACCGGAGTTACGCCGATGGGATCGGGCCGGTCGGGTTGGCCGAGACGAACTCAAGGTTGATGTTGCGGCCGTCGAGGTGGCCGGAGCGGCCGTACTCCACGCCGGCAGCGATGACGTTGGCAACGATGAGGCCCTGGGCAGCGGTCTCGATGCGCAGGTTGACGAATCCGGGACCGGCGACGTCCGCGGCGGCGATACCGTCGGCGTGGGCGAGTGCCGTAGCCAGCCAACCGGCGAACTCACGCGGATTCGTGCCGGCCTTCTTACCTACCTGCAGTGCAAGGTTGGTGGCGTAATCACCGTGTGCAGGATTGCGCGGCCGCTCGACGGTGACCTCCGCCGGCAGTGCCGCCGGGTCGAGGCCGTGCTCAGTCAGCACCGCCGCGGCGGTGCCGCGCAGCAACTCGGCGAGGTCGGACGGGGTCACGGGGTCTTATCCTATGCGTTAGGCTCGGCTTGCCCGACGGCGCGATCTTCGCGCCCCCGTAGCTCAGGGGATAGAGCGTCTGCCTCCGGAGCAGAAGGCCGCAGGTTCGAATCCTGCCGGGGGCACCCTTGCGATCTGATGACTGTGGGGTCGACCCCAACACCTGCTACCTTGCCCACCATGGGCAACACGAGCGACATGAAGAAAGATCTTGGTTGGTATTTGGGCATGGCGGCAGGTCTGGCCTGTCTTGCCGTAGCGGTAGCGGGACCGGCATCTGCTGACACCCTCAACACCACTACGTGCTCGCAGCAACAGATTATGTCGTCGCTGCAGCAGAACGCCCCCCTAATCTGGGGCAACATCAGTAGCGATCCACAAACGGAGCAGAAGCTGCGGGTCGCCCTGGATGTGATCCTGGCCGCTCCTCCGGGACAGCGTGATCAGTTAGCGAACACGCTGGAGCAGGCGCTCGGCAAAGATCAGCTGACGGACATTAGCGACGACGTCATCAATGCCTCTGGCGGGCCGATCGGCAGAGCTGTCAACGGCTGCAAAAACTTCTAAACCAATTACCGGCCCTCGGGCCGACTGCGCCGGTTTGTCAGCGCCCCGGACAACCCCAGCACTGAGGGCGGGACCTCGATGGCCTCAGGGCAGTCCGGTGCGCGCATGGGTGGCCCGTAGGTCGTCGTAATCGGAACCACCCCGGCCCAGCCGCCGGCGGCGACATCGGACTCGGGATCCTCCGACCAACCGTCACCGATTTTGAGCGACCAGTTGTCGAGCCCGATGGGCAACCGCAGTACCACGGTGGCGGCGAGTTCCTTGGCGGTACTGGCTCGAAGTTCGGCGACGCGGCCAGGGATGAAGGTGTCGGTCAGCGTGTTGAGGTAGCGGACCTTGTCGTCGACGATCACCGCGAACCGGCCGAAGATCACCGCGCTGCGATAGTGGAACGAGGACTCGAAACCGCTTCGCGCCACCAGCACGCCCTCAAGTGTGATGATGCTCACCGCAACCTGCGCACCATCGGCCAGTTCACGAAGCCACGGCGATCCGGTCGATCCGTGGATGACGAGTTCGTCGTCGATGCGGGCGAACCCGATCGGCAGCGCGACCGGATGTCCGTCACGGACGAAGGCGATGGTCGCCAGTGGCGTGCTGTCGAGCAGATCGTCGAGGTGTTCGCGCGAATTACTCTGCTTCTCCGCAAGTCGGCTGACGTGGGTCGAAGGCTGCGCCATGGATTTATCGTTGCACGCGCCGCAACGAGTCCGGGGTCAGATCCTTGAGTGTGGGGTAACCGTCGATGGCCATGATCAAGTCGGTCTCGGCCAGGATCGACCGCAGCACGTGGACGATCCCGTCGGTTCCGGCCAATGCCGCGCCGTAGGCGTAGGGGCGGCCGATGCCGACGGCCCTGGCACCCATTGCGAGCGCCTTGACCACGTCGGCTCCGGATCGGACGCCGGAGTCGAACAGCACCGGGGTGTCCCCGCTTGCGGCGACCACTTCAAGGAGGCAGTCGATGGCGGGGAGTCCACCGTTGGCCTGGCGGCCACCGTGGTTGGAGCAGTAGATGCCGTCCACTCCGGCGTCGATGGCTCGCCGCGCATCATCGGGGTGGCAAATTCCCTTCAAGATCAGGGGCAGCGTGGTGATCGAGCGCAGCCACGGAATGTCGTTCCAGGTCAATGAATTTCCAAAGACGCTGATCCAGTGCGGCACCGCCGCGCGAGGGTCTGCGTCGATGTCGGCCTCGACCTTGGCCCGGAAGTGCGGATCGCTGATGTAGTTGGCCAGACACAGCCCGCGCAACTGGGGGAAGTTGGCGGTCGATAGATCGCGGGGCCGCCAGCCCGGGATCCAGGTGTCCAGTGTGACCACGATGCCGGCGTAACCGGCCGCCTCGGCACGGTGGACCAGGCTCTCGGCAAGCTCCCGGTCGGTGGGGGTGTAAAGCTGGAAAAGCCCTGGCGTATCACCGAATTCGGCTGCGACGTCCTCCAGTGGGTCCATCGTGAGCGTCGACACACACAGCGGCACCCCGGTGCGCGCGGCAGCGCGGGCGGCGGCGAGGTCGCCGTGCCGGTCCGGTGTGCACAGGCCGATCACCCGGACCGGCGCCATGAACACCGCCGGCCAGCGTCGTCCCCAGAGTTCGACGCCGAGGTCGCGTTCGGTGGCGCCGACGAGCATCCGTGGGATGAGTCCCCACTGCTCGAATGCGGTCACGTTGGCGCGCTGGGTGCGTTCGTCTCCGGCGCCACCGGCGACGTAGGACCAGATGGACGGCGACAGCGCCTGCTGCGCCCGGGACTCCAACTCCTCGAAGGTCATCGGCAGCGCGGGCAGCACCCCGGCCAGGCCCTGGAAGTAGATCTCGATCTGGTAGTTGCCGTAGGACTGCGTCATGGTGTCGTCTCGGGGTTGGTGTCGGGGTTGGTGTCGGGGTTGGTGTCGGGGTTGGTGTCAAAGTCTGCGACCACGTCGGCCACGCGGCGTAGCTGATCGAGGTCAGTACTGGTCGGGATGAGGTGAATCTCGCTGGTGCCGATGGCGGCGAACTGCCCCAGCACGTCGGCCAGTTCGTCCTCGGTGCCGGCAAAGCCGGTGTGCGGAGCCATCGCGTCGACGAACTCACCCGGGATCCAATTCATATAGTGCCGCAGGTGGCGGTGAATCTGGGCGCGGGAGTCGGCCGGGTCGCCGAGGGCGAACCAGAACGAGGTGGCCAGATGGGGGGTCGGCTTGCCGGCCTGCGCCCAGGCGGTGCGGCCGACCTCGAACAGCTCGTCCTGTTTGGCGACGTCGAGATCCAGCGTGATGCCGGCCAGGCCGTCGGCCCACGGCGCGGCGCTGCGCAGCGTCTTGGGCCCGATCGTGCCGACCAGCAGTCGAGGTCCGCCCTGGTGGACCGTGGGTGGGCCGACCGGAACAACGGATTCGGTGATCTTCTCCCTCTCCCACACCCGTTTCATGATCTCGACCCGCTGTGCCATCTCGCGCATGGTCTGCGTCGACGGGTCCGCGCCGACGGCCAGGTAGTCCTCGTGCCGACCGCCCACCCCGACGCCGACGGTGAGCCGGCCGCCGCAGAGCATGTCGCCGGTGGCCAGCGATTTGGCCAGCAGCACCGGGTCATGCAGCTGGGGCACCACCACCGTGGTGATCAGCGGGACCCGCTGCGTCCAGGCCGCCAAGGCCCCGAGGAGTGTCAGCGCCTCGGGATTGCCGAAGGCGATGCGCTCGCCCCAGCACAGTGAGGAGAACGGGCCGGAATCGATCGCCTGCGCCCACCGGCGCAGCACGCTCGCATCAAGGTCGGGTTCCATCACCGGCATGCTCATACCTACGTGCACGCTCGCGATTGTGGCACGCCGCCCGCCGGCCGCGATCCTCGCCGGGTTAGCGCGCCGGATCCTTGCGGGCCCGGACCGGTTCGGCCGGGACGGGCGGCGCTAGGAGGTTTCCGCGCAGGCTCCCGCGCGCAGTGCGGCCCGCGACCAGCAGCCAGGTGCCCAGCAGCCCGAAGTAGGCGATCACCGCGGCGACGGTGAATGCCGGGAGTCCGGTGTGCACGGCCAACTGGGTGGTGCCGGTCACGAAGGTCCCGACCGGGAACGTCAGGCTCCACCAGGTCAGTGCGAACGGCATACCGCGGCGCACGGTTCGCATGGTCAGCGCGGTGGCCAACGCGATCCACAGCACCGCGAATCCCCACACCGGAACGCCGAAGAGAATCGCGAACAAGTTCATGGCCGCAGCGATGTCAGGGGCCACAGCTAGCGCCGCATTAAGACCGAGAAGTCCTGCGGCCGTGATGGATTGACCGAGTGGGCCCAGGACGATCCACAGCGTCGGCACCCGGGCGGTGCCCGAGACCCCGTAGAGCGCCAGCCTGCTCCAAATCATCGAGATGATGATGAGGGCCGCCACCAGGCTCAGCCCGAACAGCGCGTAACAACCGTAGAACATGGTCTGGCGACCGACTCCGGGTGGCAGGTGCGGTATCAGCAGTGCCCCGGTGGCCGCGGCGACCATGGGCGGGACCACCGGCATCAACCAGCCACCGAATGCGGCGTCGGGTTCGACCGAGTGCTGGGTGAACATCAGGAACGGAATGCTCACGGCGGTGAACAGCCCGCCGATGGTGCCCGCCACCCACAGCGCCCAGGCCAGTTCCACTGCGGCGCGTTCGCCGATCAGATCACCGCCCACCAACACCGCGCCGGAGGCCACGGTCAGCAGCGCCATCGGTGCCGCGCCGTAGAAATGCGCCATCTGCGGGTTGCGGGCGTGGCTGCGCGCCGCGGTCGGGTGCCGCAGCCA
Source organism: Mycobacterium sp. (assembly GCA_018401645.1). Lineage (GTDB taxonomy): Bacteria > Actinomycetota > Actinomycetes > Mycobacteriales > Mycobacteriaceae > Mycobacterium. Next base: position 173,263 of record JAGYKK010000001.1, on the reverse strand, counting down.
ATGCCCACCGATGACGGCCAGCAGCACCACCAGCAGCAGCGCAGCGATCACCCACACCACGTGGGTGAAGGTGTACAGGCCGGGAAGGCGAATCGGCAATGTGGCGCCTGCGGTGGCAACGATCCCGGTGCCCATGACGGAGGCGAACCAGTTAGGTCCGATGCCGCCCAGGATTTCCACCCGGGTCGGCGCCGGGTTGGCCGAGCCCGTTACGTCAACGCCCGTCGCGTCAACTCCCGTCGCGTCAACCACTGCGGCGTCCGCGGTGGTCCTCCTGGGCGAGGTAATCGGCGGCCAACGCCGCGACGTGGCCGGGCAGGGCGCCAGCGGCGACGTCGGCCAGCGTAGTGCTCTCCAGCACGGCCCGCATACTGCCCCGCAGTGCCGCCAGACATCGGTGAGCGCCGCGGTGGGCCCGGCATGGGGCAGATCCCCCAACCCGATGTCGCGGACCTGGCCGGGCCCGTCGATACAGCGCAGGACGTCGGCGATGCTGATCGCCTCGGCCGGACGGGCCAGTTCGTAGCCGCCGTCCCGGCCGCGGTGGCTTCGCACCAGTCGGTCGGCGCGCAGATCGGCAAGGATATCGACGAGGAATTGCGCGGGAATGCCCTGGGCGGCGGCGAGGTCGTCGGTCTTGACTACTACGCCCGACTCGACCGTAGCCAGTTGGAGTCATGGCGCGAACGGCGTATTCTGCTTTCGCCGACATCCGCATGATGGGAGATTGTGCCACTGCCCGCGACCAGCGGACGGCAGCCGCCGGCGCGGGTCAGCCGCGGTGGCGGGCGGCCTGGCCGCGCCCGGCAGCCCTGCCGGGCCCGTCGGAGAACGTCCGGGGGTGTCGCTGTCCGCGACAACCGCGACCGGCGCGTCGGCGACATCTGCGACCAGCGCGTCGGCGACCGGGACATCGGCGACGGCCGAACTTTCATGGGCAGCCCGTTCACCGGCCGCACCGATCGCGGCGCGGATCTCTCCGGCGGCCTTGCGGGCCGCACCGGCGAGACTGTTCCCGACGGCAACAGCATCGGGAACCGACACCGGGGTGGGCACTGGATCGGCGTCGGGCGTGAGTGCCGGTGCCGGGTTATTTCGGTGGCGGCGATCATCCCGGGCGGTGGGCGCCGGGGTGGCACCGACGTCGGGTGCGGAAACCCGCGGGCCCGAGACCGGCGACACGGGGACCGAGACCGGCGACACGGGGACCGGTTGTGCGGCCGCGGCAGGTGCCACCGCGGGGGGCGACGGTGTCAGGTGCTTGATGACAACGTTGCGCAAGGTGTCGTACACCATTGCCGGCGGGCCGAGCGGAGCTACCACCACCTTGACGGCATTGCTCAACGCACCCTCGAAGTCGCCGTTGACCAGCGCGGTCAGGGTTTTGGCGATCAGGATCGGCTGGTAGGCCACCAGGGCACCGGCGGCGAAGGCCGCAGCGACGAGACCGTTGCCCACATACTCGACATCGGCGACGATGCTGCTCACGAGATCCCGCACCACCGGAGCCACAAGTCCATCCACGGCGAAGCCGGGACCGCTCAGCGCATCGGAGATATCGGCAGCGGTGGGAATCGGCGTGACGATGACCGGGCCGGACATACCCGAATCGATCCTTGCCGGCAGGCCTGCCCCGAAACCGCCCGGGGGAATGCTGGCGGGAGCGAATACGGGGGCAGCGATGTAGGGGTAGGAGGACGCGGTCAACTCGGGCTGGGATACCGCGGCGACGCCGGCCACGAAGGCGTCGACCATCGCGTTCCTGCCCAGCGAGGTGGCGTCGGAGGCCAGTCCGGTGATCAGTTGCTTGAGAACTGAGAAGGGGTTGCTCGACCCCGCGGGGCCGGGGGCGATGGCGTCGAGGAAGGCCTGATCCAGCATTCCGATGGTCTCGGAATTACCGGACGACAGTTGCACGGCCGGGATCGCGATGTCGGCCCGCGGTGCCACGATCGGATTGGCGACGACGATGCCAGCGGTCACCAGAGACACCCCGGTCGTCAAAATAGGTCCGATTACTCCACGCACGCGCCTCACCGCCTTCCCGATCCTCCTGAACTATACCTGAGAAAAACCTGAGCGCAACCGGAAACCGCTGACCAGACGCCCCAATTTTCTTGCGCTGGCCGACCCCGAGCAGCACGGTGCCCCTCCGCGAACGGAGGGCGCCGTGTTTGCTGCTGCGCTACGTATTCTGCGCTTCGTGCGCTGACTAGCCGCGTGCGGCCGCGCCGCGCTGCGCGAGCTGCCTTGCGAGCCGGCTTCTCCGCCGCAGCCTCAGCAGCCGGAGCTGCTTCGGCAGCCGGGGCTGCTTCGGCAGCGGGGCAGCCTCAGCGGCCGGAGCCGCCTCGGTGCTGTCGCCGACTGGAGCCGCCTCGCTGCTGTCGCCGCCAGTCGCAGCCTCAGCCGGAGCCGCCTCGGCCACGTCCGCACGGACAGACGCCGCCGAGCGAGCGGACGCCGCCGATGCCGCCGGAGCTTCAGCCGCCGCGGTAGCGGCAGAGCGGGAGCGTCACCGTCAGCGCACCGGCGACTCTTCACCGCGCCCTGAACTAGGGTACGAGTGCTGGGCACGAATGCGTCGGAAGGCGTGTATTCACCGGTGACGGGGTTGAACGCAGTAATCGGGGCGACCTGCTGGCCCGCGCCGATGGTGAGGTTCAGGATCGTTCCCGGGACGCCGGTGGCGCCGAAGATCCCGTCGACACGGCGTTCAACCTCGAAGGTGGTTGCGGCGAACGTGTCGGTGACGACCTGATAGAGCGCGCCACCACCAGGCTGATCTGCGCCAAGGTGGCGCCGAGCAGAGTGGGCAGCGAGCCCACTACCACGTCGATCACGGCTGTGCCCGAGCCACCACGTTGGTGAGCACGTAGGCGCCGGCACCGAGTGCCAGGGTGCCGGCAGCGCTGATCCCACTGGCGGGTCAGCCAGGAGCGCCCGGGATGTCCGGGTGAGCAGGGCACCCGCGGCATTCCGACGCCCTCGCTCAGCGCGACGCCGGCGGCAGACAGACCCGCGACGGCGACGTTGAGGTAATCCGAGCCGTTGTAACCAAGCTGGGGAGATGATCGGCAGCGCGTCGTCAATGATCTGCGGGATCAGGCCCACCGAGGGTAGATTCCGGTCGGATTGACAAGGGACGGCCCACCAGGCGGCCGGAAGAAAGCGGATGCCGGGCTGGGCGAACGCGGTCGGGCCCCAGCTACGCCCGGGGAGGGCGTCGGTGTTGAACAACAACTGGCCGCCGAGGATGATCGAGCCGAGAAGCTCGCTGATCGGGCTATCAAAGCCGGCAAGTGCCACCTTGGCTACCGACGGGGTGCTGATCGACGGCAGGCTCAACTGAGCCCCCATCACCGGGGTCATAGCGATGGCGCTCGCCCCGACAACCGCGGCGGTACCCGCGATCAAGTGTGAACGAAGTGAGATTTGCACGGTAGTTCCTCCGAGTAAAGGTAAGCAGTTGAGTACTGACTCCATGACAATAGCTGAGAAAAACCTGAGCGCAAGTAATTCGGGCAAAGAAGTTACTTAGGTCCCCCGAAACCGGGTTGTGGCGAACCGGCTCTCCGGATGAAGTCGCTGTTCAGAGCCACATTGCGATTTTGCGAACAAACTTTGAAATTGCTGGGCTGCGCACCGGCGGGCCTCCGGTGTGGACCTGAGAGCAAACGTTTTCTGGGTAATAGAGAAGTCTTTCCTGGGTAACGGAGAAGTCTTTGCCCCGTTCGCGGCCAGTATTGACCGCCTTAGCGCAGGGCGGCGAGCACGGCCTGGGCGTACTGCGGTCGGCACACCACCAGGTCGGGTAGCAGGAGTTCGGATTGGTTGTAGCGCAGCGGCGAACCGTCGATGCGGGAGGTGTGCAGACCCGCCGCGCGAGCCACGGCAACCGGCGCCGCCGAATCCCACTCGTACTGCCCGCCGGCGTGTACATATACCTCGGCGTCGCCCTGCACCACCGCGGCGACTTTCGCCCCCGCCGAGCCCATCTCGACCAGCGTGGCACCTAGGGCCGCTCGGACCCGCAACGCAACTGCGGGCGGACGGGTGCGCGAGACCACGATGCGCGGCACCGCCACGTGCCGGCGGCAGTGGCGGCACCTGCGGTGTCGCCAGCGTCACGCCTCGAGCGGGCAGTGCCACCGCCCCCGCGATCAGTTCACCGCCCGACCATAGCGCGACGTGCACCGCCCAGTCCGCACGTCCGGGCTCGGCGAACTCACGAGTGCCGTCGAGGGGGTCGACGATCCAGACCCGGTCGCTGCGCAGTCGGATCGGATCATCGGCGCCCTCCTCGGAGAGCACCACGTCGCCGGGGCGCGCGGCCGCCAATCGCGCGATCAGGAAGTCGTGGGAACGCATGTCGCCCGCGGCCTTGCGTTCTTCGGACGGCGCGTCGGCGAATTCGGTGCGCACGTCGAGCAGCAGTCGGCCGGCCTCGGCGGCCAGCGCGGCGGCCAATTCATGATCGTTCACGGCCGGTCTTTCATACCTGGGCTTCCAGCAGGGCGACGACCTGCTCGGCGAGTTGAGCGGCGGTGTGCTCCGGGGTGAGGCGCAGGTCCGGATTCTTCGGCCGCTGATACGGGCTGTCTATTCCGGTGAAGTGGGTGATCTCACCGGCACGGGCCTTGGCGTAGAGACCCTTGGGGTCGCGACGTTCGCAATCCGCCAACGGGGTGTCGACGAACACCTCGAAGAACTCGATCCCGGCTTCGGTGTGGACCGTTCGGGCCAGTTCGCGATGCTCGGCCATCGGGCTGATCGCCGGAACCAGCACGGTCAGCCCGGCGTCGGCCATCAGGGTGGCCACGTGGGCCAGGCGGCGCAGGTTCTCGGCCCGATCGGCCATCGTGAAGCCGAGGTCGGCGTTGAGGCCGTGGCGCAGGTTGTCGCCGTCGAGAATGTAGGCCGGACAACCGTGTTCGAGCAGGCTCTGCTCAGCCAGGACCGCCACCGAGGACTTGCCCGATCCCGACAACCCGGTGAACCACACCGTGCGACCCCGGGTCAGCCGCTCCCCCGCCGTCACCAGGGACTGATGCCGCACCGTGTTGGGCGTGGCGGTGCGGGTGGCGACCGGCGTCGTGTCGCGCACCATGCCGGCCGCGACGGTGACGTTGGTGTCCGGGTCGATGAGGATGAACGATCCGGTGGCCGCATTGCGGGTGTATTCATCGAGCAGCAGCGGCACCTGGGTACGCAGGCTCACCCGGCCCAGTTCGTTGAGCTTGAGCGCGGTCGCACTCTTGTCGCGGTGCAGGGTGTTGACGTCGAGGCGGTAGTCCAGCGCGGTGACCCGGACCCGGGTGGTGCGGGTGGTGTGTTTGATGACGTAGTCGCGGCCCGGTTCCAGCGCGGCCTCGTCGGCCATCCAGCACACCATCGCATCGAACTCGGTGGTGGCGGCGGGTTGATTCTGCGGACGGGCCAGCAGGTCGCCGCGGGAGATGTCGATGTCATCGGCCAGGCTGATCGAGACCGCCATCGGCGGAAAGGCCTCGGTGACCGGACCCTCGGGCCCGTCGATGGCGGTGATCAGACTGGTTTTCCCGCTGGGCAGCACCACCACCTCGTCGCCGGGTCGCATGATGCCGCTGGCGACGGTGCCGGCGTAGCTGCGATGGTCGGCGTGTTCGCGGGTCTGCGGCCGGATGACGTACTGCACCGGAAAACGCACGTCGACCAGGTTGCGGTCACCGGCGATATAGACGTCCTCCAGATGACTCAGCAGCGGCGGCCCGTCGTACCAGGGCGCCTTATCGCTCTTGGTCACCACATTGTCGCCGTGCAGTGCCGAGATCGGGATGGTGGTGACGTCGTGGATGTCCAGGCGGGCGGCGAAGGCGTGGAACTCGTCGCGAATCCAGGTGTAGCGCTCCTGATCCCAGTCGATCAGGTCCATCTTGTTGACCGCCAACACGATGTGCTGCACGCCCAGCAGTGAGGCCAGGAAGGCGTGCCGGCGGGACTGCTCGAGTAACCCGTGGCGGGCGTCGACGAGCACGATCACCAACTGGGCGGTGGAGGCGCCGGTGACCATGTTGCGGGTGTACTGCAGATGCCCGGGGGTGTCGGCGATGATGAATTTGCGCCTGGCCGTGGCGAAATAGCGGTAGGCGACGTCGATGGTGATGCCCTGCTCCCGTTCCGAACGCAGGCCGTCGGTCACCAGTGCCAGGTCGGTGTATTCGTTGCCGCGTTCCCGCGAGGTGCGCTCCACGGCCGCCAATTGGTCCTCCATCACGGCCTTGGAGTCATACAGCAGGCGGCCGATCAGGGTGGACTTGCCGTCGTCGACCGAACCGGCGGTGGCCAGGCGCAGCAGGGTCTGTCCGGGAACGATGAGGGACGTGGTTTCTGGCATCAGAAGTAGCCTTCCCGCTTGCGGTCTTCCATCCCGGCTTCGGAGATCCGGTCGTCGGCGCGGGTGGCGCCGCGCTCGGTGAGCCGCGACAGCGCGGTCTCGGCGATCACCTCATCGACGGTGACGGCGTCGGATTCCACGCACCCGGTGCAGGTGACGTCACCGACGGTGCGGAACCGCACCGAGGTCTCGAACACCTCCTCCCCTGCGGCCGGTTGCATGAACTCGTGCACCGCCAGCAGCATGCCGTCGCGGCGGAATACTTCCCGGGTGTGGGCGTAGTAGATACCGGGCAGTGCGATGCCCTCGGCGCCGATGTAGGCCCAGATGTCGTATTCGGTCCAGTTCGACAGTGGGAACACCCGGATGTGCTCGCCCTTGCGGTGGCGGCCGTTGTAGAGGTTCCACAGTTCCGGGCGCTGCGCCTTGGGGTCCCACTGGCCGAACTCGTCGCGGAAGCTGAACACCCGTTCCTTGGCCCGGGCCTTCTCCTCGTCGCGGCGCGCCCCGCCGAACGCGGCGTCGAACTTGTTCTCGGCGATGGCCCGCAGCAGCGTGACGGTTTGCAGCGGATTGCGCGAGGGCCCACTGTCGACCACCCGGCCGGCGTCGATGTCCTGCTGCACACTGGCCACGACCAACCGCACCCCGTGGTGGGCGACCAGTTCGTCGCGGGTGGCGATCACCTCGTCGAAGTTGTGCCCGGTGTCGACGTGCATCACCGGAAACGGCAGCCGTCCGGGTGCGAACGCCTTGATCGCCAGGTGCAGCATGACGATCGAGTCCTTGCCGCCGGAGAACAGCAGAACCGGTTTCTCGAACTCGGCGGCGACCTCGCGGATGATGTGGATCGCCTCGGCCTCCAGCGAGCGCAGTTGACTGAGCTCGTAGCGCCCGGCCTTCGGGGGCTGAGTACCGGCCTCGACCATGTATTTCCTCGTAAAGTTGGTAGGTTTGACCGGCTTTACCGGGTAGAACGAAAAATAGCGTGCGCAGGGTGGCATCGTCAACGCGGCCCGGGCAGTTACAGCGTGACCTCGTTGAGCCTGCCGGTCGCCACGTCGAAGACGAAGCCGCGCAGCGAGGTGTGCAGCACGACGAAGGGACTGCTCTCGATCCGTCGCAGCGACTGGCGGACATCCTCCTCGACGTCGCCGAACGCCTCGGCCGCCCACTGCGGCTTGATACCGGTCTCGGTCTGAATCGCGGCCTTGAAGTCGTCGTCGGTGAAGGTCAGCATTCCGCAGTCGGTGTGGTGGATCAGGATGATCTCGCGGGTGCCCAGCAGTCGCTGACTGATAGCCAGCGAGCGGATCTCGTCATCGGTGACCACACCGCCGGCGTTGCGGATCACGTGCGCCTCGCCCTCGGCCAAGCCGAGGATGCCGTAGACGTTCATCCGGGCGTCCATGCACGCGAGGACGGCCACCTGCTTGCTCGGCGGCAACGGCAGTGGGCCGGCGAAGGTTTTCGCGTATTCGGCATTGTTGGCCAGGTAGGTGTCGGTGACGCTCAAGGCTTTCTCCCTTTATCGATTGTTCGAGTACCGATGTTCGAGTACCGATGTTCGAGTCACGGCGATGGTATCGACAACTGCGGCACTACCCTGTGCTGCATGCCTCGACCGCCACGGTGCCGCCGATGACGCGGTTCCTGGCACGCCGAGCGCTCAACTACGTCGCGTTGCTGGCGTTGGCCTCGTTCCTGACGTTCACCCTGACGTCGTTGACCTTCACCCCGCTGAACAGCCTGCTGCAGCGCAATCCACGTCCGCCGCAGGCGGTGATCGACGCCAAGGCCGCCGAACTCGATCTGAACAAGCCGATACCGCTGCGCTACGCCCACTGGGCGTCGGGTGCGGTGCGCGGCGACTTCGGCACCACGGTCACCGGTCAACCGGTCTCCGACGAACTGTGGCGGCGTATCGGCGTGAGCCTGCGACTGCTGGTGATCGGCTCGGTGCTCGGCACGGTGATCGGGGTACTGGTCGGGGCGTGGGGCGCGGTGCGGCAGTACCGGATGTCGGACCGGGTGATCACCGGGATATCGCTGCTGATCATCAGCACGCCCACGTTCGTCCTGGCCGGCCTGCTGATCCTGATCGCGTTACAGATCAATTCGGTGCTGGGCGTGCAACTGTTCGAATTCACCGGAGAGACGTCGCCGGACGCCGTGGGCGGGGGCTGGAATCGATTCGTCGACCGCGCCCAGCATCTCGTGCTGCCGACGCTGACCCTGGCGCTGATGGCGATCGCCGGCTACAGCCGGTATCAGCGCAACGCCATGCTCGACGTGCTGGGCCAGGACTTCATCCGCACCGCCCGCGCCAAGGGCCTCACCCGTCGCCAGGCCCTGTTCAAGCACGGCCTGCGCACCGCCCTGATCCCGATGGCGACACTGTTCGCCTACAGCGTCGCCGGCCTGGTCACCGGGGCGGTGTTCGTGGAGAAGATCTTCGGCTGGCACGGCATGGGTGAGTGGGTGGTGCAGGGCATCTCCACCCAGGACACCAACATCGTCGCCGCGATCACGCTGTTCTCCGGCGCGGTGGTGCTACTGGCCGGCCTGCTCTCCGATGTGATCTACGCCGTCCTCGATCCGCGGGTGCGGGTGCGGTGACCGGCGCACCGGTGGTCGATGCAGGCGCCGTCGATTTGGGCAGGTTCCACCAGCGGACGGCTTGGGTAAGTGGCGGCGATTCAGCGCGCAACAGGGTTGGCCAGGTCGCCACCACTGAAGCCGCGCTGGTGATCACAATTTCATCAGCTGCACGTGTACCACTGTTGCCCTACTCCTACTCGAACGACGGAGTGGAGGAGGGACGGAGCGCAGCGCCCCTGGGACAGGACATCCTGGCTCAGGTTCTCCGCGGGATGCAGAAGTCGATGCTGATCATCTGCATCGCGTGATCTCGACGCTGATCGCCGCAACGGTAGGCACCCGATCGCCGGGTACTTTCGGCTGGCGCGACCGCGCCCTGATGGATCGTGGACCTGCTGCTGGTGGTGCCCAGCTTCATCCTGATCGCGATCATCACGCCACGGACCAAGAACTCGGCCAACATCGCCCTGCTGATCGTGCTGCTGGCCGGCTTCAGTTGGATGATCAGTTCACGGATGGTGCGCGGCCTGACGATGAGCCTCCGGGAACGCGAATACGTTCAGGCCGCCAGGTATATGGGCGTACCGAATCGCACGATCATCGCCCGCCACATCCTGCCGAACGTGGCCTCGATCCTCATCATCGACACCGCCCTGATGGTCGGCGGGGCGATCCTGGCCGAAACCGGTTTAAGTTTCCTGGGGTTCGGTGTGCAACCACCGGACGTCTCACTGGGCACCCTGATCGCCGACGGAACGAAATCGGCCACCACCTTCCCGTGGGTTTTCCTCTTCCCGGCCGGTGTGCTGGTGCTGATTCTGATGTGCGCCAACCTCACCGGCGACGGACTTCGCGACGCCTTCGACCCGAGCAGTGCTGGTGCGCACGCCGCAAACCGAAGCCAACGTGAACGGTCCACTCCTGCAGGTTCAAAACCTGACCGTCACCTTTCCCACCGAAGCCGGCGAGTTGGCCGCCGTGCGGGGACTGAGTTACCACGTCGCGCCGGGTGAGGTAGTGGCGATGGTCGGCGAATCCGGATCGGGCAAATCGGCGGCTGCGATGGCGGTCATCGGCTTACTGCCGGAGTACGCGGAGGTGTCGGGTTCGGTCCGCCTGGGGGGCGCGGAACTGCTGGGCATTGTCGATGCGACCTGTCACGGATCCGCGGCGCGGATCGGCACGGTGTTCAGGATCCAGTGTCGGCCCTGACTCCGGTCTACACCGTCGGTGACCAGATCGCCGAGGCGATCACCGTGCATCACCGACAGGTGAGCAAGGCGGAGGCGAGGCGGCGTGCCGTCGAACTGATGGATCTGGTCGGCATCGACCGAGCCGAGACGCGGGCCCGATCCTTCCCGCACGAACTCTCCGGCGGTGAGCGTCAGCGCGTGGTGATCGCCATCGCGATCTCCTGCGATCCAGACCTGATCATCTGCGACGAACCCACCACCGCCCTCGACGTCACGGTGCAGGCCCAGATCCTCGAGGTGCTCAAGACCGCCCGCGACGTGACCGGCGCCGGCGTGCTGATCATCACCCACGACCTGGGCGTGGTTGCGGAGTTCGCCGACCGGGCGCTGGTGATGTACGCCGGTCGCGCAGTCGAGGCAGCCCGGCGTGGAGAGCCTCTACGCCGATCGCCGGATGCCCTACACGGCCGGAGCACTGGGCTCGGTGCCGCGCCTGGACTCCCCGCGCGGCACCCGACTGGTGCCGATACCCGGAGCGCCCCGTGTTTGAGCGGTGATGGGGCCGGGTTGCCCGTTCGCGCCGCGCTGCCCACTGGCAATCCCGGCTGGCGAGTCGGGCTGATCTTGGGGCGGTCGCACCCGGACATTCGGCAGCCTGTTTCCGCTCCGATCAGGTGGCCGGACGCAGTGCCGCCGAAATCTTCGGGGTCAACACCGCAGCACCTGACGTCGACGCCGAATCCTCCGGCGAGGTCGTGTCCGGGTCAGGATCCTGTCAAGACCTACCGGCTCGCAGGGTGTGGTGCTGCGCCGCCGGGTGGTGAGTCCGCGCCGTCGACGGCATCGTTTCAGTTGCCCGGGGCCCGGACCCGCAGACATCGTCAGAATCCGGATCCGAAATCACCACGCTACAAGAGATCCTGGAACTGCGCGCCCCGCAGTCCGGCTCGATCGAGGTGTTGGGAAACGATGTCGCGACCCACAGACGCCGGGCGCCGCCGCAGAGGTGCGCCGCGACCTGCAGGTGGTGTTCAGGACCCGGTGGCCGCCCTGGATCCGCGGCTGCCAGTCTTCGACATCCTCGCCGAACCGCTGAGTGCCAACGGATTCGGCAGGATGCGACCAGCCAAGTGTCGGAATTGCTGGAGATCGTCGGACTCTCCCGCGCCGACGCCGGGCGGTACCCGGGCGAGTTCTCCGGCCAGAAGCAACGGATCGGTATCGCCCGGGCGCTGGCGCTGCAACCGAAGATCCTCGCCCTTGACGAGCCGGTGTCGGCCCTGGACGTCTCCATCCAGGCCGGAATCATCAACCTGCTGTTGGATCTGCAGCGCGAGTTCGACCTGTCCTACCTGTTCATCTCCCACGACCTGTCGGTGGTCAAACTCCTGGCCCACCGGGTTGCGGTCATGCAGCACGGCAAGATCGTCGAATACGGCGAGGCCGACGAGGTGTTCGCCCATCCGCGTCACGACTACACCCGGGCGTTGCTCGCCGCGATCCCCCAACCCGATCCTGCACGGCGCTAACATCGAAGCCGTGAACCTTCGGCGAGCAGACACAAAATCGCAGTCCCCACGGCGCGTCGGTGCGACTTTGCGTCTGCTCGCGGTGGGGCTGGCGGCGACGGTGGTGGTGGCCGGGTGCGCAACCGGGAAGCAGACCACCCCGGCGGCCGGCGGGAACGCCGAACTCGGTTCCGTCAGCGACGTCAACCCGCAGGACCCGGCCACTCTGGTCGCGGGCGGAAACCTGCGACTGGCGATCGGGACGCTGCCGCCGAACTTCAACACCCTGCACATCGACGGCAACCTGGCCGACACCGCCAGCGTCCTGCGACCGACCATGCCACGGGCCTTCGTCATCGCCCCGGACGCAACGATGAAGGTCAACTCCGACTACTTCACCAACGTCGAGTTAACCTCGGCCGACCCGCAGGTCGTCACCTACACCATCAACCCGAAGGCCTCCTGGTCCGACGGCGCACCGATCACCTGGGAGGACATCGCCGCCCAGATCAATGCCACCAACGGCAAGAACAAGGAATTCGCGATCGCCTCCCCCAACGGCTCCGACCGGGTGGCCTCGGTGACCCGCGGCGCCGATGAGCGCCAGGCGGTGGTGACCTTCGCCCAGCACTATCCCGAGTGGCGCGGCATGTTCGCCGGCAACACCATGCTGCTGCCCAAGTCCATGACCGCCGACCCAGAGGTCTTCAACAAGGGTCAGTTGCGGGATCCCGGCCCGTCCGCCGGGCCGTTCATGGTGGCAGGCGTCGATCGCACGGCACAGCGGATCACGTTGACCCGCAACCCGAATTGGTGGGGCACGCCACCGGTGCTGGACACGTTCACCTTCCTCGCACTTGATGACGCCGCCCGCATCCCGGCACTGCAGAACAAGGCCATCGACGCCACCGGCGTCGCCTCATTGGACGAGTTGCAGATCGCCCGCGGCACCGAGGGAATCGTGATCCGGCGCGCCCCAGGGCCCAGCTGGTATCACATGACTCTCAACGGTGCACCCGGTGCGATCCTGTCCGACAAGGCATTACGCCAGGCAGTCGCCAAGGGCATCGACCGCCAGGCCATCGTGAACGTCACCCAGCGTGGCCTGGTGGACAATCCGACACCACTGGGCAACCACATCTTCGTCGCCGGTCAGGACGGCTACCAGGACAACAGCGCTCCGGTGGCCTACGACCCGGAGAAGGCCAAGTCCGAACTCGACGCGCTGGGCTGGAAGCTCAACGGCGAGTTCCGGGCGAAGGACGGCCGCACCCTGGCGATCCGCAACGTGCTCTACGACTCCCCGCCCGGCCGACAGGTTGCACAGGTGGCGCAGAACAGCCTCGCCCAGATCGGGGTGAAAATGGAGTTGGACGTCAAGCCGGCCGACGGATTCTTCACCGACTACGTCAACGTCGGCGACTTCGACATCACCCAGTTCTCCTGGGTGGGTGACGCGTTCTCGCTGTGCTGCCTGAATCAGATCTTCACCACCGGGGCCGAGAGCAACTTCGGCAAGATCTCCTCGCCGGCCATTGACGCCAAGGTCGAGGAGGTGCTCGACGAACTCGATCCGGCGAAGGCCCGCGTGCTGGCGAATGAGGTGGACAAGCTGCTGTGGGAAGAAGTCTTCAGCCTCGCGCTCTACCAGTCGCCGGGCAACGTCGCGGTCCGGGCCGACCTCGCCAACTTCGGTCCCGCCGGAATGGGCGATCTGAACTACAGCACAATCGGTTTCACGAAGTAGATCGCCGGGCAGATCGAGGCTGCGCGAAGCGCGGCAGCACAGCCTCAATCCGAACGGCGACCTCGACGGCGGCGGCCACCGCCCGCATCGCCGGGCGGGCCGGCACTTCGTCCAGTGCGACGCCCCGTCCGGCCAAATCGGCGGCGGCACCCGCGCAGACGGCTGCGGCGATCCGCAGGGCTGCGGTTTCCCGGTGTCGAGCACGCTGTGCCCGGCTGTCGGTAGGCCTACCAGCGCTGCCGCCGGCACCAGTTCGGCGATTCGCTCGGCCACCGACGGCGGCGTGGTCAGGTCACGGCCACCGGAGATTATCGCCGTGGGCCAGGTGAATTCGGGCATCGCGGTCACCAGATCGAACGGTTCGGCTTCAAAGGACGGCAGTTCCCCCACCGCGGACGCGCGCAACGCGAGTGCAGGGTCCAGCGGTAGCCCGTCAGGGATCCCGCCGAAGTTGAGTTCGCGATACCCGATCGGTCCGACCAGATCAGTTTCGTTGCGGTAGGGCACTTTCCGGTCGGCTACGCCCGAGCCGAATCGCACCATCGCCGAGAAGAACAACCGTCGGTCATCTAAAAGCAGGTCGAGTTGACGGTTCAGCAGGCGCGTACCACCGAGGCTGTAGATGGCGGCGGCGATGTGGGCGTCGGTCGGCGTCATGGCGCCACGTTCGGCCAGTCGGCGGACCTTGGCCGCCACCTCGGTGGTCTGCGGGTCGCGGCCGTCCCAGAGTACGTCGCGCAACGCTTGGCGGACCAGGTCGAAATCATCATGATTGAGCAGTGGCGAGTCCAGAACCATCGCCTGCACCCGACGAGGGTGCCGGACGCCCAAACCGGCCGCCAGGTAACTCCCGTAGGACGTCCCGTAGATCACCGCGTTCGCCACATCGGCGTCATCGAGGACCGCGGCGATATCGTCGACGACCTGCTCGACGGACAGTGCCGCCGGCGGCAGATCGGCACCGGCGTCATCGTGGCGCGACATTCCCACCCCGCGGTGTTCAACCATGATGACGTCGAGTCCGGCCGCCGCGGCCCGTCGGCGCAGGCCCCGGTAATGCCGGACCGACGCGACACCCGGGCCGCCCGGGATGATCACCAGGGGGTGACTGCGCGCCCGGCCGGTGCGGACGTAGAACAGATCGAAGCAATCTTCCGCGGTGGCCGTCACCGGCCGACGTACCGACCGCACGCCGGGCAGGGCGGCGAGTTTGTCGTGCGCGCGGCGGCGTTTGGGGCCCAACGTCACCGGTGCACCGATTCGACGGTAGCGAGCGGTGCCATGAAGAAGAGTCTGCCAGGGCAGAAAGTCCCCAGTTGGACCGAGCGGATGACGTGGCCCCACCCCGGTCGTAGCGTGGCGATTGAGATGACCGAATTCATGCGGCAGACGGATGCCTTCACCTGGGCGATGGAGTCCGATCCGCGACTGCGGTCCACCGTGGTGACGGTGATCCTGCTGGAACGTTCGCCAGACTGGGATGTGGTGCGCTCGCGCTTCGAGGTGGTGTGCGCCGCGTTGCCGATGTTCCGCAAGCGGGTGGCCGAATCATTGCCACCGGCGCCACCGCACTGGGAGGACGCGCCGGACTTCGATCCGGACTTCCACCTGCGCCGGGTGTCGGCACCGGAACCCGGGACCCTCGAGGGCGTTCTGGAGATGGCGCGACTGGCGGCAATGGCCGACTTCGACCGGGCCCGGCCGCTGTGGGAGGCGACGCTGATCGAGGGACTCGACGGCGGCAAGGCCGCGGTGCTGTGCAAGTTCCACCACGGGCTCACCGATGGGGTGGGCGGGGTGCAGATCGCGATGACCCTGTTCGATCTGACCAGGAAACCGCGCAAGCTCACCGCGGTCAAGGACCAGACCGACAGCCCCGCGATCGACGAGCACGGCCTGCTCAGTGATTACGTCGACCTCGCCCGCTACGACCTCGGGTTGATCGGCAAGGCCGTCACCGGAGCGCTGAGCACCGCGCCGAGGTTGCTGTTGAACACCATTCGGCGACCGCTGGCCACCGCCACGTCGGCCACTGAACTCGCCGGATCGATCTACCGGATGATTCGCCCGATCAACGAGACCGGGTCGACGCTGATGACGCAGCGGTCGCTGACGCGGCGACTCTGGGTGCACGATGTGCCGCTGTCGACACTCAAGCGGGCCGCCCACCGCGGCGGTGGCGCACTCAACGATGCCTTCGTCGCCGGCATCGCGGGGGGTCTGCGCCGCTATCACGAGGAGCACGGGACCGCCGTCGGCGATCTGCACCTGACGATGCCGATCAGTCTGCGCCAACAGGGCGACGACATGGGTGGCAACCGGATCACCCTCATGCGCTTCGACGTTCCCGTCGGAGTGGCCGACCCCGCGCGGCGGATCAGCGAGATCCGCGAGCGCACCAACAGGGTCCGCAACGAGAAGTCGATCCCCTACACCCAGATAATCGCCGGTGCGATGAATCTGATGCCGCGCTGGTACGTCGGGTCCATCCTGCGCAAGGTGGACTTCCTGGCCAGTGATGTGCCCGGGGTGCCCGTGCCGGTGTATCTGGGCGGTGCCAAGGTGCGGATGCAGTATGCGTTCGGCCCGACCATCGGGTCAGCCGTCAATGTGACCTTGCTGACCTATACCGACACCTGCGCGTTGGGCGTCGACATCGACACCGGCGCGATTCCGGACTTCGAGGTGTTCTGCGATTGCCTGGTCGCCGGCTTCGACGAAGTGCTGGCGTTGGCCGATTAGGCGGTTAGTTCGATGAACTGTGCGCCCTCGATGCCGTCGTACCGACCCGGCATGCAGGTCAGCACGATCACCTGTCCGCTCTGACCGACGGTGTTGAACACCGCGGCCATCCTCGTCAGCCGCTGCGGATCGGCGAAACCCAGGGCGTCGTCGATGACGACCGGAACGGTGTCCTCGGTGGCGACCAGGGCGGCACCTGCAAGCCGGGCCAGGATTCCGAGTTGTTCCTTGGCTCCGCCGGATAGCGAATCGTAGGGAACCGTGCGATCTTCCAGTGTCCGCTTGAGGATGGTCAGGTTGGTGTCGACCTCGACCTCGAAGGTGGGACCGAATACGGTGCGGCCGAGCCGCTCAACCTCGGTCCGGTAGGGCGCGACGTAACGCTGCCGGGTGTTGTCCCGATGCCGGGTCATAGTGCAGCGCAGAAGTTTCGCGGCATCCGCCCGCTGCCTGACCCGGGTGTGTTCGGCACGGGCGTGCGCACTACGAATTTCGGCGTCGTCAAGTTTCCCCTTGCGGCCCTCGGTGCCGATCACCGTCAACTCGACGGTGAGATCATTGAGGGCCAGTTTGGTGGCCCCGTGGTCACGCTCGAGCACTTGGGCCGATTGCTCGGCCGCGATCGTTTCGGCCCCCACCGCCACCGGATCGGCACGCTCGTAGCGCTCGGCGAGCTCACCCAGAAGGGCATCGGCACGGACCAGCACTTCGGCGTCGGTCGCGGCCCGGGAGCTGATCACATCATCGGCGTCGGCGGCTCGCTGAACGGCCAGCCGCTCGACTGCCCGGTCGAACTCGTCGCTGGCGGTCATCACCCTCGCACCAAGAACCGTTGCGGCGGTGATCGTCGCGGCCAGTTGGGCGGTCGCGGCGCGGGCCAGTTGCTGCTCGGTCGGGAATCGGCGGCCCGCCTCGTCCAGGGCGCGGAAGGTGCGGCAGCCAGTTCGGGCCTGCGCCGCCCCGGCGTCCACATCCGGCGTGCCGGTGCCGGTGTCCGACGTCGCCGCAGCCTGCAACGCGATCAACTCCGCGCAACTGCTCGACGTCATCCGCGGCGCACAGTCCGTCGAGGGCCGCGACCAGTTTGTCACGCTCAACGCAAAGGCAGTCACGTTGCCGGCCGGCCCGCGCAGCCGCGAGGTCCGCCGCCCCCGCTTGTCTCAAGCCTTCGTCGCAACGCGCAGTTGGGCCGCGTCCAACGCGGCGCGCAAGGTGGCCGTTGAAGCCCCGGATCAATCCGACGCCAGCACGCCGGGTACAATCGACGGTGGCAGCACCCGACGCCGGAAGCGTCCACGGCTGACCGGGCTGCAGGACGACCCGCTGACCCCCGACGATCAGCCCCGGCTGTTGTGACGGCGGTGAACCCACGGTGGCGGCCACGGCGAGGAGCTGCGCACCCAGCAACCCACGGCGGCCGCGGCTTCTCGATGGCCGTCAGCGACTCTGCGGTCACGACGATCTGGTCCAACTGCGCGCTGACCTCAGCCAGCGCCTCGCGTGCCTGATCAATACGCACTAGCCTCGCGGCGTCCGAGCGGCGTCATCGCGGGGCCGCGAGGCGATCCACCGTCCGGCGGGCGGCATCACTGCGTTGCTGCGTTGCCACCAGGGCGGCCGCCGCTTCTGGTGGCCGCCGCGGTAGCCGCATCAGTGACCTCACCTCTACTGCCTGATCCTCGGCGGCAACGGACATTGCGCCCGCAATCGGCGAGGGCCCCCGCCCGCTGCCCGACCGGCGCGAAACGGCGTCGCCGGTGTCGGCGGCGGGCCGACGCCGCGGCGTTGGCGCGCGCCACGTCGGCAACCGGACCGGGCTGCCGCCAATTCCTCGGCGAGCACCCCAGCGACTCGGCCCGCCCCGGCGGCCCGGCGCACCGCTTCTTCGCGGCCGCGCGCGCCGCGGTCAGCCCGGCCAGTTCCGGGTGAGGTCGGCATGCCGACGCACCCGATCATCGACGTCGGCCATCTCGGCCTCGCAGCGCTCGCGCTCCCGTTCAGCCTGGGTCAGCGACTCGATGGCGGCGGCCCACTGGCCGGTCGGCCGCCCGGTACCGGTGAAGTATCGGCCGAATTCGGCGTCGATGCGCTCAATCAGAAGAGGTTCGGTGCCCGAGCGGGCGGCCTCGTCTCCGGCGGCAACGTCAAGCGCACGCGACAGCGCATCACACCCGGAAAGATCGACCGTCGTGGTCGAGGCGGCCTGCAATACCTGCTGGGCGTGCCACAGTTTCATATCCACCGTCTCGCCCAGCATGGCCAGCACGGCCTCATGCGCCTCATCGCCGTCCAGTGACTGCCGAGCGGGTTCGAGCACCCGCAACTCCGTCAGGCACTTTTTGTGGAAGCGCTTGCGGTAGACGAAGCGGTACGGTCCGGCACTGATCTCCGCCTCAACCTCGGCGCCGACATCAGCGTGGGTGGGCTTGACGGCCTTGACGTCCTTGTGGGCCGAACGGTCCTTGTAGTTCATCAACAGATCAAGGGCCTCGATCATCGACGATTTGCCGATCTCGTTGGCGCCACAGACGACGACGACGCCGCGATCGGGGAAGGCGATCTCCCGAGCGTCGACTCCCCGGAAGTTGTTGAGCCGCAACCGATGCAGGATCATGCCGCGCCCCCATGACTCAGCCTCAGCAGCAGCGCCAGGGCGCCCCGGGCGGCCTCGGCGTCGCCGCCGCCCGCACGCGCAGACGCCACCAGTTCGGCGACCGCGTCCGCAGCGAAACCGCCGATGCCAAGGTCGTCGAATTCATCGTCGGCCGGCATCACGGCGAGGCTGGTGTGCCGATCCCAGGTCTGCAGGCAGGCGAACAACTGCGCGTAACGGTCCAGGCAGGCGTCTAGGGCGGCGCGGTCGGTGATAGTCAGGGTGCCGGTGAGCGCGAGTTGCACCACCGTGCGCTCCTTGTCCTCGAGTAGGTCGAGGTTGATGCCCAGATCGGCGACATCGCGGCCGTTGTCGACCTGGTCCCGCAGGGTCAGGAATCGCCACCGGCCGACCCGTCGGGAGTCAACGGTGACCGGGTGAGCCGGATCGTCGAGATCGATGTCGACAACCAGCACGTGGCCGGGGTCGGGCTCGACGTGATCGAAGTTGGTGACCTCCGGCGATCCGGAGTACCAGACCGCGCCGGTATCACCGACCTCGGTTCGAGAGTGCTTGTCGCCCAGGGCGACGTAGTGCACCGTGCCCCCGTTTAACGCGGCCGTCAGCCCAGCCATCCCGATGAGGGCGGGGTCGGTGAGATTCGGTGCCAGAACATCCACCGCCCCGTGCGCAACCAGGATTCGCGCCGTCCCATCGGCCACCAGGTCGGCCAGGACGGCCGCGGTCAGGTCGGTGGTGGGCCGCTTGGACCGCCAGGGAGCGGCGACGATCTGCAGGTCCGGCGCGACTTGCCAGGGTCCGGCGCGGTCGAGGACGATCACGTTCTCCGGGCACTGCGCCGCGAACGTCGCGCTGGTGTAGACCGAGGCGGCGTCCAAAGGGTCGTGGTTGCCGGGCAGCAGGTACACCGGAACTCCGATACCGCGCATCGCCTCCAGCGACTTGCCGACCGACTCCGGCGCCAACTGGTTGTGCTCGAAAACGTCGCCGGCCACCACCACGAATTCCGCTTGGGTTTCAGCGGCCACGCCGGCCAGTGCGGCCACCGCGTCACGGCGGGCGGCGGCGTAGCGAGGTTGGGCCTCGCCCTCCAGGAAGTGCCGCGTCATGCCGAGTTGCCAGTCCGCGGTGTGCAGAAACCGCATAGCGCCCTCCCTTCGATGTTCGATCAGACGGTGTTGGCGCGAGTGTATGGCCGGGCTCTGACAACTCCTGGGATCTCAGCCGGTGAGTGCCTTAACCTGGGACGGATGAGAACCCTGGTGCTGATGCGACATGCCAAATCCGACTACCCCGACGGCGTCGCCGACCACGATCGCCCACTGGCGCCGCGCGGGATCCGGGAAGCCGGACTGGCCGGGGACTGGCTCCGCGGCACCCTCCCGGTAATCGACGCGGTGCTGTGCTCGACGGCGTCCCGGACCCGCCAAACGCTGGACCGCACCGGGATCGACGCCCCGGTGAACTACCTCGAACGGCTATACGGGGCCACCCCGGCGGCGATGATCGACGAGATCAATCGAGTCGAGGAGGCGGTGGGCACACTGCTGGTCGTCGGCCACGAACCCACCATGAGCCAGGTGTCACTCGGTCTGGCCGCCTACCCGGTCAGTGACGCGGAGGCGTTCGGCGATATCAAGAGGAAGTTTCCGACCTCCGGAATCGCCGTCCTGCGGGTGCCCGCGGCCTGGTCGGTGCTGACCATCGACGGCGCAGAACTGATGACGTTCCACGTGCCGCGCTGAAGGTCCCCGCGCTGAAGGTTCCCGCGCTGAAGGTCCCGGCGGTCAGGAGTTGGTGGCCAGTGTCAGTTCCATCAACGTGATGGCCTGCGCACAGGCGTCGATCCCCGGTGCCTGCGGGTTGATCCACCAGCCGACGACGCCGGCGGCGTCACTGGCTTCGACGTCTCGGACAACGCCATCTACCAAAACACCAACAACGGCATCCTGGTGGGGACGGGCACCTACACCGGCACGGTGATCGGCGGCGGCAACGAGATCACGCTGAGGTTCTCGGCGACCTTGCGCTCATTGTCGAGACTGCCCTGTTCGAACCACATTCGGGTGATGTCGATCAGACCGGCCGGATTGGCCGCCTGCCAGCGGCAGACCGCGCCGACGAAGGTGCTCTGGATATCCAGCGGGTCCGCCCCCACCGTCTTGGCCAACACGTCGGTGGTGAGGACGTCGCATTCCTTGAGCAGGTTCGGGTACTCCTTGGCGGACTTGTCGTTGCGCGAGGTGCTGCCGGTGCCGGCCTTCATCGCCTGCCCACCCACCGTCTGCGCACATCCGCTCAGCACACCTAGGGCGGCCAGCACCGCAATCGCGCCGACGATCGGGCGCCGGGTCCCCCCGGACGTCCGCCGGCTCACTTGGCGTTCACAATCGACTGCCGGGTCAGTTCAACCGCCACGTCGCACGGTGGCGGAAGGACTCATCGGCAAAGCTCACCGACCACTGATGAAGTCGTCGCCGAATCCGATCCCGACTCGCACAGATTGTCCCCCAGCATCGGGTCGGTGCCCACCGCGACGAAGCCGTCGCGGCCCTCGACGGTGAGCCCTCGACGCTGGTGCGGAAAGTTCCCAGTCTTGCGCTCGCGGCCGATGGGGCTGCCGGAACCAGGTGAAGGAGAAGTGCGGACCGAGGATGCCGCCGGCCACCGACAGCCGACTGAGCTGGACGGCGGTCTTCACCAAACCGTTTACCCGGGTCTGCTTCCGGCAAGGTTTCATCGCTGATACCGCCACATTCGGGGAACATCGGTCCTTGCACGCCACTCTTACCGGCACCGGGGGCGTCCGACTGCTGCTGCGTCGCGTCGGCGGTCTGAGTCGGCGCCCGCGCAGCCACCAAGCAATGGGACCGCCGCCACGGTGGCGACGGCAACGATCGCGAGGCTGCGCTTCACCGCCATGGACACCTGCTGTTTCTCACAGCTTGCACTGTAGCGGCAGCCTCCCGACGCACGCCCGGCATACCGGCTGAACTGCGGTTTACCCGTCCGGGCGGGTGTGGGACAGTAGCGACATGCTCGTGGCACTGGTGCGCCGCTACCTCCGGCCGTACCGGGGCCCGGTCGCTGCGGTAATGGTGCTGCAGATCATCAGCACGCTGGCCTCGCTATACCTGCCGACCGTCAACGCGGCCATCATCGACGACGGCGTTGCCACCGGCGACACGGCGCTGATCGCCCGGTTGGGCCTGGTGATGCTTGCGGTGACCGCACTGCAGGGCATCTGCGCGGTCGGGGCGGTGTACTTCGGTTCCCGCACCGGGATGGGCCTGGGCCGCGATC
Organism: Mycobacterium sp.; assembly: GCA_018401645.1. Lineage (GTDB taxonomy): Bacteria > Actinomycetota > Actinomycetes > Mycobacteriales > Mycobacteriaceae > Mycobacterium. The sequence continues at coordinate 151,182 of JAGYKK010000001.1, read as the reverse complement.
TGCGTTCAGCGGTGTTCGGCCACGTCATCACCTTCTCCGAGGCCGAAACCGCCCGATTCGGGGCGCCAACGCTGCTGACCCGCACCACCAATGACGTACGTCAGATTCAGGTCCTGGTGCAGATGACCGCAACCATCGCGGTGGCCGCCCCGATCATGTGTGTCGGCGGCATCGCCATGGCGATCCATCAGGATGCGGGACTGTCCTGGCTGCTGTTGGTCAGCGTGCCTGTGCTGGCGGTGGGCAACTACCTGATCGTCGCCAAGATGCTGCCCATCTTCCGCAGCATGCAGAGCCGGATCGACGCGATCAATCGGGTTATGCGAGAACAGTTGTCCGGCATCAGGGTGGTCCGGGCCTTCGCCCGCGAGCCCTTCGAGCGGCAGCGGTTCGCCGTCGCCAACCACGCCGTGGCCGACGCCGCCGTGGAGGCCGGACGCTGGCAGGCGCTGATGTTACCGGTCACGACATTGACCATCAACATCTCCAGCGTGGCGTTGATCTGGTTCGGCGGCCTGCGCATCGACGCCGGCCAGATGCAGGTCGGTTCCCTGATTGCGTTCCTGTCCTATTTTATGCAGATCCTGATGGCGGTCCTGATGGCCACCCTCATTCTGGTGATACTGCCGCGCGCCTCGGTCTGCGCCGAGCGGATCACCGAGGTGCTCGACACCCGGCCGGAGATCGTCGGTCCGGCCTCGCCGCGCCGACCGCTCGGGGGCATCCGCGGATCCGTGGCGCTTACCGACGTCGAGTTCAGCTATCCGGGGGCGCAACGCCCTGTACTGCAGGGGATTTCGTTCACAGCCGACCCGGGTACGACGACGGCCGTCGTGGGCGGGACCGGTTCGGGAAAGTCAAGCCTGGTGTCGTTGATCTGCCGGATGCACGACGTCACCGCGGGCTCGGTCCGCCTCGACGACATCGATGTCCGCGACTACGACATCGAAGTTCTGTGGTCGTCGCTCGGACTTGTGCCGCAACGCGGATACCTGTTCTCCGGCACGGTCGCCGACAACCTGCGTTTCGGCAAAGCGGAGGCAACGCCCGAGCAGATGTGGGCCGCATTGCGGGTGGCCGCGGCCGATGACTTCGTGGCTGCTCACCCCGACGGCCTCGACATGCGGGTGGCCCAGGCCGGCATCAACTTCTCCGGCGGTCAGCGTCAGCGACTGGCGATCGCCCGCGCGGTGCTTCGCGAACCCGCGATCTTCGTGTTCGACGACGCATTCTCCGCACTGGATACCGCCACCGACGCCCGGGTCCGCCGGTCCCTGCGGACGGCGTCTGCCAGGGCGACCGTCATCATCGTGGCGCAACGAATCGCGACCGTGGCCGACGCCGACCAGATCGTCGTGCTCGACGGCGGCCGGATGGTCGACGTGGGCCGACACCGGGAATTGCTGGAACGCTGCCCGGCATATGCGGAGTTCGTTGACTCACAATCCCTCGGCGCCGGGGTCGGAGGCCGGCCGTGACCACGCCTCACCCCCGTTCATCGGGGCTCACCCACCGCGGTCCGGCGACGATTCCCGACCCCGCCGAGGCGCGATCCCGGGACTTCACCGGCACGGCCCGGCGACTGGTCCGGCGCCTGCGGGCGCAGGCCGGACCGATTGCCGCAGTCCTGACGTTGTCCATCGTCGGCGTAGCGCTATCCGTGATCGGCCCGCGAGTCCTCGGTCATGCCACCGACCTGTTGTTCAACGGAGTGATCGGACGGCAGTTACCGGCCGGGTTCACCAAGGAGCAGGCAGTCGCCGCCGCACGGAACCGCGGGGACGGTACCTTCGCTGATCTTGTGAGCGGGATGAATGTGATTCCCGGCCGCGGCATCGACTTCGACGCGGTGCGACGCACCTTGCTGCTGGCCCTAGTCCTGTATCTGATTGCCGCGCTGGCTATCTGGGCTCAGGCCAGGTTGCTCAACTCAATCGTCGCCCGCACGGTCACCGCTCTGCGGGCTGAGGTTCAGGACAAGGTGCACCGGCTGCCACTGTCTTATTTCGACTCCCGCCAGCGCGGAGATTTGCTCAGCCGGGTCACCAACGACGTCGACAACATTCAGGCCTCGATTTCGGTCACGATCGCCCAGTTGTTCACCGCGGTCCTTTCCATCATCGCGGTGACGGTGATGATGCTGACAATCTCGCCGCTGCTGACCCTGATCACGGTGGCCACGGTTCCGCTGTCGCTGTGGGTGACGCGGTCGATCGCACGCCGGTCGCAGAAGATGTTCGTCGCGCAATGGACCGATACCGGCCGACTCAACGCGCACATCGAGGAGACCTACAGCGGTTTCACCGTGGTCCGGACCTTCGGGCACCGCGCCTCGGCGCAGCAGCGATTCGGCGAACTCAACGCCGACGTCTACTCCTCGAGTTTCGGGGCGCAATTCCTCTCCGGCCTGATTTCCCCGGCCACGATGTTCGTCGGCAACCTCAGCTATGTGGCCGTCGCAGTGATCGGCGGCTACCAGGTCGCGACGGGTCAGATCACCCTCGGCAGCGTCCAGGCCTTCACCCAGTACGTCCGCCAGTTCAATCAGCCGCTGACGCAGGTGGCCGCAATGTTCAATACGCTGCAGTCCGGGATCGCCAGCGCGGAAAGGGTTTTCGACGTCCTCGATGAAATGGAGGAGCCCGGGGATCCCGACGATGCAGCAGCCGAACTCCCGCGCGGCCCGGGCCGAATCGAATTTCGTGACGTCGGGTTCGGCTACTCACCCGACACACCGGTGATCCACGATCTGTCGCTGGTGGCCGAACCCGGTGCCACGGTGGCCATCGTCGGGGCGACCGGTGCCGGAAAGACCACCCTGGTCAATCTGCTGATGCGGTTCTATGACGTTAATTCGGGGCAGATCCTGCTGGACGGCATCGATATCCGCCGGATGAGCCGGCACTCGCTGCGATCGCGGATCGGAATGGTGCTGCAGGACACCTGGCTCTTCGGCGCGACGATCGCCGACAACATCGCCTATGGCCACCCCGGCGCGACCGAGGACGACGTGATCGAGGCGGCTCGGGCCGCTCATGCCGACGACGTCATCCGGTCGCTCCCGGAGGGATACCGGACAGTGCTCGGCGACGGCGGCAGCAACCTCAGTGCCGGCGAGCGGCAACTCATCACGATCGCCCGGGCTTTCGCGGCCCGGCCGCCACTGCTGATCCTCGACGAGGCGACGAGTTCGGTGGACACCCGCACCGAGTTACTCATCCAACGGGCGATGGCCGACCTTCGCCGGGGCCGGACGACGTTCATCATCGCCCACCGGCTTTCCACCATCCGCGAGGCGGACCTGATCGTGGTCATCGCCGACGGCCGGATCGTGGAGCAGGGCAGCCACGCCCGGTTGCTGGAGCGACGCGGGGCGTACTGGTCGATGGCCAACACGGGCGTGGAATACTGGGCCGATGGCAGGAAATGAACTCGATCCACAGCGCGCCCGTGCCGCCCGCGATGTCGTTCGGCAGCATCCCGCGATGGTGCTGATGGCGGTGTCACCGGTTCTCATCGGAGCCGGCCTGGTGTGGTGGCTGGTGAACCCGTTCTTGGCGATTCTGCTCTTGATCGGGGCGACCGTGATCGGCGGCCGGGCGGTACTGCGCAAGCGCTGAGGTCGGAATCACCCGGCCGGACGGACTCGGTACAACCTGACATCGGAGATGACACCGCGCAGTCGCCGGGACCCGGCGAAGGACCAGCGGTACCGGTCGTCTTCGCCAATCTGCTCGCGGGCGGACTCCGAGACCAGCACGGCACCCGGGCGGGCGGCCGACGTCACCCGACTGGCCAGGTTCACCGGACTGCCGAACCAATCGCCGGCCCGGCTGACCGCAGATCCATGGGCCACCCCCACCCGTAATTGGGGCAACAATTCGTCGGCCTCGGTGGCTGCGACGAGCCCCAGCATCACGTCCAGCAGTGCAGCGGTGTCGGTCGAGACGAACATCACGGCGTCACCGATGGTCTTGATCAAGCGCACCGGCGCCACCACGACCTCACGGGCGATCTCGGCCAGTCGGTTGGACAATTGTTCGATGCCCTCGGGAGGCAGTTCCTCGCCGAGTCGGGTGAAGCCGACCAGATCAGCGAACGCGCAGGCCACCAGGCGTGCGCCGGGCAGCGGTGCCCCGGCCCGGCGCTCATTGGCGTTGATCGCGTCGGTTTCGGCAACATGCCGAAGTTGCAGCAGCAGCATGTCCTGGATCATCGGGCCGAGCAGTGGCGCGGCCTGACTCACCAAGGCCTGAAAGCCCTTAGCGATCTCAAGCTCGGTAACGCCGGGATGGAACACCGGTCCGAGCGCGGCGGATCGCATGACTTCCGCGGCATTGGACAAGCCCTCGGCGAGTACCCGCACGACCGTCAGCATCTGTTCGGGGTCGATGCCCAGGTCGAGAAAGCGTTTGATGTGGACGGCGGTATCACCGTCGGGCCGCATGAACACGGCCGCGTCGGGATCGTCGACCTGGGGCAGACCGCTAGCTCGCTGGAAGCGCAACAGCTGGTCGAGCTCGATGCCGACCTCGTCGCTGATCTGCCGCGCCGAGATGTGGGATCCGTCGTCGCCAAGGATCCTGCGGGCCGCGAGCAACATCGGAGCGAACGAATCCCGGATCTCCTCGGCCGTGATGCCCTGCTCGAATAGCCACAAGATCAACTCAGCCCGTTCGGCGCGGGCCCGGCCGGTCAATCCGTCGAGCAGATCGGAGATTTCGGAGTCGAAGATCCCCTCGCCGGGGCCGCTCAAGACACCCAGCCGCTCATGACACCAGGGGACGACGGTTCGCCCACGGCCGCGCCGCCTCGATCTGCGTGCTCAGCGACAGCAGAGTCGCCTCCTCCGACGGCCGGCCGACGAGTTGCACCGAGACCGGCAGACCCTCACCGTCTGTGGTCCACGGCACCGACGCCGCAGGCTGACCCGTCGCATTGAAGATTGCGTTGAACGGCACCCGGGACGCGACCATCGCCAACGTGGCGACACCTCCCCGATGCTGGTAGCGGCCGATCTTCGAGGGTCCCGTGGCGGCGCCGGGGGTGATCACCACGTCGATGTCGTCGAAGATCGACAACACCCGGGCCGCCAACGCCGACTCCGCCGCGCGCACCCTGGCCATCCTGGCTTCCGAGATCAACCCACCCAGTCGAGCGATGGCCCGCGTCCGGGGTTCAAGGCGCTCCGGGTACGGAAGTTTCTGCGCATCCTCGTACACCCCGCGCCACATCCGCGGCAGCACGTGCCCGTACAACGCCCACACCGGATAGTCGGGATCGCGCCAGAACACCTCGTGGCCGAGTTCGCGCAACAGCGTCTCCACCCCGTCGAGGGCGCGCTGCTGAGCCCTGCCGACCCGACCCACCATGGTCGGTGGCAGCGCGGCGCTCAATGCGACTCGCAGGCGGCCCGGTTTGCGCGCAGCCGCTTTGACGACGCCGCCGCGAGGGGCTTTGCCGGTATTGGTCACGTCCAGGAACAGTGCGGCATCAGCCACTGTGCGCGACAGCGGGCCATTGACGCTCAGCCCGCACCACGCATCGGTGTGCGGGGCGATCGGCACCCGATCCCGCTGCGGTTTGAGGCCGTAGAGTCCGCACCACCCGGCCGGGATGCGGATCGACCCCGCGCCGTCGGAGCCCAGTGCGATCGGCGCCAGACCCGCGGCCACCGCCGCGCCGCTGCCCCCACTGCTGCCGCCGGGCGTGTAGGCCAGGTCCCACGGGTTATGGGTGGCACCGAAGGAGATCGTCTCGGTGAACGGCCACAGCATCATCTCCGGCACCGCGGTCTTGCCCAGGATCACCGCCCCGGCCTCACGTAACCGGCGCACCACTTCGGCGTCAGCGGTGGCGGGCAGGTCATAGGCGCTACTGCCGTAGCAGGTGAACTCCCCGGCGACGTCGACGTCGTCCTTGATCGCGATCGGAACACCGAGCATCGGTAACCGCTCGCCGGCGTCGAGTCGCTCCTGGGCGGCGGCCGCCTCCCGCCGGGCGCTGTCGGTCATCACCACCCGGAAAGAGCGCACTTCGCGGTCGAGTCGGCCGATCCGCTCAAGGTACAACTCGAGCAGCGCCGGAGCCGTGATGATTCCGGCGGCGAGCATGCGGGCCTGCTCGGCGGCGCCGGCGAAGGCGGTGTCGGTGACGTCCACTGGCGAAAGCGTAGCCCGATACCTCCCACCGGGCGCGGTACGGTCGGGCTGTGAGTGACACCCTCAATCCCCGGTACGGGACTATTGACCAGCACTACGCGCTGGCGTTGGCTGGAACGAGCCCAGACAACGACGGCCCGGTGTGGATGGTCAATTTGATGAAGTATCGCGAGGTCGCCGACTACGCCGACTACGCCGACGGCCAGGTGAGCACCATCAGCGGGCGCGAGGCCGATGACCGCTACGCCCCGGTGGAGATCCTCGGTGATATCGGCGCGGCGCCGGTGTTTTTCGGCGACGTCGAGCAGCAGTTGCTCGGCGCGCCCACCTGGGACCGGGTCGCGGTGGTCAAGTACCCGACCCGCCGGTCATTCATCGACATGCAGTCGCGGCCGGATTTCCACGAGGCACACCAGCACAAGGACGCCGGCATGGCCGAGACGATCGTGATGGGCTGCGTGCCGCTGCCCCAGCCCACGACCCCGCCGGGCGTGGTGTTCCCGGACTGGAAGGACGTTGAGCATCCGTCGACCGCCGAGGACGGCCCGATCACTGTGGTGCACGTGCTGCGGTTCGCTGATCCCGATGCGGCGCGTGGTGTTCCCGACGAGATGGAGACCTACGAGTCGGCGATCGCGACGATCGCGGCCCGGCACGGCGCGCGGGTGGCGGGTTGGTTCGCCGTCGAGGGCACCATCATCGGCGACGGCCGGGTCTGGCATCAGGTGCGGTTCAACCAGTTCCCGAGTAAACGCGCATTCCTGGCTTTGGCCGCTGATCCCGAACGTCAACTAGCCCAGCAGGATCACCGCGACAAGGCCATCGCCGACACCTTCACAGTTCTGGTGCGCCCGGTGATCGACCTCATCGCCGAGTCGGTCCGGTTCTGATATGGGCTGTGTGTTCTGCGCAATCGCCGACGGAACCGCCCCGGCCGTCCGCATCCACGCGGACGACGACTATCTGGCCATCCTCGACATCCGTCCGTTCACCCGCGGCCACACCCTGGTGATTCCCAAGCGGCACAGCGTCGACCTCACCGACACCCCGGCCGCGACGCTGGCGGGCATGCTGGCCGTCGGTCAGCGGATCGCCCGGGCGACCCGCGCCTCGGGCCTGGCCGCAACCGGGAACAATCTCGCGATCAACGATGGCAAGTCGGCGATGCAGTCGGTGTTCCACATCCATCTGCACGTGATTCCCCGCCGCGACGGCGACAAGATGTCCTTCGCCAAGGGCATGCTGCTGCGTCGCGACCCCGACCGCGAGGGCACCGGAGCGATCCTGCGCGAGGCGTTGGCGGGGATGCCGTGAGCGACCGGCCAACGCCCACCCTGGCCGAGAAGGCCCTCGGGATCTTCGTGCGCGTTCACGATGGGCTCTACCAGCGCAGCAATGGCTGGATCGGGCACCGAATCCCGGGCGCGCCCAACAGCCTGCTGCTGCACACGGTCGGTGCCAAAACCGGGCTGCCACGCACCAACTCGCTGTCCTATGCCCGCGACGGCGCCAGCTATCTGGTGGTTGCCTCCAACGGTGGCGACCGACGTTCTCCGGGTTGGTATCACAATCTCCGGGCTGCCCCGCAGGTTGAGATCAACGTGGGCCCACAGCGATTCGCGGCCGTCGCACGGACGATCCTGCCGGCGGATCCCGACTACGGGCGGTTGTGGCGGATTGTCAATGCCAACAACTCCAACCGCTATGACGCCTATCAGGCCAAAACGGACCGGGCGATTCCGGTCATCCGGCTGACGCCGACCTGAGCCCGGCCGACAGTGCGGCGTCGGCGAACACGGCGTCGAGCATCACCGGGGTGAGCCGCCCGGTGAACATATTCTGCTGACTGGGGTGATAGCAGCCCACCAGTCGCAGATCGGATCCAACCGCGACCACCGCGCCATGACCGAATTTGGGCTTGGGTGAAATTTTTTCGTTGAGCATCCGCAGCGCGGCCTGCCAGGCGAATCCACCGAGGGCCACGATCACCCGCACGTGCGGACGGATCAATCTCCACTCAGCGTCCAGCCACGGCTCACACGTCGCACGTTCACCCGGCGTCGGGGCGTTACCCGGCGGGGCGCATCGCACCGCGGCCGCCACCCGAATACCGTTGGCCACCAGACCATCCGCGGCATCGACGCTCGCCGGCGAGTTCACCAATCCGGCCCGATGCAGCGCGGCGAACAACTGGTCACCGGATCGGTCACCGGTGAAGACCCGGCCGGTCCGATTAGCACCGTGGGCCGCCGGCGCCAGGCCCAGCACCAGAATCCGGGGTTGCACAGAACCCCACCCCGATGCCGGCCGGCCCCAGTAGGGCTGGTCGGCGAACGCGCGGCGCTTGACCGCCGCGACATCTTCGCGCCACTGGACCAGTCGGGGGCAGGCCCGGCAGACACTGACACGGGCGTCGAGGTCGCCTATCGCGCTGACTTCCATGGCACCCGCTGCCACCTGTGCGGCGTCGCCGGCGATCGGAGTGCGCGAAGTGGCGCAGTCACCCGGCCAGCCGGACCCGGGCGGGACCGGCGAGTGGAACGCCGCCCCAGTGCGTGGATGCGGCAGGCTCACGAAGCGAATCTATGCTGCTGGAAGTGAGAACGTCACGCGGGCCGGTGTCGCTGATCCTCGGCTCGGCGTTCCTGGCCGCTGCGGGCAACGGTATCTCGCTGGTCGCCTTCCCGTGGCTGGTGTTGCAGCGCACCGGCAGTGCCACCGAAGCATCCATCGTCGCCGGGGCGGGCACCCTGCCCCTATTGTTCGCGTCGCTGATCGCGGGCGTGGGCGTGGACTTCCTTGGCCGGCGCCGGGTCGCCATGCTGGCCGACGCGATGTCGGCGCTGTCGGTGGCGGCCATCCCGGTGTTGGCGCTGACCCTGGGCACCGGGGTGCTCAACACCGCGGTGTTGGCCGGCCTGGCCGCGCTCGGTGCATTCTTCGACCCGGCCGGGATGACGCGCGGCTGCTCTGATGCTGCCCGAGGCGGGCGCGCGCCGGGCCGGTGCTGGACGCTGATCGCACCAACAGTGGTCTACGAGGCGACCTTCAATCTCGCCTATATCACCGACCGGGCGTTTCGCGGACCGTCATCGCCACCCTCGGCGGGATCAACACCATGTAGGACCGCCGCGCCTTCGCCGATTCTGGCGATGGCGGCACTGCGGCTTTCCGGCGCCGATCAGCCCGAGCCTGACGATCGGCCCGACGGCGTCGTCTCCGGTGCCATGGAGGGGCTGCGCTTCGTCTGGAACAACCGCGTACTGCGGTCACTCGGGCTCCTTGAGTTGGCCGTCACCGGTTTGTACCTGCCGATGGAGAGCGTGCTGTTTCCGAAGTATTTCAGCGATCGCAACGAACCCGCCCACCTCGGCTGGGTGTTGATGGCGCTCTCGATCGGCGGACTCATCGGGGCGCTGAGTTGGACCGTGCTGTCCCGGGTGGCACGAAGGCGCACCACCGTGCTGACCGCGGTCGCCACCTTCGGGACAGCGGCAACCGTGATCGCGTTCCTGCCGCCGCTGCCGGTGATCCTGGTGCTCTCGCTGGTCGTGGGCATGATGTACGGGCCGATCGGCCCCATTACCAACTCGGTGATGCAGACCCGCACACCCCCCCAGATGCGCGGCCGGGTGGTCGGGGTGATGACGTCGATGGCCTACGCAGCGGGTCCGGTCGGTTTCATGATCGCCGGCCCACTGGTGGACGCGTACGGACTCACGACGGCGTTCCTGGCACTTGCGCTGCCGGTGCTGGTGATCGCGATGGTGTGCCCATGGGTACCGGCACTTCGTGAGTTGGACGATGCGCCCCCTGCTCAGTGGACCTAGGATTTCCGAATGGACCGAGATTCCAGATGAACCCGACGAGCGATGAGATCGTCGCACCGGCCCCGGTCGCGATTCTCGTCAACGGGCCGAGTTCATCGGGCAAATCGACGCTGTGCCGGGCACTCCACGACCGCCTGGTCTCGATTGGCGATGGCGACCCCGCAGTCAGCTTCGCGCGGGTTGCGTTCGACGACGTGGTGTTGCTGATCCCGGAGACGCTCTTCCCCGTCAGCTTCGTGACACTCGCCGGTGGTGATCGGCACCGGCTCATCTCCCGCGAAGCTCATGACGGCCGCGCCGCGTGGGAGTACGTCGACGACTCCGGTTCGGCAAGCTGTAGCGACGGACGGAGCGGGTGATGTTCACGGTGGGAGTCTTCTGCTCGGTGTCGGAGTTGGAGCGCCGCGAAGCCTCGAGGAATGACGGAGAACTCGAAGGCAGACCCCTCGGATTGGCCCGCCGGAGCAGCGAACTGTGCCACTCGCACGGTGTGGAGTACGACGTCAGCGTGTGGACGGACAGCCAGAGCACCCAGGAGTCTGTTGACCTGATCGTTGCGGCCCTGCGCTCGTCACACTTGCGTTTCTTTCTCGGCGCCCGACCAAACCCTAAGATCAGCTCATGGTAGCGAGTGCGTTAACAACCCGGATCGCCGAACTCGGCGCCACCCTGCCCGAGGGCACCGTGGTCACCGACCCCGACATCGTGGCCTCCTACCGACACGACCGCGCCATGGACCCGGCCGCCGGAACGCCGTTGGCCGTGGTCCGACCCACCAGTACCGAGCAGGTCCAGGCGGTGCTGCGGTGGGCCACCGCCCATCGGGTCGCGGTGGTGCCGCGCGGAGCAGGCAGTGGACTCTCCGGCGGGGCGACGGCACTGGAGGGCGGGATCGTGCTCTCCACCGAGAAGATGCGCGAGATCACCGTCGACCCGATCACCCGCACGGCGGTCGCCCAACCCGGCCTGCTCAATGCCGAGGTGAAGAAAGCCGTGGCGGCCCACGGCCTGTGGTATCCGCCGGATCCGTCGTCGTATGAGATCTGCAGTATCGGCGGCAACGTCGCTACCAACGCCGGCGGCCTGTGTTGCGTGAAATACGGCGTCACGACCGACTACGTGCTGGGCCTGCAGGTGGTGCTGGCCGACGGGACCGCGGTGCGCCTCGGTGGGCCGCGCCTCAAGGACGTCGCCGGGCTGAGCCTGACCAAACTGTTCGTCGGCAGCGAGGGCACCCTCGGGGTGATCACCGAGGTGACTCTGCGCCTGCTCCCACCGCAGCGCACGTCGGCCACGGTGGTCGCGACCTTCGATTCGGTGGAGGCCGCCGTCAGTTCGGTGGTGGCCATCACCGGCAGGATCCGGCCCTCGATGCTGGAGTTCATGGACGCCGTCGCGATCAACGCCGTCGAGGACAAACTCCGGATGGGCCTGGACCGAGGCGCCGCCGCGATGATGGTGGCCGCCTCCGATGACCGCGGCCCGGCAGGTGCCGAGGATGCCGAGTTCATGGCGCAGATGTTCACCGAAGCCGGTGCCACCGAATGCTTCTCGACCGCTGATCCCGATGAGGGCGAGGCGTTCGTGGTAGCCCGTCGCTTCGCGATACCGGCGGTTGAGGCGAAGGGTTCGCTGCTCTTGGAGGACGTCGGCGTACCTCTCCCGGCGCTGGCCGACCTGGTCGCCGGGGTGGCCAGGATCGCCGCGGAGGCCGACCTGACCATCTCGGTGATCGCCCATGCCGGTGACGGCAACACCCACCCGTTGATCGTCTACGACGCCGACGACGCCGCGATGACGGCGCGGGCTCACACGGCCTTCGGCGACATCATGGTCCTTGCGATCAGCCTTGGCGGCACCATCACCGGCGAACACGGCGTGGGCCGGTTGAAGAAGCCGTGGCTGGCCGGCCAACTGGGGCCTGAGGCGATGGAACTCAACCGGCGCATCAAGGTCGCCCTGGATCCCGACGGCATTCTCAATCCGGGTGCGATGATCTGAGGACCGCCCTTCACCCTGCACGATCACCAACTGCATGACCACCAAATTGCTACCGGGGTAGCATCGGGGTGTGAAGTTAAGCGTGAGTCTTTCCGAAGACGACGTCAGCGTCCTCGACGCGTTCGTGCGGACCGCAGGGTTGCCCTCCCGGTCCGCCGGAGTCCAACGCGCCATTCGGATGCTGCGATATCCCACCCTCGAGCAGGACTACCGCGACGCCTGGACCGAATGGTCGGAGTCTGACGACGAACCCGCCTGGGACAAGGCGAGCGGTGACGGACTGACCGATGCTGCGAGGTGACATCTGGCTGGTCGACCTCAATCCGGTTCGCGGCAGCGAGGCGGACAAACGGCGTCCCGCTGTCGTCGTGAGCAACGACCGCGCCAACACCACCGCTGTCGCATTGGGCCGCGGCGTGGTGACCGTGGTCCCGCTGAGCACCAACATCAACAAGGTCTACCCATTCCAAGTCTTCCTGGCCGGGGTCGCGACGGAATTGTCCGCCGACTCCAAAGCTCAGGTAGAGCAGGTCCGATCAGTCGCCCTGGAGAGACTCACGCGTGCGGTAGGACGAGTGTCGCCGCAGGACATGGTCCGAGTTGATGCCGCCTTGCGGCTGCACCTGGATCTGTGAAGGGTTTGACAGCGGCCGTGGTGCTGCCGTAGGCAAGGTCTATGTCCACAGACGTGCCCACAGACGTGCACCCGGTGACCCAGTTCGAGCTTCGGGCCGGTGACACCTGGGTGGACCCCTGGCCGATGTACTCTGCGCTTCGCGATCACGACCCGGTGCACCACGTCACCGCGCGCAGCCCCGGGCATGACTACTGGGTACTGTCCCGGCACGCCGACATCTGGAACGCCGCCCGCGACCACCAGACGTTTTCCTCGGCGCAGGGCCTGACCGTCAACTACAACGAACTTGAACTCATCGGCCTGGCCGACAACCCACCGATGGTGATGCAGGACCCGCCCGTGCACACCGAGTTCCGCAAGCTGGTGGCGCGCGGGTTCACTCCGCGCCAGGTCGAGGCGGTCGAACCGAAGGTGCGGGAGTTCGTGATCGAGCGCATCGAACGGATGCGCACCCAGGGCGGTGGCGACATCATCGCCGAATTGTTCAAGCCGCTGCCCTCGATGGTGGTCGCGCACTACCTCGGCGTCCCCGATGCCGACCGGGCGAGATTCGACGGATGGACCGACGCCATCGTCGCGGCAAGCGCCTCCGGCCCCGGGGGAGTGGTCAGCGCCGGGGACGCGGTGCTGTCGATGATGGCTTACTTCTCTGAACTCATCGAGCGCCGCCGACGTGATCCCGGCGACGACACGGTGTCGCATCTGGTGGCGGCCGGTGTCGGTGCGGACGGCGACACCGCCGGCGTGCTGTCCATCCTCGCTTTCACCTTCACCATGGTCACCGGTGGCAACGACACCACCACCGGATTACTCGGCGGCGCAGTGCAACTGCTGGATCAGCGGCCCGACCAACGCGCACTGCTGGCCCGGCAGCCTGAGTTGATGACCGACGCCATTGAGGAATTTCTTCGGCTGACCTCCCCGGTTCAGGGACTGGCCCGCACCGTCACCCGGGACGTCACGATCGCCGAGCGCACCATCCCGGCCGGCCGCAAGGTACTCCTGCTCTACGGTTCGGCCAACCGCGACGAACGGCAGTACGGCCCCGACGCCGCAGAGTTGGACGTCACCCGCCGACCACGAAATATTCTGACCTTCAGCCACGGCGCACACCACTGCCTGGGGGCCGCGGCGGCGCGACTGCAGTCCCGGATCGCGTTGACCGAACTTTTGGCCCGCTGCCCCGATTTCGAGGTCGACAAGTCCGGAATCGCCTGGGCGGGTGGCAGTTACGTGCGCCGGCCACTGTCGGTTCCGGTGCGGATGACAGGCTAAATGACCGAAACCGGCCGGCGGCGGAGCGATTGACACAATTTCCGCGTTCGCCGCCGGGGTCAGATCGTCCGCACCCGAGTGAAACGGTGCAACACCCACGCCACCGGGATGGTCAACGCCAGCGTGACGATGAATAGCACCGGCATCGAACCGGTGTAGACCCGCCAATGCAGGATCTCGACCATCGTCAACTCCATTACGATGAGGTGCACCAAAAAGATCTCGTAGGAGATCTCCCCGAGCCACACCATGGGTCTGCTGCCCAGCAACCGCGGGTACGCGCCGCTGTTGCCGAGCGCCAGGGGCGCAACCACCAGTGTCGCGATCACCGCGTAGAAGGCGATCTTCACCACCGCCTGCGCCAGTCCGGTCGGTGAGGTGGTCGGCTCACCGGCGATCGGCGTGGACACGATGAAGTAGCACACCACCGCCAGGGGAATCGCGATGAACCAATAAACCCGGACTCCCACGGCCGCCAACACCGCCAGCACCATTCCACCGACAAACCACGCCAGATATCCGGGCAGCCACAGCGGGGCGCCGTCGGGCAGAAAGTCCGTCGTATGCACCAGCACCATCCAGGCCGGACTGATCAGCGCCACCCCGCCCAAACCGGCTAGCAGCAGACCGGGCCGCCACCGCCGACGGCAGAGCACCGCCAGCAGCAGAAACGCGAGGACGGGAAGGGCCACGTAGAACGCCACCTCGACGGCCAGGCTCCACATCTGGGTGAGGCCTTGATGGAGGTGGGAATACAGGTAGGAGTCGGTGTAGATCTGGGTCAGCGTGAGATTTCGCAGCAGTCCGCCCCAGGAGTGCCCGGGATTGGGGCCGGCGTCACGGAAGTGATAGATCAGGTAGGCGGCCAGCACCGTCACCACGTAGGGGCAAGATCGCCGAACCCGGTGATGGGCGTAGCGCTGCAGCGACGGTGGTGGCGCACCGGCGGCTGCCGCCTTGACCCAGGGCCGAATTAAACAGGAACCCCGACAGCACGAAGAAGATCGGCACCCCGATCTCCATGCGCGAGTAAACGACGCCGAGATATCCGTGGGTGTACTTGCCGGTGGTGTACGCCGCATGAGTGGCAAGAACCAGTATCGCGGCGAGGGCGCGGACACCGGTCAGTTGCGGAACCCGGCCTACCCCGGTGACGGCCCCGGCGTTGCGCTGACCCACCGCGCCGGCGGACGTCACGGCGCCTTGCGCCGGGGCTTCCCGGCGGGCGGCCGTGTTTGGTGGGACTGGCCGCCGCGATCAAGTTTGAGGTCGATAAGGATCCCCGAGATCCGGGTCTTCTCGAGAGCTTTGAGCGTCGACGTGGACAGCTTGGCCGGCAGTTCCACCAACGAATGATCCGCTTTGATGGTGATGTGCCCGAAATCGCTGCGATTGAGATTGCCCTCGTTGGCGATTGCGCCGACGATCGAACCCGGCCCCACTTTATGTCTCTTGCCCACCGCGATCCGGTAGGTGGCCAGGTCGTCGCGGGTCCGCCGCGGCGCCCGTTCGCGGTCAGGCTTATCGTGGCCTCTGATGCGTTCCGGAACCGGCGGCGGTTCGGTCAGCAGGAACTCCGCACCGTCGCGGGACTGCAACGCCAGTGCGGCGGCGATATCGCCCATCGGGACGTCGTTGTCGCGCTCGTAGTCCTCGACAAGACGGCGGAACATTTCGAACCCGGGAGCCCTGAGAGCGTCGGTGATCGAGTCGCCGAACCTCGAAACCCGTTGGGCGTTCACGTCTTCGACGGTGGGAAGCTGCGTCTCGATGACCTTCTGTCGGGTCACTTTCTCTATCGACTTCAGCAGATGCCGTTCTCGGGGCGAGACGAACAACAGCGCGTTTCCAGAGCGGCCCGCGCGACCGGTACGGCCGATGCGATGCACGTAGGACTCCGGGTCGTGCGGAATGTCGTAGTTGAGCACATGCGAGATGCGTTCGACGTCAAGGCCTCGGGCGGCGACGTCGGTGGCGACCAGGATATCGATACCCTTCGATCCACCACGTTTCAGCGCAGCGATCGTACGCTCGCGCTGCACCTGCGGGATATCACCGTTGATCGCTGCGGCGGAAAACCCACGAGCACGCAGCTTTTCAGCCACCTCCTCGGTAGCCTGCTTCGTTCGCACGAACACGATCATCGCCTCAAACGGCTCGACCTCGAGGACACGGGTCAGGGCATCCATCTTCCGCGGCCCGGCCACCTGGATGTAGCGCTGGGTGATGTTCTCAGCGGTGGCGGTTTTCGACTTGACCGCCACTTCCACCGCGTCGTGCAGATACTTAGTGGTGATCTTGCGGATCGCGGGGGGCATGGTGGCCGAGAACAGCGCGACCTGCTTGTACTCTGGAGTGTCGGCGAGAATGCGCTCGACATCCTCGGCGAAACCCATCTGCAGCATCTCGTCGGCTTCGTCGAGGACGAGGTAGTCCAGATGCGAGAGATTCAGGGTGCCACGTTCGAGGTGATCGATGACGCGGCCCGGTGTGCCGACCACGATGTGCGCTCCGCGCCGCAGGCCGGCCAACTGCACGGTGTAGGACTGGCCGCCATAGATCGGCAGCACGGTGACCCTCGGCAGATGCGTCCCGTACCGGCTGAAGGCCTCGGCAACCTGCAGAGCCAGTTCGCGGGTCGGGGCCAGCACCAGCGCCTGGGTGTTCTTGCTGGAGGTGTCGATGCGCGACAGGATCGGGATGGCGAACGCCGCGGTCTTTCCGGTGCCGGTCTGGGCGAGGCCGACCACGTCGGAACCGGCCAACAGGGCCGGGATGGTGGCCGCCTGGATGGGTGAGGGCGTCTCGTAGCCGACGTCGAGGACCGCCTGCAACACCGCGGGATGGATCTGCAGGTCGGCGAAAGTCCGTCCGTGCTCACCGGCAGGGCCGACCGCCGCGCCGTTTTCGAGGGTTGTCATTGCGCCTGAAGTCTAATGCCATCGCGCGGGTGCAGGTCTGCCCGTGCGGGTCGCGCCTGAGACGCCCGCGATAGCCGGTACCGTGCTGCGATGTGTGGCATCGCTGGACTGCCTCGATGACGGCCGTCGCCGTTGTCGCCATCCTCGCCGGGTGCGGGTCCGGTGACTCGACGGTGTCCAAGACTCCGCTGCCCTCATCCACGGCGACCACCCCGGCGGTCCCCGAGAATTCCACGCCAGAGGCCCCATCGAGTCAGGCCGCACCGCCGCCGACGCCTGCGGCGCCGGACCCGTGCGCGGTCAACCTCGCTGCGCCCGCGATCGCCGCCGCGATTTCTCAGTTGCCCCGTGACCCACGCAGCCAACAGGGCTGGAGCCCCGAACCCGTCGCGGGAAACTACAACGAGTGCGCACAACTGTCAGCGGTGATCGTCAAGGCAAACACCAATGCGGGTAACGCCAACACCCGGGCGGTGCTGTTCCATCTCGGCAAGTTCATCCCCACCGGTGTACCGGATACCTTCGGATTCAATGGCATCGACACCACCCAGAGCACCGGAGACACCGTGGCGCTCAGCTTCGACGGCGGCATGGGGTTGAACAGCGTCGTCAAATTCCGATGGAATGGCGCCGGCGTGGAGTTGATCGGCAATACCGGCTGATCGATTCCGGGCGAGCCGAATAGAGTCGCGTCGGTGGGAAGCGCGCTGAGGAAACTGCTCGCCGCCATCGTCGGCGCCGGGCACGTCAACACCGATCCCGATGTGCTCTCCGCCCGCAGCGTCGACTGGACCGGCCGCTACCGGGGCCGGGCCGGTGCCCTGATCCGGCCCGGTAGCACCGAAGAAGTCGCCGCGGTGTTGCGGACCTGCCGCGACGCCGGCGCCTACGTCACCATTCAGGGCGGGCGCACCTCACTGGTGGCCGGGACGGTTCCGGAGCACGACGACGTGTTGCTGTCGGTGGAGCGACTCACCGATATCGGTGCCGTCGACGCCGAGGAACGCAGCATCCGGATGGGAGCCGGGGTCACACTGTCCTCGGCGCAACATGCTGCGGGAGCGGCGGGATTGCTGGTGGGGGTGGATCTCACCGCCCGCGACTCGGCCACCATCGGCGGTATGGTCGCGACCAACGCCGGCGGGCTCCGCACGGTCCGCTACGGCACCATGGGCAAACAGGTTCTCGGTCTCGATGTCGCCCTACCGGACGGATCGGTGCTGCGCCGAAATTCCGCGGTCCGCTCGGATGCCGCCGGATACGACTTGGCCGCATTGTTCGTCGGTGCCGAGGGAACCCTGGGTGTGATCACCGCGGTCGAGATGCGTCTGCACCCGCGACCCACCCGCCGGGTGACCGCGGTGTGCGGTTTCGCCGACCTCGATGCCCTGGTGGCGGCCGGGCGGATCTTCCGCCGCATCGACACCATTGCCGCGCTCGAACTCATCGATGGCCGAGCGACCGCGTTGGCCGCCGAGCACCTGGGCCTACCGGCGCCAGTCGGCGGTGCGTGGCTACTGCTGGTCGAACTGGCCGCCGATGCCGACCAAACCGACATACTCGCGGACGCCCTCGACACCGCGTTCGACGCCGTATCGGGCGGCACCGAACCTGCAGTGGGCGTCGACATCGCCGCCCAGCAGCGCCTGTGGCAGGCCCGGGTCCCTTGCCGACGATGGTGGGACTCTTCGGCCCGCCGGTGAAATTCGATGTGACCACCGCTTGTCGGCGTCCGGCTTCGGTAGAGCTCAGCCGCTGTCATTCACCGGCATGCGCCGGTGCGCCTGCTGTTCGGCCATGTCGGCGAGGGCAACCTTCACCTCAACGTGCTGCGCTGCAACCCCGATCAGGAGACCCGGATCTACCCGGAGATGATGGAAATCGTTGCAGCCCATGGCGGTAACGTCAGCTCCGAGCACGGTGTCGGCAGCCGGAAACGCCGCTACCTGAAGATGTGCCGCACGCCCGCCGACATCGCGGCCATGCGAGCCATCAAGAACGCCTGGGACCCGACCGGGTATCTCAATCCTGCAGTGCTGTTCGACTGACGTCTGGATCCGGCTTCGGCGTCCCACCGGTCAAAAAGAGCGCCGCCGCCACACCGACGAGGGCGACGACGGCGGGCAGCAGGACCGACTGTGCCATCGCGGCACCGAAAGGCTCGTGCAGAGACGCCGGCAGTCGCGTCATGTGGGGTTCCGCGCGCGACTCGACACCGGGGGGCGAAGCCGCCATCTCAGCGCCGATCCGCGCCGACATGAAGGCGGCGACTCCGGCGCTGCCGAGTACCGAACCGACCTGACGGTTGGTGTTGTAGACCCCGGATCCGGCACCGGCCAACCGGCCGGGCAGATTGCGGGTTGCAGTGGCGCCCAGTGGCGCCCAGATGAATGCCATCCCCACGCCCATGGCGCCCAGCGGAAACACCAGCCTCCAGACCGGGGTACCGGGGTCCATCTCGACGGACAGCCACAGCAGGGCGCCCGCCAGCGTCGAGAAACCGAACCCGATAATCGGCCGTGGATGCGAATTATCGACCAGTCGCCCGACGAACGGCGCCAGCACTCCGCTGAGAACGGCCATCGGTGCCGTCAGCAGTGCCGCACCCGTGGGGGTTAATCCGCCGACCGTCTGGGCGTAGAACATCACCGGCACGATCATCGCGGTGGTGGCGAACGCGATGACCGCGATGCCGATGTTGGCCAGGCTGAAATCGCGGTCCCGAAACATCTCCAGCGGAATGAGCGGCTCGTTGGGATTGACTGCCTGCCAGTAGATGAATGCCACCATGAACACCGCGCCGGCGACGATCGCGGCCACGATCCACAGCTGCCAGCGATAGGCCTGGCCTTCCTGCAGACCGAACACGATCAGGAACAGACCGGCGCCCGACAGCACCACGCCGAGCACGTCGAAGCGATGCGGGTGAGTCGGCAGATCTGGAATCAGCCACACCGCCAGGACCAGACCGACAATCCCGACCGGCACGTTGACGAAGAAGATCCACGACCACCCGAGGTAATCGACCAGCACCCCGCCCGCCAGTGGGCCGATGAGGGTGGCCACCCCGGCGGTGGCGCCCCACGCGCTCAGCGCCACCCCACGGCGTTCCGCCGGAAAAATCTGAGTGATCGTCGACAGTGTCTGCGGAGTGAGCAGCGCCGCGCCGATGCCCTGCACCACCCGCGCAGCGACGAGCATGCCGATCGACCCGGACAGGCCACACCACAGCGATGCCCCGGTGAACACCACCAGGCCGATGATGTAGAGCTTCTTGGGGCCGAACCGATCCCCGAGGCGGCCGGCCATCAACAGCGGCACCGCGTAAGCGAGCAGGTAGGCACTAGTGACCCAGATCACGGTGTCGTAATCGGCAATGTTCAGGTCGGCCATGATGGCGGGGTTGGCCACCGCGACGATGGTCGAGTCGACCAGAATCATGAAGAAGCCGACCAACATCGCCCACAGGGTGAGCCAGGGGTTCGGAGGCCGTCCGGCCGCCGGGTTCGATGGCTGCTCGCGCGCCGTGGTCGCGCTCATGACAACCGATGCTGCCAGCCGGACCGGCGGGGATTCACCACCGGGGTCGGGACGGAAGCAGTCCGGGCCGCGGCGGGAACGTGACGCCGATCACCATCGGGCGTCACCGGCAACCTGGGGTTCGTTAATCTCAGGTGGACCCGACAGGAAGGCACGCCATGAGGCTTCGCCCCAAAAAGCCCGAGCAGTTGCCGGCCCCGCCCACCGACGCCGGTATGTCGGCCCGGGTGCTCTCCCAGATTCTCGAGGTGAGCAGTCGGGTTCAGGCACCGGCCGTGGCGGCCTACGTGGACAAACTTCGTCGCTCCAATCCGAACGCCACCCCGGCCGACATCGTCACCAAACTTGAAAAGCAATTGCATCGCAATTGCATCGCACTGCTCGGATCGGCGGCCGCCTTCCCGGCATCGGCACCCTGGTCGCCCTATCGGCGGTCGCCGGAGAGACACTGGTGTTCCTCGAGGCCACGTCACTGTTCGTCTTGGCGGTAGCCGAGGTGCACGGCATTCCGGTCGATCAACGCGACCGGCGTCGCGCGCTCGTGCTCAGCGTGCTTGTCGGCGAGGACAGCAGGGGCGCCATCACCGAGTTCCTCGGCCCGAGTCGTACCAGCGGAGCCTGGCTCGCCGAGACTGAACTGCTGCCCCTGCCGGCGGTCTCGCAACTGAACTCCAAGCTCATGCAGTATTTCGTCAAGAAGTTTGCGATCAAGCGCTCCGCGATGGCCTTCGGCAAGATGTTGCCGGTCGGCATCGGCGCGGTGGTCGGTGGCGGCGGAAATCGACTGATGGGTAAGCGGATCATCACCAACGCCCGGCGAGCCTTCGGGCCGGCTCCCGGGCGCTGGCCCGTCACCCTGCACCTGCTGCCGGCCGGTCAGGACACTGAGTACGGCGATTCACCCGCCTCAGGTATGCACTGAGCAGCGGCGCTAGCTATTGAGACGAGATAGCCTTAGTCGGCAACAACCGGCAGCGGAATCGAGGCGAGCGGCTCAGTGAGCACTACGAGTTCACCATTCGGCCAGAACGAATGGCTGGTCGAGGAGATGTACCGAAAATTCCGCGTCGACCCCTCCTCGGTCGATCCGAGCTGGCACGAGTTCCTCGCCGGGTACAGCCCCGAGGCCGCCGCCGCGCCGGTGGTCGGCAACGGCCAACCCGCCAGCCGCCCGACGACAGCGGTGGTGCCCGCGGTGGCCGCCCCCACTCCCCCGGCCGCTCCGAAACCGACTCCCGTGCCAACCGCCCCCACCACACCGGTCGCGACACCGGTCGCGACACCCGTGGCCACACCGGTCGCTGGCGAGGCAGTCGGTGAAGTGGCACAGGTGCTGCGCGGCGCCGCAGCGGCCGTCGTCAGGAACATGAACGCCTCGCTGGAGATCCCTACCGCGACGAGCGTGCGGGCGATCCCGGCGAAATTGCTGATCGACAACCGGGTCGTCGCCAACAATCACCTCAAGCGCACCCGCGGCGGAAAGATTTCGTTCACCCACCTGCTGGGCTTCGCGATCGTCACGGCGATCAAGAAGTTCCCCAATATGAACCGCCACTTCGCCGAGATCGACGGCAAACCCAACAGCGTCGCACCGGCTCAGACAAATTTGGGTCTGGCGATCGACCTGCCGGGCAAAGACGGCAAACGCTCTCTGGTTGTCGCGGCCATCAAAGGTTGCGAGGCGATGGGTTTTGCTCAATTCGTCGCGGCGTACGAGGACATCGTGCGCCGGGCCCGCGACGGCAAGCTCACCGCTGAGGATTTCGCCGGCGTGACGATCTCGCTGACCAACCCCGGCACCATCGGCACCGTGCATTCGGTGCCCCGGTTGATGGCCGGCCAGGGCGCCATCATCGGCGTCGGCGCGATGGAACTGCCAGCCGAGTTCCAAGGCGCCAGCGACGAACGTATCGCCGAGTTGGGGATCGGCAAACTAATCACGCTGACCTCGACCTACGATCACCGGATCATCCAGGGCGCGGAGTCCGGCGACTTCCTGCGGACCATCCACGAACTGCTGCTCTCCGACGATTTCTACGACGACATCTTCTTCGAACTCGGCATCCCCTACGAGCCGGTTCGCTGGCGCACCGACAACCCGGACTCCCCGCTGGACAAGAACGCCCGGGTGATCGAGTTGATCGCGGCCTATCGCAACCGCGGCCACCTGATGGCCGATATCGACCCGCTGCGGCTCGATAAAAGCCGGTTCCGCATGCACCCCGATCTCGACGTGCTAACCCACGGACTGACGCTGTGGGATCTGGACCGAGTGTTCAAGGTCGACGGGCTCGCCGGTCAGCAGTACAAGAAACTGCGCGACGTGCTCTCGGTGCTACGCGACGCCTACTGCCGCCACGTAGGCGTGGAATACACCCACATCCTCGAGCCCGAGCAGCAGCGCTGGCTGCAGGACCGCATCGAGGTCCGCCACGACAAGCCGACCGTTGCCCAGCAGAAATATATCCTGAGCAAACTGAATGCCGCAGAAGCGTTCGAAACCTTCCTGCAGACCAAATACGTTGGCCAGAAACGGTTCTCACTGGAAGGCGCGGAGACCGTCATTCCCATGATGGATGCGGCCATCGACCAATGCGCCGAGCATGGTCTCGACGAAGTAGTCATCGGCATGCCGCACCGCGGCCGGCTCAACGTACTGGCCAACATCGTCGGCAAGCCCTACTCGCAGATCTTCAGTGAGTTCGAGGGCAATCTCAATCCCTCCCAGGCGCACGGATCCGGCGACGTCAAGTACCACCTCGGCGCTAACGGCAACTACATCCAGATGTTCGGCGATAACGACATCGCGGTGTCACTGGTGGCCAACCCGTCCCACCTGGAGGCCGTCGACCCTGTCCTGGAGGGTTTGGTACGGGCCAAGCAGGACCTGATCGACGGCGTCGAGGTGCCCGCGGAAGATGCCGCGCGCAGGTTCAGTGTTGTGCCGATGATGATGCACGGCGACGCCGCCTTCGCCGGCCAAGGCGTGGTAGCCGAGACGCTGAACCTGGCACTGCTCGGGGGGTACCGAACTGGCGGGACGATTCACATCGTCGTCAACAACCAGATCGGCTTCACCACGGCGCCGGAGGATTCCCGGTCCACCGAGTACTGCACCGACATCGCGAAGATGGCCGACGCGCCGATCTTCCACGTCAACGGCGATGACCCGGAGGCATGCGTGTGGGTCGCCCGCCTGGCCGTCGACTTCCGTCAGACGTTCCACAAGGACGTCGTCATCGACATGCTCTGCTACCGCCGCCGCGGCCACAACGAGGGCGACGACCCATCGATGACGAATCCGGCTATGTACCAGGTGATCGATACCAAACGCGGCACCCGCAAGGCCTATACCGAGGCGCTGATCGGCCGCGGCGACATCTCGATGAAAGAGGCTGAGGACGCCCTGCGGGACTACCAGGGACAACTCGAGCAGGTGTTCAACGAGGTCCGCGAGTTGGAGAGGCACGCGGTCGAGCCGAGCGAATCGGTCGAGGCCGCTCAGATGATCCCGCGTGGAATGACGACCGCGGTAGACAAGTCACTGCTGGCGCGCATCGGCGATGTCCACCTGAATGTGCCCGAAGGGTTCACCGTGCATCCGCGGGTGCGACCGGTGCTGGAGAAACGCCGGGAGATGGCCTACGAGGGCAAGGTTGACTGGGCATTCGCCGAACTGCTGGCATTGGGCTCCTTCCTGACCGAGGGCAAGTTGATCCGGTTCACCGGTCAAGACACCCGGCGCGGGACCTTCACCCAGCGTCACGCGGTGCTCATCGACCCCAGTAACGGAGCCGAGTTCACACCGCTGGATCTGCTCACGGTCAACCCCGACGGCACTCCCACCGGTGGCCGGTTCCTGGTGTACGACTCGCCGCTGTCGGAATATGCGGCGGTCGGATTCGAATACGGCTACTCGGTGGGCAATCCCGAGGCGATCGTCCTGTGGGAGGCGCAGTTCGGCGATTTCGTCAACGGCGCGCAGACGATCATCGATGAGTTCATCACTTCTGGTGAAGCAAAGTGGGGTCAGCTTTCCGACGTCATTTTGCTGCTACCGCACGGCCACGAGGGCCAGGGTCCCGACCACACCTCGGGTCGTATCGAACGCTTCCTGCAACTGTGGGCCGAAGGGTCGATGACCGTCGCACTGCCGTCCACCCCGGCGAACTATTTCCATCTGTTACGACGGCATGGCCTCGACGGAGTGCATCGGCCGCTGATCGTCTTCACCCCGAAGTCGATGCTGCGCAACAAGGCCGCCGTCAGCGATATCCGCGACTTCACCGAGCGCAAGTTCCGCTCGATCATGGAGGAACCGACCTACACCGACGGTGACGGCGATCGCTCCAAGGCCACTCGGATACTGCTGACCAGCGGCAAGATCTACTACGAGTTGGAGGCCCGCAAGGCCAAGGACGGTCGCGACGACGTCGCGATCATCCGGATCGAGCAACTCGCGCCACTACCCAGGCGGCGCCTTTCCGTCACCCTCGATGAGTACCCGAATGCACGCGAGTTCTTCTGGGTGCAGGAGGAACCGGCCAATCAGGGTGCCTGGCCGACGTTCGGTCTAACCCTGCCGGAGACGCTGCCCGACAAGCTGACCGGGATCAAGCGAATCTCGCGACGGGCGATGTCGGCCCCGTCATCGGGCTCATCAAAGGTGCACGCCGTCGAACAGCAGGAGATCCTCGACGAGGCGTTTGGCTGAAGCACCAGCGCCGTTCGACGGGCGCGCGAGCGTGCGTGTCGGTAGGCCGGCACGCCGCCGGAGGCGATGATTTCTGCACGCTCGGCGCGGGTTGGTTAGCTTCCGAAGATCGGAAGCAGCGGAGTGCCGTTGTTGAGGGTGTCGACGACGTTGTCCACGGCCCTGGGGCAGAGGAACGAAATAGCCGTGCCGGTAAACATCGTGCCCACTCCCAGCGGTCGGCCGATGCCGTCTGCGACCTTCGCCGCGACATCGACGGCATCCTGGCCGCGGTCAGCCAGCACCGGGCACAAGGACCGTTCCAACTCACCGGCGTCGACGGGGCCCAAACCATCGATACCCAGACCGGCGATACCCAGATCGGCGATACCCAGACCATTGATGCCCAGATCGGCGGCACCGAATTCGGTGATGCCCAGATCGGCGAGGGTGGACAGGACGTCGTCGACGCTGTTGGCGGTGTCGGCTGCGGCGGTCGCGGCGAACACCCCGGTCAGGATCCCGGTGGCCAGCACCAGCGAACCTGCGCGAGCGACACGACGCCCGTTATGGCGCACGTTACGACTGAGTCTCATGTTGATCTCATCGTAGGCGGTTGCGCGGGCGTTACGGACGGGTATACCCGCTTGCTACCCTGAGCTGACTCGACACCCGTCAACAGGGGGAACGCATGCAGGGATTCGCCGGCAAGGTGGCGGTTGTGACCGGAGCGGGCTCTGGTATCGGCCAAGCCCTCGCCATTGAGCTGGGCCGATCTGGTGCCTCCGTAGCGATCAGCGACGTCGACACCGAAGGCCTGGCAGTCACCGAAGCGCGCCTCAAGGCGATTGGCGCACCGGTGCGGGCGAACCGTCTCGACGTCACCGAACGCGAAGCGCTGACCCTGTATGCCGATGAGGTCAAAGATCAGTTCGGCAAGGTCAACCAGGTCTACAACAATGCCGGCATCGCCTACAGCGGCGACGTGGAGGTCACGCCGTTCAAGGACATCGAGCGAATCATGGATGTCGACTACTGGGGCGTGGTCAACGGCACCAAGGCCTTCCTGCCCCACCTGATCGCCTCCCGCGACGGCCACGTCATCAACATCTCCAGTGTGTTCGGCATCTTCTCGGTGCCGGGCCAGGCGGCCTACAACTCGGCGAAATTCGCCGTCCGGGGTTTCACCGAAGCGCTGCGACAGGAAATGATCCTGGCCAAGCATCCGGTCGCGGTGACGACCGTGCACCCCGGCGGTATCAAGACCGCTATCGCCCGCAACGCGACCACAGCCGAAGGCCTCGACCAGGCGTCGTTGGCCGAGTGGTTCGACTCCAAAATGGCCCGCACCTCCCCCGATCGGGCGGCGCAGATCATCCTCGACGCCGTGGTCAAGAAGAAGGCCAGGGTTCTGGTGGGTGCCGACGCCAAGATCTTCGATATCGTGGTGCGGGCGACCGGGTCGGGCTACCAACGGATAGTGACCACGCTGGCGGGTCGATTCATGCCCACCATGCGCTGATTCCCGAGACA
Source organism: Mycobacterium sp. (assembly GCA_018401645.1). GTDB lineage: Bacteria > Actinomycetota > Actinomycetes > Mycobacteriales > Mycobacteriaceae > Mycobacterium. The sequence goes on along the minus strand of JAGYKK010000001.1, from coordinate 124,591 downwards.
CCGGCATTCCCAAAAACACCGGCATTGCAAAAACGCCGAAAGCCCACGCGCGCGTTCAGCGTCCCAGCGGATTGGCCGCCAGCCAGCCGTCGGCCACGTCCCTGGCATCGGTACCCGCCGCGACCTGATCGAGCATGTCGACAAGAGCCGCGGTATCCAGGACACCGGCGATCTCGTTGATCGCCCGCAATTGCATCTCAGTGAACTCGTTGCGCCGGAACAGCGCGACGACGTTCTGGGCGGTTATCAGTGTCGGCTTGCGGTCGACGAGCACCACCGCGTCATCGGGAATGCCCCTGTCAGCCGTAGTCGTCCAGACCGCGGTCACGGTGCCCGATCGCAGCGCATCGAAAAGCATTTCCGCGGTGCCGAATTCACGGGGCGGGACAAGAGTGCAATCCCCCACGACGTCGGGTGCAGGGCTTCCGGTCCGGGCCCCGACGCGCACGCGGGGACAGTTGTCGACCAGCGCCGCCAGGTCGCGACTTCCCCACGTCGCAGCCGTCATCTCGGTGACGGCCAGCGCGGCCTTGTCTTCGGCAGCCACCGCGTAGTCACCGGCCGCCACTCCCTCCGGCAACGCGCCGACCATCGCCCGGTACACCTGCGCCGCGGAGCGAGCGGTCGAATCGGGGGCGAAACGTTCCAGCAGTCGGCCGGTGAATCCCGGGACGACGCCGACCGTACCGTCGTCGAGGGCGACCACCGGATCCGCCGAGGTCTCGACTGTGGCAGCGGTGCCGTAGTAGCGCAGTCCGGCGGCGTAGACGTTGGCCAGCAGCAGCATTGTCGGCTCGGAGGTCGTACCGACCGTCAACATCGGCGCCGGTGCAGGGGCGGTGCATCCCGTCACCAGCACCGCCAGAGCCACCAGTGCCAGTCGACAGCGCACCACCGGCTTCACCGCCCGAGGATCAATCTCTGGCGGCGGCGGCGGCTACCGCGGACCCGACCCTCGGGTCCAGCGGGCTGGGAACGATGTGGTCGGGAGCTCTTGCCCTCCATCACCGGCAGCGAGGCCGTCGCGCCGATATCACCCAGCCCCAATACCGCGCTGCCATCGCTGACCACGGCAACCAGCCGGTGCGCCCAGGTGTATCGGGCGGCCAAGGAGTTGTCGGCGGCGATGGCGTGGCAGACCTGGGCCACACCCGGGGTGTAGGCGATGGACAGAGCCCGCTGGGTGTCCAGCGGCGCCTTCAACTCCAACGAGAGCTTTCCGCCCTCAAGAGCCGCGAAAATCTCTTCGTCCGCGACGACGAGTTCAGGGTTGGATACGGGTGGGCTACTCACCGCAGGTGTTGGCAGGGGAATGCGTGTTGCCGCGATCAGACCATACCGAGCTTGGTGACCGCATCGCGCTCGTCGGCCAGTTCGGCGGTCGAGGCATCGATACGGCCGCGGGAGAACTCGTCGATCGACAGTCCCTCGACGATCGTCCAGTTGCCGTCCTTGGTGGTCACCGGGAAGGAGGAGACCAGGCCCTCGGGCACCCCGTAGGAGCCGTCGGAGACGACCGCCATCGACACCCAGTCACCCGCACTCGTCCCCAGGAGCCAGTCCCGGGCCGCGTCGATGGTCGCCGACGCAGCCGAGGCGGCCGAGGAGGCACCGCGCGCATCGATGATCGCCGCGCCGCGCTTGGCGACAGTCGGAATGAAGTAGTCCTCGACCCAGGCCTGGTCGTTGACGACCTCGGCCGCGTTCCTGCCGCCGACTTCGGCGTGGAACAGATCGGGGTACTGGGTAGCCGAGTGATTGCCCCAGATCGTCATCTTCTTGACATCGGTAACCGGCGAACCGGCCTTACCGGCCAGTTGCGAGATCGCCCGGTTGTGGTCGAGGCGGGTTAGTGCCGAGAACCGTTCGCGCGGGATGGCCGGCGCATTCGTCATGGCGATCAGCGCGTTGGTGTTGGCCGGGTTGCCGGTCACGCCGATCCGGATGTCGTCGGCGGCGACTTCGCCGAGTGCCTTGCCCTGGGCGGTGAAGATCGCACCGTTGGCCTCGAGCAGATCGCCGCGCTCCATCCCGGGTCCACGAGGGCGGGCGCCGACCAGTAGGGCCAGGTTCACGCCGTCGAAGATCTTGGTCGGGTCGGCCCCGATCTCCACGCCGGCCAACGACGGGAATGCGCAGTCGTCGAGTTCCATGACCACACCTTCGAGCGCCTTGAGGGCAGGCTCAATCTCCAGTAGTCGCAGTTCGATCGGCCTTTCCGCTCCGAGCAGTGCACCGCTGGCAAGCCGGAACAACAGGCTGTAGCTGATCTGACCGGCAGCGCCGGTGACGGCGACCTTGAATGGCGCTGTGCGCACGGGGTGCTCCTTGCTCGGGCCCGTCACCGGGAACGGATGGTTGGCGAGGAAAAATCTAGCGCACCCGCCCGAACCGGGGATTCGCGGTCCGACGGTCGGCTGCGTGGTCGGGCCCACGGACCGGGGCAGATCGGCCGTTTCGAGCGCGTAGCATCAGCGCTTACCCGAATCCGGGCCCCAAACAGTGGCGGGGAGGTCGTGCCATGGCGCAGTTCCAAACTCGCCGACCGATACTGCTCGAAGTGAACCTCATTCACAATCCCGAGGGCGACTCCGAACATGACGCCGCGCCGGTCTCGGAGACGGTGGTCGACTGTGCGGTGTACTGCGACGGCGAGCGGTTGCCGGGGGACTTCACCCCCGCGACGGCCCTGACCAAGGTGCGCGAACTCGAACAGGGTGGCCTGCGGCCGTTCGTCTGGGTCGGCCTGCACGAACCGGATGCGAACCAAATGCAATCGGTCGCCGACGTCTATGGGCTGCATCCGCTCTCGGTTGAGGACGCGGTGAACGCCCACCAGCGGCCCAAGGTCGAACGGTACGACGACATCCTGTTCCTGGTTCTCAAGACGGTGAAGTACGTCCCGCACGAGTCGATGGCGCTGGCCCGAGAGATCGTCGAGACCGGTGAAATCATGGTGTTCATCGGGCCCGACTTCGCTGTCACGGTCCGGCACGGTGACCACACCGGGTTGGCGGTAGTACGACATCAGTTGGAAGCCAACCCCGACCGCTTGAGGCTGGGCCCGCCCGCGGTGATGCACGCCATCGCCGACCATGTTGTCGACTCCTACCGGTCGGTGACCGAGGCGATGGAGGCCGACGTCGACGCCATCGAGGAGGAGACCTTCTCGCCGGGGCGCAAGACCGACATCGAGCCCATCTACCTGCTCAAGCGTGAGGTCGTGGAGTTGCGCAGGGCGGTCTGGCCGCTCACCGATGCGCTGGCACGAATGCAAACCGACTACCAGGACCTGTTGCCCAAGGAGATCCGACGCTATCTGCGCGACGTCGCCGACCACCAGACGTTGGCGGCCGACCTCATCGCCAGCCATGACGAGATGCTGACCTCACTGGTACACGCCGCTCTTGCCCGAGTCGAACTCCAGCAGAACCTCGATGTGCGCAAGATCTCGGCGTGGGTGGCGATCGCCGCCGTGCCGACCATGATCGCGGGAATTTACGGGATGAACTTCGAGAACATGCCGGAGTTGGCGTGGCAGTGGGGATATCCGGCGGTGTTACTGCTCATGGCCACGGTGTGCGGAAGCTTGTACTTCACCTTCCGGCGCAACCACTGGCTGTAGGGGTTCGGGTTCGGGTTCTGGTTCAACCTTCAGCCCAACTCTTCAGTCCGGCGACGACGCCGACCGCAGCGGGTCCAGCACGTCCACGCGATCGTCGGCCCACGCCTGACGCATCGCCTCGGCACCCTTGAGTCGCACCCACGCCCCCTCAGTCTGGGTGATCGGTACCGCCGACAGGAAGCGCACCGGATCACGCGGCGACTCCAGTGGCAAATCGGGAATATCCGAAATCCCCAGCAGCACAGCCGTGAACGGGGCCGTCGCCCACAACGGAGCAGACAGGTCAACCAGGGCGCCGGCGTCGAGCACCACACCTTCGACGGCCGGGGTCGCCGCGACGACCGCCAGGCTGCGGGCCAGACCGGTTGTCGGGGCACCGGCACGCAGACTCATCGCGATCTCGGCCCGCGGGCCCCGGATCGGATCGGTCACCGCCACGGAGCCGTCAGCCATCGGGTAACGCGAACAGCCGAGGGTCACGTAGTGAAATGCCCCCGCTGAGCCGGGGCGCCGGTCAGGACCGAATCTCAGCACGTCGATGCGTTCCACCCCGAGAAAGGTCACGGTGGCGACATCCGGCGCGGAATCGATTCCCACGCGGGTGAAGTAGGCCCGAAGATGCTCGCTCACCGTGGCCGGCGAGTCGGTCACCGTGCCGGTGCGCTGAGATTGACTCCGGTGCCGGCGTCGAAGACGTGCAGTTTGCTCGTGTCCAGCGCCAACTGCACTGTCTCACCGGTCGCGACCCGGGAATCGGCGGACACCCTCGCGACGTAGTGCTGCGCACCGCCGGTGTCGGCGGCAAGTTCAGACAACTGATCGGACCGGGCCGGGCTTACACCGGTCGAGAAATACACGTACTTATCGGCACCGAGGGACTCGACCAGATCTGCCCGAACGCCGAAGTTCAGCATCCGACCACGTTCATGGGGTTCGAGCAACGATGCGTCCTCGAAGTGCTCCGGGCGCACGCCGACAATGACCTCGGCCGACAGCGCGTGACCGACGCGCCCGGAGAGCTCACCGAACGGTAGTCGCAGCCCCGCCGGGGTCGGGGTTGCCGGGAAGAAGTTCATCGCCGGCGAGCCGATGAAACCCGCCACAAACAGGTTCGCCGGTGTGTTGTACAACTCCTCGGGAGTGCCGATCTGCTGGGCTTGCCCGGCCCGCAGCACTACTACCCGGTCACCGAGAGTCATCGCCTCGGTCTGGTCGTGGGTGACGTACACCGTGGTGGTTCCCAGTCGGTTCTGCAGTCGGGCGATCTCACCGCGCATCTGCACCCGCAGTTTGGCGTCGAGGTTGCTCAACGGCTCATCCATCAGGAAGGCCTTGGGCTTGCGAACGATCGCCCGGCCCATTGCCACCCGTTGGCGCTGCCCGCCGGAAAGCTGCGAGGGCTTGCGGTCCAGCAGTTCGGTCAGATCGAGAACCGTCGCGGTCTCAGCCACCTTCGACTCGATCTCGGAGCGGCTCATCTTGGCCAACGTGAGCGGGAATGCGATGTTCTGCCGAACCGTCATGTGCGGATAGAGCGCGTAGGACTGGAACACCATCGCGATGTCTCGATCGCGCGGTGCCTTCTCGTTGACACGCTGTCCGCCGATGCGCAACTCTCCCTCAGTGATGTCCTCGAGGCCGGCGATCATGTTGAGCGTGGTGGATTTTCCACACCCCGACGGACCCACCAGGATGACGAACTCACCGTCGCCAATGGTGAGGGTGAGGTCGCGCACCGGCATGGCGCCGTCGGGGTAGCGCTTGCTGACGTGATCCAAAACGATTTCGGCCATAGGACGCCGCTACCCCTTCACCGCACCGGAGGTCAGCCCGGCAACAATTTTTCGTTGGAAGATCAAAACAAAGACGATGATCGGAATGGTGATCACCATTGCACCGGCGGCGATCGAACCGGTGGGCTCCTCAAACTGCGAACTGCCGGTGAAGTTCGCAATGGCTACCGGCGCCGTAATCGCCGCCGTCGTCGCGGTCAGCGACAGCGCCAGCAGCAGGTCGTTCCAGGCGAAGATGAACACCAGGATCGCGGCGGTGACGATTCCCGGCGCGGCCAGCGGAGCGATCACCCGGCGGAACGCCTGGGCCGGGGTGGCACCGTCCATCTTGGCGGCCTTCTCTAGATCTCGCGGGATCTCCCGGAAGAAAGCCGCCAGGGTGTAGATCGCCAGCGGCAGCGCAAAAGTGATGTAGGGAATGATCAGGCCCGGCCAGGTATCGAACAAGCCGAGTTGACGTTCGATGTTGAACAACGGTGTAACCAGGGAGATCTGCGGGAACATGGCGATCAGCAATGCGGCGCCGACGAGCACCGATTTACCGGGGAAGTCCAGTCGCGCCACCGCATAGGCGGCCATCCCGCCGATGAGCACGGCGATAACGGTGGTGATCAGTCCGATACCCAGGGAGTTGAAGAGTGCGGAGGTGAAGACATCCCCTTTGAAGATTCCTCGGTAGTTATCGAAGGTGATCGACGACGGAATGAGCCTGCCGTCTTTGACCGTCGAGGTGGGTTTGAGGGAAAGGCTCAGAATCCACAGCACCGGAAGAAGTGCGTAGACGACCACCAGGGTGTTGACCACTGCCCAACCGGTGGCGCGCCGCGGCGTCACACGTAGTGCCATCTCAGTGCACCTCGCCGTCGGATCCGGGGGCGGCTGCGCCGAACAGCCTGATGAAGATGAAGGCGATGATGGCAACTGCGACGAACACCAGAACGCTGATCGCCGAACCCAGTCCGATGTTGAAAGCCTTGAACAGGTTGTTGTAGCCGAGGATCGACACTGAGGAGGTGTCATTCGAGCCGCCGGTCAGTACGTAAATGTTGTCGAAGATTCGGAAGGCGTCCAGCGTGCGGAACAGTAACGCCACCAGGATGGCCGGTTTGATCGCGGTAAGCGCACCCGCCAAGCCGGGTCACTCCGCCATCTCCAGCACGAGTCCCTGCTGCTTGCGGTCTTCGGGCACCAGTGCCAGCCCGGCCAGCAGCAGCAGGGCCATGAACGGTGTGGTCTTCCAGACCTCGGCCAGGATTATCACGGCCAGGGAGGGGATCTGCTGGGTCAGGGGGGCGCTGCCATCAGGCAGCAGGTTGGCCAGGTAGCCCGTGCCCGGCGTCCAGGCGTAGTACCAGCTGTAGGAAGCGGCAACGGTGACGATCCCGTATGGGATGAGAATCGAGGTGCGGACCACCCCTCGGGCGAAAATGGTGCGGTGCATGACCAGCGCGAGGCCAAGACCGAGTACAAACTCGATCGCCACCGAGATCACCGTAATGACCAAGGTGACGAAAAAGGCTGTCCACCAGTAGTTGTCGGTGAGGATGGTTTGGTAGTTGGCCAACCCGATGAACTTCGTGTCCGCAGGGCTGGCCAAGTTGTAGCGATGCAGGCTAAGCCAGAAGGCGTAAAGGATCGGGTACCCGGTCACTGCGAGCATCAGAATGACTGCGGGCGCGATCAGCCGATAGGCGAGCCGACGCTGCGAGCGGCGATCATCGCCGCCGACGATAGTCGAACCGATCATGGGATCAGTCCCTTGCCGTCGATGGCTTTTTGGACCTGGATGGCCAGTTCGTCGGCGGTGCGCTCCGGGTCGATGGAGGTGATCGGCGCCAGGGTCGCCGAGATGCGGGTCGACATCGCCTGGTAGTTCGGCGTCGCCGGCCGAACCGCCGCGGTGGTCAGCTGATCACGGATGATTGCATACTGCGGGTATTTCTTCTGGAACCCCGGATCGTCGTAGAGCGATTCGCGCACCGCTGGAAGCCCACCCTCGATCGAGGTGTAGCGCTGGTTGCTCTCGCTGCGGATGCATCGAATGGCCTCGAAGGCCTCGGCCGGGTGCCGACTGGTACTGGCCACCGCGAAATTGAGTCCGCCGAGGGTGACGCGGGCGGGTTGGCCGGGCGTCACGGAAGGATACGGGGCGAAGGCGAACACTTCCCGGCTGGCATCGAGGGCGAACTCGAACTGCTCATCGGTGGGCGCAAAGGTGCCCGCGTCGTTGATACTGCCGGCCAATTCAGGTTTGTCGGCCAACGGAAGGAACGGCACCCCGCCCTTCACCGCGTTCTCCAACATCGAGGCGAAGACGAACGGCCAGTTGACCTCCAGCGCAGCGTTTCCCGCTTCGAGAGCCAGTCGCGCGGTGCCTTCGTCGGTCTGAGTCACGGAGGGATCAGCTCCGGGAGCAGTGGCCACCGACTTGATGATCTGCAATGCCTTGACGGTGGCGGCCCGGTGCTCGGGAGTGTCGACGAGGGTGACGGTCTTGCCGTCTTCGGACAGCACCCGTCCGCCCGCACTCTCCAGCAACGTGTTGAACCAGACCACCAGTCCCTCGTACTGCTTTGCCTGCACCGCAATCCAACTGGGTTTCCCCTCAGCGTGCAGCCGGGTCGCTTCAGCGATCATCTGGTCCCAGGTTGGTGGCGGCGGTGCCACGAGATCTGGCCGGTACCAGAGTAATTGGGTGTTTGTTGTGATGGGTGCGGCGTACAGTTCGCCCCGCCACTTGGCCGTCTCAAGCGGTCCGGGCAGGGTGTCGGCAATAGCGTCAGCCTCGGCCAGTCCGGCCGGGTCGCCGGACAGTGGCAGAGCCCACCCAGCCTCGGCGAACTCCGCCGTCCACACCACGTCGAGAGCCATGATGTCGAGCGTGCGGTCATTGCCGGTGATCCGTCGCGCCAGTTGCAGACGCTGATCATCGGCGCCCTTGGGCAGGCTGAACTGCTGAATCCGAAACCGGCCGCCGAGTTCCTCGGTGCACCGCTTCGCCACGGCGGTGAACGTCGCGGTCTCACCGGCCGCGGTGTAGAGACTCACCACTTGGCCGTCTCCACCGGTACCGCACGCCGAGGTCAACGATGCTGCGGCGAACGCGATGAGCGCCGCCGCGGTCGCGCGCCTAGCCTTCGCAACAACGATTCCCACGACATCCGCCTTTCGCCGCTCGCCACCGTGCTGCACGGCATTAGTCACTGTAGCCGGGCTCAGGGCCGTAACCCGGCTATAACCTCAAGCGCCCCAGCATGTCCCGCGCCTTTTCGGCGTTCTGTGGATCGCACAGCACGTCGTAGCGCCCGGCGACCAATTGCATGGTCGAGCTGAAATCCCTTGTGCCTTTTGCCATCGCGTACGGGATCGACGAGGTGATCAAGCCGAAGATCACACCCGCGAGGACACCGATGGCCAGCGACTGGCCGAGGTTGTTACTGAAAAGCCCCAGCAGAAGACCGATGAAGACGCCCAGCCAGGCGCCGCTGAGGATGCCGCCGCCGATCACCTTGCCCCAACTGAGCCGTCCGATGACGCGTTCGACCTGCATCAGGTCGACCCCGACGATGGTCACCTGCTGCACCGGGAACTGGTTGTCGGACAGGTAGTCGACCGCCTTCTGGGCCTCGGCGTAGGTGGGGTAGGAACCGACCGGCCAGCCCTTGGGCGGCGTCGGCAGACCCAGTGGGCCGCGGCGCGACGAGCCAGGGACGCCGCCGGGGACGGCACCGGGATTCGATGCGGGTTGGAAGGGACTGGTCATCGTGTCGTTCTCCTCCGTCGATCAGCACTGACTTGCAACGCATACGCTAGGTTCAACAGCATGACAGCTGCCGGCGGCGACCCCGGGGAAACGCCCCATAACGAGCATGTGCAGCCCCAGTCGGGCGGCTATGAACCGCCCCCGACCGACCCGAACCCGGCCTACGGCGGATACCCGCCGCCCCAGTACGGCGCACCGCAACCCCAGTACGGCGCACCGCAACCCCAGTACGGGGCTCCCTACCCGCCACCGCCGGGTGGCTACATTCCTCCGCCGGAGTACGGCGCCCCGTATCCGACCGGCTACGGGTATCCCTCGACACCGCCGACCGGCACCAACTCGATGGCGGTGTTCTCGCTGGTGGCCTCGGTGGTCGGTCTGCTGTGCGGAATCGGTTCGATCATTGGCATCGGACTGGGCGCGATCGCGATCAACCAGATCAAGAAAACCGGGCAGGGCGGTTACGGCCTGGCGGTGGCGGGGATCGTCGTCGGCGTGGCATCGCTGGTGATCAGCGTCGTCTGGATGACCTACGCTTGGAACTGAGGTGCCCCAAACCGGGGAGCCCAGACACCGCGGTGCCGTCAACTAAGCCGGCGGCACGAACGGCGCGGCTTGCCGCGTCATTCCGGCGGCCCGCCCCTTGCCCGCCACCACCAGCGCCATCTTGCGGCTGGCCTCGTCGATCATCTCCTCACCCAGCATCACCGCGCCCCGCGCACCGCCGGCCGCCGAGGTGTGCCACTCATAGGCCTCCAGAACCAGTTCGGCATGGTCGTACTCGTCCTGGCCGGGCGAGAAGATCTCGTTACCGGCGGCGATCTGGTCCGGATGTAGCACCCACTTGCTGGTTGACGCCATGGCGTCGCTGCTGGTCCGCGAGCCGGAACGCTTCGACGTCCCGAACTTTGAGATACGGCCCGTCGATCGCCGCCACCCCGTGCGCCCGCGCCGCGATCAGGATGGTCATCAGGATGTGGTGGTAGGCGTCGCCAACGTCGTAGCCCGCGGGTTGCTCCCCGACTGCGAGCGTGCGCATGTTGAGGCTGGCGGACAGATCGGCCGGGCCGAGCACCAGTGCCTGCACCCGCGGCGCACCGGCGATCGCGTCGATGTTGCTCAGCCCCCGGGCATCCTCGATCTGGACGTCGATACCGATGCGGCCCACCGGCAGTCCGTGGCTGCGCTCAAGTTGGGTCAGCAACAGATCCAGCGCGTGCACTCCGACGGCGTCGGTCACCTTGGGCAACACGATCACGTCGAGGTGCGCCCCGGCGGCCGACACCACGTCGATGACGTCGGTGTACGTCCACGGTGTCGTCCAGTCGTTGACCCGGACTCCCCGTAACTGGCCGGCCCACCCCGGCGAGGCCAGTGCGGCGCCGACTCGGGTGCGAGCCGCCGACTTGGCATCGGGAGTCACCGCGTCTTCGAGATCGAGGAAAACCTCGTCGGCGGGAAGGCCCTTGGCCTTTTCGATCATCTTCGGGTTACTGCCGGGAACCGACAGACAGGTTCTGCGGGGCCGATAGCGAAAGTCCACGCGCAGACTCCTACTCTTTGTAGTCATGGCGCCGATGAACAGGGTATACGCGGCGCGACTGGCGGGGATGGTCGTGCTGGGTCCCGACGGCGAATCCCTGGGTCGGGTTCGCGATGTGGTGATCAGTATCAGCATCATCCGCCAACAACCGCGAGTGCTAGGACTTGTCGTCGAGATGACAAGCCGTAGAAGTATTTTCGTCCCGATGCTTCGGTTGACCGCGATCGAACCCAATGCCGTCACGCTCAACACCGCCAACCTGTCACTTCGCCAATTCGACCAGCATCCGGGTGAGGTGCTGGTACTGGGCCAGGTGCTCGATACCCGAGTGCGGGTCAGCGACCCCGAACAGAAGCAACTTGCCGACATCGATGTCTCGGTCATTGATCTGGGTATCGAACAGACCCGGACCCGGGACTGGTTGGTGACCCGGGTCGCGGTGCGCAGCCTGCGTCGGCTGGGACGGCGCTCGACCGTGACGGTCGTGGACTGGCACAACGTGCAGGGACTGACGCCCTCGGGTCTGGCGATGCCGGGCCAGGGAGTGGCTCAACTGCTGCACCAGTTCGAGGGCCGCCGACCGGTGGAGGTGGCCGATGCCCTGCGCGATCTGCCGGCCAAACGCCGCGTCGAGGTCATCAACGCCCTCGACGACGAGCGACTGGCTGACGTCCTGCAGGAGTTGCCCGACGACGACCAGACCGAACTGCTCATGGGGTTGGACACCGACCGCGCCGCCGATGTGCTTGAGGCGATGGATCCCGACGACGCCGCCGACCTGCTGGGTGTCCTCAACCCGACCGAGGCCGAACTACTGCTTCGCCGGATGGATCCGGAAGACTCCGAACCGGTGCGCCGACTGCTGAGCCACTCCCCGGACACGGCCGGCGGCCTGATGACCTCCGATCCGGTGGTGCTGGCGCCGGACACCACGGTCGCCGAGGCACTGGCCCGGGTCCGCAATCCTGACCTGACACCGGCACTGGCGTCGGTGGTCTTCGTGGTGCGTCCCCCGACCGCAACCCCGACCGGTCACTACCTCGGGTGTGTGCACCTGCAAGCACTCCTGCGAGAGCCGCCGGCCCACCTGGTCAGCGGCATCGTCGACGTCAACCTGCCCGCCTTACGCCCGGAATCCCCGCTCGGCGCGGTGACCCGGCATCTCGCCGCCTACAACCTCGTCTGCGGACCGGTCGTCGACGAGGAGAACCATCTGCTCGGCGCGGTCACCGTGGACGACGTGCTCGATCATCTGCTCCCCGACGATTGGCGGGAGACCTTCGAGGAGTCCGAAGCAAACGTGATCGGCGAGAACCCGACCGGAAAAAACAACGCCGGGGCCGCGTCATGAGCGATCCGCGCCAGCGACTGGACACCCCGCGCACTTCCCGGCGACCGTCGTTGAACCTTGACTCCGACTCGGTCGGCCGGTTCAGCGAATCCATCGCCCGGTTCCTGGGCACCGGTCGCTACTTGATGTGGCAGACCGTCCTGGTGATCGTGTGGATCACCCTGAACCTATTCGCGGTGGGTCTGCGCTGGGATCCCTATCCGTTCATTTTGCTCAACCTGGCGTTCTCCACGCAGGCCGCCTACGCGGCGCCGCTGATTCTGCTGGCCCAGAACCGCCAGGAGAATCGCGACAAAGTCGCCCTCGACGAGGACCGCCGCCGTGCCCAGCAAACCAAGGCGGACACCGAGTTCCTGGCCCGGGAACTGGCCGCACTGCGGTTGGCGATCGGCGAAGTCGCCACCCGCGACTATCTGCGTCGCGAACTCGATGAAGTGCGCGAGCTCCTCGCGGCGCTGCAACCACCACCGACGACCGGCAAACCGGAGGGCACCGAACGCCGGACGAAGAGGGCGGCGGGCGACAAGCGGTAATTGCGTGCCATCGGCGTCGCAGGCTTATGTATGGTGATCTGGTTCACATGAACGAATCGGTGCTGCTGAATGAGCGGGCCAGACACGAGTGGGGATGAACGGGTGGGACTGAGGCACCGGATCACACGGGTGGTGCGGAACCCGGCTTTTGGTGTCGTGGCGCTTACCCCCGTCGTGTTAGCCGGTGCGGTGGCCGCCTCTCCTGGCCGGTCCGGCGTCCCGGTGAGCGGGATCGACGTCACGCCACTGGTCACAGTCGAGTCCTCCGAACCGGTGTCGCAGGGCCTGACGGTGGTGGCCATGGCCAAACCACCGGCCGACTTCCGGGTCGCCGCCACCGCTGGTTTCTCTTCCCCACCGCCGGCAGCCGTGGTCAACGCCCCGGGCGGAATGCGGATCCCGGGCATGGCACTGTCGGCCTATCGCAAAGCGGAGCAGACCATGGCCACCGCGGTCCCGGGCTGCGGGGTGAGCTGGAACCTGTTGGCCGGCATCGGCCGCATCGAGTCGTCCCACGCCAACGGCGGCGCCACCGACGCACGGGGAACGGCGGTCCGGCCCATCTACGGCCCAGTGCTGGACGGCACGCTGCCCGGCAACGAAATCATCGTTCAGAGCAACGTCGGTGGGCGCGCCACCTACGCGCGGGCGATGGGTCCGATGCAATTCCTGCCCGGCACCTGGTCCCGGTATGCCTCCGACGGCGACGGTGACGGCAAGGCAGACCCACAGAACCTCTTCGATGCCAGCCTCTCGGCCGCTCGCTACCTGTGCAGCGGTGGCCTGAACCTGCGCAACCAGGCCCAGGTGTTCACCGCAATCCTGCGTTACAACAATTCGATGCCCTACGCGCAGAACGTCCTGGGCTGGGCGGCCGCCTACGCCACCGGCGTCGCGCCGTCGGACCTGCCGGCGATCAGCGGCCCGGTCCCGGCCCTGGGGGCCCTGCACTTGGAGAACCCCGAGGGTCTCGGCCCAGGCATGTTGGCCAGTGACCCACTGGCGGAACTGCCGTTGTTCAACCTCGGCAATACCGAGTTGGCCGGTCAGTTGGCTATGCCCGGACCAACCCCCGAAGCGGCCAACAGCGTCCTTCCCGAGCATGGCTGCCAAGTGATCTGCATGGCCTCCCAACTGCCGCCGGCAGCACCGACGCCGAATCTGCCGCCCTGGATGCTGCCGCCGGCACCGGCGCCGTGGATGGCTCCGCCGCCGTTGGACGTCAACCCGCTGGTACCCCGCCGATGGGGCCCGCGTTGCCGGGGCCCGCACCGGCGGTCCCCGCCCCCGCGGACCCGCGCCGCTCGGACCCGCACCGCTTCCCGGTCTGCCCGCGCCCCCCGGTTTGCCCGCGCCACTTCCCGGTCTGCCCGCGCCCCCGTCGCCCCGTGGCTTCCCGGCCCCTCTTGGCGCACCGGCACCGCCGGAGGGCGAACCGGCGCCGGTCGGTGCCGTGCTGCCCGGACCCGCCTGACCCAGACCGCATCCAGTCCTGGGGGAGTCGCAACCCCCGCCCCGCCGCCACCTAGACTCTGCGGAGATGTCCGAATACAGCGAGCGCGAGAAGGCGGTCCGCGCCGCCCTGGCAGGCGTCATCGATCCCGAACTACGGCGGCCGATCACTGAGCTCAACATGGTCAAAAGCGTCACCGTCGGCGAGGACGGCACGGTCGGGATCGAGATCTACCTGACAACCGGGGCGTGCCCCAAAAAGGCCGAGATCGTCGACATGGTCACTACAGCGGTGGCCGATGTTCCCGGCACCGGGTCGGTCACGGTGAACCTGGACGTGATGAGCGACGAGCAGCGCACCGCACTGCGCAAGCAGTTGCGTGGGGAACAGGGACTCTCGGCCGAACCGGTCATCCCGTTCGCCCAACCAGGTTCACTGACTCGTGTATATGCCGTTGCTTCCGGCAAGGGTGGGGTCGGAAAGTCAAGCGTCACAGTGAATCTGGCTGCCGCGATGGCTGGGCGCGGTCTTTCGGTGGGCCTGCTGGATGCCGATATCTATGGTCACTCCATTCCGCGGATGATGGGGACAAGCGATCGGCCCACCCAGGTCGAGTCAATGATCCTCCCGCCCATCGCCCACGAAGTGAAGGTCATCTCCATAGCGCAGTTCACCGAGGGCAATGCTCCGGTGGCATGGCGCGGACCAATGCTGCACCGGGCGTTGCAACAGTTCCTCGCCGACGTGTACTGGGGCGATCTCGACGTGCTTCTGCTCGACCTGCCACCGGGCACCGGCGACGTGGCGATCTCGGTCGCCCAGATGCTCCCGAGCGCGGAGATCCTGGTGGTCACCACACCTCAGGTAGCCGCGGCCGAAGTCGCCGAACGCGCCGGCGCGATCGCACTACAGACCCGGCAACGCATCGTCGGTGTGGTGGAGAACATGGCCGGCCTGCTCATGCCGGACGGCACCACGTGGGAGATCTTCGGCGAGGGAGGCGGCCGTCAAGTGGCGGAGCGACTGACCCGAGCGGTCGGGTCCGACGTGCCACTGCTCGGCCGGGTTCCCCTGGACCCCGCACTGGTGGCCGCAGGGGATTGCGGCGTGCCACTGGTGCTGTCGGCGCCGGAATCGGCCGCCGGTACCGAATTGCGCGCCATCGCCGACAAACTGATGGCTCGCCGACGCGGTCTGGCAGGACGGTCCCTGGGACTCGATCCGGCCGGACGCTAGGCGTTACTGCCGCTTGCCGGGTTCAGGTCGCGTCGGCATCAAATGGTGCTGGCCCACTCGGCGGCGTTGATGGCGCGGCGGTCGACGGCATTGCGGCACTCTGCCCCTTGACCGGCGGAGCGTCGAAGTCACCGGTGATCCAGGAGTCGTCTCCGTCGAGGAGATGCTTGGTCAGCGCCGCCCGCGGGCTCATGCCCCGAAGTTTCTGCAACTCCCCCAGCGGCTCACGCAGGTCCTCGAACTCGGGGCCGAGTTCCTGGCGCAACTGGGTGGTGGCACCGCCGAGGTAGTCGCGCGCCTGCCGCAACGAACCCGACGCCCAACGGATAGCCCCGGGGAGGCGTTCCGGCCCGAGAACCACCAATCCGACTACGACAAGGAGGATCATCTCGCCCCACCCGACGTTGGCGAACATCGCGTCAGTTGTCCGGGGCCGGATTCACTGTCAGAGTCACCTTGCGGCCCTCGCGCATGACCTCGATCGGCGCATCCTGTCCCATCTTGAGTTGTCGGACCGCGACTACGAACTCGTCAGCATCGGCGACCATGCGGTCACCCACCTTGACCACGACGTCGTTCTCCTTCACGCCGGCCTTGTCAGCAGGCCCACCCGACTTCACGTTGGCGATCTGGGCGCCCGATGCCAGGTCGTTACTCACCGAACGGGCCGACAACCCAAGGGTCGGATGCGCGATCTTTCCGTCCTTGATGAGCGTCTCGACGGTGGCTTTGACCTCGTTTACCGGAATCGCGAAACCCAGCCCACTTGCACTGTCGGACAACGATTTTCCTGCCGTGTTGATGCCGATCACCAAGGAGTTCATATCAATGAGCGGACCACCGGAGTTGCCGTGGTTGATCGATGCGTCGGTCTGCACAGCGTCGATGACGGTATCGGTATCGGAGCCCTCTCCGGACAGCGGCACCGGCCGGTTCAACGCGCTAATGATGCCGGAGGTCACGGTGCTGCGCAGGCCCAGTGGAGCACCGGCCGCAATGACCTCTTCGCCCACTCGTAGTTTGTCGGAGTCGCCAAACTTAGCCACCGTCAGGTTGTCGACGTTGTCGACCTTGAGAACCGCGAGGTCGGTCTTCGGGTCTCGGCCGACGAGGTTGGCCGGAACTTCCTTGCCGTCGTTGAAGACCACCGTGAGCTTGAACTTGCTTGGACTGGCCGCCGCCTCGGAGATGACGTGGTTGTTGGTGACGATGTAGCCGCGCCCGTCGACAACCACGCCGGAACCCTGTGCGCCTTCTTCATCGCTCTTGGCTTCGATGGTGACCACCGAGTCGGCCACCGAAGCGGCGACCTGGGCGAATCGACCGGGCGGCAAATCGCCGGCGTCGGAGGTGGACAACGTGACCGTGGAGGTGGTGAATGCCTCCACGACCTCCGCCGTCTTGCGGCCGACCCAACCGCCGGCGACGCCGATCAGCAATGCCGTGATACCCAGCACCGCCAGTGCCGTGAACGACGCGCGACCGCCGAAGAGCAGATCACGGACGCCGAGTTTGCCCATCGTGGCGACCGGCACGATCGGGGTGGGCGTGGTCAGCGCCGGGGTGCCCAGAGCGGCCGCGGCGGCCGGATCACGCGCCAGGGATCGACAGGATCGTCGTTGACGTCAGCGCCGGCGGCGAGGGCGCCGGCGTCGGCGGGGTGCCGTTGGAGGGACTCGCCGCCGGGATGCGGACGGCTGAAGGCCTCCTGAAGGATCGGGTCCGACGGCTTCTCGGTAGGGGCGAACTCAGTTGACTGGCGGAATTTAGCGGGTCGCAGTTCTTCGGCGACGAAAGATCCGTCGACACCGCGCGGGCGCCCGAAGGTGCGGGTGGCCGCGGGATCTACGGGGACGCGAAACGGGACGGGCGCCAGACGATGGCCGCCGCCAGCGGTGTCCTTATCGGGGCTCACATCAACCTCTATCCAGGCGTTCGGGGGGTATGCACGTTCGGGTTAGAGCACAGCTCCGGAGCCATCACCCTACCGGCGTTTACGGCGGCTACGCGTGTGCACG
Organism: Mycobacterium sp.; assembly: GCA_018401645.1. Classification (GTDB taxonomy): domain Bacteria; phylum Actinomycetota; class Actinomycetes; order Mycobacteriales; family Mycobacteriaceae; genus Mycobacterium. The sequence goes on along the minus strand of JAGYKK010000001.1, from coordinate 107,276 downwards.
GTGTCGTCTGTCAGCTGTTCGGTCAAGCTCGGCGGCGACGGCGGCAACGAGTCATCGTGGGTGGATTGCGGAATTTGGGAAAGCAGACTCATGAGGGTGTTCGGCATGCTGACCGGCCGCGAGTCACGCAGGGCTGCGCGCGCCTGCCCCTGGGCCTCCACCTCGGAGGCGCACTGCGGACATATCCCCAGGTGGTGCCCGGCCCTGAGATGGGCCTTCATTTGCAGTTCACCGTCGACGTAGGCGGCGATCGCCTCGGTGGACAGGTGCTCGGTGGAGTTGAACTGGCGCGGGGCACCGACCGGAGCATCGCTTTGGGAGGCGAAGTGCGGCGGCAGCCAGGACAGAGCCCGGCGGAACACATCTCCCGGATCGACCATCGCCGGTACTCCTTTCCACTCACTCAGGATTAATAGCTTAAATGTAGCGCGATCAGCGCCGACGCCGTGACAAGGTGGCGCAGCGCGCGCCGAGGTCAGTCCGATTCGACAGCGACTGCCCGATCGCCGGAGCGCGCGGCCAGGTGGTCCCGCAGGGCCTGGCGACCGCGGTGTATGCGACTGCGCACTGTTCCCAGTTTCACCCCGAGCGTGGCCCCAATCTCCTCGTAGGACAGGCCCTCGATGTCGCAGAGAACCACCGCGGCGCGAAATTCGGCCGGCAGGGAGTCCAAGGCCGCCTGAAGATCGGGACCGAGCCGAGAATCGTGGTAGATCTGTTCGGGCGTGGGCCCGTCGGAAGGCACCCGGTCGTAATCCTCCGGGAGTGCGTCCATGCGGATGCGCCCCCGGCGCCGAACCATGTCGAGGAACAGATTCGTGGTGATCCGGTGCAGCCAACCCTCGAAGGTGCCGGGTTGGTAGTTCTGCAGCGACTTGAACACCCGGATGAACGTTTCCTGGGTGAGGTCCTCGGCGTCATGCTGATTGCCCGACAGCCGGTAGGCCAGCCGATAGACCCGGTCAGCATGCTGACGGACTAATTCGTCCCAGGACGGCATGGCCGCCCGGTCGCCGGTCGCATCGAAGACGGCGGTGCCCTGTAATTCCTCAGACGCCTCAACCCAACCCGACTCGCCGTTGTGGGCCGACCGGGCCATCGCGGCGGGGGACATGCTCAGGCAACAGCGGCGGGGCCGCCGACGAACCGGGGCGGGGGCCGTCAGTGTGGTGGTCGTCGGATCCTCCTGGTCAGAAGTGGCCGGCAGCGCTGTGCGGCCGGGTATGTCAACGATCACAACAGCCGCGCCATGCGGGGTATTCCCGGTCCAGTCTTCGCGGCGTGCCATGGAAAGTACCTTTCCCGATCACGGTATGTAACCCATGTGAGCAAACTAAATGTTATCTGATAAATACCGGCTTAACAGGTCAAACGTAAGGAAATGGTTATTTCTTAGCAAGCTTCTCGGCTGCCCACATCGCAGCCGGTAGCGGGCGCGGCGAGCGGCCCTGGCGCGTCCGCACACACACCAGCGGAGTTGATCTACGCTGCTGAGAATGTCCATCAACGACGATCCCGGCAGCGAACCGCGGCCTAGCCGGGCCGAGCGGCTCCTGGCCCACGCTGAGGGGTCGATCACCGAGGACGCCATCGTCTGCGCTGCCCGCGAACGCGCGGTGGACGTCGGTGCCGGCGCGGTCACCCCGGCTGTCGGGGCACTGTTGGGCCTGCTGGCCAGGCTCAGCGGCGGAAAAGCAGTTGTCGAGGTCGGTACCGGGACCGGAGTCAGCGGATTGTGGTTGCTCTCGGGCATGCGCGACGACGGTGTGCTGACCACGATCGACGTCGAACCGGAGTATCAGCGCCTGGCGAAGCAGGCCTTCGGCGAGACCGGCATCGGGCCGGGACGGACCCGACTCATCGCCGGGCGGGCACAGGAGGTCCTTACCCGCCTCGCCGACGAGTCCTACGATCTGGTGTTTATCGACGCCGAACCGACTGGCCAACCGCACTTCGTCGGCGAGGGGGTCCGACTGCTGCGACCCGGTGGGGTAATCGTGGTGCACCACGCGGCCCTCGATGGTCGGGCCGGCGACCCGAGCGCGCACGACGCCGAGGTGACCGCGGTGCGCGAAGCGGCACGTCTGATCGCCGAGGATGACCGCCTGACCCCCGTCCTGGTGCCACTGGGCGACGGTGTGCTTGTCGCGGTGTGCGACTGAGCGGGGACGGCGGACCCACGTGGAACTCATGACGGGCCTCGGCCTGGCGACCGCCGCGGGCCTGAATGCCTACATCCCGATGTTGTTGATGGGATTGCTCTCGAAATTCACCGGCCTCATCAGCCTGCCGCCAGGTTGGGCGTGGTTGGAGAACGGCTGGGTGATGGCAGTCGTCGCGGTGTTGTTGGCCGTGGAGATCGTCGCGGACAAGATCCCCGCCCTCGACACGATCAACGACACGGTGCAGACCTTCGTGCGGCCGACCGCCGGTGGCATCGTGTTCGGTTCGGGCACCGCCGCTCAGACCGCCGCGGTGACCGACCCCGCCGAGTTCGCTCGCACCGGGCAGTGGGTTCCGGTGGCGATCGGCGTGGTGACAGCACTGGTGGTCCACCTGACCAAGACGGCAGTACGGCCGGCAGCCAACGTCGCCACCGCCGGCGTCGCGGCGCCCGTGTTGAGCACCATCGAAGACGTCACCAGTGTGAGCCTGACGTTCATCGCGATCCTGATCCCGGCGCTGGTTGCGGTGGTGTTGATCGCGTTGGCAGTGGCTGCAGTATGGCTACTCCGCCGGCGTCGACGCCGGCGTCTTTCGGCGCGAACAGACGCAAAGTCCTCCGACACGCCGCCTATTTAAGCCAGTTTGCGTCTGCTCGCCCAGGCGAGTCAATGACCCAGTCAGGTCAATGACCCGGGCGAGGCGACTCAGATCCATACGCCCTTGCCCACGGCGACGACTCCACCGGCGCTGATCGCGAAGCGCTCCCGGTCCATTTCCGGGTCCACCCCGACCTGCTCACCGGGTCCGACGACGACGTTCTTGTCCAGAATCGCGTGGCGAACCACTGCCCCGCGGCCCACCCGGACCCCCGGCATCAACACGCTGCCGTCCACAATTGCGCCATCCTCGACAACGACGTTGCTCGACAGCACCGAGGTGTGCACCGAGGCCGCCGAGATGATGCTTCCAGCGCCGACCACCGACTCTTGCGCCGAACCGCCGTTCACGAACTTGGCCGGCGCCAGGTTCTCCGACTCCCCCCGGATCGGCCAGCGCTTGTTGTAGAGGTTGAAGACCGGGTGCACCGAGACAAGATCCATATGCGCGTCATAGAACGCATCGAGGGTCCCGACATCGCGCCAGTAACCGTGGTCGCGTTCGGTGGAACCAGGTAACTCGTTGTTATTGAAGTCGTAGACCGCTGCAACGCCCTCTGACACCAGACGCGGGATGATATCGCCGCCCATGTCGTGGTCGGACTGATCGTCCTCGGCGTCGGCACGGATCGCATCGATGAGCACCTTGGTGGTGAAGACGTAATTACCCATCGAAACGAATGTCTGCTCGGGATCGTCGGGGGTGCCGGGCGGATCAGCGGGCTTCTCGACGAAGCTCAGGATGCGACTGGCCTGGTCGGCCTCGATACAGCCGAATGCGGCCGCCTCCGACCGGGGCACCCTGATGCCGGCCACCGTTGCCCCCGCGCCGCTGTCGATGTGGAACTGCACCATCTGTTCGGGATCCATCCGGTAGACGTGGTCGGCGCCAAACACCACGATGTAGTCGGGATCCTCGTCGTAGATCAGGTTCAGCGACTGATGGATCGCATCCGCCGAACCGGTGTACCAGCGGGGACCGAGACGCTGCTGTGCGGGAACCGGGGTGATGTACTCCCCGGCGAGGCCGCTCAATCGCCAGTTCTGCGAGATGTGCCGGTCCAGTGAATGCGACTTGTACTGGGTAAGAACACAAATGCGGAGATACCGGGCGTTGACCAGATTCGACAGCACGAAGTCGATAAGCCGGTAGGCCCCCCCGAACGGAACCGCGGGTTTGGCACGATCCGCGGTCAGCGGGTAAAGCCGCTTGCCCTCACCCCCGGCCATGACGATGCCGAGAACGTGTGGCAACTCCCTCATGGCATAAACCTAGTCACAGAGCCTGCTCAGGGCTAGGGCAATGGAGCTTTCCCCATTCGCGGTCTCCCTCCGCGCACGACGTTGGTGGGGCTACGGTCAGCGCTATGCGAGTGGCGATGATGACGCGCGAATATCCGCCCGAGGTCTACGGCGGGGCGGGGGTACATGTGACCGAACTCGTCGCGCAGTTGCGTCGACTGTGTGAAGTCGACGTGCACTGCATGGGCGCCGGACGCCCCGGGGCATTTGCCCACCAACCAGATCCCGAACTCGCCGACGCTAACCCCGCGCTGTCGACGCTCTCGACTGACCTGAGGATGGCCCGGGCCGCCGAGGGGGCAACGGTGGTGCACTCGCACACCTGGTACACCGGTATGGCCGGGCACATCGCCGCGCTGTTGCACGACATGCCGCATGTACTCACCGCGCACTCGCTGGAACCGTTGCGTCCGTGGAAAGCCGAGCAACTCGGTGGCGGCTACCAGGTTTCGCTATGGGTCGAGCGCACCGCCGTGCAGGCCGCCGACGCGGTGATTGCGGTGAGTGCGGGAATGCGCGACGACGTCATGGCGGCGTACCCGGCGTTGGATCCCGCCCGGGTACACGTCGTCAAGAACGGCGTCGACACCAGCATGTGGCACCCGGGTCCAACTGATCCCAGGGGGTCGATTCTTCGCGAACTCGGCGTGGACCCGGCTCGACCGATGGTGGCTTTCGTCGGGCGTATCACCCGCCAAAAAGGGGTGCCACACCTCATCGCCGCGGCGCATCGTTTCGACCCGGAGGTGCAACTGGTGTTGTGCGCCGGATCTCCCGACACTCCGGAGATCGCCGCCGAAGTCAGTGCCGCGGTCCACGGCCTAGCCGATAAACGCGGCGGTGTGTTCTGGGTCCGCGACATACTGCCTGCCCAGCAGATTCGCGAGATCCTCGCAGCAGCAACGACTTTCGTCTGCCCGTCGGTCTATGAACCACTCGGTATCGTCAATCTTGAGGCTATGGCGTGTGAGACGGCAGTGGTGGCCTCCGACGTGGGTGGCATTCCAGAGGTAGTCACCGACGGCGTCACCGGCACCCTTGTGCACTACGACTCGGCGAACCCCGGGGCCTTCGAAGCCGACCTGGCCGAGGCGATCAACACGCTGGTCTGTAATCCGGGCATGGCTCGGGCCTACGGTGCAGCCGGACGTCAACGCTGTATCGAGGAGTTCTCCTGGGCCCGCATCGCTGAGCAGACGTTGGAGGTCTACCGCACGGTATCGACGTAGCCGCGACCGGGCAGCCGGGACCCGGCTGCGAGGAACTCAGCTGGTGACGCCTTTGAGTTCATCACCCAGGGCGGAGGCCTCGTCCGGAGTCAACTCAACGACGAGCCTGCCGCCGCCCTCCAGCGGCACCCGCATCACGATGCCACGCCCCTCTTTGGTCGCTTCCAACGGACCGTCGCCGGTCCGGGGCTTCATCGCCGCCATCGAGTGCTCCCTCCAGATCGCGCAGACCCGCCAGCAGGCCGAATCATTGCCGGGTTCGTTGTTTCTAGCGTTCCCATTGTTCACTATCCGGGCCCAGAGCTGTAAAGGGGCTGCATAACGATGGTGTTGGGGGCACCCAGCAGGCCCGCAAGTGGTCGTCGACCATTCCGGTGGCCTGCATCAACGCATATACCGTCGTGGGTCCGACGAACCGGAAGCCGAGGCCTTTGAGCCGCCGGGCCAAGGCGGCGGAGGCGGCGTTCGCGGGGGCGTGCCAGCGGGACCTGCGCCGAGCTGGCGGGCCGCGGCGCGGGTCCGGGAGCATGGGACCACAGCAGGTCGCAGAGGTCGACCTCGAGATCGGCAGCCACCCGGGCGTTGGCGATGGTGGCCTCGATCTTGGCCCCGGTTACGATGCCGGGGTCGGTCGGCAGTCGCGCCACATCGGCGTCGGTGTAGCCCGCCACGGTCTGGATATCGAAGCCGCCGAAGGCTACCGCCAGAGGAATACTCCGCTTGCCCAGAATAGTCAGCCAGGACAGCCCGCTTTGGAAAGCCTCCAGCGTCATCCGCTCAAATAGAGCGTCGCTGCCGCGCAACCTTCTGGGCCCACTCCCGGTCGTGGTATTCCTGCAGCAGTAGCGGTCCAGCGGCCGCCCAATCGCATCATGAACGAGCATCACCGCCGACCAACTACCAATTCAGGTCGGGCCATTGGTCCGGGCCATTGGGTTGGAGCCAACCGGCCCCGCACCAACCCGCACCGCGTCGAGTTCCCGGCGCGCAACTGGTCGATCTCAGCGCCGAGGCAGTCAACACCCAGTCCACCTCGTTGGTTTATAGCCACTTGCAGTGCCTGGGCGAACTTCACTGCCTCGACATCGGCGCCGGTGACCTCCAATGCCGGCAGCATGGTCGCTGTCGTCGCCCGCGGCAACGGCACGGCAGCGGCTTCACGCGGCCGAACACCACGCTGGCGTCCGAACAGCACGGTGCCACCAGAATCAGAACCGCAGGTACAGCCAGAATCAGCGTCACCGGAACGATCCTGCCTCACCCCGGATCCCGTTTGACCTGACGCAGGGTGTTCATCGGCGGCCGGTCGGCGAGTACGACACCGTGGAGGCCTGTGTGCGGTAACCCTCGCCATCGGGCAGGAACTGGGTGAGCCCGACCCGCTGTCAGCGATGCCACATCCGGGTCAACAGAGGTGGCGATGATTTGGCGACTCATCGGACCAAGAGTTCGGCTCTCAGCGGCCGGTTGCGATGGGTGCGGACACCCAGATTCACCTGCGCGATCGCCCAAGGCCCAGTCGGTCGTAGGTGTCGATGAAATCTGATCTCGACGCCGCAGCCGGGAGCGAAGAAGGGCACCGAGGTCAGCAGTTCGCGGGTTCCGGCGTACTCCCCGAGGGTTACCTTACGTACCCGAGTTCAGGCCGTAACGCCGCCAGCAGGGGCCGGGCGATGGTCGGTGACCCAGCTCCCCGTTGGCGTCCTCGCCCGTCCCCGACCTTCAGCGGTCGCCAGTGAAGCCCGGACCAAAGGTGGATGCCCTCCTCAGTGAGCAGTGGACCGTTGAGCGGGGCACGAACATCATCGGGTCCGGGTCGATCAGGTCAGGTCAATGAATGGCGATGTCACTTGAGGTAGCCGCCAGTGAGCGCCACCTTTCCTTGCCACCCAGTTGCGGCGGGCCTCGAGCAAATTACCCTCCTCGCGACGGATAACTCGGGCGCCGGCGGCACGCGCGCAGGCTTCGGTCTCATCGGTGGATTCCGGTCAGCACGTTCAGTTCGTCGACGACCGCCAGCATCAGCGTGATGTCGTGACCAGAACCGACGGTCAGGCCTCTGTTGAGTGCGGGCAGCACCACCGAGATGGTGCGGCCGTTAACAGCCTCAATTTCGCCACCGTCAGGCCGGTCGGTGCCAGCCCCAATATCCAGCCAGCCAGAGTATCACCGGGTAACGGCCAGCAGTCGCCCAGCCCCAGACGTCCGCGCCCGGTGACTAGTCTCTCCCTTGATCCGAAGCGACCATCTCCAGCACTCGGCGGTGACCCGGCTTCGTGGACTCGGAACATTCGTTTTCGTCGGCGGCCGCCAAGGCGGTCGCTGCAAGAGTGCCCTCGAGTCGTTCGGTGAGTTCAACGCCCAGGGTCTCGCCGATGAAATCCTTATTGCTCAGTGCCATCAGGACCGGCCACCCGGTGTCAACGAGGTCTCTGATGTGACGCAGCAGAATGAGGCCGTGGAACGTGTTTTTACCGAAATCGTGGGTGGGGTCAATGAGGATAGATTCACGCAAAACCCCTACTGCCGCAGCATGTTCGGCGGCCGCGGTCACCTCAGCGATAACATCGTCGACAACTCCGGTCAGGGTTGTCCCGTAGTTGACTCGGAATGGCCGGGTGCGTGGTACCGCACCGCCGGTGTGCGAACAGACGATACCGGCCCCGAACTCGGCGGCAACCTCGGGCAGCGCCGGATCGTGGCCGGCCCAGGTGTCGTTGATGATGTCCGCTCCGGCAGCGCAGGCCAGCCTGGCCACTGATGCGCGCCAGGTGTCGACGCTGATGCATTGCTCGGGATACTCGGCGCGCACCCACTCGATGAACGGCACCACCCGCTCGATCTCCTCGGCCGCATCCACGAGGACTCCCGGTCCTGCTTTGACCCCGCCGATGTCGATGACGTCGGCGCCGTCGGCAACGACCCGATGCACGGCGGCCATGGCGGCCTCGTCGGTGAAGGTCGCGCCGCGGTCGTAGAACGAATCTGGGGTGCGGTTGACGATGGCCATGATCAGCGCGCGATCACCGGCGACCGGCCGTCCGCACAGGGTCGCGTCCACCGGATCAAGGCTAGTTGGGACGACGGCCGGCGGCGACGTCGGCCGGGTAGGAGGCGTAGAGCGGCACATACCCCGCCGCCCGGCCGTTCAGCACGTACAACGGGTCGGCCACCTCCGCGCCGTAGCCCTGGTTGCGCAATTCGACCTTGCGGCTTTTAAACGTTGACGTGGTCTCCAGGGACTCCACGATCCGAATGAACAGCGGCATCGCGTACGCGGGAAGGTTGTCGTACAGGGTGTCCGCCAGTGCCCGGCCATCAAAGCCCGCGCCGTCGCGCAACTTCACCGCCGCCATGCCGGCCCGTCCCCCGGTGTCAGCCACCTCCACACCGAATACCGTGCACTCCGCGACCGAACGGTCGGCGGCCAGAGCACCCTCGACCTCGGTGGTGGCCACGTTCTCGCCCTTCCAGCGGAAGGTGTCACCGAGGCGGTCGGCGAAAGCCGCGTGCCCCAGTCCCTGCGGAGTCATCAGATCGCCGGTGTTGAACCAGACGTCACCGTCTTTGAAGGCGTTGCGCACCAACTTTTTCTCGCTGGCCGCCTTGTCGGTGTAGCCGTCGAACGGCGCCAACCGGCTCACCGGGCTCAGCAGCAGGCCAGACTGGCCCGATGGGACCCGGCGCACCCGGCCGTCGGTATCACGCACCGGTTCGGAGGTCTCCGGGTCGTATTCGACGTAGGCCAGCGGCATCGGGTTGACCCCGGTCGACCCCGGGATGTTGAAGACGTTGATAAATCCGGTGTTGCCTTCGCTGGCGGCATAGAACTCAGCGACCCGGCCGATGCCGAATCTGCGGGTGAATTCCTGCCAGATCTCCGGTCGCAGCCCGTTGCCGACGATCACCCGGACCTTGTGCGCGCGGTCGTCTGTCTTCGGTGGCTGGTTAAGCAGATAACGGCACACCTCGCCGATGTATACGAACGCGGTGGCATCCGCGCCGCGAATCTCGTCCCAGAACCGCGACGCCGAAAATGTTGTGCCCAGTGCCAACGTCGCACCCGCATCGATCACCGAGGACAGCGAGACGGTCAACGCGTTGTTGTGGTACATCGGCAGCGGGCAGTACAGCGTGTCGCTCCCCCGCAACCGCAGGCCCAGTCCACCGAAGGCCGCCAGCGCGCGAAGCCACCGCAGGTGCGTCATCACGCTGGCTTTCGGATGGCCGGTGGTGCCGGAGGTGAAGATGTAAAACGCCGGATCCTTGGCCTGCACCTCCTTGGCTGACGCGGGGTTGGCCGTCGACTTACCCTCGGCCGCCACGGCGAACTCTTCGACCGCTATGAGTTTGACCCCGGACAACTGAGCCCCACTCGATCTGATCGGCTCGATCAGATCGGCTTCGGCGACCACCACGCTGGCATCCAGCAGTCCGATGCTGTGCGCCAGCACCTCCTCGCGCTGGTGGTGATTAAGCATGCCCGCCACCGCGCCGCACTTGACCGCAGCCAGCATTGTCAAAACGACATCCGGTGAATTGCGCTCCATGATGCCCACGACGTCGCCACGGCCCACGCCGCGTTCGGCGAGCACCGCCGCGTACCGGTTGGCAGTCGCGTTGGCCTGGGCGTAGCTGATCTCCTCGTCACCGAACCGGAGGAAAATCCGGTCGCCATAGCGGGCGGCGCGGTCGGCGAATACCGTGCCGATTGAGACCTTCGAGTTCGGCTGGGCCAGCAGCCCGGTGCGCGCTCCGCGCACGATCACCGGCACATCCATCAGGACCGCCGGCAATCGCCTGAGCAGATCCAGCAGCCCCACCGAACGTGATGAAATCGACTTGTCAGCGCCCATCAACTAAGCCCCCTTTCGCGGGAATCCCTGGCGCACAGCGCGAGTGCGGCCTCGACCTCGTCGACAACCACCAGCCGATCCAGCGCCGCCGCAGCGACATACCCGGATCCGACAAGTGATTCCAGCCAGGTGCGCAGCCCGTCGTAATGACCATTCGGGTCGAGCAGCACCACCGGCTTCTCATGCATTCCGAGATACCCGGCCGTCCAGGTTTCGAACAGCTCCTCGCAGGTCCCGATTCCACCGGGCAGCGCCAGGAAGGCGTCGCTGCGATCCTCCATCACCTGCTTGCGCTGGCGCATGGTGTCGGTGACCACAAGCTCGTCGGCGTCGATATCGGCCAGTTCACGATGCACCAGGGCTTTGGGAATCACGCCGACGGTGCGCCCGCCGCCCGCCCGCGCTCCAGCGGCGACCGCACCCATCGCCGAGACGTTTCCGCCCCCGGAGACCAGCGTCCAACCCCGCTGCGCGATCGCCACACCCACCCGGTGAGCCAAGTCCAGCAATTCCGGATGCCGCGGGCCGGCGGAGCAGTACACGCACACGGCCCACTCGGCATCGAAATCCATTCCCTGCTGCACACCGAAAAACCTAGACCAGAGCCGACCCGCAGCCGAATTCCACGCGTTTTGGGCCTATCGGCGTGCGAAGCGCCCCACGGGCCATAAAGTCCGGCTATGTCGATCCCGTGGGCGACGGTGCCGCGCGAACCGGTTTTGGACGAAGTCGTCGGATCTTTCGGCGCACGCGCCGACGGCGGTGTTGCCCTGCTCGGCGTCGATGGCGTCGGCAAGACCACGCTGGCGGCGCAGATCGCTGAGCGGTTGGGACAGCCGGATCCGATCCACGTGATCGGTACCGCCACCGGCTCGGAGATACCCTTCGGCGCGTTCAACTCGCTGGTCGACGTCGCCGAGGTCGGAAAACCTGCCACGCTCATCCACGCCGCGCTGGACTCGCTACTGGCACGGACCGGTAACGGGCTCATCGTCATCGACGACGCCCACCTGCTCGACCCACTGTCGGCCGCCCTGGTCTACCAGCTGACGCAGCGGTGCCGGGGTGCGCAGTCCAACCGCGGCCGGATCATCGTGACGGCCCGCTCCACTCCGCCTATCCCCGCCGCCATTGCGGCGCTCTGGCAGGACGGCCTGCTGGGCCGCATCGACGTCACCCCGTTGGACGGCGCCCAGACCGCCGCCGTTCTCCTGCGAGCGGCACCGTCGCTCGACGCCGCTGAGTTCTACCGCCGCAGCGTGGGCAACCCGCTGCATCTTCGGCTGATGGTGCAAACCGGCGAGGCCGAGCGCTCACTACCGGAACTAATCGAGCGATACCTGGGGGGCCTACCCGATCCGGCCCGCGAGGTACTCGGCTATCTGAGCGTGCGGGAACCTCTTGAACACGCTGATCTTGTCGCTCTGAGCGGGGTCGACGCCGTCGACATCGCCATCGCGACCGGGGCCGCCCAGCAACTGGGATCGGCCGTGTACGGCGGGCATCCGCTCTTCGTCGCATACGCCGCTACCGCCGACGTTCAGGGCACTGCGTCGGCGACGCACCTGCGCCGGTTGCGCACCGAAGTCGCCGATCGGCTCGCGACCCATCGGCAACGACATATCGGAGACCGGCTGGGTCACTCGGTACTTGCGATGGCTAGTGACAACCCCGAACCGGTCGACGACGTGGTGGCCGCCGCCGAAGAGGCATTGCGCCTGGGTGACCTGGCTCTGAGTGAGCGACTGGCCACCGCAGCGCTGGACCGCGACGAACGCTTCGACGCCCAGCCGCGCTGAGTTACGCTGGCCTGGCAGGGCCGCGGACGGAGGCCGACCAGATCCTGGCTGCGGTGGATCCCGCCACGCTCTCGAGGACGAGGTCTTGGCATGGGCGTTTTACGGGCCGCCAGCCAATTCTGGATGCTGTCGGGCGGAGCGGGCGACCGCTTTTCTTCATACCGTGAAATCGACGCGTCCAGCGGACCATCGGCACGAATCACGCTCGACACGCTCTCCGCGACGTTCGCGATGAATGCCGGAAGCGTGACGCGCGCGCAATCGAAATCGCCACCGAAGTGCTCGCGGCACGGATGCGCCCGACATGGCGGTGGCGTGGGCGGCCAGTGCGGCGGCCCCCTGAGTTCGGCGCGGATGGGACGGTTCGTCGATGTCCGGGGCTGGTGGCCGTGCGTTGGAGCACCGAGAATTGCCCCGGTTTGCTGCGATTCACCGTGGGCCTGGCGGAGACCACCACCTACATGATGGCGGGCCAGTCCCAGTCCGCCTACGACACCGCCGCGGGATTCACCGATCGCCAGGTTGGCACAGCCCGGTCGGTCGGGGGTTGTTGCTCGCCAGGTGCTGATCGCACGGGGCGACCCGATGCCGCAGCGTCCTTATCGAAACGACTCTGGCCATTTGGAGCGCACCCGGATACTCATGGGGCCCGCTGTCGCTGACGTACTGGCCACCGCGCTGGCCCAACGGGGGCGAGATCGCCGATTCGGCGAAGGCGTTGAGCCGCGCGGGTCCCGGCGCAGGACCAAGTCGGCGTTGTTCGCCCCGGAACTCGCCGTGGCTCGAGCGTGGCGGCTGGCCACCGTCGGTGACCGGCACGGCGCAATCGCCGCCGAGCCCGGCGCGGCGCCAGGATGGCCCGAGCGGACGGGTCAGCTACCATCGCGGTGCGGTGCTGGCATGAGGCGACGCGACTCGGTGACGTGCGGGCGATCGACGGTTTGGCAAAGGTGGCACCGGCGGCTGATTGCGAATTCACCCCGGATAGCCCTGGACAACGCCCCGCGCGCTGGCCACCGCGGAAAAGTGAGCACTCAGGCAGTGGTGAGGTAGCGACGGGTCGCGCCGTCACCGCGGCGATCTGGGTGACCGACACCCGTTCGTCACGGCGATGCGCCGGGTTCGGGTCGCCCGGGCCGTAGTTCACCGCCGGGACGCCCATCGCGGCAAACCGCGCCACATCCGTCCAGCCGTATTTGGCACCCACCAGTCCATCGGCCGCGGCCACCGGGGGCCGCCGCCGCCCGGGATGGTGCAAGGCCCGGCAGCGCACCGCCGGCCACGTCGGTCTGCTCCAGGTTGACGTCAAGGTCGGCGAACACCTCCCGCACGTGGGCCAGCGCCGCCGCCGGTGAGCGGTCGGGCGCGAATCGGAAGTTGACCGTCACCGACGCCGCATCGGGAATGACGTTGCCGGCCACCCCGGCGTCGATCCGCACAGCGGACAGACCCTCGCGGTAACTGCAGCCATCGATGTCGACGGACCTGCCCTGGTAGCCGGCAAGCCGGTCAAGCACCGGACCGAGTTTGTGAATAGCGTTGTCCCCCAACCACGGACGTGCGGAATGGGCGCGGATCCCGGACGCGTAGATCACCGCGCGCAGGGTGCCCTGACAGCCCGCCTCAATCCGGCCGTCGGACGGCTCCCCGAGAATTGCGACGTCGCCGTTGTATGATCAGGCGTAAGCAGGCCATTTGACCGTTGGCCGGTGCTTCGATCTCCTCGCAGTCGTAGAAGATGAGTGTCAGATCATGGGCGGGGGTGGCGATGGTGGCGGCCAGGTGCAGGAACACCGCGTCCCCGGACTTCATGTCGGAACTGCCGCACCCGTAGATATGGTCGCCGTCGCGACGCGCCGGCACGTTGTCGGCGATCGGCACGGTGTCGAGATGGCCGGCCAGCAGCACCCGGGTCGGCCGACCGAAATCGGTGCGGGCCAGGACCGCATTGCCGTTGCGGACCACCTCGTAGTCGGTCTGTCCACGCAGTGCACGTTCGACGTCGTCGGCGATGCGCCGTTCGTCCCCGGACACGCTGGGGATATCGACGAGCGCGGCGGTCAGATCCGCCGGATCGGCGCGGAGGTCGAGCACAGATACCAGGCTAGCGGGTCGGTCTTCCCCCACGAGCAGACGTAAAAGCACCCCCGCGCGCGGCGTGTCGCGGCACTTTGCGTCTGCTCGCGGCAGACGTACCGTGTCCTCGTGACTTCCGCCGCAGGTTTTGGACTCGCCACCATCACCGACGACGGCACCGTACTCGACGCCTGGTTCCCGGATCCGGAACTCGGTGCCTACAACCCGTCCGGCACCACCAGGCTGGCTGGCGGCGACATTCCCGACGACCTCGCCGCGCTGTGCGGGCCCGACGCCGACCGCGGCGTGCAGATCGTCGCGATCCGGACCGTGATCGCCGACCTCAACGACTCACCGGCGGACACCGTCGATGCCTACCTGCGCCTACATCTGCTCTCGCACCGGCTGATCGAGCCGCACGGGTGCAACCTCGATGGTGTGTTCGGCGCACTGACCAACGTGGTCTGGACCAACTACGGGCCCTGTCGTATCGACGGCTTCGAGACCGTACGACTGCGGTTGCGTCGACGCGGCCCGGTGACGGTCTACGGCGTGGACAAGTTTCCCCGGATGGTCGACTACGTGGTGCCGACCGGAGTGCGCATCGCCGACGCGGACCGGGTCCGACTCGGTGCCCACCTGGCGGAGGGGACCACGGTCATGCACGAAGGATTCGTCAATTTCAACGCCGGCACCCTGGGTGCCTCGATGGTGGAGGGCCGCATCTCCGCGGGCGTGGTGGTCGGCGACGGCTCTGACATCGGCGGTGGCGCTTCCATCATGGGCACGCTGTCCGGTGGCGGCACCGAGGTGATCTCGATCGGCCGACGCTGTCTGCTGGGCGCGAACTCCGGTCTGGGAATCTCACTGGGCGACGACTGCATCGTCGAGGCGGGGTTGTACGTCACCGCTGGGACGAAGGTCGCCGCGCCGGACGGTTCAGCGGTCAAGGCCAGCACCTTCTCCGGCGCCGACAACCTGCTGTTTCGGCGTAATTCAGTTTCCGGTGCCGTCGAGGTGGTCGCGCGCGACCGCGGCATCGCCCTCAACGAGGCATTGCACGCCAACTAGCGCGGGCCCCTGCCTCACGACTGTGCGGTTTCGTGCGCGACACGCCGGTGCGGTGTGGAAAACCGCACGCTCGCCGGCCAGGCACGGCCGCTCAGCTCAGTTCCTTCTTGAGCACCTTGCCCATCGCATTGCGTGGCAGCGAGTCCACCAGCCGCACCTCCCGCGGCCTCTTGTGCGCCGAAAGCTGCTGCGCCACATACTCGATGAGCTCATCTGCGCGTGCATCACCGACGACGAAAGCAACGATCCGTTGGCCCAGATCCTCATCGGGAATTCCGACGACGGCGACTTCGGCCACCCCGGGATGCCCGAGTAGAGCGGTCTCGATCTCACCGGCACCGATCCGGTAGCCGCCGGATTTGATCAGGTCCACCGATTCGCGGCCGACGATGCGGTGCATGCCCTGCGGGTCGATGACGGCGACGTCCCCCGTGCGGTACCAACCATCGGATTCAAACGCCTCTGCAGTGACGTCCGGGCGGTTGAGGTAGCCCTCAAACAATGTCGGTGTCCGGACCTGCAGACGCCCGATGGTTTCGCCATCGTGGGGAACCGGAGAACCGTCGTCGCCGAACAAGCGGGTCTGCATGCCCCGAAGTGGTAGTCCCACCGAACCGGGGCGACGCTCCCCGTCGGCGCGGGTGCTGACGGTGATCAACGTCTCGGTGCAGCCGTAGCGTTCCACCGGCGCCTGTCCGGCCAACTCGATCAGCTGGTTGAAGACCGGCACCGGCAGCGCGGCGCTTCCCGACACCAGCAACCGGGCACAGGACAGCGCGCGCGCCGACCCCGCGTCGGCGGCCACCCGCGACCACACGGTCGGCACACCGAAAAATTCCAACCCATTCCGCCGAAAAACGTCCTTTTTTCCAGTAGGCCTGCGGCGTCGACTTGCCGGTGTGCACGAAACGGTTGCCCACCCGAAGCGATCCGAGCAGCCCCAGCACCAGGCCGTGCACATGGAACAACGGCAGACCGTGCACCAGGGTGTCCTCCGGCGTCCAGAGCCAAGCCTGCGCCAACGCGTCAAGGTCGGCGGCCAGGGCTCCGCGGCTGATCACCGCGCCCTTCGGCGGCCCGGTGGTTCCGGACGTGTAAATCACCATCGCCACGTCACCCGGATCAGGCTCGCGATAACGATGCCAGGAACGCGCATGCAGCCGAACCGGCACGTGGGGCAGTCCGCACGGGTCCGCGGGACACTCCCCCAGCCACGCCTGGGCGCCCGAGTCGGCGAGGATGTGGGATTGCTCGGCGATTCCGACGTCGGCGGGGACCGGGACGAACGGGACCCCCGCGATGAGGCACCCGGTGACCGCCAACACCGTCGACGGTGTGGAAGTGGCGAGCACGGCGATGCGCCCTGCGCCCCCGACCCGCTCGGCCACCGAGGTTGCCGCTCCGATGAGATCGCTTCTCGACAAAATGGCTCCGCCGATGCGCACCGCGTCACCGATATCGGCCCCGGCCGCCACCGCCGCCGGGTTCAGGGAGGCCAGTAACACCTCGCGAGGTTACCGCCTGATCCGGCGAGTCGTGTTGCAGATGCGACGGGTGGGGTTTGATGGCAGCTACGCTGAATGTCATGTGGCCTGGTCAGACCGTGCGGTCCGCTCCATTCCCAGCGCCGTGACGGACTTAGCCCGCCGCCGTCATGCGCTGTTGCCGTTGGCAACAGCGTCGCTGATTGCGGCGATGATCGCCCCACCGGCCGCGGCGGCGACGCCCCAACCTTGGAACGGGCGCTATCAGATGGTCACCTACGCCTCGCAAAAAGCGGGTACCAGTCCCGCGAGCCGACAGCGGGAGATCGACTTCGGGGCAGTATTCACGCTGGCCACCCAGTGCTCAGGGAGTCGGTGCGTGGCCACCGTTATCGACGGCCCGCGGCCCGGAAACCCGACGATTCCTCAGCCGACGCGGTACGTCTGGAACGGCGCGGAGTGGACATCCAGCTACGAATGGTTGTGGGATTGCCTGCTTGGGGACGGCAACCAGAAGCAGTGGGCCAGGGCCACCTCATGGGCGTACTACACACCGCAGTCAGACGGATCACTGCGCGGAACCTGGCACACCGACATCTCAGAGGGCGCCTGCCGGGGCACTGTGGTCATGCCCGTGGTGGCCGTTCCGGCCTAATCAACCCAACCCGACGCACGAACGCCGGTTATAGAGAAGTTTTTCCGACATCCGGTAATAATGTGAGCGCTGGCACCGATGAAGTTCGTACGTCCGTGTTGGATCTGCACATCCGAAGCAGGTAAAGGGAGTCCATGAAGGCATTGCGTGTTCTGGTGGCACTGGTTGCGGCGTCCTCGGCCCTGTTCGTCGGGGCGGGGACCGCCCATGCGGGTATGGACGATCAGATGAGTCTGGTTGACGGCAAGGGCCGCACCATGACGATCCAGCAGTGGGACACCGTGCTCAACGGGGTGTACGCGTTGGACCGCAACCGGTTGACCCGCGAGTGGTTTCATTCCGGGCGGTCCGTCTACAACGTGTCCGGGCCCGGGGCCGAAGAGTTCGCCGGCACCTTGGAATTGGGTTACCAGGTGGGCTTCCCGTGGTCGCTGAACGTGGGCCTGAACTTCAGCTACACCACACCCAACATCTTCCTCTCCGACGCGAGCATCTCCCCGCTGGGCTTTGACCCGATCGGCTCGGTCGTCACCCCGAACCTGTTCCCGGGCGCCTCGATCAGTTCGGATCTGGGCAACGGCCCCGGCATCCAGGAGGTCGCGACCTTCTCCGTGGACGTGGAAGGCCCAGAGGGTGCGGTGGCTGTGGCCAACGCCCACGGCATGGTCACCGGCGCGGCCGGCGGGGTGCTGCTGCGCCCCTTCGCCCGACTGATCTCCCAGGCCGGTGACAACGTCACCACCTACGGCGAACCCTGGGACATGAACTAGAGCCCATCCCTGTCCGGGTCAGTCCCTCGTCGGTTATTCGTCGAGCGTGAAGTTCTTCGCCCGCGGACGTCCCGGCAAGGTGTCCTTGCCGCCGAGGGCGTCGCGGATCTCGGTCAGCAGGCGGGCCTGCTTGTCGGCCGCGTCCTCCGCAGCGTCGCTCGTCCGCATCTTGTTGTACGGCACGACGATGAGGAAGTAGACGACGGCCGCCACCAGTACGAAGTTGATGAGTGCCGTCAAGAGGACGTTGAGGTCGATCGTCTGGCCGCCGCCGATGCCGATCTGAAGGATGCCGTAGGAGGCTTCCTTCCCGGCCCCGATCCGGTTGATCAGCGGTTGGATGATGCTGTCGGTGAATTTGGTGACTAATCCGGTGAACGCGGTGCCGATGACCACCGCGACCGCGAGGTCGACGATGTTGCCTCGGGCGAGGAACTCCTTGAATCCCTTTAACACGGTAAGCCTTTCTTTGCTGTAATTGCCTGCTGGCGTGGCCAGCGTAGCGCACCTGGCTCGCGTTTCAATGAATCGTCAAAGTGACCGTTTGCACCAGGGTGGCGCCCGCGAGCACGTTGGCCGCAGGTGCCGGAAGCGCGACCAGCACCACCCGTTCGTTGCCGGCTCCGACCGACGTCGGTGCGGCTGATACCAAAACCACCACGGCGTTTCTGGCCACCACTTCGGGCCGAGCATCCGCCCCGGCCGGGGCCGCGCCCAGCACGTCGACGATGTCGCCGGTGCGGTCGATCGTGATGGTGCCGGCGTTGGACGTCCGGGTGAAGATGCCGTCGTTGCTCGCGCTGATCAGGCCGTCCTGGCGGCCAAGCGCGAGCCACGCGATAAGTTCCTTGGTCCCAATAACCGGAAGGACGGCATCCTCGGCCAACCCGGTGATGCCGTACCGGCGGCCAAGCGCGGCTACCACGGCTGCTCGAAGCTCGCCCGTTCCCGCCGTGGCGGTATCCCGGGGCCGCGGAGGCCCCGGCGAGGGCCTCGCGGACGACGGCGGCGACCGGATCGACCGGAGTGCCCACCGACAGGTCCACGATGCCGTCGGGGTGCGCTCGGGCGTCAGCGGCCGCCTCAGCGAGGGTGTCCCAGGGAAACACCGGCAGAACCGCCGACACCGGCCGTCGCAGCCGCGGCGGGGTGTCAGCCGTCAGTCGTCCTCGGCCTTGGGCGGGAGGTCCTTGACCACCTGCGGGTCATTCGCGGTGAGCCCCACCTTTGAGGCACCGCCCGGTGAACCCAACTCGGCGAAGAAGTCGGCGTTGATCTGGGTGTATTGCGCCCACTGCTCAGGCACGTCGTCTTCGTAGAAAATCGACTCCACGGGGCACACCGGCTCGCACGCGCCACAGTCCACGCATTCGTCGGGGTGGATGTAGAGCATGCGTTCGCCCTCGTAGATGCAGTCGACCGGGCATTCCTCGATACAGGCCTTGTCCTTGATGTCGACGCAGGGTTCGGCGATCGTGTAGGTCACGAAGGTTCTCCTCGATGTGCTCTTCTGTCCATCAGCGGATCAGTGTGCCCTAAAGCGGTTCAGTGCCCCAGAGCGGTTCGGTGCGTTGAAGTGTGGTCGTGTCGCCGATTCTAAAGGTTGCCCTCGGCCCAACCTCACGCCGCTCGCTTGACATAGGTGGTGGTGCGCTGCCGTGCCGGTCGGCCGATGCCCTCCGCGATGGCGACCAGTTCGGCGACACTCTTGGCCGAACCGTGCTGCGAACCTGCCATCCGGGAGATGGTTTCCTCCATCAGGGTGCCGCCCAGATCGTTGGCTCCCCCGGTCAGCATCACCTGACTTCGCTGCACCCCGAGTTTCACCCAGCTGGTTTGAATCTGGGAAATTCTGCCATGCAACATGATTCGCGCTAGCGCATGCACCGCACGGTTGTCGCGATGGGTGGGACCAGGCCTGGCGGCCCCGGCCAGATACAGCGGTGAGGACTGGTGCACGAACGGCAACGGAACGAACTCGGTGAATCCGCCGGTTCGGTCCTGGATTCCGCGCAGAACATTGATGTGGGCGACCCAGTGCGCCGGCGTGTCGACGTGGCCGTACATCATCGTCGAACTCGACCTCAGGCCGATGTCGTGGGCGGTGCTGACGATCTCGACCCACAGCGAGGTGGGCAACTTGCCCTTGGTGAGGACCCAGCGCACCTCGTCGTCGAGGATCTCAGCCGCGGTTCCGGGGATCGTGTCCAGTCCCGCTTCCTGCAGGCTGATCAGCCACTCGCGGATACCCAGGCCACTCTTGGTGGCTCCGTTGGCGATTTCCATCGGCGAGAACGCGTGCACGTGCATCTGGGGCACCCTCGCCTTCACCGCCCGAACCAGATCCCCGTACCCGGTCACCGGCAACTCGGGATCGATTCCACCCTGCATGCAGACCTCGGTCGCGCCGGCCACATGTGCCTCCCACGCCCGATCTGCCACCTCACCCGACGTCAACGAGAAGGCGTCTGCATCACCCTTGCGCTGTGCGAACGCGCAAAATCGGCAGCCGGTGTAGCAGATGTTGGTGAAGTTGATATTCCGGTTGACCACGAAAGTCACGTCATCACCCACCGCATCGCTGCGAAGCGAGTCTGCCAGTGCTGCAACAGCATCCAGCGCCGACCCGTCAGCGGTGGCTAGAGCCAGGTACTCGGCGTCACTACATCCGGCCGGGTCGCGTTCGGCCGAGCGTAGCGCGGCGGCAACGTCGGTGTTGACGCGTTCGGGCACCCTGGCCGCAAGCTCCCCCACCCGATCCCGGATGGATTCCCAGTCGCCGAAGGCGTTATCGAGGTCACTTCTGGTCTCACTTCGCCGCCCCTCGGTGTCGATGGCGCTGTGCAGATCGGTCCGACCTAACGATTCGGTGGCCTCATCAGGTTCCTGCCACGGCCGGCCCACCGGATTGACGTCACGGGCGAGGCCGGTCTCGGGGTCGGCCAGCGCAGCGACGTGGGATGCCACTCGTGGATCGATCCAGGCCGACCCGGCCAGCACGTAGCCGGGCTGGGCGGTCAGGCGTTGCACCAGTTCGAAACCGGCTTCGGCGGTGACCTCAGCCAGATCGGCAAGCGCAGGCCAGGGCCGTTCGGGGTTCACGTGATCCGGCGTCAACGGGGAGACGCCGCCCCAGTCGTCCACCCCCGCGCCCAGGAGTGCCAGACATTCCCGGCGCGACACCAGATTGGGCGGGGCCTGAATCCGCATGTCGGGCCCCAGTACCAGGCGGGCCACCGCGACACTCGCCACGAAGTCATCGAAGCCGGCATCCGGCGTCGCCGCCATCGCCGTGGCGTCCTTCGCACGGAAGTTCTGCACGATAACTTCCTGGATGTGCCCGAACTCCTTGTGCGCCCGGCGAATGGCGTGCACGGTGTCAGCCCGCTCGGCAAGGGTCTCCCCGATGCCCACCAGCAGTCCGGTGGTGAACGGAATGGAGAGCCGGCCGGCATCGGTCAGCGTGCGCATCCGCACCGCGGGGTCCTTGTCCGGACTTCCATAGTGGGCCTGGCCCTTGACCTCGAATAGCCGTCGCGACGTGGTCTCCAACATCATGCCCATGGACGGCGCCACCGGCTTGAGCCGGGAAAGTTCGGCCCAGCTCATCACACCGGGATTCAGATGCGGTAGCAGACCGGTCTCCTCGAGTACCCGGATGGCCATCGCCCGCAGATAGGCCAATGTCGAGTCGTAACCACGCTCGTCGAGCCACTGCCGCGCTTGGGGCCACCGTGCTTCCGGCCGGTCACCGAGGGTGAACAGTGCCTCCTTGCAGCCGAGTTCGGCGCCGCGTCCCGCGATCGCGACGATTTCGTCGGGCTCAAGGTACGTACCCCGCCCGCTGGCTGCCAACTTGCCCGGCACCGTCACGAACGTGCAGTAATGGCAGATGTCGCGGCAAAGGTGGGTGACCGGGATGAACACCTTGCGCGAATAGGTCACCGGCAGGCCGCCCAGCGGGCCGCGCCGTCCGGCCGAGACGAGCCCGGCATCGCGGACTCGCGCCGCGCTCGAGCACAGGTCCGCAAGATCCTCGCCACGAGCGGTCATCGCGATGGCGGCCTCGTCGACGTTGAGCGCGACGCCGTCGCGAGCGCGCCGCAGCACCCGTCGCATCGCCGCCGGGGACACCGCACCGCGATCGCGGGGTTCGGTCCTCGACGGGACAGTCGGGGTCGGCAGCGATTTGTCCGGCGTCATCAGGACTCGTGCGCACCATCGGCAACCGACATGGCCATTACAGTAGTGCCCCTGGTAAAAGCGTCGTCCAGGGTGCGCGGCTGCGCGGAAATGTAACGCCGAGCGGCTCAAAACGTACAGTAGTGATGAACTCCGGCAGCAAACGCCTTTACCAAAGGAGAAATCCGAATGACGGTGTCAGCACGCTCCTATCTCGTCGCGGGCCTGGTGGCCGCAACGGTGGGCACCGCCGCGGTTGCGCAGGTGAACCCCGCGGGGCGTACCGCCGTGGACGCGCTGTCATTGCGATCGAGCGGGTTCGACTTGACAGCTGCGGTGGCACCGCTGATTCAGCCGTTCACCGCGGCCGCCCTGGGCCTGGCGGACGGTGCCGCGGCTTTGTATTTGTGTTGTCTTCGCCCCGCCGCGGCCGCCGTGGTGGACCCATCTGTGGCGGACCCATCTGTGGCGGACTCATCCGCGGTGGCGGCAGCTACCGGGTCAGCCGGGGAAGCGATCATCAACATCTTCAACACCGTTGAGCCCTTCGTGCAGTACGGCTTCGAGCTCACCGCCTGGGCCGCCGGCTACCTCCCATGGCCCATCGGCTGGCTGGGCCAGCAGATCAACATCGCCTACAACACCGGGGAGCCGATCGTTCAGGCTCTGGTTTATAGCTTCGCCTACCTGATCGACGGTCAGTTTGATCTGATCGGGCCCACCCTGGCCTTTGGATTCAACCTCGCGGTCACCAACTTCGTGCAGGGTGAAATAAACTGGGTGCTGAGCTTCCGCCGCCGCTGCCACCCCTACCGCCACCGCCATCCGTTCCCGACGGCGGCAGTCGCTAGCCGGGCAGCGGTGAGCGGACCCGCCTGCCAAGCGCGCAGGACCGCACGGCCGCCGCCCTTCAGGAACTCGCCCTGCTGCTCGAGCAGGGGGAAAGCCCGATCGCGATCGCCGCCCCGGAAGCCGCCACGGAAGCCCCAGCGGTTATTACCTCCGCCCGGGCGCGACAGTCCACCGTCGTCCGGACCCGGCCGCCGGCTGCGGCAAACACCGCGACCACCGCGGGCAGCACCGAAACCACCGCGGCGGTTGCCGAAACCACGGCGGCGGACAGCCCCGCGGTCGCGCCCGAGGCGGTCGCCGCAGTCACCACCTCGCCGGTCAACGAACCCCGCAGGGCGACTCGATCGGCCAGCGAACGGGCCGGTTCCACCGGTACACGGTCCGCGGCCAGGGCTGACTGAGCGCCGCGTCAGTTCAACCGGCGCAGCACCAGGGCCGCCGGCATCGCGCCGAGTAGCAACAGGATCAGTACCGAGTAGGCCAGGATTCCCCGCCCGCCGAAGACGATGTCACCGCCAGGGCCGCCGACGGTCAATAAAGCCACCGTTAACAGCCAGGACCACAGCGGCAGTGCCGCAAGCCTTTTCGAACCTGTCCAGTACCCCGCGGCCCACACCAGTGTGGCGTTGACAAGCCCGCTCAGCAGGGCGCTCACCGGAAAAGGGATCGAACTGAGATACATCGGAAGCAGCAGCGCGCCAAGTAATGCCGACAAGACTCCGTCGACGGCCAGTAGTGCCAGCACCACCGGACCGAGTCGACTGGCGCGCGCGCTACCCGGCACCGAGATCAAGGCCGGCCAGCAGGTCGTGTTCCCAGCCCCTGCTATCCGTCTCACCGGGCCGGCCCGAGGCCAGCACGTAGTGCTCCCGGCTCAACACCGGCGAAATGATCCTGTTCGAGAGGGTGAAGGCACGTCCGGTCGGCCCGAGCACCATCTGGGTCCCGTGGGCGCCGATGGCGGCCACCTTTGCGGCGACACGTTCCGGAGCATCGACGACGGCGGTGATCCGGTCATCGGGAAATCCGTAAACGCCCTCGGGCGGCGGCCAGACCCAGTCCGCCAGAACGTCCTCGGGTCCGAGCGAGTCCAGACCGGCCCGAAACGTGTCTGCGGCGGTCACCGTCCAGTAAAACTTCGGCACCACCCAGCGATCGGCGGCGGCGGCAACAGCGGCGGTGGTCGCGCGGTGGACCTGAATATGGTCCGGATGGCCGTAGCCACCGCCGGGGTCGTAGGTCACCACCACATGCGGCCGCAACTCCGCGATCACGGTCGCAACCTCACCGACGACCTCATCGAAGTCCGCGCAGACGAGAGACGTACGCCGCCGCGGCGGTGTGTCGGGCATCCCCGAATCCCGCCAGCGCCCGGCACCACCGAGGAAATTTGGCCCGCCGAGCCCGAGATGGCCCAACGCGGCGGTCAACTCGCCGATCCGGTAGCCACCGAGTTGATCGGCTTCCCCGACGCCCAACTGCGCGAGGTGGTCCCCGATGATCTCGCCCTCTTCGCCGAGGGTGCAGGTGAGGACCGTGACCTCGGCACCGAGCGCGGCATAGTGCGCAATGGTGACACCGTTGTTGATGGTCTCGTCATCGGGATGGGCGTGTACGAACAGCAGTCGACCGGCGGAGGGCATCAGAAGACAACGGTCTGATTGCCGTTGCGGATGATGCGATCTTCGCAATGCCAGGACACCGCGCGGGACAGCACCGCCCGCTCCACATCCGCGCCGAGCCGGATAAGGTCGTCGACCTCGTGACGATGGTCGACGCGGACGACGTCCTGTTCGATGATCGGTCCCTCATCGAGATCCTCAGTGACGTAGTGCGCTGTTGCGCCCACCAGTTTGACACCGCGTTCGCGCGCTCGCCGATACGGTGCCGCGCCGACGAAGGCGGGCAGGAACGAGTGATGGATATTGATCAGTGGGCAACCCACCTCGGCCAGGAAACGGGGCGTAAGAATCTGCATGTAGCGCGCCAGCACTACCAGGTCGACGTTGCCGCGCAGCAGTTCGAGTTGACGGTCCTCGGACTGTTCGCGGATGTTCTTCGTCGACGGTACGTGAATGAACGGCACCCCGAAGGGCCGCACCTGTTCTGCGAGTTCGGGATGGTTGCCGATCACCATGGCGACCGACATCTCCAACTCTCCGCGGCGATTGCGCCACAGCAGGTCGAGCAGGCAGTGGTCTTCTCGCGACGCCAGAATGGCCACCCGTTTGGGCTTGGCGGCCTCGGTCAGCCGGAAATCGATCCCATGGGGTTCTGCCACTTTTTCGGCGAACTCCCGCTGAAGTTCCTCGCGCGCCGCGGCCAGGCCCGGAAGGTGAAAAATGGTGCGCTGCATGAAAATGCCGCCGGACCGGCGGGTGGCGTGCTGATCCAGCGAGACGATGTTGGCCCCGGCGCCGGCGAGAAATGTGCTGACGGCCGCAACCAGGCCGGGCCGGTCGGCGCAACGCAACAACAACCGACCGACATCCGCGACCGGCAATTCACCGTCACCGCGGGGATGCTCGGCGGTTGCCAGACCCGCCCGCGTATCCCCTGACATGGTCTTCTCCTGTCGCTCGCGGTGCACCCCGCGTCGAAGAGTACTCCGGACCATCGGATGCCGGGCGGGCCCACAGAAGCTACGAACGCGGCGAAACGACGACTTCCACGTCGAATACCCCTTTGCTGTGGCTGTCCATGGGTATGGTTCCTGTACTTCAACCATCCAGGCCAGAGGAGTTTTGGGAATGCCTGCCGCTATCCGATCCATGTTCACCGCGAGCGTTGCCCTTGCCAGCGCCGGCGTAATAGCCGCGAGTCCGTTGGCTCCGACTCCCGAGTTACCCATGCCCACGGTTCATATCCCGTCGATCAACCTGGTCAACGGCTCTTCTGTGCCTGCACTGGGTGCTATTCCGTACCAGATTCTGGTGAACCTGCTGGGCAACGCCCTGGCGGCGGCCCCTATTCTGCTCGGCGGCATCGAGCAGTGCACGGTCTGCGTCGGCCCGGTCAGCCCGCCGAGTCCGGCGGCCTCGCCCTTCACCGGGTGGGGCACGCTCGGAGTTGGCGTCGGCCTGCTGACCAGTCCGTTCGCGATCATCGGAGCGGTGCAGGCCGGCCAATCCATTCTCCAGGCCCTCGGTGTGGGCCTACTCGCCATCCAAACACCGATCATCAACACTGCCACGTTGATACAAGCCCCCCGCCAGCCGTTCGGGGGCTACGAGTTCGGCGCCACCCGGGCGCGGGCGGCCCAGGCCGTCGTCGATGCCGTCGTGGGCGCATTCGAGTCACCCGAGAGGTCCTCACCGGGGTGCGCACCATCATCGCCGGATCCCTGGCCGGGGTCACCGCGTTCGCCCAGACCCTGGCGACCACGGGCGACGTCGTCGCGGCGTTCAACGCCGGACTGGCGCCGTTCACCGCCGGCATCCAGACCGCCGTGGCAGACACCGTCGGCGCGATTCAGAGCCTGCGCGCGGTCGTCTACGCCGACCTCACCAGTGGGCCGGGGCCGGCCACCTCCCGATCCCGACCGTCGCCGCTCCGCCTACTGCGACCCCGGCGGCAGCAACAGGGGCCGCAGCAACAGGGGCCGCAGCAACAGTGGCCGCAGCAACAGTGGCCGCAGCAACAGTGGCCGCAGCAACAGTGGCCGCAACGACTGCTCGGGATGCGGCGTCGGTGCCGACTCCGGTGATCACTGAAGCGGCACCGCCGCCGTCGCCGCCACAGTCGCCGCCGGAACCGGACGGGCCGCCCGCCGCGCAGGCGCCGCGCTCAGTCCCCGGGAGGCCGCCGACACGACACCCGCGGAGGCTGCCGAATCCGATGGCCGCGCCCGTGCAGACGGTGCCGTGGCGGCGAGCGCCGGTGCGGACGCCGGCGCGAGTGCGGCCCGGCCGAATCGGGCCCGCTCGGCCGCAGCCCGGGCGGGCGGCCAGCGGTTCACCTTCACCCACGAACCGGCGTCTTCGACGATACCGACGGGCACAGCGCCGGTGAGGCTGACATTGCGCACACCGGGGGCCGCCGCGACGATGGTGGTGTCCTGCATGATCGGCAGCACCGTAGCCATCGCCCACAACCGTGGTTCCACGGCGGAGATGACCGCGCTGATATCCCGCGACCCGTCGAGGGCGCCGTCGATGAGCGGTTGAATACCGCGGTCACAGATTCCGGTGAGATTAGAGGGCGCCCGCACCGGCGGGGCATCCTCGGCCGAGCGGTCGTTTCCAGGCGGTGGATCTGCAGTCGACGAGAGACTCGGCCCAGAAGAACTCGGCCCAGAAGAACTCGGCCCAAGAGAACTCGGCCCTGGGGTGCCCGTCACCGGTGTTCGCAGCCCCGGCGCCCCGGGCACCGGTACGGCTGACACCGGCGCCGTCACCAGCGCGGGACAGCCGAAGCGCGACGCCAGCAGTGTCGCCAGGTCGCCGCCGGCGCTGGACCAGCCGACGATGGCATCGACCTGGTTGTTCAGCAGGGCCGTGGAGTACAGCACTGGCGGCTCCAGGGGCAGGACCGAGGCCGCGATCCCGGCGCCGCGCAACTGATCGGCGGCGGTGTTGGCCACCGCCACCGAGGTCGGATCGTTGAGCCGCGGCCCCGATCACCATCGCGAAGGTCTCGGCGCTCGGCTGATGCGACCACGGGTTGTCTCCAGTGGCAGCGCTGCGGTGGTTGGCGCTGCGGTGGTTGGGGGCTGGTCGGGCGGTGCCACCCGCGGGGCATCCGTCGAAACCTCGTCAACTCGATAGCCGGCTTCGGTAAACAATGCCAGCGCGCGTTCCGTCCCAATGGGGGCGGCGCGGTGGCCTGGTAGCCGGGATCGCTAGGGGACCGGATGAGTGCCTGATCGAGGGTCACCGAATTGTCGCTACCCGCGCCGACCGCCGCCAGCAGATCGACATCCATCAATCCCAGAATCGCCTTGCGGACAAGGGGATCCGACAGTTTCGGTTGCCCGGCCCGCAATGTCAGCTGCAGCACCCGCGGCGTGATCACCCGGGCGGTCCGCACCTCCGGGATTGCTGCAAGCTGAGCGAAGGCGGCGGCCCCGCCGTACCTGCGCCACCTGGGTGTCGCCGTTGCGGATCGAATCCGCCAACGCTGACGGTGCGCCGGCCCGTCGGAAGAGGATCTGGTCGGGGGTGGCCGGGGGTCCCCAGAACCGGTCGTTGCGGGCCAGCAGGATCTCGTCGCGCTGGGGGTCGATCGTTTCGACTCGGAACTGGCCGCCGGTCACCTGTACCGCCCGCGCCAACCCGGCCGCAAAGCCGCCGGGTACATCTTTGACGATATGGGCCGGTAACAGGTTGTTGAACAATTCCCGCCAGGCCGGGTAGGGCTGGGAGAACGTGGCGATGGCGGTCTTGCCGCCATCGGCCGATCGCACACCGGTGATCAGGTCGTAGCCGGCCGGATCCACGACGCCGGGTTGGGAGACCATCTGGCGCCACTGGTACCAGAAATCGTCGGCCGCGATCGGGGCGTTGTCGGTCCACGCCGCCTCCGGTTGTATCTCGTAGGTAATCGTGAACGGGCGGGTGCTCGTCACCCGGGCCGCCACCAGCAGGGCCGGATCCATCTCCCACCGCGATCCGGTGGGGGTGGCCGGGTCGGGCACCGGTCGGAACGAACTGGGGAACACCAGCGCGCTGACGGCGGCGTTGACCGGCGACTGATCCGAGAGCAGGTGCGGATTGAAGCCGGCGCCGATGGAGTCGATCGCCACGATGATCGGGGCGGCCTTGGGGGCCGGCACAACGGCTTCAGCGCTTTCAGTGCTCTGCGGGGCCGGCGGCGCGTCGACGGTGCAGGCGACGACGGTCAACCAAATCAGCGCCACCGCCGGCACTGCGCCCGCGGTGCGCGGCCTGCGCGGTCTCCTCGGCACGCTTCTCAGCGTATCGACCGACCGTCGGTCGGCCTCGTCACGCTTTCTGCGCTTTGGCCCGGGATCGGTTGCGCGCCCGACGGGTGGCGTCCAACTCGGCTTTTCGCACTCGCACGATCTCGGGCGTGACCTCGACGCACTCGTCCTCAGCGCAGAACTCCATGGCCTGCTCGAGGCCGAGTTCAAGGGGACGAGCAAGGGTTTCCATGACGTCAGAGGTCGACTGCCGCATGTTGGTCAGCTTCTTCTCCCGGGTGACGTTGACGTCGAGATCCTCGGCACGCGGATTGATGCCCACCACCTGGCCCTCGTAGGTGTCGTCGCCGGGCTCGACGAAGAACTGCCCGCGGTCGGACAGCTGAATCATCGCGAACGGCGTGACCGCGCCGGTCCGGTCACTGACCAGCGACCCGGTGTGCCGCGCCCGAATCTCACCGGCCCACGGCCGGTAGCCGTCGAACACCGCATTGGCGATGCCGGTGCCCCGGGTCAGCGTCAGGAAGTCGGTTCGGAAGCCGATGAGCCCGCGGCTTGGGACGATGAAGTCCATCCGCACCCACCCGGCGGCGTGGTTGGCCATTTCCTCCATGCGGCCCTTACGGGCGGCCATCAACTGGGTGACCGCACCGACGAACTCCTCGGGGCAGTCGATGGTCATCGCCTCGAACGGCTCATGCAGCTTTCCACCAATAGTCCGGGTGACCACCTGGGGTTTGCCGACAGTCAATTCGAAGCCCTCCCGACGCATCTGCTCGACCAACACGGCCAGCGCCAGTTCGCCGCGGCCCTGTACCTCCCAGGCATCCGGTCGGCCGATATCAACAACGCGAATCGAGACATTGCCGACGAGTTCGGTGTCCAGGCGGGACTTGACCATGCGTGCGGTCAACTTGTGGCCGGACACCCTGCCGGCCAGTGGCGAGGAGTTGGTACCGATCGTCACCGAGATCGCCGGCTCATCAACGGTGATCCGCGGCAGCGCGTGGGCGTGGTCGGGATCGGCGAGGGTGTCACCGATCATGATCTCGGGCATGCCAGCGACGGCGACGATGTCCCCGGCGACGGCCTCCTCGGTGGGTGAGCGTTCAACGCCGACGGTGGTCAGGAGTTCGGTGATCTTGGCTCCGGCGATCACGGGTAACCCGTCGACCTCCCGCATCCAGGCGACCTGCTGACCCTTGCGAATTTTTCCCTTGTAGATGCGGATCAGCGCTAGACGGCCCAGGAAGGCTGATGCGTCGAGGTTGGTGACCAGTGCCTGAAGCGGTGCCTCGGGGTCACCCTTCGGTGGCGGGATGTGCTCGAACAACACGTCGAACAGTGGGTCGAGGTTGTCCCCCGGTGGATTCTGGCCGTTTTCCGGCTGGACGGTGCTGGCCACCCCTGCGCGCCCGGAGGCGAACAGGGTGGGCAGGCCGAGTGCGCGTTCGGCTGCCGCCTGCGCCTCGGCGTCGAGGTCGGAGGCGACGTCGAGTAGCAGGTCGTGGCTTTCCTCGACCACCTCCGCGATGCGGGCGTCGGGCCGATCGGTCTTGTTGACTACAAGAATCACCGGCAGGTGTGCGCTGAGTGCCTTGCGCAACACGAAGCGGGTCTGCGGCAGCGGGCCCTCCGAGGCATCGACGAGCAGTAACACCCCGTCGACCATGGACAGCCCGCGCTCCACCTCGCCGCCGAAATCGGCGTGCCCCGGGGTGTCGATGACGTTGATGACCGTCATGCTGCCGTCGGGATGACGACGGTGCACAGCAGTGTTCTTGGCCAAGATGGTGATGCCCTTTTCCTTCTCCAGGTCACCGGAGTCCATCAGCCGTTCGACGGTGTCGTCGCCGCGGTGACTCAGAGCCCCGGACTGCCGCAGCATCGCATCGACGAGGGTGGTCTTGCCGTGGTCGACGTGGGCCACAATGGCCACGTTTCGAAAATCGTGCCGAAACTCCGGGCTAGTCACGCCGGTGATTGTCGCAGTGTGAGGGCCGGTTCGCGAAAACGTGTGAGCTGATCAGCGGGTGAGACGGCCGCGCAATGCCGGTAGCCAGGCCCGGTCGGCGGGCACCCAGGCCAGGTCGGCCATCGCGGCCGCACCGACCCAGTTCAACGCCCGGTGGTCGTTGGCCACCAGCGTGCCGCCGGTCTGGGTCACCAGGTAGGCCCGCAGCGTCAGCTCATCGCCGATCGCAACATCGGTGCCGATCCGCTCACCCACCACCACCTCGACGCCGAGTTCCTCGCGAAGTTCCCGAATCAGGGCCTCGGCTTCGGTCTCCCCCGGCGCCACTTTTCCACCCGGTAGTTCCCACAACCCGGCCAACTCGGGAGGCCGCTGCCGCTGCGCGACCAGTAGGGTCCGGTCGAGGATCAGCGCCCCGGCGACCACGATCTGCATGTCACATGACGGTATACGCTTGGACTATGTCCGTGCTCAGCGATGACGAAGTCGATGCCGCTGCCGCGGCCTTAAACGGCTGGCAGCGCCTCGATAACGCGCTACGCCGATCGGTCACCTTTCCCACCTTTCCCGACGCCATCGAGGGCGTTCGCCGGGTCGCCGATCTTGCAGAACGGGCAGACCATCATCCGGACATCGACATTCGCTGGCGCACGGTCACCTTCGTGCTCGTCACGCATTCCCAGGGCGGCATCACAGAGCAGGATGTCGCACTGGCCGGCGAAATCGATCGGACCCTCCCCGACCAGTGACCGCGATCCAGCCCAGGGTGATTAACGTCGCGACGATGTAAACCAAGCCCGACCAGGCCAGGTACCAGGGTCGGCCGATCTCCCAGATGCTCGGCTGGGAAAAACTGAGCAGCCACGGCACTCCGACGAGGGTCAGCGCCAACCAACCCCAGCCCAGCACCCGGGCCCCGGTCGGGCCGCCAGGGGCCGTTGAGCAACCAGATCATCAGGGGCACCAGCCAGATCCAGTGATGGGTCCAGGAAATCGGCGAGATGAGCAGCCCGAACAACTGGACCACCAATAGCGAACCAAGTCGGTCACGGGCGACGGTGGTGCCCAATGCGTGCCATGCCAACACAACAAGCACGGCAGTGACGGCGACCGCCACCAGCACCAGCGGTCCGTAGCCCGCGTCATAGCCCAGGAT
This sequence comes from Mycobacterium sp., assembly GCA_018401645.1. GTDB lineage: Bacteria > Actinomycetota > Actinomycetes > Mycobacteriales > Mycobacteriaceae > Mycobacterium. The sequence goes on along the minus strand of JAGYKK010000001.1, from coordinate 75,166 downwards.
GCGAGAGATTCCGCCGCGCCAAGACTGATTGGACGACGTCGCGATCGGGCCGACGCGGCCGGCATCTCCCAACAGATCGGTGAAGTAGTAGCGAGCCTGTTCGCCGATGAGCGCAATCGACAACGCGACCGTGCCGGCGAAGACTACGGCAGCGAATAGCGCTGCGCTCCAGCGCCGTACGCCGACGAGGTAAAGACCCGTGATCGCCGGCGTCAGTTTCACGCCGGCGGCAAGGCCGACCAGTAGACCCGATAGCCACCACCGGGTGCTGTAGGCCGCCCACAGCATCGCGAGCACCAGAAACACATTGATCTGCCCGTAGTCGATGGTGCTGCGCAGCGGTTCGGTCCAGATCGCGACGGCCGTCCAGAGCATCGCCATCCGATGGCCACCCTCGCAGCTTTCCGCGAGCAGAAGCTGACTGAACCGAACCACCCCGTAGAGGCCGGCAATGGTTGCGAGTTGCCAGCACAAAGCCACCGGCTCGAAGGGCAGTCGGCTCAGCGGATAGAACAGCAGCGCCGCGAACGCGGGGTAGGTGAAGGGCAGCGGAAAATCCGGCGTCTGGTCGCCGTAGACGTAGGAGTACAGCGTTCCCGGTTTATCAAGGGTTGCCGCACCGCCGAGGTAGACGTGCAGGTCGACGAAGTTCGCGCCATGGGGCAGCAGATACGTCCAGGCCAACCTGGCGGCCACGCTGAGCGTCAGCACGACCGGCGCCAGCCAGGCGAGCGGCGACATCAGCCGGGTCGACATTGACGCGACTTTAGCGGCGCTTGCCGTGGGCTCCCGGACGTCGGTCGCGCATCGCTCCCATAACGGTTAAGTAAATGCCACACGTGTCACTTGAGTAACTCCTGCAACTGTCTACCTTCGGGTTCTAAGGACTTGCAACCAAGGAAGTGGGATCTCATGTCACGTTTCACGAAGCTGTTCGCCGCCAATGCGTTTGCAGGTGCCGGGCTCTGCTCAGCAGCGATCACGCTAAGCCCCGCCGCGGCAGCCGACCCGGTTACTCCACCGGTCATCCCGGATCTGCCCGCGTTGAACATGATTCAGCAGTTCGCCACCAACCCGGCCGGCATCGGCGCGGTGTTGCAGACGGCCGCGACCGCTCTGAACGGGGCCTCAACGATGGTGGGCGCCCCGCCGGCCGGATCAACACTGCCCATCTCCCCCATCGACATGGGGCCGGGCATCGCCGGGGTCGCTCCAGTGGCGGCTCCGGTGGCGGCGCCGCCAATCCGATAGCTGACTTCCTGCCGCTGCTGAACCAGATCGGTATCCCGGGCAGCCTGGTCAACCTGGCCCCGGCGAACCTGCCGTTCCCGCTTTCGCCCGCTCCGGTGATCGCGCCGCCCGCTGGCGCCATCGCCCCGATCCCATCGGTTCCGCCGGCCGGGGTGCTCAATCCGCTGCCTCTGTTGTCCGCTCTGCCCTGACCGGAATTCGCCCCGGCTGCCAATCCCTGCAAAAAATCCCCCGATAAATCCCCCGACAAACTCTGACTGGGAGCACCCGTGCTGCACATCGCGAAACTGGCCACCGGCCTGACGGCCACCGCGTTCGCCATGACCGCCGTGGTGCTGTGTCCCACTGCGGCGGCTGACCCGACCAACCCCCTGGATCCGGCTCAACTTCCGGGCCTGGCGGCGGTGCAGAACCTCAGCCCGGTCATTCAGCAGGCTGCCGCCACGCCGTCGTCCGCGCAGCAGTTGCTCCTGGCCGCGGCCTCTCAGTTGGCGGGCAACGCCGCCACGCCGGAGGGTTCGGCGGCGTTGGCCGAGGCGGTTACCCGGTTCGTCCAGAATGGCGGTGCGGCGGGCCTGACGGACTTCCGTCGGCCATGGTGGCCCAGCCATCCGCGGCCGGTCTCCCGCATGGCACGACTCCGCTGTTCACGCCCGGACCTGGGAACGGTCCGATCCCGCTGCAGCAACACGTGCCCGCCGCGGGCGCGATTCCCGGAACCGACGCGCATCTGCCCAGTGGGATAGATCCTGCCCACGCGGCCGGACCCGTCTCGGAGGCGACGCCCGAAGTAGGACCCGTCACGGAGGCGACGCCCGAGGTGGCACAGACCATCGCTCCTGCCGCCCCGATCGCACTGGCCGCCGCCGTTCCGGTCCCAGGACCGGCGCCCGCCCCGGTGCCCGTCCCAGCGGCGGCGCCGGCAGGAACAACCACCTTCGACCCGAGCAGTCCGCCCACCCAGGACTTCATGTACCCTCGATCAGCAGCGGCTGCCTCAAGGACGGCGGCAACGTCATCGCGAGCGCTGTCGGTGGCCGGTCCGGCGAAAATCCCGACGCCCGGGCCGGGCGCAGGCCAGACTGCCTACGTGTTCACCGCGGTCGGTACTCCGGCGCCCGCGGCCGAGCAGAAGTTGCCGCTCAACGTCACCTGGGTCAACCTCACGAGCGGGCGTTCGGGCAGCGCGACGCTCAAACCCAACCCTGAAATCAACGCCGAGGGTCCCACCACGCTGACCGCCATCGTCGACACCGGGTCGGGCAGCATCATTTCCACGATCTTCGGGCAGGTCACCACGTTGGATGAGCAGTGCACTTTCATGCCGACGATCGGATCTTCCGTCGTACCGTGACCGGTCTCCCAGCCAGCCGGATGCGGCTAGTAGGCCATGAACAAAATGTGTTCCCGCTCGTACTCCATGCCGGGGTGTGCCTCTGCCAGGTGCGCCAGGGCAAGCTCGACGAGCTCGTCTTCGTCCTGGCCGCGGATCGCTTCGCCACAGGGGCAGTTCAGATGGGTCTTCACCGCTGGTCTCCCGTTCCTCAGGTCTTCTCTGCAGCAGCCTTGGCCGCCTTCATCTTCTTTTTGTACGCCCGAACCTGGTCCAATGACTCCATATCGACCACGTCGGCGATCGACATGCGAGTGCCGGCCCTGCCATAGTCGCCGGCCGCCGCCCGCCAGCCCCGCGGTGACCCCGTACTGCTTGCCCAGCAGAGCCAGGAAAATCCTGGCCTTCTGCTCGCCGAAGCCAGGCAACGCCTTGAGTCGACGCAGCACCTCGGCCGCGTCGGGGTCGCCGCTGTTCCACACCGCAGCGGCGTCGCCGTCGTAACCGCCGACGATCGCGCGGGCCAACTCCTGGATCCGCTTGGCCATCGAAGCCGGGAAACGATGTACCGCAGGGGTTTGCGCGCAGAGGGCGGCGAACGCCTCCGGATCGGCCTCGGCGATCAGACGCGCGTCTAGGCCCCCAAGGCGGTCGGCGATTTTGCGTGGTCCGGCAAAAGCGACTTCCATCGCGATTTGCTGGTCGAGCAACATGCCGACCAGCAGGGCGAATGGATCTTCGGATAGCAGCGCGTCGGCGTTGGCATCCGAAGTGAGTTGCAGTCGCGCCATGGTGCCAGTGTAGGCACATCATCGGGACGCTGACGTCGACCGACAGCGGCGACCCGGAACTCAACGCCGAGATGGAGGTGCGCTCGCTGACCGGTGTCGGGGCCGAGAAGGCCACCCACCACTGATCAGGTCAGCCGCTCTTGCGCCGGAACTCGCGGCGGTTCTCCACCGGACCGTGCACCCGGGACTGCTTGCCGCCCGCTTGCTTGTGGTCGGCACCGCCGGCGGATTTGGCTTTCTTACGTTCCAGCGCCTCCCGGAACTTGCGCTTGGTCTCGTCGCTCGAATCAGACTCTGGTTCGGCCATGTTGGCAGCGTAACCCAGACGCGTAGGGCGGAAGTGTTTCAGCGCACGCCCGGCGGCATGCCGTAGAGATGGCTTATCGGCAGTCGCAACAAAACCCGCCGTTCGACGACCATCGCCCGTCGGAATTCGTCCCAGTCCGGGTGCTCGCCGGCGATGCTGCGGTAGAGGGTGATCAATGACTCAACGGTGTCGTCGCCGGATTCGGCAGCGCACGGGCTCAGGACAGCGTCGCCCTCCGCAACTGCGTAGGACCACCCATCCTCCGAGTTGACCATCAGCGACGCTCGCGGATCGCGGCGCAGATTGCGGGTCTTGGCCCGCGTTTCGGTGACCGATGCCTCGATGCTCAGCACGCGCGGATCGAAGTGATAGGCCACCAGGGACAGCTGCGGACGGCCGTCGCGCTTGATCGTCGCGAGAATCCCCAGCGAATTGCCGGTGATCACCGCGAGGAGTTTCTCATCAAACACATGCCGAGTCACGACTGCCGATTCTACTGCCGAGTGACGGCCCAGGACCTACTGTCCAAGGCCGACGGTAGGCTTTCAGTGGTGAACCGACCCGCCAAGGTCAGCGCCGCCATGATCACCGGCGTCTCCGAGACCGCCCTGCTGACCCTCAACGGCCGTGCCCATCAGGCGGGCCTGCCCGACGCGATCCTGCACGACCCCATGGCGATCCAACTCCGGGACTCCTTCGACGTCGACTTCGACCGATTCGGCCGCCGCGGCCAGGAGATGGCACTGCGCTCGCTAGCGGTCGACAGCTGCGCCATCGCCTATCTGCGCGCACACCCGAGGGCCACCGTCGTGGCTCTCGCCGAGGGATTTCAGACCAGCTTCTGGAGACTGGAAAAAGCCATCGGAAACCCGCAGTTCCGCTGGGTATCGGTGGACCTGCCGCCGGTGATCGAGTTGCGCACGCAATTGTTGCCGCAATCCCCTGCGATCACCAACCTCGGCCAGTCCGCTCTGGACTACAGCTGGATGGACCGGATCGATTCTTCCGAGGGGGTCTTCATCACCGCAGAGGGACTGCTGATGTACCTGCAGCCCGAACAATCGATGAGTCTGATCACCGCGTGCGCCAAACGTTTTCCCGGTGGCCAGATGTTCTTCGACCTGCCCCCCACGCTCATCAAGAAAGTCGCTCCCAAGGGCATTCGGGCGTCCAGGCACTACCGGGTGCCGCCGATGCCCTTCAGCCTCTCCATCAATCAACTGTCGGCACTGGTGGGGAAAATCCCGGGGCTCAAGGCCGTCCGCGATGTTCCCATGCCCGCCGGAAGGGGCTTCATCTTCAGCCGGGTATTCCCGGCGTTCTGGCGTTTCGGGCCGATGAAACCGTTCCGGGGTGTCTACGCGCTCCTCGAGTTCGGCTGATACCGAACGCTCGAATTCTGCGGTGCCCAAGACGGTTTCAGCCCAACTCGGCGTCCAGGTAGCGCAGCGCCTCCGCCTTGCCGAGGCCCAGTCGGCGGGCCGTCTCAGCGTGTTCGCGCCTGACGCAGCCATAGCAGCATTCAGGGGTCGGAGCGGGCGACGAATGTACCGAATCTGCGCCGGGTTTCGACGACACCGGCGCCCTCCAGTTCACGGTAGGCGCGAGCTACGGTGTTGGTGGCTAGCCCAAGTTCGGCGGCCAGCACCCGCACTGTCGGCGTCGGGCGCCAGCCGCCAGCCTGCCGTCGCGAACCGCTCGATCACCGCGATCCGCAACTGATCGAACAGCGGCACCGATGATGTGCCGTCGATCCGCAAAAACTGCGCCGGTTCCGCCACGTGACCCAGTATTGCCGGTGAACCCGGTGGCGCCGCTATCTTGTGGGGGTGCGTATCGCGGTGTTCAGTGGGGCGGGGATCTCCGCCGAAAGCGGGGTGCCGACGTTCCGCGACGACGAAACCGGCCTGTGGTCCAGGTACAACCCCTACGAGTTGTCCAGCACCGAGGGATGGCAGAGCCACCCCGAGCGGGTGTGGGCCTGGTACCTGTGGCGCCACCACCTGGTCGGGCAGGTCACGGCCAATGACGGCCATCGGGCAGTGGCGGACTGGCAGGACTTCGCCGAGGTCACCGTGATCACCCAGAACGTCGACGACCTTCATGAGCGGGCCGGCAGCCGGATCGTGCACCACCTGCACGGCAGCCTTTTCGAGTTCTGGTGCGACACCTGTGGCTCGCGTTATCACCAACCGCTGCCCGACATGCCTGAAGCCCGAACTCGAGAAGATGCCACCGAACTGCGAGTGTGCGGCGGATTGATCCGGCCGGGGATCGCCCGGTTCATGAGCCGTTGCCCGACGAGCCCTGGCAGGCCGCGGTGAAAGCGGTCGCCGACGCCGATGTTGTGGTGGTCGTGGGCACGTCCGGAATCGTCTACCCGGCCGCGGGACTTCCGGAGTATGCGCTGGCGCGGGGCACAGTGGTGGTGGAGGTCAATCCTGCGCCGACACCGCTGTCGGCCACCGCTACCGTGACGATCCGCGACACGGCCACGGCGGCGCTGCCCGGACTGATACAACGGCTGCCGGCTCTGCTTGATGACGCTGCCGGCTCCGCTGTTTAGGCAAATAGCTCAATTGCCTAAGCGCGCATATCCGAGATGTTCTTGACCGCCCGGCCAAGGGCGATCTCGGAGACCGGAAACGGCGCCCAGGACGGAAAAGTCCACACGTGCCGCACCGCCTCGATGTTGAAACCCGCTCCGCGGATGGCCCGTTCGGTCTGACGATGGGTATGGCAATTACCGGCGATCCGCGGCCAGACGGTGATATCCGCCAGCCGTTGCACTCCACCGCGCCAACCCGAGCTGGCGACGTGTTCGAAGAAGCGCAACTCGCCGCCACCCTTCAGTAGCGAATTCAGTTGGCGCAGAACGCCGTCGGGATCATCGACCGAGCACAACACCAGGGAGCAGACCACGGCGTCGAACGGTTCGGAGGTGGGCATGGTTTCGACGGTCGACTCGATGACGGTCACCGGTACCGCAACCCCGCCAGCCGCCTCTCGGGCCTTGGGCGCCAACATGGTCTCGGGTTCCAACGCAATCACCTCCGACACGGTGTCGGGGTAGTAGGCAAAGTTAGTGCCGGTTCCCGCGCCGACTTCCAACACCCGGCCAGACAATCCGGCCAGATTCTCTCCCCGTAGCCGACGCAACAGCGGCGTCTCGTGGGCGGACATCACCGTCCACATCCGCGCGAAGAACGGGTGTTGCAATGTCTTGGACGTCATTGTAGTGACCCTAGCCAGCGATTCAGTCCTCGCCGCGGGCCCCCACCGAGGCGCGGTGGCGCCCGCCGTCGCGCACCCGTTCAGGCGGTTCCTCGCTGATACCGATGCGTTCGTGCAACCGGGCCAACGGGGCCGGTGCCCACCAGTTCCAGCGGCCCATCAGACGCATGAACGACGGCAGCAGGGCCATCCGGACCAGGGTTGCGTCGACCAGCACTGCCAGAGTCAGGCCCAGTCCGAAGATTCGCATGAACGCTACCTGGGCGGTGATCAGGGCGGCGAATGCGATCGACATGATCAGGGCCGCCGCGGTTACCACTCGTCCGGTCCGTGCCAAGCCAAGTGCGACGGCCTCGTCACTGTCGGCCCGGGTACCACCCGACTGCAGCCAATATTCCCGGATCCGGGCGAGCAGGAAGACCTCGTAATCCATCGACAGACCGAATGCCACGCAGAACAGCAGGACGGGCATGTTGGCTTCGATCGTCCCGGTGGGCGTCGTCCCCAGCGCGCCGAGGTGGCCCTCCTGGAAGATCCATACCAGCGCTCCGAACGCGGCGGACAGCGACAGCAAATTCAGGACAATGGCCTTGAACGGCAGGATCACACTCCCGGTGAGGAGGAACAACAGCACCAGAGTGATCACGCCGATCAGCCCGAGTACCAGCGGCAACCGGGAGGTAATGGCCGCCACGCTGTCCCGGTTGACCTGGGCGCCGCCGGCGAACAGCACCGCCTGGCCGGCCGGTTGCGGGACCGCGTGCAAGCGTTGAAGTTGGATCTTCGACTCCTCCGAGAACAGTGCGGCGGTACTTCGGACCGACAGATAAGCGCTGCCCTCAGCGATCCCGGCGGGTGCCGAGGGCGGCCCGACGTTGATTCCGCCGACGAAGGTCGCACTCGGGGCAGAGACCAGCGACACACCCGGAACCAGCGAAAGGTCCGCGCCGTAGCGGTCCAACTCGAGGACTGCCGCGTCGGTCGCCTCGGGGATCACAACGCTCACCCCGGTGCTGAAATCGCTCGCGAAATCATTTCGCAACTGGTCGCCCACCTGATGGGCCGAGGCACTCTTGGGCAGTACCCGATCGTCGGGGTTGCCGAACTCGATATGCAGGAACGGTACGCCCAGAAGAATCAGGAACGCGACGATGACGGTGCCGACCGGGATGGAACGGCGCATCACGAATTTGGTAGAGCGATACCAAAATTGACGCTCCACCGGTTTCGCCGCCGGTTCGGGCCGGCCCAGCATTCGGCGCAGCAGCCGCCGGATATCGAAGGAGTCCAGCCGTTCACCGAGCACAACGATCGCCGCCGGGGTAACGAGAACAGCAGCCCCGGCCGCAAACGCCACCGTCGCAATTCCGGAGTAGGCGAAGGACTTCAGGAAGTACATGGGAAACAGCATCAGCGCGGCAAGTGACAGCGCTACCGTCACGGCGGAAAACAGCACAGTGCGCCCAGCGGTACTCATAGTGCGAATCAGTGCGGCCGCCGGCGTAGCACCGTCGGCGATCTCATCGCGGTAACGACTGAGGATGAGCAGGGTGTAGTCGATCGCCAGCGCCAGACCCAGCGCGGTGGTGATGTTCAGCGCGAAGATCGACACCTCGGTGAATCCGGTGATCAACCGCAGCACTGACATCGCCCCGAGGATCGCCATCACCCCGACCATCATCGGCAGAGCCGCGGCGATAAGGCCTCCGAAGACCCACACCAGCACCACGAAGCTCAGCGGTACCGCGATCAACTCCATCAAAAGCAGGTCCCGTTTTGTCTGCTGATTGATCTGCTCGTAGATCATCGCCACGCCGCCGGCCCGGATAGTCAGTCCATCCCGAGCGTCGGTCACCTCCTCGGCAAGGCCGGCCGCGTATTCCTGAGCCTTCTCCTCCCCGCCGGCGAGGGTGGCAACGACCAGGCCGGTCTTGCCGTCGGTGCTGAACAGTTCACTGGCCGCCGCGGCCGGCGAGGTCCACGGGGAGGTCACCCCGAGCACGTTGGGAGAGCCACCCAGAACCGCGACGATGTCGGTGCCGGCGGAGCGGGCCCGATCGCTGTCTGCGCCGGTCGGGTCGGTGACCGTGATGAGCAACTGCTGATCGCTTTGACCGAATTTCTCAGTCAGCAGACGTGCGGCCGTCGCGGATTCGGACCCCGGATCCTGGAATCCGCCTGCCGAGAGGTGATTCGCCACCGGGATTCCGAACACCGCGGTGAACACCGTCAGCAGAGCGGCGACGGCCAGGATCCGTCGGGGCGAGCGAAGGGCGCCCTTGGCTATTCGGTGCAGCACAGTGCCGCTACCTCCCCTCAGCCAGCTAACTCGTGGTCCCCCACAGTGTGGTTGGGGAGGAACCGGACGGTCAACCCGCGAGTACCGCGGTTACCCGTCGGTAAGAATTGCCACCATTTTCCGAACCGTAACTCAATAATTTCTTAATAGTTACCAATACAGTCCTGAAGTATGTGGATCGACGACACCAGTGCCGACGTCATCAAAGTTGACTTCGAAGCTCTTTACCACGGCGACTTCCTCGTGGAGGGTGACACCTCCGAGCAGTTTGAGGACGTTCCGCCGCTGGCCAACGCCAGCTGAAGGACCCGCTCAGTCGGTTTCGGCTCCGATGGTCTGACACGGTTCAACGCTGTGTCGCGCGGCCCCTGTGTATACGCAGTGCCCACCTGATTTCAGGTGGGCATTTTCGTGTCTGAACGCTGGTCAGACTCCGGCTTGCACCATGACCATGCCGCCGAGTCGGCCGGTGATGATCGCCTCGGCCTCAGTGACCATCCGGCTGACCAGGTCACCGCAGGTCGGCACATCGTGGATCAAGCCCATCACAGTGCCGACCGACCAGATACCGGCCTCCAGGTCGCCCTCGTCGAACACCCGCCGACCGCGTGATCCGGCCACCAGGTCCTTGACCTGGTCGAACTGTCCCCCGTTCTGCAGGACTTCCACCACCTCGCGAGACACCGTGTTGCTCGCCACCCTCGCGGTGTTGTGCAGACTACGGAAGATCAACTCGGTGCCGCGCTCGTCGCCGTCGACGATGGCCTGTTTGACATTGTCGTGGATGCACGATTCGACAGTGCACATGAACCGAGTGCCCATGTTCACGCCGTCGGCACCCAGTGCCAGTGCAGCCACCAGACCGCGGGCGTCACCGAAGCCGCCGGAGGCGATCATCGGAATCTCGATCTCCCTCGCCGCTGCCGGGATGAGAACCAGGCCGGGAATATCGTCCTCACCGGGATGGCCCGCACACTCGAAGCCGTCGATGCTGATGCCGTCCACACCGAGGCTCTGCGCTTTGACACCGTGGCGCACCGAGGTGCACTTGTGCAGCACCTTGATGCCGTTGTCATGAAAGATCGGCAGATGCGGAGCCGGATTGGATCCAGCGGTTTCAACGATCTTGATACCGGCGTCGACGATGACTTGCCGGTACTCGTCATACGGTGGCGGGTTGATCGCGGGCAGGATCGTCAAGTTGACGCCGAACGGCTTGTCGGTGAGGTCGCGAGTCTTGGCGATCTCATTGGCCAGATCCATCGGCGTCGGCTGAGTCAGCGCGGTGAGGAAGCCGAGTGCTCCCGAATTCGCTACCGCCGCAACCAGCTCCGCACGTCCGACCCACTGCATTCCCCCCTGGGCAATCGGGTGCTCGATATCGAAGACCTCAGTGAACTTCGTGATCAGTGCCATCAGCGCGGCGCCATCCTGATCGCGCCGTCGAGGCGGATCACCTCACCGTTGAGCATTGAGTTTTCGACGATGTGCACCGCGAGCGCACCGTACTCAGCCGGATTGCCAAGCCGCGAGGGATGCGGCACCTGTGCGCCCAGAGATGCCTTGGCCGGCTCCGGCAAGCCCGCCAGCAGGGGTGTGTCGAACAGGCCCGGCGCGATGGTCATCACGCGGATCTGTTTACCGGCCAGGTCACGGGCAAGAGCCGCAAACGCGTGTGAACGGTTCTCAAGGTCTGAGTAGGCGGTCCGATTTGGCCGTCGAAGGCGGCCACTGACGCGGTGTTGATGATGACGCCGCGTTCTTCGCCCACCAGGTCGGTATTGGCCATCCGTTCGGCGCCCAGCCGCAACACGTTGAAGGTCCCGACCAGGTTGATGTTGACGATCCGGGCGAATTTCTTGAGCGGGTACACCCCACCTTTACCCAGCACTCGAATGGCATCGCCGGTGCCGGCGCAGTTGACCACGATGCGCACCGGGCCCATCGACTCGGCGATGTCGAACGCGGCGGCCACCGCGTCCTCGTCGGTGACGTCCGCGGCCGCGAACCGGACCCGGTCGCCGAACGCCGAGTTCAATTCCCCGGCGACGTCTTCGCCCTTGGAACTGGGTAGGTCCAGGATGACCACCTTGGCGCCGGAATCCAACAGGGCCCTGGCGGTAGCCAGGCCCAGCCCAGAGGCTCCACCGGTGACGACCGCTACCGCGTCCTTGATCTCCACGAATTGCGTTCCCTTCGATACCTCGACCTACTGGTTGGTTGGGGACTATACCCAGTCCCGCAGAACCGCTTCGGTGTCGGCACCCGGAACCCCCGGCGCCGTCGGCTTGTCCGGCGCGGTGCGGGAAAACCGCGGCGCCGGAGCCGGCATGACGGCACCCGCCTCGGTGTAGAAGGTTCCCCGTTCGGTGTTGTGCGGTTCGGTGTCGATCTCGGCGAAGGACAGCACCGGCGTCACGCATGCGTCGCTGTCGGCGAAGACCCTCGCCCAGTGGTCCCGGTCGTGGGCGGCGAAGGTCTCGGTGAACACCGTCCGCAGTTCCGGCCAGCGTGCCACGTCGTTCTGGCCGGGCAATCCAGCCGGATCCAGACCGAGTTTCTCGAGCATTTCGGCAAAAAACTGCGGTTCAATCGAGCCCACGGCGACATAGCGGCCATCGGAGCATTCGTAGGTGTCGTAGTAGGGCGCGCCGGTGTCGAGCATATTTGCACCGCGCACGTCACTCCACAGCCCGGTGTGCCGGAACGCGTAAATCATCTGCGCCAACACGCTGGAGCCGTCCACCATCGCGGCGTCGATCACCTGGCCTTGGCCCGAGCGCTCCCGTTCCCATAGCGCCGAGAGGATACCGACGAGCAGAAACATCGAGCCCCCACCAAAGTCGCCGACGAGGTTCAACGGTGGCACCGGACGCTCCCCGGCCCGACCGATGGCATGCAGCACGCCGTTGAGCGAGATGTAGTTGATGTCGTGGCCGGACCGCTGGCTGCGCGGACCAGTCTGACCCCAGCCGGTCATCCGCGCGTAAATCAGCCGGCCGTTGACCTCCGCACAGTCCTGCGGGCCCAGTCCCAGCCGTTCGGTGACCCCGGGGCGAAACCCCTCGATGAGAACGTCGGCCTTACAAATCAGGCCCAGGACCAGGTCGCGGCCCTCCGGGCTCTTCAGATCGGCCGCCACCGAACGCCGGTTGCGCAGGGAGTAGTCCCGACTGGGACCGGTCTTCGGTGGCGTACTCGGGCGTTCGACCCGCACCACATCGGCGCCGAGATCGCCAAGGATCATGGCCGCGTGGGGTCCAGGGCCGATCCCGGCCAGTTCGACTACTCGCAAGCCCGTCAGTGGTCCCGCCATAGTTTGTCCGCCCTTCGTCGGTGCAGCACCCTCTTTGTACCGCGCCCGCACCATGGGGACACAACGGGTCTAAATTGCAGGCATGAATTACACGGGCATCCCCGACCTGACTGTGGCACTGGACGGCGGCGTGTTGTCGGTGACTTTCAACCGCCCCGACAGTCTCAATTCACTGACCGAGGCCATGCTCAAGACGGTCGCCGACACACTCGACCATGCGGCCAACGATCCGCGGGTGAGAGTGGTTCGACTCAGCGGGGCCGGACGCGGGTTCAGCTCAGGCGCGGGGATCAGCGCGGAAGACCAAGCGGCCGCGACGATTTCACCGACGGTCGATCCCTTGCTCGCCGAAGCCAACCGCGTAATACGTTCAATCGCGGACCTGCCCAAACCGGTGGTGGCCGTCGTCGGGGGGCCGGCCGCCGGTGTTGGCGTATCGCTGGCCCTGGCCTGTGATGTCGTGCTCGCATCTGAGAAGGCTTTTTTCCTGCTGGCCTTCACCAAGATCGGGCTGATGCCCGACGGTGGGGCCTCTGCACTGGTGGCCGCTGCGGTCGGGCGGATCCGCGCGATGCGGATGGCACTGCTGGCCGAACGCATCACCGCCGCAGAAGCCCTCGAGTACGGCCTGGTCAGTGCTGTCTACCCGCACGATGACCTGGAATCCGCGGTGGCCGAAGTGATTCACACCCTGATGTCCGGGCCGGCTATCGCGTTGCGCAAGACCAAACAGGCGATCAACGCGGCGACCCTGACGGAACTCGATGCCGCGATCGACCGGGAGACCGCCGGCCAGCTGATCCTGCTGCAGTCCAGAGACTTCAGGGAGGGCACCCGGGCTTTCCAAGAGCGCCGGGCGGCGGATTTCACCGACGCCTGACGGCCGCCACTGAGCTAGAGACCGAAGATCGGCGGCAACGCGAGCACCATGATCGACCCCCACACCAGGTGGGTAAGCACCGGTGCCAGCACCCCCCCGGTGGCGCGGCGTTCCAGTGCGCACACCGTCCCCAGGATCAGCGCGGCAAAACCCAACATGGGGTTGCCACTGGCCGACGTCGACACCGCGTAGAGCAGCGTCGAGATCACGACCGGATAAAACCGTCCCAACGCGGTGTAGAGCGCGCCCCGAAAGAACAACTCTTCAGCGACGGCATTGACCAGCGCGATCAGGACAATGAGCCAGAGCGGACCGTAATTGGTGTACTCCAACACCCGGATGATCCGATCGGCGATCGGCGGGATCTCCCGAACAACCAGTCCGCCGGCCAGGAAGATCAGGCCCAGCAGCACACCGATCGCGATGCCGGTGAACACCGGACGCTGGTTGCGCCCACGCCAATTGATCTTGCCCAGATGCAGCGGACCGGATAGCAGGGTGCCCGCCAGCCACACGGCGCCCAGCGAAAGGGCCGACACGTAGAAGGACTCATCGCCGGGCCTACTTCTCAGCGAGTAGCCGAGCAAAGCCGCGCCGAGAAGAAGCACGACGCCGACGATGAGGCGGCGGCGACGCACCACCGACGGCCCTTCATTGTGCGGTTCGGCGACGGCAGTCGCGGCCGCCCGGATCTCCTCGGGCACCGTCATAGCGCGCTCGGGTCTGGATCGCCGGCATGCGAACGCGTCGGGACTCCCATGGCCATCACCGTACGAAATCAAGCTGTCGAATAGGTGACACAACGCTGACGTCGCTCATTCAGCCCTGCGCGGCGTCTCGATGCAGCCCGATCAACTGCTCGTAGACGGCCGCGTTGTGGCGGTTTTGGGCAATTTCGGTGTCGGTCAGTTCGACCCGATAGCCGCCGACCTTGACGATCTCCAGCGCGCGATTGGCGTCGCCCTGATTGCCGAGGGTGAATTTTTTCAGCGTCACTGCCGCGATCAGCGAACCCGCGCCGATAACCGCACCGTTGAGCACGATCGCGCCCATCCCGATCAACACGCCGTCCTCGATAGTGCAACCGTGCAGGACGGCGTTGTGGCCCACGCTGACGCCGGCGCCGAGTCGAGCCGGAAACCCCGGGTCGACATGCACCGTTACGCCGTCCTGGATATTGGACCCGGCTCCGATGTCGATCAACTCGGCCTCGGCCCGCAGCGTCGCGGAGTACCAGATGCCAACCCGGGCGCCCAGCCGAACCTGACCGATCAGGCTTGCTGTGGGCGCGACCCAGGATTGCGGGTCACACTGTGGCCGGTGCCCGGCGACGGTCACAAACAACGGTCCGGACATGGCGTTCATCGTAAGGCCGAGTGCGAGATCAGCCCACATCGACCAGCGACAACCCCGTACGACCTGGGGTTCGGGAACCGTTTCGCCGTTTTGAGTAACGGCTCGGTCTCCGACTACGATTCACAATCGATATCGCCGACGGGATTCCACAAGTCGACAGGCGAACGATCGAACGATTCAGGAGAATTGACGTGAGCGCTCGTACCAAGTCCTGGCGTCGTCGCGGCGATCGCCGCGATCGCCGTCGCGATTCCCACCGCAGTACAGGCATTCGCGGACCCGGCCACCGTCGACCCCGCTGCGCCCACAACAGCCAGCGTGCCCCGGCGACCAGCGTGGTGGCGACGCCAACGAAGGTGCCCGACCCGCAGGGCCCCGGCTGCGACGCCTACCGCAAGGCCGTGCCCACCGGCGCAGGGTCGATCCCCGCCATGGCGGCACAGACCGCGTCGCAGGCCATCGCCAACAATCCGGACCTGAGCACCTTCAGTGCCGCGATCAGCGAAGCTGAACCCCGACATCAACATCGTCAGTGTGCTCGACGGCGGCCCCTACATCGTGTTCGCACCGACGGATGCCGCCTTCGCCGCACTGGACCCGGCCACCGTCGAGACGCTGAAGACCGACCCGCGGGTGCTGCTGCCCGTCCTCTTCTACCACATGGTGCTGGGCAACGTGGGCCCCACCAACGTGGCCGGCACGATGCCGACCCAGGACGGCCGGCCGGTCGTCGTGACCGGGAAAGATGGCGACATCAAGGTCAACGACAACCGGGTGACGTGCGCGTATGCGGCGAACGGCGCCTACATCTACATGATCGACGCCGTTCTCGAGCCACCGGTGCCGGCGGCTGAAGCAGGAGCGACGAGCACCGAGACGACAACCCCGGCGACCACCTCGGCGGCACCGACCAGCGAGGCGACCACCTCGGCAGCACCGACCAGCGAGGCACCGGGCCTCGCAGCACCGACCAGCGAGGCACCGGCCTCGGCAGCGACCTCAGCGGCCCCGGCGACAACTGAAGCTGCGCCCAGCCCGGTGGCCGCGCCCACGACAACGGTGGCCCCGGCGGCCTAGTCGGGGCCCCGCATGCTCCTGCCGCCTAGGCCTCAACGGGCCTTCCACACCGGCGGGCGCTTCTCGGTGAAGGCCATCGGGCCCTCCATAGCGTCCTCGGAGGTGAAGACGACTTTCATCTCGCGGTTGGAGCGCTCCCAGGCCAGGGTTTCCGCAGTGATGGTGCCCGCATCAGCGCCGGCCGCCACCCGCTTGCTGGCCTGAACCGCCAGCGGCGCGTTGACGGTGATCCGCTCGGCCAGCGCGACCGCGGCCTCAAGTACCGACTCGCCGTCCGAGACGGTCTCGTTGATCAGACCCCACCGCAGAGCTTCGTCGGCGGTGATCGGATCACCGGTGACCAGCAGTCGCATTGCGATCTTGCGCGGAAGCTGGTCGACAATCCGGAAAACCCCGCCGGCCGCGGCGATCAGCCCACGCTTAACCTCGGGCAGGCCAAACTTCGCACTCTGCTGCGCCACCACGAGATCGCTGGCCAGGGCGAGTTCGGTACCACCGCCCAGGGCGGTGCCGTTGACGGCGGCGATGGTCGGCTTGTCGATGAAGTGTTGGACGTATCCAGCGAAGCCCCATTCGGGGTGTTGGGGATGAAAGATGTTCTCCCGACGCGAAATCGCCTTCAAATCCGCTCCGGCGCAGAACGATTTGTCCCCGGCACCGGTGATCACCACCGCCCAGATATCGGCGGTGTCCTGCGCCTCCTGCAGGGCATCGCCGACCCCCACGCTGACTGCCGAGTTGACGGCGTTGCGGGCCTCGGGACGGTTGATGGTGATGACGAGGATGTTTCCCCGGCGCTCAGTGAGGGCCCCGGGGGCTTCGTCCGACGACGAACCTTGAGGAGCCGGACCGTCAGACACCGTGTCGGCCACTACAGCAGTTCCAGAATCGTGGCATTGGCCTGACCGCCACCTTCGCACATGGTCTGCAGCCCGTACCGAATGTTGTTGTCCCGCATGTGATAAAGCATGGTCGTCATGATCCGCGCACCGGAACCGCCGAGGGGGTGGCCCAACGCGATGGCGCCACCGTTGGGGTTGAGTTTGCGTTCGTCGGCGCCGATCTCCTTGAGCCACGCCATCGGGACCGGTGCGAACGCTTCATTAACCTCGAATACGCCAATGTCGTCGATGCTCAACCCGGAGCGCGCCAAGGCCTTCTGAGTAGCAGGAATCGGAGCCGACAACATCATCACCGGGTCAGCACCCGCGAGGCAGGCGGTGTGTACGCGAGCAATGGGCTTGAGTCCCAAAGATTTCGCTTTTTCCGCCGACATGAACAGTAGCGCTCCGCAACCATCGGAGATTTGCGAGGAGTTGCCGGCATGAATCACCCCGTCTTCGGAGAAGGCGGGCTTCAGTTGGGCCATCTTCTCCAAGGTGGTGCCGCGGCGGATGCCCTCGTCGGAGAGAACGACGTTGCCTTCCGGATCCTTGATGCCGACAATCTGGTCGTCAAAGGCACCGGAATCCTGCGCTGCGCCGGCTTTCTCATGGGAGTCCAGCGAGAACTGGTCTAGCTGAGTGCGGGTCAATCCCCACTTGGTCGCCATCATCTCCGCGCCGATGCCCTGGTTCGGGGTGCGCTCGTAACGACTCTTGAAGCTTGCCGGGTAGGGGTTGCCACCACTGGCCAGCGAGGCGCCCATTGGGGTACGCGACATCGACTCCACACCACCGGCGATCACCGCGTCGTAGTGTCCCGCCACTACACCGGCAGCGGCGAAATGCACGGACTGCTGGCTGGATCCGCATTGGCGGTCCACGGTCACACCGGGAATGGTCTCCGGCCAACCCGCGGCCAGCACCGCGGTGCGTGCGATGTCGAGGGCCTGCTCACCGGCCTGCATGACACAGCCCCAGATCACGTCGTCGATGATCTCCGGGTCGATTCCGGCCCGCTGAGCGAGTCCGTTGAGAACCTGGGCCGAGAGCTCAGCCGGGTGCACACCGGACAGTCCGCCGTTGCGCTTTCCGACCGGTGCGCGCACAGCCTCGACAATTACCGCTTCCGCCATGGGCCTTCTCCTCCACTAGGTTGACCTTCGATTCTTAGCATCGCACCGGCGGGCCCCGGCGGCCGGGGTCAACCAACCGTTCGGTCAGCGGTCGACGTGCACAGGGAGGTCATCGTCCCAAGGTTGGCGGGTGACCATGTCGGCGACGTCGACATATCCGCTCTCGAATTCCCCGGTGGCGGCATCGACCAGTCGATATGCCTGTCGCTGCCGATGGATCGGTTGGGCGTCGAGCAGCACTACCCGAACCTCGCCGGGCTCGAACCCACAGCGCTTCTGCATCGCGGCGATCAACTGCTCGTTGTGCATGTGACCGTCCCCGAAATTCCATCCGATGGCCATGCTGCAGATCCGCTCGCCGTCGGTAATCGAGTATTCGGCTTCGTTCTGACCGTTCATCGCCCGGTGCACGAGGGTGAACAACGCCTTGCCGTGGGTGTTAAAAGCACGAAATGCGTAGCCCATATAGAGCGGAATCTGGGCGGCTTCCTTGCTGCCGTAAAGCTTCTCGAGTTGGGCCGCCGGCATGGTCGCGATCGAGACGATGCCGCGCGCGATCTTTTCCTCCGCGGAGGCCTTGATGCACCACATGGTGGTATCCCAGTTCCCCGCGTAGTAGCGCATTCCGGGAAGGAAGGAGATCTTCCGCGGGACAAGGTTTCCCGCGACGACGATTCCGGCCATCAGCGCGAAAAGTAACAGCGGCAACGGGTTGGTCATATCGGCGATCCCTACATCGGCATGCCCGACGAACAACGCAAGCACGCTGAAGATCATGAATACGTTCCACTCGAGTGGAACTCCCATCGGGATTGCGCTGAGGATGCCGAGGTGGAAGCAGACCATCACCAGTGCCGCGACGGCTGTTGGCCATCCACCACCGGAGAAGAGCAGCACCAGGGGCACCAGCATCTCGATGGCGGTGCTCACGTGGGCGACGACCCTCGACAACCGGCCGGGTCGCAGATCGTCCGGGAAGTGCTCGAAGAATCGGCGCTTGAACGCCCGCGGCCGGATCACCGGACTGTTGGACATCATCGTGGAGATCACGAACGGGAAGTGTTTGTTCAGCTTCGACGTGGCCGCACCCATCCAGATCACCACGCAAGCTAGTTTGGCAGCCACGATCACGTTGGCGCCGCCGAAAAGGAAGGCCGCAAGAAAGGGTGCGTACACCTCCCCTCGTGCGGCCAGGAAGATCACCTTGTCACGTAAACCGATGAGCGCCAACAGAATAAGGACAGCCACTATTTGCCAGGTGGGCAGCAGCCCGACCGTGGTGTTCAGGGCTGGAATCTCCCCGGTGCCGTCGGACAAGAGCGCAACCAGCAACATGATCAGCAGCGCGCCGTACAGTGCGACATCGACCGGCGTGCGACCGTCGCCCCTAGTCAGCGGCACCCGGGTGGGCCAGGGCGGTAGCCGGATAGTCCCGGGCCGCAGCCAGTAGAGGATTGACCCCATCGGCGGGAAGAAGCGGTTGTTCAGGGGACCGAAACCGCAGCCGAGGCCAATTACCTCGAAGAGGATCGTGAAAAGGACGACCTTCTCGAACACGATCGGCTCCGACCACCACGCTCCGATATTCGTGAATCCATCGATGCCCTTGGTCGCCAGTGCGAATAGCCATGCCCCGAGGATGTAGAGACCGATCTTGAGCACGTAAAACAGATGCAGTGCCACCGGCGTGCCGAAGCCGATTTCGGCCCAGTGCCGGGCCATCGGCCGGATCCTCTCGGCTCGAGTGCCTTTACTCCATTCATCAAAATCGATGACCGGCGCTTCCTGTTTCAGAAATCCCATGGAGGAAGACTAGAGCGCGTTCGAATGGCGGGCCAGAGCGTGGGCCACCCGATCGGTGTAGTCGTCGATGTCGATGACGTTCGAGTCGGCGTGCACGCTGACTGCTACCTGCCCGCCGATGCCGTGCACACCGTGGGTGAGGCTCATCATCGGTGACAGCGCCGGATACCCGGCGGTCAACACCACCGGACGGTTGCCGAAGGCGAGATCAGCCGGACCGCGGTTGACGCTGGAAACCACGGTGTGTCCGGTGACCGTCGCTGAGCGAACCGTCGGGTCGAACTTGCCCATCCCCCAGCGCAGGATCCACGCCGGCACCGCCGCGAACGCGGCAGCCGACGCCTTCGTAGCGGGGTGGGCACCGCGGTTCCGGTGGGCATCGAGTTGCTCGCGGATCCGCTGTCCTCGCCGGGCCCGGTTCAACTCCGGATAAAGCGCAACACCGACGTTGACAAAATCATTGTGCGCTTTAATGACGGGCGAACTCGACTCCCCTTTCGCCATCGGCACCTCCGCACCGAGTCGGCTGATGTCTTCACCGCGTTCACCCAGATAGCCGGCCAGAGCCTCGGAGATCGCCACCAACACGGCCACGGTAACGGTCGGCCCGGTCAGTCCCTCGCGAGAGACCAGCAGGGTCCGCAACGCCGCGCGGGCTTCACCTGCCACTGGGTGGCCTGCGTTGATACTCAGGCTCGGCAAGGGATGCGTCGGTGGCGCCAAAAGTCCGTTCGCGGTGTCACGAACCAGGCTGCGGTGCGCCAGCGCGGCTGACACCGCCCGTCCCACGAAGCGCCCACGATCCGGTCCGGCAACCACCCGTACCGGCGTTCGACGCCCCAGCAGGACGCCCGCAAGTTCCGCGGAGCGGGTGCCGTCACCCAGTGCGTGCGTTGTCTGCATGACCACAACGGTCGCGGCAGCCGAGACTCCGGGGACACGATGCACTCCCGGGAAAACATGGATTCGCCAACACATCTGGGACGCGTCGAGTTGCTGCTCGGCCAGGCGCGACACCCGATCAAGGCAACCCTGCCAGTCCTCACCCACGCTTGCGTGGACCATGAACTGTGAGGGCCGGATTGCGCCGGCCACCCATCGGGGATAACGCAGGGGATCCTCGTCGAACACCCGCAGGCACAGTTCAGCGCAGGTCTGCCCTCGATGTCGCAACCCCTCAATAGCCCCATCGAGATCATCGGGAACACCCTCGAAGGCGTAGAGCACAAACTGGTCATTGGCCATCTTGGCTGAGAGCAGCAGCATCTGCGCGTCGGCCGCAGCCATGGCCCGTCCCGCCCAGGCATCAGCGTGCGAGGAATTCAACAATGCGCCTGCCGACCTCCTTGGGCTGTTCGAGTTGCAGGAAATGCCCGGCATATCCGACGACTGCCGTTTCACTCCCGGCAGGGAGCCCGGCGGAGACGAATGGGGTGAAATCGGCTGTCATACAGCCATCGTCGGCGCCGTGAAGGTACAAAGTTGGAATTCGCGCGGACTCGGTCCACCAGCGGTGCAGTTCGGCGTATCGGGCCGGCGGGGCCGAGTTGCGGATGGTCGCCCGGTAGGGGCCCAGTGCGGCCCGCCACCGATCCGGGGCTCCGATCGCGGCATGGACGTGACGCAGGTCCTCGGTCGCGTCGTACCCGGGCGACCACCGGCGCCATAGCAGCGGCACTATCCACGCCGCGGACCGTTCAGGCAGAAACGGCAGCTGGAAGTAACTGATGTACCAACTGCGCATCAGTTGACGCGGTAGCAGCCGCAACAACCCCCCACGACGGGTCCTCAACGTGGCCGTCGGAGGAACCGACATCACCACCGCCTTGCGAAACGGGCTGTCAGGCAGCGCCGCGAGTCCGGTCGCTGCGATAGCTCCCCAGTCGTGACCGATCACCACGTCGGCATCGGTGGGGTCACTTGCGGCGCGCACCTGCAGCGCATCGTCCATCAGCGCACCGAGGTGGTAGGCGCGGTCCGAGGCCGGTGCGGACGGCGCGTAGCCCCGCATGAACGGTGCGACCACCCGGTAACCGGCAGCCACCAGAGACGGGGCCAACTTCCGGAACCCGTAGGCGGTATCGGGAAATCCGTGCAGACACAGCGCAATCGGGCCCTCCTGCGGCCCCCAGCACAGAGCCCGCAGCTGCACCGCAGGCGCTTCGACGTCGATCCAGCGGGGCTCTGTCATCGTCAACTCCTAGATCGGATCGAATTCGGCGATCAACCAACGCCCATCGACCTTTTCCATGGTCACCCGGACACTGGAGTTGGTCTGGGTCGGTTTCGCATTACCGGCCGCCATGGCCTGATCGACGTAGACGAGCAGGACCGCGCGGTCGGCTTCGGCCGACACCACGGCAGCCGCGGGAACCTGCGCTGCAGCCGAGATGCCCCGCTGTTTTGCATCGGGAATGACAACGGTTCTGATCAGTTGCGTGTAATCGTCCAAGAAGGGTCCGGTCAACCGTTCGCGGGCGGCGGTGTCGAGGTCTTTCTCAGCGGTGTCCGGCCGGTAGCTGAGTATTGCAACGATCGATTCCCGCGCTGCTTGGATGGCCTCGTTGCCAGCCTGTTCGGCGCCGCGCCGGGCGGTGCCGTCCCACGCCAACCAAGCTGAGGCAAGCAAGAGCGCAATCGCCAGCATGGTCGCGGCGAGTTGGCGCAGACGTGCGCGGTCGACGGTCACGGGATGAACTCCACCGCCGCGACCTTGTACTCCTCGCCGTCCTTGGCGACACTCACCCGGGTGCGCCATACCTTGGGCTGTTGTTCAGGGGTGCCGCGATTGGAGGTCATCACGATCAGGGTCACCAGTACCCGGCCCTGTTCGCCGTCCACGGACTCCACCCCGGCTTCCGAGACGGTACCGACGGACGTGGATTGGGCCTGGCGGGCGGCATCAGCGAAGGAGTCGGCGCGCCGGGCGAAGTCATCGCGGAATCCTCCGGTCGAGGAATCCAGGATGCGCCGCACATCCTCGTCCACCCGTTCATGGTCGATCGTGGTCAGCGCCACGACACCGGCCTGTCCGGCTTGCACCATCGCGGCCCGCAGATCCTCGGCCCGGCGGACTTCAAGGTCTCGCCAGCCCAGCCAACCGGTGAGCGCGACGAGCACGGCAAGGGCCCCGAGCACCAGACGGTACGGCGACGTTGATGGCGCGGGCCGATCCACAGGCACTCCGGGCTCCTCGATCCCGTCGGCCCCGGCGGTCCGGTCGGCTCCGTCGGCCCCGTCGTTCACAGCGGCTCCTCATCAGCGGTGCGGACCCGGTCGCGCGCACCGGGCCAAAGGCTACCGGCCACGGCCGCGGGTAACGTGCGGTGCACACCTACATCGAGGAGGCCGCAGTGTCCGTCGGTCCGACAACCGTGGAGTTCAGCGGGGACGCGTCGTTGACGCTGGTCGGCGACGAGTGGAATCGGGGCCACGGCCGGGGCGATCAACCCACGATTCTCATGCTGCATGGCGGTGGGCAGAATCGGTTCTCCTGGAAGAGCACCGGCCAGATATTGGCCGACCGCGGCTTTCACGTGATCGCCCTCGACGCCCGAGGTCACGGCGACAGCGACCGCGCGCCGAACGCGGAGTACACCGTCGACGCGTTCGCTCGCGATGCGGCGGCCGTCCTGACCCAGATCGACCGGCCGGTGGTGTTGATCGGTGCCAGCATGGGCGGTTTGACCGGAATCGTTGCCGCACACCGGGCCGGGCCGGCGGTGGTGACCATGCTCGTTCTCGTCGACGTGGTGCCTCGGTTCGAGAGTGTGGGCACCCACCGGATCCGCGACTTCATGACCCGCCACGTAGCCGGGTTCGACAGCCTGGATCAGGCCGCCGACGCCATCGCGGAATACCTGCCGCACCGCAGACGCCCGCGCAACGTCGACGGTCTGACGAAGAATCTGCGCCACCGCGACGGACGCTGGTACTGGCATTGGGATCCGGCATTCGTCACCTCCGCCGGTGACGACCCGTTCGTCGAGGTCGGTCGCCTCGAACAGGCGGCCATCGATCTGCGGATACCGATTCTGCTGATCCGCGGCAAGCTGTCCGACGTCGTCAGTCCCGCAGGCGTCGAAGATTTTCTGGCCAAGGTGCCGCGAGCGGAGTTCGTGGAGTTATCCGATGCCGGACATACCGCGGCCGGCGACGACAACGACGCTTTCAGCGAGGCGGTTGTCTCTTTCGTCACCCGGTGAGGGACAGTTTCGTCAGACCTCGAGCAGGCTTCGCAGCATCCATGCCGTCTTCTCGTGGATCTGCATCCGTTGGGTGAGAAGGTCCGCCGTCGGTTCGTCGTGCGCCTCGTCGACCACAGGGAATAAGCCCCGCGCGGTGCGCACGACGGCTTCCTGCCCGGCCACCAAATCGCGGATCATCTCGGTGGCACTGCGTGTTCCGGATTCCTCCGCGATGCTCGTCAGGGTGGTGAACTCCGCGTAGCTGCCGGGCGCCTTGGCACCCAGCGCCCGGATTCGCTCGGCGATGAGGTCGACCGCCAATGCCAGTTCGGAGTATTGGGTCTCGAACATCAGGTGCAGGGTCTGGAACATCGGGCCGGTGACGTTCCAGTGGTAGTTGTGGGTCTTGAGATACAGCGTGTACGTGTCGGCCAGCAACCGCGACAGACCGCCGGCGATGCGGGTTCGGGTCTCTGGGTCGATTCCATTATCAATCGTCAGGTCAATGCTTGTCATGACCCCAACGTACCGGGCTTCCCCAGCGCAGCCTGAAAGTCAAACGTTGAAACGAAACTCGACCACGTCGCCGTCCGACATCAGGTAGTCCTTACCCTCAATTCGGACCTTCCCGGCCGCCTTGGCCGCCGCCATCGATCCGGCCGCCGTCAAGTCGGCGAAGGACACCACCTCAGCCTTGATGAAGCCCTTTTCGAAATCGGTGTGAATGACTCCGGCGGCTTTAGGCGCGGTATCGCCCTGATGGATCACCCAGGCCCGCGCCTCCTTGGGACCCGCGGTCAGATACGTTTGCAGTTTGAGAGTGTGGAACCCGGCACGGGCCAGCGAATCAAGGCCCCGCTCATGCTGTCCGATCGACTCCAGCAGCTCCGCGGCGGATTCGTCGTCGAGTTCCTGAAGCTCGGACTCGATCTTCGCATCGAGAAACACCGCGTCGGCGGGAGCGACGAGGGCACGCAGTTCAGCGATCCTGACCTCATCACCGAGCACCGACTCGTCGGCGTTGAACACGTAGAGAAACGGCTTGGTAGTCAACAGGTTCAACTCACGTAGCACTGCGGAGTCGACCTTGTGCCCGGCCGCGAACACTGTGGTGCCACCGTCCAACAACTGCTGGGCCGCAATCGCGGCCTCGTAGACCGGTTTGCGGTCCTTGTTGTTGCGGGCCTCCTTCTCCAGTCTGGGCACCGCACGCTCGAGGGTTTGCATGTCGGCGAGGATGAGTTCGGTCTCGATGACCTCGATATCGGATTTAGGGTCGACCTGGCCGTCGACGTGGACGACGTCGTCGTCCGCAAAGACCCGGACTACCTGGCAGATGGCATCGCACTCGCGGATGTTAGCCAAGAACTTGTTACCGAGACCAGCGCCTTCGGAGGCGCCCTTGACGATGCCGGCGATGTCGACGAGCTTGAGCGCCGCGGGGATCACCTTCTGTGGCGGAATGTATTTCGTGATCCGCTGGAGCCGGTCGTCGGGCACGCTCACCATCCCCTCGTTGGGCTCGATGGTCGCGAAGGGGTAGTTGGCCGCCAGCACGTTATTACGGGTCAGCGCATTGAACAGCGTTGATTTACCGACGTTGGGCAGACCGACGATTCCCAGGCTGAGGCTCACAGGTTCAAGAGTCTAGGGGGACGGCTTGTCGCAGCAACGGCACCGCGGGGCGGGAACGCAGCGACACGGGAATCACGCCGCCGCCCGCCAGTGTCTTGAGCCGGTACGGTCTAGGAGTGCCAGCCCAGTGCGCGGCCGCAGACGATCTGCGATCCGCGTTCCCCCGACGTGCGGGAGTGCCGTGGTGGGGAGCGGTGTTGATCGCGGTGAGCGCGACGCTGCTCGGTGTGGCGATCGAGGCCGGTGCCGGCCACCAAGAACTCGGCGCCACGTTCGCCGCCTTCTTCGCCCTGGGTTGTATCGGTGCCGCGCTGGCGGTGCGGCAGTCGAGCATCTTCACTGCCGTGGTTCAACCGCCGCTGCTGTTGTTCGTGGCTATTCCGCTGGCCTACTTTCTTTTTCACAGCGCAGAACTCAGCGGGCTGAAAGATATCCTGATCACCTGCGGATATCCCCTGATCGAACGCTTCCCCCTGATGCTGTTCACCTCCGCCGCCGCGCTCCTGGTCGGAATGTCGCGTTGGTTTCTCGCGACATCACCAACTGGCGATGCGACCGCGGCCGAGACCACCGCGGCCCCGCAGTCGGCAACTCCCAGCAGATTCGCCGGGCTCGCGGCGGCCCTGTCAACGGCATTCACGCGTTCCAGGGCGGCGGCGCGCGAAGCCTGCCCCGGGCGGCCCAACCGCGGCGCGGGACCGACCGTGCGCCGACGGGCAGCCGACGCCCGGCGCGCTGGCCACCGGAACTGGTGTCCGCGCGGCCCCGGCACGCCCGTCGTCCGCTCGAGGAGTTTGACGGCCGCCCCGCGCCGCGGAGGCGCCCCTGGGCGAACCCGCGCCGCGGAGGCGCCCCGTGGACGAACCCGCGCCGCGGAGGCGCCCCGTGACGAACCTGCGCCGCCGCGCCGCAGGCCCCGGTCGACACAGGAGCCCGGTCGCACGCCTCCGCCGCCGCGACGCGGTGCCCGAGGGCCACGGGACGATCGGGACCGGTACCCACCGAGGACGGGCCGCGCCGGTCGCACCGAGCCCTACGAGTCCGCCCGGGGATACCCGTCTCGCGAGCCGTACCCGCCCTACCCACCGAATGAGCCTCGGCGGCGTCCGGGTGTCGGCGGTTCCTCAGGGACGCACCATCCCGTTTCGCGGGTGCGCTATCGGGATTCCGATCCACCCGAAGTCGACGAGCGGGACAGCTACCGGAATCGATCCGGCCGCTAGCGCGTCACGACTTCGGTCGGCGGATCTCTCGGGGCAGCGCGAAAACCAAGGTCTCGTTGGCTGTGGTCACGGTTTGCACAGTGCCGTAGCCGAATTCAGCGAGCCGCTCTAGAACCCCGCGAACCAGAATCTCCGGCACAGATGCTCCAGACGTGACGCCGACGGTTCCTACGTCCTCCAGCCAGTCCTCGTCGATGTCCTCGGCGTAGTCGACGAGGTGAGCGGCGTCAGCGCCCGCGCCGAGAGCCACCTCTACTAGCCGCACGGAGTTCGAAGAATTACGGGATCCGACCACAATCACGAGATCGCACTCCGGGGCCATTGCCTTCACCGCAACCTGGCGGTTCTGTGTGGCGTAGCAGATATCGTCGCTCGGCGGGTCCTGCAGGGTGGGAAACCGCTTGCGCAGGCGGGCAACGGTTTCCATGGTCTCGTCGACGCTGAGGGTGGTCTGCGACAGCCAGATGACCTTGCTTGTGTCACGCACGGTGACGTTTTCGACCCCTTCGGGTCCATCCACCAGTTGCACATGGTCGGGGGCCTCGCCGGCGGTACCGATGACTTCCTCGTGGCCCTCGTGGCCGATAAGGAGGATGTCGTAGTCCTCGCGGGCAAACCGCTTGGCCTCGTTGTGCACCTTGGTCACCAATGGGCAGGTGGCGTCGATCACGGCTAGGTTGCGCTCGGCTGCCAATGCATGGACGGTCGGAGCCACGCCGTGGGCTGAGAAGACCACGGTCGCGCCCTCAGGTACCTCGTCGGCCTCGTCAACAAAAACAGCACCGGCAGCGGCCAGTGTCTCGACGACGTGCCGGTTGTGCACGATCTCATGGCGCACGTAGACCGGGGCCCCATGCTTTTCGAGAGCGCGTTCGACGGTCTCGACGGCACGGTCGACGCCGGCGCAGTACCCGCGCGGTTCGGCCAACAGGATGCGTTTGTCCCCAGACTGCTCGGGCCGGCCGGTGGTGCCGGGAATCCCCATATCGACGGTTGGCGGCATGGAATCAGCCTACGTTCTCGCCCCGCGCCTGGTCACCAGTCGTACTCTGGAGCGCATGGCAACCGCACCATACGGGGTCCGTCTGATCGTCGGCGCGGCCGTGACCGCCATTGAAGAGACCCTCAAGCTGCCCCAAACCATCGTCATGTACCCGATGACGCTGGCCAGCAACGTCGCGCAGATGGTCATGAAAATGCAGCAGGACCTGGCCGACCTCGCGATCAAGGGCGACTCGGCCCTCGAGGGTCTTTTCCCGCCCAAGGACGAACAGCCCGAGTGGGCGACGTTCGACGAGGATCTTGACGGACCGGGACCCTCCGGCCCCGGTGACGGAGAGCGCCGAACCGAGGGTCGCTTCGCGCTGTACTCAGTGGCCGACGGCGAGGAGGAAACCGAACGTCCCGCCAGGGGTGCCGCCAAACCCAGACCCGCGAGACCGACCAAAAAGGCGGCGCGTAAGGCGCCCGCCAAACCGGCGGTGGACGAGACGGGCGGAGGCTGCGCGAGCGTGATCTCGACTACTCGTCGCTGACGCTGGCCCAACTCCGCGCCCGTATGCCTTCGCTGAGCGTGTCCGACCTGAAGGCACTGCTGGCCTTTGAGGAGCAGTCCCGGGCCCGCGCCCCATTCCAGACCCTGTTGGCCAACAGGATCACCCGCGCGACCGCCAAGTGACGAGTGCGCCCGCTCCCGGCAGTGCCGCTGAGAACCCGTTCCCGGTTCGCGCGGTTGCCATCCGCGTGGCCAGTTGGATAGAGCGGCTGGGCGTCGTCTGGGTCGAGGGTCAGCTCACCGAGATCAAAGTTCGCAACACAACCGCCTACATGGTGCTGCGCGACCCGGCGGCCGACATGTCGCTGAACGTCAGCTGCAACGCGACGCTGGTTCACAGGGCGCCGATCAAGCTCACCGAGGGCACCCAGGTCGTGATGTGCGGCAAACCGCAGTTCTACACCGGCCGTGGCTCGTTCTCGTTGCGGATCAGCGAAATCCGCGCGGTCGGCCTCGGTCAACTGCTGGAACGGATTGAGCGACTCCGCAAACTGCTCGACGCCGAGGGCCTGTTCGATCCGCGACTCAAACGCCCACTTCCGTTCCTGCCTAATCTGGTCGGTTTGATCACCGGACGCGGCGGGGCGGCGGAGCACGACGTCACGACGGTGGCTGGAGCCCGCTGGCCGGGTGTGCGCTTCGCGATTCGTAACACCGCGGTGCAGGGACCGACTGCGGTGGCCCAGATCGTCGAGGCGCTCGGTGCTCTCGACGCCGACCCGGAGGTGGACGTCATCGTCATCGCCCGCGGCGGGGGCAGCGCCGAGGATCTGCTGCCGTTCTCCGACGAGACGCTGTGCCGCGCGATCGTGGCCTGCCGGACGCCGGTGGTCAGTGCCGTCGGCCACGAACCCGACAATCCGCTGTGCGACCTGGTTGCCGATGTCCGCGCGGCCACCCCGACCGATGCCGCCAAGAAGGTGGTTCCCGACGCGCGGGCAGAGATCGCCCTGGTCGGCGAATTGCGGCAGCGCGGTGGCCGGGCGCTGCGCAGTTGGGTGGGCCGGGAGGCACATGCTTTGACGCACTTGCGCAACCGACCGGTCCTCGCCGACCCGATGCGGATGGTCACCGACCGGGCCGGCGAGGTGAGCCGGGCCCAGGCAGCGGCGCGTCGCGATATCAAACGTCTGGTGGCCGCAGAGACCGATCGCGTCGGGCATCTGGGGGCGCGGCTGACCACCCTGGGCCCGGCCGCCACATTGGCCCGCGGTTACGCCGTCGTCCAGCGAGTCGACGACCCGGGGTCTGGCTCGGTATCGATCCTGCGCTCGACGGCCGACGCACCGGCTGGCGTCGCACTTCGAATCCGGCTTTCCGATGGCGCGGTCGGCGCTGTGAGCACCGGACGGGCCGAGACACCGTGAGCGATCAGCCTGACCGGCCGACGCCCGTCGGTGAATTGGATTACGAACAGTGCCGCGACGAACTGGTCGAGGTGGTTCGAGTCCTCGAACAGGGTGGCCTCGATCTCGATGCGTCGCTGCGACTCTGGGAACGAGGCGAGGAATTGGCCGCCCGCTGCGGAGAACATCTGGCCGGGGCGCGAGCGCGCATCGAGGCAGCACTGGCCGCGGCCGAGACCGATGGGGACTGACCGCGTCTCACGGACCGTCATTGTCGAGGAATCGTTCGGGGTGGTGGAAGGTGTTGGTGCCGCCGCGTTGGGGTGAGCCCGGTGGGGGGATCCATTCGCATGTGCCGTCGGGGCGTATTCGGGTTTGCCAGCCGCCGGGTGTGATGAGGCCGTGGTCGGATGTGCAGGCGAGGGTGAGTTTATCGATATCGGTCGCCCCGCCATCGGCCCATTCGTCGGTGTGGTGCACCTCGGTGAAGTAACCGGGCACGTCACAGCCCGGTGCGGTACAACCCCGCACCAGGGCGTGCAACACAATCCGCTGATCGGCGGTGGCAATGCGTTTGCTCCGGCCCAGATACAACGGCCGCTGCGTATGTTTATCGAACACGCACAGGTAGTGGTAAGCGTGGCTGGCCATCCGGATCAGATCCCGCATCGGCAGCAGGGTCCTGCCGGCGGTGACCGCGACCCCGGCACCGCTCTGCAACTGCTCCAGCGTCGCCGTGGCGATGATCGTGACAGGCAATCCGTTGTGCGTGCCAAGTTTCGGGATCACCGAGTTGCCCACGGGACCAACGCCGCCAACGCATCGTGCTGGCGCTGGGCATGACTGCGGTCATCACGATCAGCGACCGCACTGTTTGGCTCCCCGGTGACTGTCAGCGTCAGCGGGACAGACATCCCGGGCGCGGCGAACTTCGCACACCACGCCTCCACCATCGTTCGCAACTGTGGGGTCGCGAACAACTTCCCCACACTCATCCCGTCAGAGCGTTGCCGACCACACCAGACAAAGCCCCGCTTGCGGCCCGATCCTCATCAGAGAACACCCCATCGGGGTTGACGGTGATGTCAACCATCCGCCACCACCTCTCCAACTGATCCGGACGCAACAGCGCAGCCTTCTCGGCCAGCAACGCCTGGCAGTACTCAGCCACCCGGGACCAACGTGATCGGGCAACCCCGCAAGGAACTTCGAATCGTGCGCAAATGCTCGGGATCCAGCACTGGCCGCCCAGGCGGCCGCGGTGGCCGGCAGCACCGGCGGCAACAGTTGTCCGCTCAGGCTGGTCCGCGGCGCCAACTGCTCGGCATCACGCACTGACGGCGCGCCCACTGCGACTGATCCGCAACACATCGGCCACCACCACCGCCACCGGAGCCCCCAACCCGCCGCATCAAGACCATGAATCACCGCGTGCGACACCGCACGCTGACGACGAACACAGGTCTCCCACCGATCCAACAGACCCACCCGCTCACCATCGCCCACCTGAGTCCAATCAGCGGCCCCCAGCACATCGAGCGCCCGCTCAAAGGCATCCACCGCTTCCAAAATCGAATTCATGTTCGAATGATAAACACTCGGACTGACAGAAACCGCTACCCCGATCCGGGCCGCAGGCCTCGATGTCGGGCAAGATGAGCCCTCGGAACACCCCTGGCTGCGAGAGGATCCCGATGGTCGAAGGTCGCATCGCCGTCGTGATCGGCGGCGCCTCGGGGATCGGCCTTGCCACCGCGCGGACGTTGGCCGCCGAAGGCTGTCGGGTGACGATCGCTGACCGTAACACCGACGGCGCCGCGAAGTGCGCGGCCGAACTCGGCGAGCCACACGCCTGGGCCCCTGTCGAGGTGACCGACGAGGTCTTATGCTCTAATTCCTCTATTCTCAGCGCTTTTCGACGGCGTGGTGGCCCGCGAGGGCAGCTTGCACGTCGTGGTCAATTGCGCCGGCTTCAGCGGGTTCGGACTGATTACCGAACTTGATGCCGAGCAGTTCCGGTCGGTCGTCGATGTATGTCTCACCGGCGGTTTCCTGGTTATCAAGCACGCCGGGCGGCACTTCTCCCCCGGTGCGGCGCTGGTTTCGCTCACTTCGCTCAATGCCCGCCAACCGGCGATCGGCATGAGCGCCTATTGCGCGGCCAAAGCTGGACTGTCGATGCTCACGCAGGTCGCCGCTTTGGAACTCGGCCCGCACGGGGTGCGGGTCAATGCCGTCGCGCCGGGATTCGTCCATACCCCGCTGACCGAGGGCGCGGCGGTCATACCCGGCGTCGTCGAAGACTACGTCGAGAACACCGCCCTGGGCCGCGCCGGTACCCCGGAGGAGATCGCCGCCGCCGTGGCGTTCCTGTGCTCGCCACAGGCGTCCTGGCTGACCGGGGAGGTCCTCGACCTCAACGGCGGGGCGCACCTCAAGCGCTACCCGAACATCCATCAGCATCTGACGAAGCTGATGGGACATAGCCCGAGCGGACCCCAAGACGGCGAGACAGTCGACCGACCGGGTTAGGGTGCACGGATATGAAGACGGAGTTCACGCTGAGCCAGAAGCGAGCGCTCGGGGTTGCCACCGCGGTCGCGCTGCTGTTCGGCGCCTACTTCCTGCGGCGCTATCTGATCCTGGTGGTGATCGCGGCCATCGTGGCTTACTTATTCACCCCGGTCTACAACCGCCTCCGCACCCGGTTGAACGCCGGTCTGTCCACCACGTTGACTGTCCTGGCCGCGCTGGGCACCGTGGTGATACCACTGAGTCTGCTCGTCACCGTCGCGACTTTTCAGGTCTCGCGAATGTTGACCAGCCTTGCTGCCTGGGCGAAAACCGCCGACCTCAACGCCCTCGGCGACCGCGGTGTCGCCCTAGTCAATAGTTTGTTGAGCAGGCTCCCGTTTGAGACCCCCCCGATCACCCCGGACTCACTGCGCACGCC
This sequence comes from Mycobacterium sp., assembly GCA_018401645.1. Taxonomy (GTDB): domain Bacteria; phylum Actinomycetota; class Actinomycetes; order Mycobacteriales; family Mycobacteriaceae; genus Mycobacterium. The sequence continues at coordinate 42,603 of JAGYKK010000001.1, read as the reverse complement.
CGTGGTCAGCGCCGCGCAGAATGTCGGCGAATGGCTTCTTCGGACGCTTCAGGGCGCGGCCGGCGGAGCCATCGGCTTCATCACCGCGGCGATCATCTTTATCTACGTGCTGATTTCGCTGTTATCCAATCGGGCCGAAGTGCTCATGCTGGTCCGCCGACTCAACCCCCTCGGCGTCGAGGTGACCGACCTGTATCTGGCCAAAATGGGCGCCATGGTCCGCGGGGCTGTCCGGGGCCAGTTCATTATCGCGACCATTCAGGGTCTGTTGGGCGCGTTGTCGATTTACATCGCCGGCTTCCACGATGCCTTCTTCATCATCGCGATCTTCCTGATCGCACTGTCGCTGATTCCGCTGGGTAGCGGCATCGTGACGATTCCGGTCGGGATCGGAATGATGATCTTCGGCAACGTCGCCGGCGGAGCATTCGTCATTCTGTTCCACCTGATCGGTATCACCAACATCGACAACTTCCTGCGCCCAATCCTGGTGCCGAAGGAGGCGAAACTGGATTCGGCCCTGATGCTGCTGTCGGTGTTCTCCGGAATCGCTATGTTCGGGTTCTTCGGCATCGTGCTGGGCCCGGTGCTGATGATCATGATCGTCACCACGATCTCGGTCTACCTCGAGGTCTACAAGGGCGTCGAAATGGATACCGAACAGGCGCCCGAAGAGCACAAGCGCCGGAAGTGGTTCAAGCGCAAAAAAACGAACGCCCCGGCACCGACGGTCGAAGCGGCTGTTCCCCCGGTGGTGACGGTGTCTAACCCAGCCGTTCTTTGAGGAATTCCACTACCCGCCGGCGAGCCATGTAGGCCGGTTGGCCTTCGGTCTCGCGGACCTCAAGGGTCAGTACCGAGTGCGCCATCCGGCCGAATCCGCCGGCGTTGCCGGGCGAGGAGTCGATCTCGATGACCTCGAACGCGTCCCCGAGTCGATCCTTGAGTGTTCGGAACCGCTCCCCGGGTGCCATCGGGTCACCGCTGAATCGAAGGCCCAGCGCGCAGAGGCCCTCCTCTGCGGCGCGCTTCTCGATGACCTTCATCTCCCGCTCCGAAACACCCGGATCGCGCTTCTGTCTCGACGTCAATGCCAGGGGTACCGACGGCTGGCTGAGCACCGGGGCCAGGACGCTGTCGTCCACCGCGGCAGCCAGCGCGAAGCCACCTGAGAAGCACTGCCCGATGACACCCACCCCCTTGCCCGGAGTCGTGGCGTTGGTTTCACGCGCCAGCGCACGCAGATAGTTGGCCACCGGGCGTTCCCGGTTGGTCGCCAACGCCGCGAACTCCTTCGCCACGCACCCGCGCAACAACACCGGCACCATTCCAGCGCGCACCGCCGGAGCGCCCGGGGTGCCGTAGAGCGACGGGATAACCACGGTGAAGCCGTTGTCCACCAGATAGTTTCCCAATGCGAGCACGCCGGGATGCACACCGGGCATCTCGGGAATCAGGACTACGCCGGGACCGGAGCCCTTCCGGTACACGTCGTGGGTGAATCCGGCTGCGCTGAATGGCTCGCACGCCCAGCCGGTGAGATCTGCTTCGGGTCCGGTCATGGCGGTTTCCTATCGGTTAGCGATCAGCGGGGGTTGGGTCTGGGTTGCGATCGCCAGCGTGCGAAATTCGTCTACGGTGCCCGCACCGGTGATGGCCAGTTGTACGGGACCTCCCGCCGCGTTCAACCGAGTGGTCCACACCGGCTCGGTGTCTTCGCCGCCCTCGTAGACGATCCATTTCACACCGTTCAGGTCTTGCACTCCGCTGGGGTAGACGAATTTGTCGATCGACTGAACCAGCGCGGTCTCGTCGGCGTCACTCTGACTGAGGCTGACATACATCTTGGACGGGGCGATGTAGCCAACCCGGGCGACGATGGCACGCTGACGTCCACCGGTTGCCGGATCGGTACGACCGGCCTCTATGCCGGAGCGGGTGCCCGAATTCGATTGCCACCCTTCGGGCAGCGCAGGCAGCCGGATCGGGAACTTCAGCGCATTCGCATCATCCTGCAGTGCCGCCGCCGCGTCGTAGGTCGGGATCATGCCGTCGGCGGGCCCGTTGGGGCGAAATGAGCACATCCCCACCAACCCGGCCAGCACCACGCAGGCAAGCACCACGATCAGGGTGACGGTCAGGATCTGCAAGGAACATGTCGCGGCCGTCCTGCAGCAACCGTGGCTTCGCCGGCTTCGGGCCGGGCCGCCGGCGAAATCAGACCTCCGAGCCGGGCCGCCGGCGAAATCAGACTCCTGAGCCGGGCCGCCGGCGAAATCAGGCTCCCGGCCGGGCCGCCGGCAGGGGCGGAAGCGGGTGAACGCGGGCCGACGATGTCGGGCTGCGGCTGCGGCGGTTCTGTCACGGTTACCAGTATCCCAGGTCGGGACGAACGACCCGGCTCTGGGACAATCTGCGCATGCCTGAAGTCCGCCGCCGCGAACCCCCCGACCGCAACCTCGCCCTGGAGTTGGTTCGGGTCACCGAGGCCGGCGCGATGGCTGCTGGGCGCTGGGTCGGGCGCGGCGACAAGGAGGGCGGCGACGGAGCCGCCGTCGATGCGATGCGTCAGTTGGTCAACACCGTGTCGATGCGCGGAGTCGTCGTCATCGGCGAGGGCGAGAAGGACAACGCCCCGATGCTCTATAACGGCGAGGAGGTCGGCAACGGTGACGGGCCCGACTGCGACTTCGCCGTCGATCCCGTCGATGGCACGACACTGATGAGCAAGGGCATGCCCAATGCAATCTCGGTGCTTGCGGTGGCCGAACGCGGCGCGATGTTCGACCCGTCCGCAGTGTTCTACATGAATAAAATCGCCGTCGGCCCGGACGCCATTGACGTGATCGACATCACTGCGCCGATCGGCGAGAACCTCCGCCGAGTCGCCAAGGCAAAGAATTCCAGCGTCCCGGACTTGACCGTGTGCATCCTGGACCGTCCGCGTCACCACCAGTTGATCGCTGACGTCCGCGACGCAGGGGCCCGTATCCGACTGATCACCGATGGCGACGTCGCCGGGGCGATATCGGCCTGTCGGCCCGCATCGGGCACCGACATGCTCGTCGGCATCGGCGGCACGCCCGAGGGCATCATCACCGCGGCCGCGATCCGTTGCATGGGCGGGGCCATTCAGGCGCAACTCGCACCGACCGATGACGCCGAACGGCAGCAGGCGATCGACCGCGGCCACGACCTGGACCGGGTACTCGATACCAACGATCTGGTCTCCGGTGAGAACGTTTTCTTCTGCGCAACCGGGGTCACCGACGGCGACCTGCTCAAGGGCGTCCGCTTCTTCGGTGGTGGTTGCACAACCCAGTCGATCGTCATGCGATCGAAGTCCGGAACCGTCCGGACCATCGAGGCCTACCACCGACTCTCGAAGCTCAACGAATACTCTGCGGTGGACTTCACCGGGGACTCCACTGCCGCCTACCCGCTTCCCTGACAACGACTTCCGTTCCGAACGACAGAAGGAATACATGAGCACTGAAGGCGAGTACCGAATCGAGCACGACACCATGGGCGAGGTCCGGGTCCCGGTTCACGCCCTGTGGCAGGCTCAGACCCAGCGCGCCGTGGAAAACTTCCCGATTTCGTTCCGAGGACTGGAACGCAACCAGATTCGGGCACTCGGTCTGCTGAAAGCGGCGTGCGCTCAGGTCAACAAGGACCTCGGCAGGCTTGCGGCCGAGAAGGCTGATGCGATCATCGCCGCTGCGGGTGAGATCGCCGATGGCATGCACGACGATCAGTTTCCGATCGACGTGTTCCAGACCGGCTCGGGTACCAGTTCCAATATGAATGCCAACGAGGTGATCGCGTCGATCTGCGCGCGCGACGGGGTCGCGGTGCACCCCAACGACGATGTCAACATGTCGCAGTCGTCCAACGACACCTTCCCGACCGCCACCCACATCGCGGCGACCGAAGCCGCAGTGCGGCAACTCATTCCGGCGCTTGAGATCCTTCATCAGTCGCTCAGTGACAAGGCCCGCCAGTGGCGTATTGTTGTGAAGAGTGGCCGCACCCATCTGATGGACGCCGTGCCGGTAACGCTCGGCCAGGAGTTCGGCGGTTATGCCCGCCAGGTCGAGGCCGGCATCGAACGGGTTCGGGCCACCTTGCCTCGCCTCGGCGAATTGGCCATCGGCGGCACGGCCGTCGGCACCGGCCTCAATGCACCCGAGGGGTTCGGCGCGAAGGTGGTCGAGGTTCTCGTCGATCAGACCGGGCTGGCCGAATTGCGGACGGCCAAGAATTCCTTCGAGGCCCAGGCGGCCCGCGATGGACTGGTCGAGGCCTCCGGCGCGCTCAAGACCATCGCGGTGTCACTGACCAAGATCGCCAATGACATCCGATGGATGGGTTCGGGTCCGCTGACCGGACTGGGCGAACTGCACCTGCCGGATCTGCAACCAGGTTCTTCGATCATGCCCGGCAAGGTCAACCCGGTGATCCCGGAGGCCGTCACCCAGGTCGCGGCCCAGGTCATCGGCAACGATGCGGCGATCACCTGGGGCGGTGGCAATGGCGCCTTCGAACTCAATGTCTACATCCCGATGATGGCTAGAAACCTGCTCGAGTCGTTCACCCTGCTGACCAACGTGTCACGACTGTTGGCGGTACGGTGCGTCGACGGCCTGGTCGCCGACGAGGACCGGCTTCGGCGCCTGGCCGAGTCCTCGCCCTCGATAGTCACTCCGCTGAACTCGGCGATCGGTTACGAGGAAGCCGCTGCCGTGGCCAAGCAAGCCCTCAAGGAGAACAAGACGATTCGGCAGACTGTCATCGACCGAGGCTTGATCGGCGACAAACTCTCCGAGGAGGAACTCGACCGTCGCCTCGACGTGTTGGCGATGGCGAAGGTCCGCGACGGAAGCTAACGATCGCCGTTGCGGTAGCCGCGGATCGCTATCGACGAGGTGACGCTGTGTAGCACCAGGCTCAGCGTCACCGTGACGACCACGGTTTGGGCGATGATGTCGGTGTGCTGGATTTCGCCGCGGTTGATCACCAGCAGGCCCAGCACCAGTGTTCCGATGCCGCGCAGGCCGAACCAACCGATGAAGGCCCGGCTGTAGAGCGGGAGATCGGTACGAACCAGCGCGACAAGTACGGCCACCATCCGGACGGCGAAGACCGCGACGATCGAGAACGCCACCACCCGCCAGCTCACGTTCCGCCAGCCGTCGATCACCGCGAAGGCGCCGAACATGGCGAACACCATCAACTCCAGTAGCTGGGCGGTGGCGTCCGAAACCTGATTGGGTACCGCGGGACCATCCGGTTGCACTGGACACCCGGTTGCACGCCATCGGACACCGCGGCATCGGACTCGCGTTGCACCGCCATCGGACACCGCGGTTGCACCGCCATCGGACACCGCGGTTCCGCGGATCGTGACGAAGGCGAAGGCCAGTCCGCCGGTGAATGCGGCGACGAAGCCACTGGCACGCACACCCTCCCCGACTTCAAAGCAGATGAGAGCGATCGCCAAGGTGGCCAACTGGGCCCAGATGTCATTGAGCCAGCCGCGGCGCCGTGACCAGACGACGAGCAGGCCCCCGGCCAGTCCGACAGAAACCCCCATGAACAGCGATACCACCTCGGTGCGAAAGGCGAACCACAGCCAGTCGGCGGGATGCGGATCAACCCGGGCCGAGGCCAACGCCACCGCGGCCAGCAGTGTGGCCAGCGCGATCCCGTCGGAAAACCCGCTTTCCACCGATAGGGCGTTTCGAACCCGATCGGGCACCCGTTCGTCGTCGATGAGTGTCTCGATGAGGGCGACTTCGGTCGGGGCGACGACCGCGGCCAAGCACACCGCTTCCCACCACGGCAGAACCGGCAACAACAGCGCCGCGGTCAGCGCCCCGAGCATCAACGTAAGCGGAATGCCGATGACGATCAGCCGGAAGCTCAGCAGCCCACGGCGCATCACTCGGCCGATATCGAGCCGGGATGCCTGAACGAACAGGATCACCGTCAGCGCCACCTGTGCGAGCACCGTATAGCCCTCGGTGCCCGGGCCGGCGTCAAGCAGGTTCAGGCCGAATGGGCCCAAAGCCATGCCGAGCAGGACGAAGATCAACGCCGGCGCCAGGTACCACCGCTTGATAAGACCCGACACCAACGCGTAGCCGAACACCAGCGCGGTGAGGACAAGTGGGGTTTCGCTGTGCACGGTATGGGGGCTAAACGCCGTTGGTCGGACCACCGGAATTGGCGCCGGGGATGTCCGTGATCGGGAAGTTCGGCATCGGAGCCGGAGACGGCGTGGCCGGCAGGGCCGGGATCCGCTCGGCCCCGATGTCGGTCAACGTGTTGGTCGGCGGGCCGTTTTCCCGGCCGCCATAGACGCTGCCCGGCGCGCGGGAGCCAAGCAGTTCGCTCACCGTAACCAGGTGATAACCGTTGGCCTTGAGCACCGGAATGAATTGAGAGACCAGGTCGACCGTCGATGAGTAGCTGTCATGCAGCAGCACCACCGAGCCGGGCTTGATCTGGGTCATCAGCATGTACCGGGTGGCGGCGGTGTCCGAGTCGTTGATCCAGTCGAAGGGGATGACGTCCCAGAGAATGCCGGCCAGGCCGTCCCGGGCCGCAACGGCGTTGACCGCATCGTTGGTGAGTCCGCCCGGGGGGCGCCAAATTGTTGGCGTCTGGCCGGTGGCGGCGGCAATGGCCTCGTTGGCCCTGGAGAATTGCGGGGGTACCTCGGCCGCGGGGATCGTGGTCATATTCGGGTGTTCCCAGGTGTGATTGCCGATCTCCATGCCGGCCTCGGAGATTCGCCTTGCGCCGGCCGGGTTGGCGGCCACCTTGTTGCCGATGACGAAGAAGGTGGCTTTCGCGTCGGCGTCGTCGAGTACCTTCAGCAGTCGATCGGTGTACGGGGTCGGGCCGTCATCGAAGGTCAGGGCGACACATGTGACGGCAGTGCAATCGACCGCCCGGTTTTCGCGGTCGGATTCCCCGCCGCAACCGGTCAGAGCGAAGACCACCGGACCCGAGGCCACCAGAGCCGAGGCGAGAAGTCGACGCAACACCGCCGAAGTTTACCTTTCAGGACCGGCCCGTCACGGCAAGGCGTCGGGGCTGATCTCTTCGAGCATCTCAGTGACCAGCGCGGCGATCGGCGACCGCTCACTGCGGGTCAGGGTGATGTGGCCAAACAGCGGGTGGCCCTTGAGTTTCTCGATGACTGCGGCAACTCCGTCGTGGCGGCCAACCCGAAGGTTGTCGCGCTGGGCGACGTCGTGGGTCAGCACCACCCGCGATCCGGCACCCAACCGGGACAACACGGTCAACAGCACGTTGCGCTCCAGTGACTGCGCCTCATCGACAATCACGAAGGAGTCATGCAACGACCGCCCACGGATGTGCGTCAGTGGCAGTACCTCCAGCATGCCGCGGGAGAGCACCTCCTCCAGCACCGCGGGGCTGGCGAGGCCTTCGAGGGTGTCGAACACGGCCTGCGCCCACGGACCCATCTTCTCGCTCTCGCTGCCCGGCAGGTAGCCGAGCTCCTGGCCACCGACGGCGTAGAGCGGGCGGAATACCACGACCTTGCGCTGGGTGCGGCGCTCCAGCACCGCCTCCAGACCCGCGCACAGTGCCAGCGCCGACTTCCCGGTGCCTGCCTTACCACCGAGGGAGACAATGCCAACCGACTCGTCAAGCAGGAGGTCCAGTGCGACGCGCTGTTCGGCGGATCTGCCGCGCAGCCCAAACACCTCCCGGTCGCCGCGAACCAGTTGGACCCGCTTGTCCGGGTTTACCCGGCCCAGAGCGTGCGAGCTGCCGCCGAGTAGCCGAATTCCGGTGTGGCAGGGCAGGTCCCGTGCGCCAGCAAGGTCGATCTCGCCCTCGGCAAACAGCGAATCGATTTCCTCCGACGAGACGTCAAGTTCGCTCATGCCGGTCCAACCGGAGGTGATCACATCCTGGGCGTGGTATTCGTCAGCCGCCAGTCCCACCGCGCCGGCCTTGACCCGCAACGGAATGTCCTTGCTGACCAACGTCACCCGCTTGCCCTCGGCGGCCAGGTTGGCCGCGCAGGTAAGAATCCTGGCGTCGTTGGTATCGGTACGGAAGCCGGCGGGCAATACCGTCGGATCGCTGTGATTGAGCTCGACGTGCAGGGTGCCGCCCTGCGTCCCGATCGGGATGTGCTGGTCAAGTCTGCCGTGCTCGAGCCGCAGGTCGTCAAGGAGTCGCAGCGCCTGGCGGGCGAACCAGCCGAGCTCGTGATGATGCCGCTTGGCTTCGAGTTCGCTGATCACCACCAGCGGTACGACCACCTCGTGTTCGGCGAACCGCGTACACGCCCAGGGATCGGATAACAGGACTGAAGTGTCGAGCACATACGTCCTGATGGGCGAGTGCGGATCGGTCACAGGCGCTCCTTTGGGCTCACTGGCCACTGGCCTTACCGGCCATCGGGGCCGACGCTACCCCGACGCGTCGTCGCGGTGTTGCGCGGCGCGCCGCCAACGGATTAAGCGCGGACGAATTTCTCGAGTTGCGGATTCGCGGTGAGGCCCCAGGCGACGATGGCATCGGATAGCACGCCGCGGGCCGCGTCCCAATCGAAGATGCCGGCTTCGGCGATGACGCGCAGTTTGTCCTGATACTCGACGATGTCGCCGCCAACGACCCCGAGTCCAGCGGCCCGGCGGACGATCGCCCCGATGGTCTGGTCTGGATGGTTCTCGAGGCAGTGCGCAACCAGGTTGTGGAAGAACTCCGCGTGGCGCTCCTCGTCGGCGGCGATCCTGCCGACGAGCTTGGCGAGCACCCCTTCAGAGATCCTGGCCTCGAGGTTACGGAGGAACACCCCGTGCGCACGTTCGTAGAGCGCCATGAACGCGAGCGTCTCGAACTGGCTGTAGGAGTCGGCACGGTAACCGCGCATCACGTGCGCGACCCGGACCGTCTCGTCGGCGACCGGATCGAAATTCCGGGTCACGACCAGATAATCCCGCAACGCGATGGCATGCAGGTTCTCCTCGGCAGTCCAACGACCCAGCCACCGACCCCACTTGTCGGCCAGGATGAAGTGCTCGACGAGTTCACGGTGGTAGCCGGCGAGATTGTCCTTGGTGATGAGCATGACCTCGAGGGCGTTCACCACCTCACGGGGCAGTCTCACCTGGGCGGGATCCCAGTCCTGCCCGCCGAGGAACCCGAAGTTCGCGCCCTCGTCGAAGGGAACGTAGTCGTGCGCGTACCACTCGTCGGCGGTCTCCAGGTGGCGGGCCAGGTTGTCGGCGACGATCGGCTCCAACTCGAGGGTCAGCGCATTTGCGACAGGTGCCTGTGCCATGAAGTAACTGTAACCGATGTTAACGGTTGTCAAAAAACCCCGGCCGACCCCGGCGTTTCGTTCGTCACAGAGTCAGGCCCGGGTAGAGCGGATTGGCCTCCAGCAGTTCCGCGGAGGCGGCGCGCACCCAGTCGGCGGTACTGTCCACCAGCGTGTACTTGGCTTTCGAAGTGCCATTGGGCTCAGTGTTGGAGAGCACCTCAACGACGAGTTCGGCGACCCGGTCGAACTCGGCCTCCCTGAATCCCCGGGTGGTCAGTGCCGAGGTCCCGAAGCGGATTCCGCTGGTGTACCACGGCCCGTTCGGGTCGGCCGGGATGGAGTTGCGGTTGGTGACGATGCCGGCGTCAAGCAGGGCGGATTCGGCCTGACGGCCGGTCAGACCGTAGGACTGCACATCGAGCAGCACGATGTGGTTGTCGGTGCCGCCGGTGACCAGATGAGCGCCGCGGCGCATCAGGCCGTCGGCGAATGCCTTGGCGTTGTCGGCCACCCGTTGGGCATAAGCCCTAAACGACGGCTGCCGGGCCTCGGCGAAGGCGACCGCCTTGGCCGCCATGACGTGCGACAGCGGTCCGCCGAGAACCATCGGGCAGCCCTTGTCGACGGCATCGGAGTACTCGGCGGTGGCCAACACCAGTCCGCCACGGGGCCCGCGCAGCGACTTGTGCGTCGTGGTGGTGATGATGTGCGCGTGCGGCACCGGGTCCTCGTCGCCGGTGAATACCTTGCCCGCGACCAGACCGGAGAAATGGGCCATGTCGACCATCAGGGTGGCGCCCACCTCGTCGGCGATCTCGCGCATCGTGGCGAAGTTGACCCGACGCGGGTAGGCCGAGTAACCGGCGACCAAGATCAGTGGCTTGAACTCCCGGGCCGCCGCGGCAACGGCGTCGTAGTCGATCAATCCGGTCGCCGGGTCGGTGCCGTAGCTGCGCTGGTGGAACATTTTCCCGGAGATGTTGGGGCGGAATCCATGCGTGAGGTGCCCGCCGGCTTCCAGTGACATCCCCATCAACCGCTGGCTGCCCAGTTTTGCCCGCAGCCGCTCCCACTCCGCCTCGGAGAGGTCGTTGACGTTCTTGACTCCCACCTCGGTGAGTGCGGGCGCCTCGATCCGGGTCGCCAGGATGGCCCAGAACGCGACCAGGTTGGCGTCGATTCCGGAGTGCGGCTGGACGTAGGCATACGGGGCGCCGAATAGTTCCCGGGCGTGCTCGGCGGCGATGGATTCGATTTCATCGACGTTCTGGCACCCGGCGTAAAAACGGTGCCCGACGGTGCCCTCAGCGTACTTATCCGACAGCCAGGTCCCCGCGGTCAGGAGAACCGCCGGCGAGGCGTAGTTTTCGCTGGCGATCAGTTTGAGCGAATCACGTTGATCAGCAAGCTCTTTGCGGGTAGCCGCGGCGATGCGTGGCTCGACGGAGGCGATGACACTCAGCGCGGCCCGGTAGGCCTCACCTGCGGTCGCTGCGTAGTCGGCCCCCGGGGCGGCCGCGGCGGTCGAAATGGCGTCGGTGGTCATGGCTGAAAGCCTAGTCGGCACCCGCGCGCCCGACTGCCTCGGCACGCAGCGACGACGGGAGCAGGGGCTCGTCAAGCAGCCTGCCGAAACGCTCGGTTCGGCGCACGCCGGCCGACCCGGGGGTACCTCCTTCGGGCGCTGGAGCATCCAGCCAGGACCGCAGCAGCCGATAGCCCTCGACGTAGGTGCTGGTGTAGGCCCGCCACAGCGGGGAGGAGAGGAACTTCAGCGATTGTCGGGCCCTGGTGTCGTCGACCAGCAACCAGCGCTGCAGGAAGGCCGCGACGTCGTCGACGTCGCGGTGCTCGTCGTGCAGCATCAGTGCCGCATCCTGGCGGACATCGGCCAGTGCCGCGGACGCCTCCGTGAGCGCCTCGGCCCGTTCGCCGTCGAAGTGCAGCCCGAGGTCGGCGTAGATCTCCGAGGCCCAGGTGCCCCAGTTCGGGCCGACGGCAGCGTGCAGGGCAAGATCCGCCAGTCCCTCCGCCATCAGACACTGCGGGGTGTTCACCAGGAAGATCGTCTGCTCACCCTGACCTAGGCCGGCTACCAACCCGGCCTCCTTTCGGCAGTGTTCGGTGTGATGGCCGGGATAGGACTCATGGGCCACCAGTCGTGGCAGGTGGGCCATCTGCTGCTTAAGATCGGCGTTGATCGCGACCCGTGAGCGGTAGTCACCCTCGTAGTAGTTGAAACCTGACCAGGGCTTGTCGGTCACCACGTCGTAGAGCACCGTCTCGGTGTCAGGCAACGGATAGGTGCTGCGCACGATGTCGCGCAGCGCGCTGGAAAAAGCGTGAACAGCGTCCTCAAGACGGTGCGGCGGGATCTCCTCGGCCTGGGCGATGGGCCGCCATCCGATCGGCCAGCGGGCCGCCGCCGCCGAGTGCCCGTCGAGGCGCCCATGGGCGGCGATCTGGCTCAAGATCACCTTTTTTCCACGCTAGATCGCCGCGGCTGATCTCGACATCGAAGTAGTGGCGCACCTCGTCAACGAATCCGATGTTCTCCCCGGCGAACCGGCGCGCCGCGCAGGCCAGGGCGCGTAGGTGGGCGGCGATGAACTCGGCACGCTGCTCGGTGAAGGCGCCGTGACCGCTCGCCGTCCGTGGCACCTGCGGAATCGCGTCCAGCAACCGTTGCGCCCCGGCCACCAGCCCGGCCGGCTCCGGGGCCGCCTCATCGGCCACCTGGCGGCGCAACCGCGGATCACCGGTGAAAGAGTCCACGTAGCCTTCCTCGATGCGATCGAACCGCAGGCCGAGCAAGAGGTATTGACGAACAAGGTGGTCGGGCTCCATGGCACTCACGCTAACTGCAACACTTGGCCTATGGCGCGGCTGAGCGAACCCAGCCCCTACGTGGAGTTTGACCGGGCTGCGTGGCGGGCGCTGCGCATGTCGACCCCGCTCAAGCTCACCGAGGACGAGCTCCTCGGTCTGCGTGGGATCGGTGAACAGATCGACCTACTTGAGGTCGAGGAGGTCTACCTGCCACTGGCCCGGCTGATCCATCTTCAGGTGGCCGCCCGGCAGGGTTTGTTCGCCGCAACCTCGGAATTCCTCGGCGAACCCACCCACGGTCTCACCCGGCCGGTGCCGTTCGTGATCGGTGTCGCCGGCAGCGTCGCGGTCGGGAAGTCAACGACCGCACGCGTCCTGCAGGCGCTGCTGTCTCGTTGGGAAGACCATCCCCGCGTGGACCTGGTTACCACCGATGGTTTCCTGTACTCCAATGCCGAGCTCGCCCGGCGAAACCTGATGCATCGCAAAGGCTTTCCAGAAAGTTACGACCGCCGCGCCCTGATGCGATTCGTCACGTCGGTGAAATCGGGATCGGACCAGGTTTGCGCACCGGTCTACTCCCATCTTATCTACGACGTCGTCACCGACGATCGACATGTGGTCGCCCATCCGGACATCCTCATCCTCGAGGGGCTCAACGTACTGCAGACCGGCGCACGGCTGATGGTCTCGGACCTGTTCGACTTCTCGGTCTACGTCGACGCCCGAATCGAGGACATCGAGCAGTGGTATGTCGAACGCTTCCTGGCAATGCGGGTCGGAGCTTTCGCCGATCCGGCGTCGCATTTTCATCATTATTCAGGCCTGACCGATCAGCAGGCGGCCAGCGCCGCCCGAGACATCTGGCGAACGATCAACCGGCCCAACCTGATCGAGAACATCTTGCCGACCCGCCCGAGGGCCACGCTGGTGTTACGCAAAGATGCCGATCACGCCATCAACCGCCTGCGTTTGCGCAAGCTCTGACCTGTTAGGTCAGACGCCGAAACGGCGGTGACGGCGACTGTAGTCGCGCAATGCGCGCAGGAAGTCCACCCGCCGAAAGTCCGGCCAGTGCGCCTCGGTGAACCACATCTCAGAATAGGCGCTCTGCCATAGTAGGAATCCGCTCAGCCGTTGCTCCCCGGACGTCCGAATCACCAGATCGGGATCGGGCTGCCCTGAGGTGTAGAGGTTCTCCGAGATGCCCTCGACGGTGACTGCCTCGATCATCTGCTCGGTCGTGGCGCCGTTGGCGAGTTGCTTACCCAGCAGCGCGCGAACGGCGTCGGCGATCTCTTGGCGTCCGCCGTAGCCCACCGCGACGTTGACGTGGAAACGAGCCTGCGACGCCGACGACACCGTGCCCTCGACCGCATCGCGCAGTCGCCGGGCCGACTCCTCGCCGAGCAGTTCCAGGTCGCCGACGGTCCGCACGCTCCACCGGTTGGCCGGCGCACAGATCTGTTCGACGACGTCGGTGACGATCTCGATCAGACACCGAAGTTCGCCGGACTCACGCTGGAGATTCTCGGTGGAGAGCAGATACACCGTGGCCATCTCGATGCCGGCCTCGGCACACCAGCGAAGCATCTCGGCGATCTTGTCCGCACCGACCCGGTAGCCGTAGCTGACATCGGAGTGGCCGGCGTCGCGGGCCCATCGGCGGTTGCCGTCACACAAAACCGCGATGTGCCGCGGAAGCTGGGACTTCGAAAGTGCCAGTTCCTGACGCAAGCGCAGTTCGTAGAGCCGGTAGGCCGGCTCCTTAGTCGTCGCGGAATAGAGCTCCACGACTGCCCAGACTACTGTGGAGCCGTGGAGGTATCGGGGGCGCAGGCCCTCCCGCCGGCAACAAAGACCTCGGCGACCATCGGCGCCGCGGCCGAGGATTTCCCCGAGGCCGTGGTCGACGGGCTCAGCGGATTTCTCGGAAAGCCACGGGCTCGCGGTTGGATTCATGTCTATGCCGCCGCCGTGGCGACCATCGCCGGGGCTGCCCTGGTCTGGGCCGCCTGGTCGTTGACGTCGACCCGCGCCGGTGTCGCGACGCTGATCTACGCGGTGACGCTGGTGGGGATGTTCGCCGTGAGCGGCACTTACCACCGGGTGAGCTGGAAGTCCGGGACCACCCATAAGTGGATGAAACGGCTCGACCACTCGATGATCTTCGTGTTCATCGCCGGCAGTTACACACCGTTCGCGTTGTTGGCGTTGCCCGAACGTGACGGTTGGCTGCTGTTTTGGATCGTATGGAGCGGCGCTCTGGCCGGGGTCGTGCTGAAGCTGTTTTGGCCGTCCGCTCCGCGGTGGGTGGGAGTTCCGCTCTACCTGCTACTGGGCTGGGTGGCCGTCTGGTTCATCGGACCGATCGCCGACGGTGCCGGCCTGACGGCGGTGGTGCTGCTGATCATCGGCGGCGTGGTCTACAGCGTGGGTGGGGTGTTTTATGCGCTCAAGTGGCCGGACCCGTGGCCGGAGACGTTCGGCCACCACGAATTCTTCCACGCCTGCACCGCAGTGGCGGCGATCTGTCACTACATCGCGATGTGGTTCGCCGTCTTTTAGCGGCTCAGCGGCGTGACGTCGGTCGGAGACCAGTAAGCCTTCATCGTCGTGATCTTGCCCTCGGCGTTGAACACCATCACATCGATCGGTTCGATGCGCATCTTGGCCTCGTCAGCACCTACCGTGATGGAGAACATGAACGCCGCTTCGTGGCCGCACACGCGCAACGAATGCAATTCCGTTGCGCGCGGGATGTTTTCGATGTTCTTGTAGAAGCCGTGGATGGCCTGCCGGCCGATGTGAACCTCTCCACCGCCTACCGGATCCTCCACTGTCGCGTCATCTGCGTAGAGTCCCGCTATCTCGTCGGCGGTACCGTTGGCGACCAGTTCCAGGTAGCGATTGACGGCATTGGTGATGACTTCGACGCTGGCCATGGCGCCAGGCTACACGGGCACCCCGAGTGCCACGGACAGTTCCGCAGCGGTCGTCACCGGCAGGTCGCAGACCGTGCCTCGGCAGATATAGGCGGCGTCGGCTCCACGCACCCGGTCGCGGCCCTCCAACAGTGGAATCGAGTCCACCGGACCCCCCACGACGACGGCGCCGCCCGGTGCAATCCGGCGTGCCGTGACAAGCAGATCCGAGTCCGCCCCCGCTGTCGCGACCGCCACCTGCAACGGCCCCCGAACCCCGGCCACGGCCACAGCAGCCAATGGGGCTGAGCGGCGCTCGTTCCAGTAGGGCTGAATGCGCCCGCAGTGTGGCGACCGCCGCTTCGCGGTAGCGGGTCGCCCGACCGGCATCGACGAGGTGCGCCGCCAGCTGTAACGCCTCGGCGATCAACGACGCGCCGGACGGGGTCGCACCGTCGATCGGATCGGCGGGACGGACCATCAGCGCCTCCGCGTCATCAGCGGTGTCAAACCAGCGCCCGGGCCGGGAATGGTCGGCGAAGCGCTCCAGTGCCAGATCGATCAGTCCGACAGCGTCGGCTAGTCGGGATTCGTCGCCGTCGAGTTGGTGCAGCGTCAGCAGGCCGGTGGCCAGGGCGGCGTGGTCTTCCAGGATCGCCGCACTGTCCCCCACCCGGCCGCCCAGGCTCGCGCGCCGGAGCCGGCCGTCGACCAGATGCAGGTCTAACACCTTCGAGGCGCAGCGGGCGGCCGCAGCGAGCAGCCCCGGATCCCCGAGCGCAGTGCCGGCCTCGGCGAGCGATGTGATCGTCAGACCGTTCCAGGCGGTGACGATCTTGTCGTCGCGAGGGGGCTGAGGCCGGGTCCGCCGTGCCGAGAGCAGCGCCGAGCGCACTCGTTGGTATCGGTCGGCTTCGGTCATGCTCGGGTCATTTTCGGCGGGCAGTTGCAGCACCGATGCGCCGTGCTCGAAGGTGCCCCGTTCGGTGACTCCGAAAACCTGTGCCGCCCAAATCCCGTCGTCCTCACCGAGCACGTCGCGAAGTTGCGCGGGTGTCCACACGTAGGTGGACCCCTCCGAGCCCGCGGCGTCGGCGTCCAACGATGACGTGAACATGTCACCCTCGGCAAGCTCAGCGAGGATAAACGCCGCGATCTCGGCGGCGATACGGCAGGCCAGCGGGTCACCGGTGCGTCGGGCCCAGTGCGCATAGGCCCGCAGCAGCAGTGCATTGTCGTAGAGCATCTTCTCGAAGTGCGGTACCACCCAGTTGGCGTCAACGCTGTAGCGGGCGAAACCACCGCCGAGTTGGTCGTAGAGACCACCGCGGGCCATCGCGGTACAGCTACGCCGAACAGTTCCCAGCGGTACCGGGGAGCGGGTGCGCTCATAGGTCCGCAGCAACGCCTCAAGTAGCGCCGAAGGCGGGAACTTCGGCGCCGGACCGAATCCGCCGGCAGTAGTGTCCTCGTCGCGCAAAACAGCGGCCACGGCCAGGTCGCATAGTTGCGAATCGATCTGCGGCCCGCCATCGGGCAGTCCCGACGCCATCCGGCGCAGTTCGCCGGCGATCTGGTCGGAGGCCTGCTCCACTTCGTCGCGACGCACCGACCAGGTCTCGGCGACCGCTGCCAGCAATTGCAGGAATTGCGCTTTGGGATAGTAGGTGCCGCAGAAGAACGGACGACCGTCCGGTGTCAGGAAACAGGTCATCGGCCAGCCGCCGTGTCCGGTCATCGCGACGGTGGCGTTCATGTAGACGGCGTCGAGGTCGGGGCGTTCCTCGCGGTCGACCTTGATGCAGACGAAGCCAGCGTTCGCGGCGGCAGCGACTTCAGTGTCCTCGAACGACTCGTGCGCCATCACGTGGCACCAGTGGCAGGCGGCGTATCCGATCGACAGCAGGATCGGGGTGTCACGACGAGCCGCCTCGGCCAGTACCTCGGGAGTCCACTGCTGCCAATGAACCGGGTTTCCGGCATGCTGGCGCAAGTAGGGACTTGTTGCGCCGGCGAGGTCGTTACCTGCCGGACTCACGTGGCGACTCCCGGTTCTCGGTATCGGCGCCGGCTTCGGTCTCCGGGATGTCAAAGCGCTCCGGCACCCGCTTGAGGTGCCGGTTCATCGACCACACCAGGGCGAAAACGCCGGCGAGAAGTAGCACGACGACAAGCAGACCGAGTGGACTGGCTTCGCCAAACTCGGGTCCGGTATTCGGACTTTCCTCAGCGAGCAGGGTGGTCAGTGCAAAGTTCATTCGAAAAACTCGATTCCGGCGAACAGGTCGTCTTCGGGCAACTCGGCGGGCACCCGGGAGCGGGCGAGTTCAAACTCCTCGGTTGGCCAAAGTCGTTGTTGCCACTCTAGAGGGGTGGCGAAGAACCAACCCTCCGGGTCGATCTGGGTCGCGTGTGCCCGCAGGGCATCGTCACGTCGGACGAAATGCTCAGCGCAGTGCACCCGGGTGGTCACCCGCCCGGCGAGCACGTCGTTGTCGGGATCCCAGTTCTCCAACCACCGGGCAAACGGGCCCTCGAGTCCCCTCTCGGCGAACTCGTCCTGCAACGTCTGCATCCGTAGCCGGACGAAGCCGTGGTTGTAGTACAGCTTGCTCACCTCCCACGGTGCTCCGGCATCCGGATGCAAAGCGGGATCGCCGGCTTCCTCGAATGCGGCGACTGAAACCTGGTGGCAGCGAATATGATCCGGGTGCGGATAACCGCCATTTTCGTCGTAGGTCGTCATCACGTGCGGACGGAATTCACGAATCAGCCGAACAAGCCGGGACACCGGTTCCGCCAACGGCACTAGCGCGAAACAACCCTCCGGCAGGGGCGGCAGCGGATCGCCCTCCGGCAGACCCGAATCGATGAATCCAAGCCAGCGATGCTCGACACCCAGAACCTCGGCAGCTTTTGCCATCTCGTCGCGCCGGACGGCGCCGATGCGCTCTCGAACGTCGGGAAGATCCAGCGCCGGATTGAGGATGTCGCCCCGCTCACCGCCGGTCAGGGTGACCACCAGAATCCGATGGCCCTCGTCGGCATAGCGCGCCAGGGTGGCCGCCCCCTTGCTGGCCTCATCGTCCGGATGGGCGTGGACGGCCATCAGCCGCAGTTCGGTCACGTTTCCTCTGCTCGCTGTGTAGCCGTCATCGGGGCAATAATCCCATGAGCGCCACGAGTCCCGTGGGCCGAGAGGGGGTGCCCGCCGTCCCGACCCACGATGACCGGCACACTGCTCCCATGACCGAGTCCCCCACCGGCCCTGCGGTCCCGCCCGGACGGTACGGCCGCACACCAATGGCGCCCGGTACTCAACGTGCGGTGGCCATCGCGCTGACCGTCCTGGCGGTGGCACTCGGGCTGGCCGTGGCCGCCCTGGCCTACCAACGGTTCGAGGGCAATGCCGTCGAAGGTGACACCGCCGCCTACGAGGTCCTCGACGAGCAGACGGTGTCGATAACGATCAGCGTGACCCGAAAGGACCCGGCGATCCCGGTGGTGTGCATTGTGCGGGCGCGCTCCCGCAGTGGCGCCGAAACCGGCCGCCGGGAGATCCTGGTTGGCCCGTCCGAGGCAAAGACGGTGCAGGTCACGACAACTCTGAAGTCCTACCAACGTCCATTCGTAGGCGATATCTACGGGTGCGGCGTCGACGTGCCGGGATATCTATCCACCGGGTAGGACGTGCTCACGAGCGCCTGAGCGCGAAACCGTCGGCGGCCCGGGCAGCGCCGATGCTATGATTTTCCGATACACGGTTCCGGCTGGGAGCCGTGTATTGCTGCATTAGCGGGGCCGTAGTTCACCGGCCCACGTGAGCGGCAATACACGTGGAGACAACCCGCAGTAACCCGGCGACAACCAAGGACTGCACCGCAAAAGCGCGGAACATACGATTGAGGAGCGCGACGAGATGACCGATACCCAGGTGGTCTGGCTGACGCAGGAGTCCCACGACCGACTCAAGGCAGAACTCGACCAGTTGATTGCCAACAGGCCCGTCATCGCGGCTGAGATCAATGATCGCCGCGAGGAAGGCGACCTTCGGGAGAACGGTGGCTATCACGCCGCGCGCGATCAGCAGGGCCAGGAAGAGGCTCGGATTCGGCAACTTCAGGAGTTGCTCAACACCGCGAAGGTTGGAGAGGCTCCCAAGCAGAAAGACGTGGCGCTACCCGGTTCGGTGGTGGAGGTTGAATTCACCTACGCCGACGGCAGTACCGAGAAGGAGAAGTTCCTGATCGCCACCCGCCAGGAGGGTGCCGGGCATGAAAAACTCGAGGTCTACTCGCCGAATTCTCCCTTGGGCGCCGCGCTGTTGAACGCCAAGAAGAACGACGTACGTGAGTACAAGGTGCCCAGCGGCAAAACCGTCAAGGTCAAACTTCTCAACGCCGAGCCCTACCACGCCTGATTCGCGGCGGAATCGACAACGCCCCCCACGGCACGTTTTTTGCTGATGGCGCGAATCGCCGAAGACCTACTTTTGCTGCTGCTGGACAACACCTCGGCACGATCGAGGCTGGACCGCACCCGGCTCGGCCGGGTACTGGCCGCCGCGTTGGTTCTCGACCTCGCCTTTCAGTGCCGGGTCCGTCCGGCAATGCCGGAGGATCCGGTGGCGCCCGGGGAACTGGTTGCCCTGGCCGGCCCGATGCCGCTGGACCCGGCGGTACGGCCGGCGTTGGCGGAGTTGACGCATGGTCCGATCACCCCGGCCGCGGCGATCGCCAAAATCCGAAGGCACGCTGAGGACGATGTGCTCGACCAACTGCTGCGCACCGGCCAGATACATCAGGTCGGCCTCACCGCGCATCGGTTGCGCCGCAACACCTACGCGTGGCCGGTGAAGAACCGCGACCGGGTGAATTCTCTTCGCGGCGCCGTATCGGCGGCGCTGTCCGGTAGCACCGCCCCGACGCGCCTACCGCGGCCGTCATCAGCCTGCTCTACCGGATCGGTGACCTCGGTGCGGCAGTGGACGCTTCCGACGACGGTTTGCGCCGGGCCGCCGAAATCGCAGGTGGCAGTTGGGCGAACAACTCGAACATCGCCGAGGTCAACCTCGCCTTGACGGCGATGACGGTGTTACCCGCGCTCGGATAAGGCCCCGCGCAGATCAGCGATAAGATCCGCCGGATCCTCGATCCCCACCGACAACCGAACCAGATCATCGGGAACCTCGAGTTGCGAGCCGGCCGTTGATGCGTGTGTCATCGCACCGGGATGTTCGATCAGCGACTCCACGCCGCCCAGAGATTCGGCAAGAATGAAAATCTCAGTGCGCGAGCACAAGTCGCGGGCCGCCTCGACACCACCGCGCATACGTACCGAGACCATTCCGCCAAAACCCCGCATCTGACGCGCCGCAACGGCGTGGCCCGGGTGGCTGGCCAGACCGGGATAGAGCACCTGACTCACCGCAGCATGCCCGGCGAGGAACGCCGCAACCTGGGCCGCGTTGTCGCAGTGGCGCAGCATCCGCAACTCGAGAGTCTTGAGGCCGCGCATCGTCAGATAGGCGTCGAATGGACCCGGCACCGCCCCGGCGCCGTTTTGCAGAAATGCGAATTTCGTGTCGAGTTCCGCACTGTTGGTCACCAGAGCACCACCCACGACGTCGGAATGCCCGCCGATGTACTTCGTGGTCGAGTGCAACACGATGTCGGCACCGAGCGTCAACGGCTGTTGCAACGCCGGCGAGGCGAAAGTGTTGTCCACCAGCACTACCAACCCCGCGGCACGGCCGATCTCAGCAATCGCGGCGATGTCGGCGACCGACAGCAGCGGATTGGTTGGGGTTTCCACCCAGATCATTCTGGTATTCGCGGTGATCGCGGCCCGAACGGCAGCAAGGTCGGACAGGTGCACCGGGGTGTGCTGCACGCCCCACTGCCGGAACACCTTGTCGATCAGCCGGAATGTCCCACCGTAGGCATCATCGGGAATGACGATGTGGTCACCGGGACGCAGCACGGCCCGCAACGCACAGTCCGTGGCGGCCATCCCGGAACTGAAGGCCCGTCCGAAACGCCCTTCTTCGACTGCGGCCAGAACCGCCTCCAACGCCGCGCGGGTGGGATTGCCGGTTCGGGCGTACTCAAAGCCACCGCGAAGGCCACCGACACCGTCCTGGGCGAACGTACTGCTGGCGTAGATCGGCGTGTTGACGGCCCCGGTGCCCGGGTCAGGGCGATATCCGGCATGGATCGCCCTGGTGGCAAAACCGTGCCGACGGTGGATGTCAGTCATCGGGGTAAGCCTAGGCTCCGCCGTCGGATCAGACGGTCGCCGGGGCCACCGATCCGCCACTGAGACGCCGGTAGGTGTACACCAGGAACAGATAGGCGACCGGCACGGTGACCAGCAGACCGACGCCGCACATCAGGGCGCCGACGATGATGAGCGCGAGGAAGGTCAGCCAGGCCAGCAGGACGGAGCCGAAGTTGGCCTTGACTATGTCGATGCTGGACCGGATGCCGTCGATCGGGGACAGATTTCGGTCCACGATTGCCACGGTGGTGAACCAGGTGAAGACGATGATGGCCAATCCGGGCAGGATGCATGCGATGAGGCCGACGATGGTCAGGATGTCGACCATGAGCCCTGCAATGACGACCGCGACGATGTTGCGGGGCCGGAAAAACGAACCGATCGTCACCGGTTGTCCATTCGCGATGTCCAGCAAGCCGGCGTGGCTCAGCCGAGGCGATGGCGCCCTTGACGATGATCTGCACGATGGTGGCCAGGATCAGTACGGCGATTCCACCGCCGGTCAGGGTTCGCGTCGCGGTCTCGATGATGCCGTCGGCGGTGTCGTAGGCGGTGAAGGTCTCCGGCGAGACCGCCTCCAGCACGAGCTGGCTCAGCCAGTTGAGAAGCAGGCCAACAAGCCAGAACACCAGGGTCGCCACGACCAGGGGCCCCGCGTTCTTGGTGAACTTGTTCCAAGCCCAGGCCAACCTCGCTCACGCTGTAGGAGTTCGCGGGGGGACCGTAGCCGCCGGAGGCGGGGAAGTAGCCGCCCTCAGCAGGCGGCGGCGGGGGTAGGCACCGGGCGGGTAGGCGCCCGGCGGGTATCCCCAGCCGGGCGGCGGTGTCCCATAGCCGCCCGCCGGCGGCGGTGTCCCATAGCCGCCCGCCGGCGGCGGTGGGTAGCCACCGGGTGGCGGAAAGTTGCTGGGAGGCACGGGCGGTTCGGTCATCGGTTTCCTCAGCTCGGGTTTGACGCGCACTGACCCTACCGTGTCAACGCCGCCGGGACCCTTCCGAGAGGTAGCCCAGGAGGTCGTGGCGGGTGATCACCCCGGCCGGTTTCCCTTCCTCGACCACCATCACCGCATCGACGTCTCGCAACGCCTTTGCCGCCACACTCGCCTGTTCGCCGGCCCCGATTAACGGAAGCGGCGGACTCATGTGCAGGGCCACCGCATCGGCCAGTTGCGCCCGGCCCTCGAACACCGCTGAGAGCAGTTCGCGCTCGGAAACACTTCCGGCCACCTCTCCGGCCATCACCGGCGGTTCGGCTCCGACGACCGGCATCTGGGACACTCCGTACTCGCGCAGGATCCCGATGGCGTCGCGAACCGTCTCCGACGGATGGGTGTGCACCAGGTCTGGCAACGCCCCGGACTTGCCGCGCAGCACGTCACCGACCGTCGGTTCGGGCCGCGTCCCATCCAGTGGCGTCCGGAGGAATCCGTAGGACGACATCCAGGCGTCGTTGAAGATCTTCGACAGATAACCGCGGCCGCCGTCCGGCAACAGCACGACGATAAGCGCATCCGGTCCGGCATCGGCGGCGACCCGTAGCGCCGCCACCGCCGCCATTCCTACAGGAGCCTCCGACCAGCAATCCTTCTTCCCGAGCCAACCGCCGCGTCATGTCGAAGGAATCGGCGTCAGAGACCGCAATGATCTGATCGGCCACGGCCGGGTCGTAGGCCGCCGGCCAGAAGTCCTCCCCAACGCCCTCCACCAGATAGGGCCGCCCGGTGCCGCCGGAGTAGACCGAGCCCTCCGGATCCGCCCCGATGATTTTTACCCGCCCACCGGACATCTCCTTGAGGTAGCGCCCGGCGCCGGTGATGGTCCCGCCGGTGCCCACCCCCGCGACGAAGTGGGTGACCTTGCCGTCGGTGTCCGCCCAGATCTCCGGGCCGGTGGTCTCGTAGTGGCTCGCCGGGCCGTTGGGATTGGAGTACTGATCGGGCTTCCAGGCGCCGTCGATCTCGGCGACAAGCCGGTCGGAGACGCTGTAGTAGCTGTCCGGATGCTCCGGCGGGACGGCTGTCGGGGATACCACCACTTCGGCACCGTAGGCGCGCAGTACGTTCCGCTTGTCCTCGCTGACCTTGTCCGGGCAGACGAACACGCATCGGTAGCCGCGGCGTTGCGCCACCAGGGCCAGGCCGACACCGGTGTTGCCCGAGGTCGGCTCCACGATGGTGCCGCCGGGTTTGAGTTGGCCGGCGGCCTCGGCGGCGTCGATCATCTTGATCGCAATGCGGTCCTTGGAGCTGCCGCCCGGATTGAGGTACTCGACCTTCGCGACGACCATCCCGGCGCCCTCTGGAACCACCGAGTTCAGTTGAACCAGTGGGGTGTTGCCGATCAGCTCGCTGACGTGTCGCGCTATTCGCATAGCTATATGGTGGCAGCCCGGTTGGAAAGGGCTCGGTCCGCCCCGGTTACGCGGGAGAGAACCCGCGCGGCGTCAGCCCTCGTGGGCCACCGATTCGGGCTTTGAACGGCGAAAGGGGAGCCGTTGGATCAGCATTACCAACACGACGCCCACCACCAGACCGATCAGCGCCGACGCCAACGTGTTGACGACCCAGGCGAGCACCCCACCAAGGCCGGGCACACCGTGGACAACCTTCTCGAGTTGATGCACCAGGTGATACGGCGCGTGCCAGCCCAGTTCGTCGAATCCGACCAGCAGAATGTGGCCGCCCACCCACAGCATGGCGGCGGTGCCGATCACTGTTAACCACGCCAGAACCTTGGGCATGCCGGTCACCAGCATCCGGCCTATTCGCTGCGAGGCTCGTGATGGACGGCCGGCCAACGAGAGCCCGACGTCATCCATCTTCACGATCAACGCGACGACCCCGTAGACCGCCACGGTGATGCCCACGCCGACGACGGCCAGAATTACCCCCCGCGACACCACCGGTTCGGTGATGACCTCCTTGAGAGCGATCACCATGATCTCAGCCGAGAGGATGAAGTCGGTGCGGATCGCGCCCGCGATCGTCGTCGCCTCGGCGTCGGGTCCGAGTTCCGCTGCGGGTGCATCGTGATCGTTGTCGTCGTGGCGCAGGGCGTGGATGATCTTGTGCGCGCCCTCGTACGCCAGGAAACAGCCGCCGAACATCAGGATCACCTCGACCACGATCGGGGCGATCGCGCTGAGGAGTAGGGCCGCGGGCAGGATGATCAGCAGTTTGTTGCGCAGCGATCCGATCGCGATACGCCGAATGATCGGCAATTCGCGCTCGGCCGCCAGCCCGCGCACATAGGCGGGCGTGACAGCGGTGTCATCGATCACCACGCCCGCGGCCTTTGCACTAGCCTTCGCCGCTGCCGCACCCACGTCGTCGATAGACGCGGCGGCCAACTTCGCCAGTGCGGCGATGTCATCCAACAGCCCGACCAGACCGCCTGCCATTGCCGCTCCTCCGCTGGGCTGTACCGAAAACGGAGTCTACCCGCGCCGCCCCGTCGTCAGGGCCCGCTCAGCCGGTTGCTTCACGGATGTATTCCCCGATCTGACGCAGCGATCGGGTGGCCTCCGGAATCAACGGCGCAGCCATCTGGAAATCGTGGATCTGGCCCGGCCACACCCGCACTTCGACTGGCACCCCGGCGGCGGCGAGCCGCCGGGCAGCCAGCCGGGCGTCGTGCAGAAGCACCTCGGAACCCGACACATGAATGAGCGTCCGTGGCAGGCCGGGCTCGATGTTGTCCAACGGTTCGTAGACGTCTTCGGGCACACCATTGACGATATTTTTGGCTGCGGCCCGGGCCACCAGTGCCACGAGAGCGTCAAAGGCTTTGGGCGGGAACATCGCATCGCTGTATATGTTCGGGTGCGACAGCTTGGGATCCTTTTCCAGCTGAAGCAGCGGGGACAGTGCCACCATGGCGGCGGGAGTCTCCTTTTCTGCCTGCAAACGCTGCGCGAGCGCCATCGCGAGATACCCACCGGCCGAATCCCCGGCCAGCACGATCTGCTCGGGCTCGTAACCGCGCAGTCGTAGCCACCGGTAGCCGTCGTAACAGTCATCAAGTGCCATGCCGATGGTGTGCTTGGGGATCAGCCGGTAGTCGACCACCAGTACCGGCGAGTCGGCGTACTTCGACAGCGCCCCGGCAAGCCTGCTGTGGGAGTTCACACCGCACGTCATGAATGCGCCACCGTGCATGTAGAGGACAACCCGGCGGCGGCCGTCAGCCGGCATCACACCGGTGCCCGGAACGAGTTGGGCCGAGGCGTTGGGTAACCCGACCGTCGCCCGAACCGTCCCCGGCGACGGCAGCAGTGCCCGGCCGAGGAAGTCCACCACCCCGAACGGCCACGGCCAGTGCGGCACATGGCTGAGTACCGCGAGAGCTGGCCACATGGTGACGCGCGCACCGAGGGCAACCAGTCGCGCGGCAACACCGGGTCCGTCCTCGATGACTTCAACGGGGGCCCCGTCGCTGACGGGGTAGCGCCGTGGCCGGGCCGGGACGGACCCGACCCGGCGGGCAGTGGCCGTTGAAACCTTGCTGGGTGCGGTCATCGATCAACACTCCCTACGCCGTTGTAGTGACGGTGCGTTGCAGTGACATCACCGGTTCGCCGCGACAGCTAATCGACAAGCCCGGAGTCCCAGCTTGACAGCTGTGATGCAGACCACAACCAGTGAAGCTGTTTCTTTCCGTATCCGATACCCGTCCGTAACCGGAAATCCCTGTTGAAGGGCCAAACTAACTTTCGTGGGCATTCGAATCGGGTCCACCAGGGCCCTCGCCGTCGCCGGCGTTCTCGCCTCGACCGGCGGCGCTGTCGTGGGTGCCCGCAACTTACTCACCGGCCAAGCCGAACAGGCCCGAAACATCATCCCGAAGGCCTGGGACATCCCGCCCCGTGCCGACGGGATCTACGCCCCCGGGGGCGTCGCGGTGCACCGGTGGGAACGCGGTGGAGTATTCGACATCCACCTGATGATCTTCGGGGACTCCACGGCCACCGGTTACGGCTGTCACGACGCCGAAGACGTGCCGGGTGTCCGACTGGCCCGGGGTCTGGCCGAACAGACCGGCACCCTCGTCCGACTGTCGACCAAGGCCATCGTCGGGGCGTCCTCGAAAGGCCTCGCCGGCCAGGTCGACGCGATGCTGGTCGCGGGGCCGCCGCCGGATGCCGCGGTGATCATGATTGGCGCCAACGACATCACCGCGCTCAACGGTGTCGGTCCCTCGGCTCGGCGCCTCGGCGCAGCGGTCCACCGCCTGCGCTCGGTCGGCGCGATCGTCGTAGTCGGCACCTGCCCAGATCTGGGGGTCGTTGATGCGATTCCACAGCCGCTTCGGTGGACGGCCCGCTCCCTGGGCCTGCGCCTGGCGCGCGCCCAAACCGCGGAGGTGTTCGCCGCCGGCGGCGTTGCGGTTCCGCTCGCGCTCCTGATGGCGCCGCACTTTCAGAATCAGCCCGACGCAATGTTCTCCGAAGACCGCTTTCATCCGTCGGCGGCGGGATACGCGCTCGCCGCCGAGCAGCTGCTGTTCCCGTTGCGCGAAGCGCTGAGTTAACGGCGCGGGGAGGGCCGTGGTGGCGTTCGGGGGCAGCGAGTAGGTTTTCACCAACCCCGCGTCACCGAAACAGGAGCGAACCATGCCCGAAGCCGTCATCGTCTCGACCGCCCGCTCCCCGATCGGCCGGGCCTTCAAGGGCTCGCTGGTGGAGATGCGTCCCGATGACCTGGCCACCCAGATGGTGCGCGCGGCACTCGCCAAAGTTCCCGCCCTGGACCCCCGCGATATCGACGATCTGATGATGGGCTGCGGCCAGCCGGCCGGGGAGTCCGGCTTCAACATCGCCCGCGTCGTGGCCGTCGAACTCGGCTATGACTTCCTGCCCGGTGTGACAGTCAACCGCTACTGCTCATCCTCGCTGCAGACCACCCGGATGGCGTTCCACGCGATCAAGGCCGGCGAGGGTGATGCCTTCATCTCCGCGGGCGTTGAGACGGTGTCGCGGTTCGCCCGCGGGAACGCCGACTCCTGGCCCGAAACCCGCAATCCGTTGTTCAACGAGTCCCGGGAGCGCGCGGACGCGGCCACCACGAACGGCGCCACCTCGTGGACCGATCCCCGGGATAACGACCAACTCCCCGACGTCTACATCGCAATGGGCGAGACCGCCGAGAACGTCGCCCTGCACACCGGGATCAGCCGTGAGGACCAGGACCGCTGGGGTGTGCGCAGCCAGAACCGCGCCGAGGAGGCCATCAACAGTGGGTTCTTCGCCCGCGAGATCTCCCCGGTGACCCTGCCAGACGGAACCGTTGTCAGCACCGATGACGGCCCGCGCGCCGGCACCGTCTACGAGAAGATCAGCGCGCTGAATCCGGTGTTCCGCCCGAACGGCACCGTCACCGCGGGCAACGCCTGCCCACTCAACGACGGTGCCGCCGCCGTGGTGATCATGTCTGACACCAAGGCCAAGGCATTAGGGCTGACCCCACTGGCGCGCATCGTCGCCACCGGAGTGTCCGGGCTCTCCCCGGAGATCATGGGCTTGGGGCCGATCGAGGCCGTCAAGAAAGCGCTGGGCTACGCCAAGATGTCGGTCACCGATATCGACCTGTTCGAGATCAACGAGGCTTTCGCGGTACAGGTGCTCGGCTCGGCGCGAGCGCTGGGCATTGATGAAGACAAGCTCAACGTCTCCGGTGGTGCGATCGCGCTCGGACATCCGTTCGGTATGACCGGTGCCCGCATCACCGCCACCCTGCTGAACAACCTTGCGACCCACGACAAGACATTCGGCGTCGAGACCATGTGCGTCGGCGGCGGCCAGGGCATGGCGATGGTGGTGGAAAGGCTGTCGTAGCACTTCGACTTTGCGCACAGATCGCGGATCGGCGGTAACGCACGATCTCACCGCAGAGTCGATGAGCTACGCGCGTCCCACGCCCGCCGCACCCTTCGGATAACTTCCGCCGATGACGTCCCGGCGACCACTCTGACGATGACCCAGCCCAAATCGGCCAACTCCTCAAGTCGCACGACGTCCTTGGCAAACTGCGCCCTATCGGTGCGATGCTGATCGCCGTCGTACTCGACGGCAACCCTGGTGTCCTCCCACCCCATGTCGAGGTAGTACTTGACCCGGCCACCGACGGCGACCGGTATCTGAGTACGTGGCGGCGGAAAGCCACCTCGAAGAAGCACTAACCGCAACCAGGTTTCCCGGGGGGATTGGGCACCTCTGTCAGAAAGCTTGAGCACAGTCGCGACTTGACGCACACCCCGCGCTCCGCGGTGGCGGGCCGTGAGATCGAGAACATCTGCGCTATCAAAGGACACCGCATTGGCGAGAGCGTCGAGGCGTGCGACGGCGGCATGCAGCGGTCGACGGCGCGCGAGGTCGAACGCCGTGCGAACCGGGGAGGTCACCGGCAGCCCGCCCAACGTCGATGTCTCGCCGGCGGCGAGTGCGACGGCGGAGGTCGCGATACCGGGCGGCGTTCGGGCGTTGCTCCAAAACAGCTCTAGGGGCAGCTCGTCGTCAAGCCACAGCGCACCGTGCAGGCGTGCGGCGGTGCAGCCGGCGATCACGCCTCGCCGGTGCGACCACAACCAGGCGGCCTCGGCCCGCTGGGCGAACGTCGGCTGACCACCGGACGGGAAGTAAACGCCCGGAAACAATGCCGAGTACTTCGAGCGCAGTTGGTGCTTGCGGACCAGTCCGCAGCTCAGCGCCTCGACACCGAGGAAAGGGCCTCCCAGGAAAGGGCTGTTGAGAGCGACCACACGGCAAGCATCGAATACCGGCCCTTAAACGAGTCTGCGCCCAGATCGCGATCTGTTAGTGAATCGCGATCTGGGCGCAGAATTAATGCTCTGTGGAACCTAGCGTTGCTGGAAGTAGCTCAGCAGTCGCAGGATCTCCAGGTAGAGCCATACCAGCGTCACGGTCAGGCCAAGGGCGACGCCCCAGGCGGCCTTCTCCGGGGCGCCGGCGCGAATCATCTGGTCGGCAGAGTCGAAGTCGACCAGGAAACTAAACGCCGCCAGGCCGATGCAGACCAGCGAGAAGATGATCGCCAGCGGACCGCCGGACCGCAGCCCCATGCCTTCGCCACCGCCGACGCCGAACATTCCGAGGACGAAGTTGCCGAGCATCAGCACCAGCACTCCGATCATGCCGGCCACCAGGAAACGGGTGAATTTGGGCGTGACCCGGATTGCACCGGTCTTGTAGACGACTAGCATGCCGAAGAAGACGCCGATGGTGCCGAGGACCGCCTGGGTGATGAGCGCCCCGGCGTTTCCGTCGGCGACGACGACGTTGCCAAACACCCACGAGATGGCACCGAGGAACAAGCCCTCAAGTGCCGCGTAGCTGAGCACGATGGCCGGGTTGTCCTGCTTGCGGCCGAACGTCGCGACCAGCACCAGGGCGAGCCCGCCCAGCGCGCCGACGAGGGTGAACGGCATGGCCAGGCCGGGGTTGCCGCCGACGATAAAGTAGGAGATCGTCGCCACCACGGTGAGTACACCAAGGGTGATGCCGGTCTTGGTGACCACATCGTCTATGGTCAGCGGCCGCGAGACGCCGGTCTGCGGCGCGCGCGTGGAGTAGGGCTGCTCGGTCTGATAGCCGAGTTGCTGGGTCGCACCGGCGACGCCGGTGCCGAACTGTGCATATCCGCCCTGTTGCTTTGGCAACGAACGGAAAATCGGATTGCTGCTTTCCCGCACCGTGTTTCCTCTCAGAGTGAGCCGACTGACAACTTCGTCAACGAACTGCCACCCTGATCAGTTCCCCGGAACCTCACAGAAACACAGCCCGTGTCGTCGATCTTACCTGCCGACCTGATGTCGGCAGGTCTCGATTCTGCTGGTAAAACTAGGATGTCCAACCTTTTCCGGTCTGACCTGCGAGGAGATGCACGGTTTGAGTACTGACACCGACGAAATCCTGACCCGTATCGACGGCGGAGTCGGTTTTGTGACCCTGAACCGCCCGAAGGCCATCAACTCCCTGACCCACGCCATGGTCACTGCACTGGACGCCACGTTGATCGACTGGGCCGACGATGACCGGGTAGGTGCCGTCGTCGTCGCGGGCGCCGGCGACCGCGGACTATGCGCCGGCGGCGACGTCGTGGCGATCTATCACAGTGCGCAGGGCGACGGCGAGTATGCGCGGCGGTTCTGGTTCGACGAGTACCGCCTTAACGCCCGCATCGGACGCTTCCCCAAGCCCTACGTCGCGTGCATGGACGGCATCGTGATGGGTGGCGGGCTTGGGATCGGGATGCACGGCGATGTCCGGGTGGTGACGGACACCTCCAAGATCGCGATGCCCGAAGTCGGCATCGGTCTGATCCCCGACGTCGGCGGCACGTTGCTGCTGTCTCGCGCGCCGGGCCTCCTGGGTCTGCACGCCGCGCTCACCGGCGCGCCGTTCTCCGGTGCTGACGCGATCGCGCTGGGATTCGCCGACCATTATGTTCCCCACGGCAAACTTCAGGCCTTCACCGAAACCATTGTCGCTGACGGCGTACCGGCAGCCGTCCATGCTCACGCCGAGGAGCCGCCACCGAGTCGGCTTGTCGCACAGCGGGAATGGATCGATCAGTGCTTCGCTGGCGAGACCATCACAGACATCGTCGTCGCGCTGCGCGGCCACGACGACGGCTTAGCCCACGATGCCGCCGACCTCATTTCCACCCGCTCCCCCGTCGCGCTGGCCGTCACCCTGGCCTCGGTTCGCCGGGCTACCGGTTACACGACCTTGGAAGAGGCATTGGTTACGGAGTACCGGGTATCGTGCGCGGCGGTGCGATCACATGACCTGGTGGAGGGTATTCGGGCTCAGGTGGTGGATAAGGACCGCAACCCGAAGTGGTCCCCGGCGTCGCTGGCCGCGGTGACCGACGAGGATGTGCGGGCCTACTTCCAGCCGGGGAATCCGGATCTGACCTTTTGAAATACCAAGGAGGAACACGTGAGCTACGAAACCATTCTGGTGAGCCGGTCTGAGCGGGTCGGCACCATCACGCTGAACCGCCCGGAGGCGCTCAACGCCCTCAACAGTCTGGTGATGGTCGAGGTGACCGGTGCCGCAGCGGAATTGGACGCAGATCCTGGTATCGGCGCCATCATCATCACCGGCTCCGCGAAGGCCTTCGCCGCCGGTGCGGACATCAAGGAAATGGCAACACTGTCGTTCTCGGAGGTGTTCGAGGCCGACTTCTTCGCCGCTTGGAGCAGGCTCGCAGCGGTCCGTACGCCGTTGATCGCTGCCGTCGCCGGCTATGCCCTCGGCGGCGGCTGCGAACTGGCGATGATGTGTGACGTGCTGATTGCCGCGGATACCGCCAAGTTCGGTCAGCCGGAGATCAAGCTGGGCGTACTCCCCGGTATGGGTGGCTCGCAGCGCCTGACCCGGGCCATCGGCAAGGCCAAGGCCATGGACATGATCCTGACCGGGCGCACCATCGACGCCGCCGAGGCCGAGCGCAGCGGCCTGGTGTCGCGGGTGGTCCCGGCTGGCAACCTGCTGACGGAGGCCACCGCGGTCGCGACAGCGATCTCGCAGATGTCGCGTTCGGCGTCCCGGATGGCTAAGGAAGCCGTCAACCGGGCCTTTGAATCGTCGCTAGCGGAGGGCCTGATCTACGAACGCCGCCTGTTCCATTCGGCATTCGCCACCGACGACCAGTCCGAGGGCATGGCGGCCTTCAGCGAGAAACGGCCTCCGGACTTCACCCACCGTTAATGTTTCTCCCGTGACCATCACCGAAGTCCAGTCAGTCGACGCCCAGGCAGCAGAACCTGGGCGGGACTGGTGGCGGCGCCGATACACGTTCACCGGCACCGCGCTCGGCCTGCTGTTCATCCTGCTGTCAATGACGCCGTCGTTGCTTCCTCGTGGCCCGATGTTTCAGGGGATCGTCAGCGGTGCAGCGGGCGCGATCGGGTACGGCCTCGGCGTCTTCGGGGTCTGGCTGGCGCGATTCATGCAGTCCCGTCAGACCAGCCCGTCCGCGCCGCGCTGGGCCTGGCCAGTGCTGGTGGTCGGCGGAGCCCTCACACTGGCCGCGGGCGTCTTCTACTTTCACAGCTGGCAGGACCACGTGCGCGACCTGATGGGCGTACCGCGTCTGCAGTGGTTCAACTACCCGCAGGCCGCCGTGCTGTCGGTTGTCGTGCTCTTTGCCTTCGTGGAAATAGGCCAGCTCATCGGCAAGCTCATCCGTTTCCTGGTGCGTCAACTCAATCGCGTTGCACCCCCCAGGGTTTCGTTCGTAGCGGTCGTCACCGTGATTTTCGCGATCTCAATCGCACTGCTCAATGGCATCGTGGTGCGGGGCGCCATGGACGTGCTGAACAAAACCTTCTCCGGCGTTAACGACGAGTTGGATCCGAACCACCCCGCACCGACAACGACTTTGCGCTCCGGTGGTCCCGGTTCGCTGGCGTCGTGGGAGTCACTCGGCCATCAGGGTCGCATCTTCATCCGCGGTGGCCCCACCGTCGCCCAGCTCACCGCGTTCAACAACGCCCCCGCCGTCGAACCCATTCGGGCGTATGCCGGATTGCATTCCGCCAACGGAATCCGCGCGACCGCGGAATTGGCAGCCCAGGAACTCGAACGCGAGGGCGGCCTGACCCGAAAGGTCATCGCGGTGGCCACCACGACGGGGACGGGTTGGATCAACGCCGCCGAGGCCGACTCGCTGGAGTACATGTATAACGGCGACACCGCGATCGTGAGCATGCAGTACTCGTTCCTGCCGAGTTGGCTCTCATTCCTGGTCGACAAGGAGAACGCCCGGCAGGCCGGCCAGGCCCTCTTCGAAGCAGTCGATAAGCGGGTGCGGGCACTTCCGGAAGCCCAGCGGCCCAAGATCGTGGTTTTCGGCGAAAGCCTCGGCTCATTCGGCGGGGAGGCGCCATTCCTGAGCCCCAACAACATCATTGCCCGCACAAACGGCGCGCTGTTCTCCGGTCCTACGTTCAACAACACCATGCGCGACGACATCCTCGCCAACAGGGATCCCGGGTCACCCGAATGGCTGCCGATCTTCGATGACGGCGCGAACGTCAGGTTCGCCGCGCGGGCGGAAAACCTGGCCCGGCCGAAGACAGCCTGGGGCCAACCGCGGATCGCCTACCTCCAGCATGCGTCCGACCCTATCGCCTGGTGGAACCCGGATCTGCTTTTCTCCGAACCGGATTGGCTGCGCGAGCCGCGCGGCTACGACGTTTCGACAGACATGAGATGGATTCCGGTGGTGACCTTTCTGCAAGTGTCTGCAGACATGGCGGTGGCGGTCGACGTGCCGGATGGCCACGGCCATCGGTACGTCAAAGACGTAGTCAACGCCTGGGCAGCCGTCATGCAGCCACCAGGCTGGACCCCGGAGAAGACCGAGAAGCTGCGCTCGATGGTCACCCAGGACTATCCGCAGTGACGCCTGCGTTGGACACCCCGGCCTTCACCGGGGCCGTCCGGATTGAATTAGATTGACCACCATGCTGCGCACTCGACACCATGGCCCGCTGGCCGCGGCCGTACTCGTCTCGGCCGTCGCTGCGGTCCTGGTCGGTTGTTCCTCAGGCTCCGGCACCCGCACCGACCCCCCGGCACCGGCCGCCTCCGCCGCCCAGGCCGATGGCGTGATCTCGGACCAACCTATCGGCATCTCTCCGGCGGGGGTGACCACCCGAATCGACGTGCCTGCGCAG
The DNA here is from genome assembly GCA_018401645.1 of Mycobacterium sp. Classification (GTDB taxonomy): domain Bacteria; phylum Actinomycetota; class Actinomycetes; order Mycobacteriales; family Mycobacteriaceae; genus Mycobacterium. Next base: position 8,550 of record JAGYKK010000001.1, on the reverse strand, counting down.
TCCACCGAGGAGCAGTACGCGCAGGCCTGTCTGACCGCGAAGGAATGGATGGACGCCAAAGGCGGCGACCCGAGCGCGTTGATCGAGCCCTACCTCGAGAAGGTGCAGGCGTCCACCGAAACCGGCCGAGCAGCGTTTCAAAAGACGTGGCCCGAACTGAGTGAGGCCCAGCAGGCCGCGGTGATCATCGCGGTTCAGGCCGCCGCCGACGGCGGCTGCTAGTCAGCGATTGCGGTACCTGATCTGAGCTGAGCGTTACCCCGGCCGGCTCAACAGCCGGGCGGCACGTCCAGTCAGCGGCGGTAGGTCGAAGAAGCCCTTCACGCCCGGCTCGGCGGCGCAGGTGGCTGCGATGGCGTTGACGCAGTGGGCGGCGGTGGCGACGATACCGGGGTTGCTGATCAACCCCTCCGCAACGGTCTCCGGCTGCCAGCCCTTGACCGTGACGAAGGTATTCGGGTTACCCCGGATCTCCATCTCGTAGCGTTCACCGGCCGGTCCGAAGGACCACGCCGGGCTGAGGTTTTCCTCCCCCATCATCCAGTTCACCGCTACCCGAACCACGATCGTGTTCCCCACGACGGCGTCCCAGCAGAACCGTCGGCCGGCCACCTCGCCGGGTGCGATCACGCCGATCGGCGACTCGATCGGCGCGGTGGCCACTGCCACCTGCTGGCTGGTGTTGATCCGCGGACCGGCGGCGAAACCGAGTCGGTCCACAATGAGCCGCACCGACTGGAAGAACCCGCCATTGAGGAGCTTCTGCATCGGCCCCCCGAGGGCATTTTCGGGCGTGCCACCGAAACCCATGACGTGCCGTAGTACGTCGGGTGCACCGTAGGTGCGAAGGTCGGAGAATTCCTCGGCGCGAACATGGGTGATTCCGGTGGACATCACCGACAACAGCAGCGGAAAGAGTTCGGTGGCCGCTCCCGGCCCGATCCCGGCACCGTGCAGGGTGACGCCGCCCTCCTGGGCGGCCGCCTCCAGTGGTGCCGCCTCGGTGTCGCTGGGATAAAACCAGCCCAGCGGGCTGACCACGTTCTTGCCGGATCGCAGAAGCGCCATCACCTCGTCGACATTGGGTAGCAGCGGGGCGTAAACCACCGCGTCGGCCGCCAAAGCCACGATCTCGTCGAGGCTGTCGGTGGCGATCACACCGAGGGGTTCACTGCCGATGATCTCCCCGACGTCCGTGCCCGCCTTGGCTTTTGAGTGCACCCAGCAGCCGACCAGTTCCAGCTCAGGGCGGTCGAGGATCGCCTTGATCACGGCCACACCCACTGACCCGGTGGCCCATTGCACCACTCGCAGAGCCATGAGGGCACACTATCGGTCATGGGCAAAAGGGTCTACGTCGTCGGAGTCGGGATGACCAAGTTCGAGAAGCCCGGCAGCCGCGAGGGCTGGGACTACCCGGACATGGCGCGGGAGTCGGGCACCAAGGCACTCACCGATGCTGCAGTCGCCTACACCGAGGTCGAACAGGGCTTCGTCGGCTACGTCGCCGGAGACTCGACCTGTGGGCAGCGCGCCCTCTACGAACTCGGCATGACCGGAATCCCGATCGTCAACGTCAACAACAACTGCTCGACCGGTTCCACGGCGCTCTACCTAGGCGCGCAGTCGATCCGGGGCGGATTGGCCGACTGCGTACTGGCACTCGGTTTCGAGAAGATGCAACCGGGTTCCCTGGGCGGCGGAGCCGATGACCGGGAATCGCCACTGCGCAGGCACATCACGGCACTGGCGGAGGTCGACGAACTGGCATTCCCCGTCGCGCCGTGGATGTTCGGGGCCGCCGGCCGGGAGTACATGCGCACCTACGGCGCCACCGCCGAGCATTTCGCCAAGATCGGCTACAAGAACCACAAGCATTCGGTGAACAACCCCTATGCGCAGTTCCAGCAGGAGTACAGCCTCGAGGACATCCTCGGCGCCAAGATGATCTCCGACCCGCTGACCAAGCTGCAATGCTCGCCGACATCGGATGGATCGGCGGCGGTGATCCTGGCCTCGGAGTCCTTCGTCGACTCCCACGGTCTGGCCGGACAGGCCGTCGAGATCGTCGGGCAGGCGATGACCACCGACTTCGCCTCGACGTTCGACGGGTCGGCCGCCAACATCATCGGCCACGACATGAACGTCCAGGCAGCTCGAAAGGTCTACGACCAGAGTGGTCTCGGCCCAGCGGACTTCCAGGTCATCGAACTGCACGACTGCTTCTCGGCCAACGAGCTGCTGCTCTATGAAGCATTAGGGCTGTGCGGACCCGGCGAGGCGCCGACGCTGATCGACTCCGGCGACACCACCTACGGGGGCCGCTGGGTCGTCAATCCCTCCGGCGGGCTGATCTCCAAAGGCCATCCGCTGGGAGCGACCGGACTGGCTCAATGCACGGAACTCACCTGGCAACTGCGCGGCACCGCGGATGCCCGACAGGTGGACAATGTCACCGCAGCACTGCAGCACAACATCGGGCTGGGCGGGGCGGCCGTCGTCACCGCCTATCAGCGCGCGCAGTGCTAGCCCCCGCCCGACCGCGAATGTCAGGTCAGGGTGATGACGTCGTAGGCGTTCTCCGCGTAGCGGGCGCGGATGGTCTTCTTGTCGTATTTGCCGACACTGGTTCGAGGGATCGCCTCGAGCATTGTCCAGCGCTCAGGCAGCCACCAACGCACCACTTTGTCGGCCAAGAACTCCCGTAGTTCAGCGGGGGTGATCTTGGCGCCCTCCTCTAACACCACGGCCGCCAGCGATGATGATGCGATGCTAGGTTCGTCGGGAACGCCGACTACCGCTGCCTCGCGAACCGACGGGTGGGCGATCAGCGTGTTCTCCAACTCAACCGAGGAGATCCACTCGCCGCCACTCTTGATGACATCTTTTGCCCGGTCGGTCAGCGTGATGTAGCCCATCGAGTCGATCCGGCCGACGTCACCGGTGCGAAGCCAACCGGAGGTGAACTTCGACGGATCGGTGTCGCGGTAGTAGGAGCCGGTGATCCACGGTCCGCACACCTCCAACTCGCCGACCGCCTCGCCGTCGTCGGGAAGCACCCCCCCGCATCGTCGACGATGCGGGCCGTCACCCCGCACATCGGCCGGCCCTGGGTGGCCCGGATTTCCCATTCCCGCTCCGGCGGTATACCGGGTGCGGGCCAGGCCAATGTCGCCATCGGCGATGTCTCGGTCATCCCCCAGAGTTGTCGGATCTGAACGCCGTAGCGCTGCTCGAAAGTCTGCATCAGCGACACCGGTACCGCCGCCCCCCCGCACGCGACCAGTCGCAGCGACGAGATGTCGTGGCCGGGTTCGCGTTCGAGATAGCCCATCACGTCGTTCCAGATGGTCGGCACCGCACCGGCCACCGTCGGGCGCTGGGTCTCGATCAAATTCACCAGCGACTTGGCATCCATGAATCGGTCCGGGAGCACGATGTCGGCACCGGCCATCAAAGCGGCGTACGGCAAGCCCCACGCGTTGGCATGGAACATCGGCACGATCGGGAAGGCTTTGTCCGAGAAACTCAATCCCATCCCGTTGCCACCGCAGACAGCCATCGAGTGCAGGTAGCTTGACCGGTGGCTATACACGACACCCTTGGGGTTGCCGGTCGTTCCGCTGGTGTAGCACATCGCCGCAGCGGTGTTCTCGCCGATCTCCGGCCAGTAGAACTCGTCGGACTCCGCGGCGATGATCTCGTCGTACCGCAGCACCCTCTTCCCGGACGCTTCGAAGGGGCCGAGGTCGCCGGATCCGACCACGATCACGGTGTGAACGGTCTCCATCTTCGGTAGCACCGGCGCCAGGATCGGTGCCAGCGACATGTCGGCGATTACCACCTGGTCTGCGGCCTCGTAGGCGACGAATTCAATCTGTTCGGGGAACAGCCGAATGTTCAGGGTATGCAGCACGGCGCCCATCGACGGAACCGCGACGTAGGCCACCAGGTGCTCCTGGTTATTCCACATGAACGTGGCAACCCGCTGATCGGAGTCGATGCCCAGACGGCGCAGTGCGTTGGCGAGCCGCGCGGCCTGCTGGCCGATCTCGGAATAGGTTGCATGCCGGAAGCCGTCGCCGGTGGCGGTGCTGACCGTCCGATCGGCGTGCACGCCCACCGCGTATCGCAGGATCTCGGCGACAGTAAGGGGGTGGTTCTGCATGGTGCTGTCCATCGAGGCCACCTTCAGTCGCGTTTACCTGCTGGTGAGCGCATAGTATCGCCGCAACGGGCTGCTGGCGGTCACTACTCCTCTAAAGAAGCCCCCGTCCCCGAAACGCCCGAGCTATGCCAGGCGACATCCATAGCGGATCATGGACACCAAGAGGCACACAAGGAGGCGGCAGTGCGGGGATACGCGGTACTTGCCCTGGTTGCGGCAACCTTCGTGGTGCTCGGGCCGGCTGGGCCGAGGAGCGGCCCAGCCATCACCTGGTCCTTGGGTAGGCTATTCAGATCACACACGTCACCCTGGACAAGATCGGCACCGGCCCAATATCCGAGTGCGTGGTCACCAGCGTGCGCAATCCGCATACGTTTACCCAGTGGCTGCCCTATATCGGACCGAGTATCGGTGGCTCCGACTCCCAGGTCCTGATCCCCGTCGTGACGAACCAGACCATCTCGGTGTCGCTGGATTGCTCACAGCGGTAGCGCGCCCAGCGGTTCAACGCTCGATGCCCAGCCGCTCAGCGTCCAGCGCTTAGGACGCGGCGCGTAACTCCCGATTGGCCTGGGCAACCTCAACAGCGGTAATCGCGCCGTCAAAATCGCCGACGTAGAGGCGGGTGCCGTCCTTGCCGACCGCAATGGCCGACACCGGGTTTGCGGTGTCGATTCGGGTGATGATTCGGGCCGTGACGGTGTCGATGACGAGGACCCCGTCACCGAGAGCGAGATACGCCGCAGTTCCGCTGACAACGACCTGGGCGCCCATTCCGTCCACCACCACGGTGTCGACGACTCGACCGGCCACCGCGTCGACGATCCGGACGACGGCGCCGAGTTCATCATTCCAACCGGTGACCAGAACCCTGCGACTATCAGCGTCCACCGCAACGTCACCGATCGACCCCCCAAGAGCCACGGTGTGCAGCACCCGTCGCGCCCGGACGTCGATTACCGCGAGGGAGCCACCGGTAGCGTCGGTGAGTGCCACGAACAGTCGCGAACCGTCGGCGCTGACGCGCACCGCGTCGACCCGGGCTTCGGCAGTACTGGTCAGGGCGATGGTCTTGGACTCACCGCTTTCGATGTCGATCACGGCGATCTCGGCGACCTGATCGCCGCAGCGCGCCACGTAGAGCGCGTCACCGCCGGGGCTGACCGCGATCCCGCGGGCGCCGTCGGTGATCTCCTTGGCGGCCAATGCCGCGCCGACCTTGAGGTCGATCGCCACGACGCTGTCCTGGTCATTGGATGCGGATGTGACGTAGGCGCGGTCCGCGACGGCTACCGCGTAGGGCTCAGCGATTCCCGCGACGATGACGTTGATCGTCAGCGTCGCGATATCGATGACTGAGATCGCGTCAGCGCCGTAGTGGGCCGCCACCAACTGGCGACCATCCGCGCTGAGTGCCATGTCGGTGACTGCGCCGGGCAACCCGTTCAGTTGGCCGACCGCCGCGCGTGCCGACACGGTCGCTTCGGCCACCGCCGCACGACCCGATGGCCGAGTCTTACCGGCGACGGCAATCCGCGGCGTCGATAGCCACGACACGTCGATGGGCCGTTCGGCGACCGCGGTGACGCCCGTCGTGTTTGCCATTATCAAGACACCTCCGTTTAGTCCGACATCGCCGGACATTTCACAACCAACGTCATTGAGACGCCGGCGCACAATCAGGAAAAGCATTCCGACATCAGCGATGTCGGTTGTCATCCAATTCTAACGGCGGACCCTGACACGGAATTCCGAGCCGCAGTGCCGGTAACTGAGCAAGCCTAAGTTTCTTGCGGACGGGAATAAATTGACCTGCGGAGCCTGGGCGGGCCTCAACGCCGGTGACGGCGCTGGTGGCATTGATTTTCGACCGTTCCGACAACGTCCGGTGGCAGACACCGGCGAATTACTCGGGCCCTGAGAGATTCTTATCGGCACCGATGGAATGCGGCGCACATCACATTCGCCCGGGCACGTTTGGGGATCCGAATCAGTGCGTGAAAGAAATGGGTCACATGGCCTTAGAGCATCTGCTCCACAACATCGCGGCTGCGAACCGGATCGGTGCCGGGGACGAAAGCCGGCTCGGTGTGTTCGACCAGGGTTCCCTTGGCGACCCTGCGTTTGGCCTGCCGGAACTCACGAAGCGGACCCATTGCGGCCTGGCTGGTGTTGATCGCCGCCCAGGTCGCCGCCCGACGGGCGGCCCTCTCCATCGGGTTGGGCGGGGTGTACATCACCATCTCCGCCGCCCAGTCGGTCATCGAGTCACGAATGCCCCAGTCGAAAAATTTCACTGCGGCCGGAGCATCGGGATTGCTCATCAGAGCCTGCCCGGTCGACATCGCGGCACCGTGGGTCAACGCCAGACGCGGGAGATAGCTCCGGAGACATTCCAGGGTTTCGGACTTGGTCGCGGGCAGGTCGGTACCACCCAGCGCGCGTCCGACCCGAATGAACTCGGAGTAGTAGCGATCAATATCGCGCACGGGCAACGGGTGGTACATCTCGTGTGCGGTCGCAATTCCCCACACCACGGTGGCGTAATTCCACCGCAACCAGTCCGGGTCATCGGCGTCGTAGGGCAGCCCGTCCGGACGCACCCCCTTGACGGTGTGATGCATGCTGCGCACCGTCTCCGCGAGTTTCTCCGCGGTCTTCGTGGACCCGTAGCCGGTGCCGATGAAGAAGGCCACCGAGTGTCCGAGTCGGACCTGTGCGCCTTCGATGTCGAACCGGCCGGTCGGCTCACCGGCCTCGTCCCGTTCGACCACTCGCGAATGGTCCGAACCCATCCAGAAGATACTGGGATCGAGGCGCTCCATGAACGCCGCACACTGCAGCCCGAATATCAGCGCCGAGGTGTGTGCGTGCACATGCCACACGGCACTGTCGGGGCCGAACCACCCTGGATCGCCCTCCGGCCCGGCAAAGTCGAGGCCGCGAAAAAATCTGCTCCTGACGTCCCGGTCGAAGTCTGACCTGACCTTGTGCTCGACGAGCTGATGCGGCAGCAGCAGTCTCATTCTCACCGGTTCCTTCCCCACAGCAGCAACTCCGGTTGCCTCTGAGGTCAAGGTAGCACCGCCGGGTGCCGTCAAACCGGCACGTCGTGGTGAAAAACCCATGCCTGGTCGCCCGCGGCCAGCCATAGTCGACGCCATGACCGTTCAGTTGCCGTTTCCTCAGCCGCATCCGTTGCGTGCCGGCGACGAGTTACAGATCCTGCGGACCGACGGGCCCATCCATCAGGTCCGAACGCCGGTCGGCGACCCGGCCTGGCTGGTGACCGGCTACGCCGAAGTCCGCGAACTGATGGACGACGACCGTCTGGGCCGATCGCACCGTTCGCCACAGACCGCGCCGCGCAGCCGCGCGTCGGCCCTATTCGGCGGGCCTATCGGCGACTTCGATGCCGAGCCGGCCGGACACGCCAGGATGCGGTCCCTGCTGCAGCCGCACTTCTCCCCGCGCCGACTTCGCGCTTTGCAGCCCCGGGTGGAGGCACTGACCGAGGGCCTGCTGGATCAGTTGGCAAATGAGGGTGCCCCCGCAGATCTGCACGCAAAGCTCGCCGGACCGCTTCCCGCCCTGGTGATCTGTGAGCTACTCGGCGTGCCCTACGGCGATCGGGACACTTTCCGGATCTGGGTGGACGCCGCCGCCTTCGACACCGATCCCGTCGAATCGGGGCAGGGCATGATCGCGTTGGTGGACTACGGCGTCAGCCTGGTCGCCGACAAACGACGCAGGCCCGACGACGACGTGATCTCCGAACTCTGCAAAGACGATGCTCTCACCGATGTCGAAATCGCCGTCCTGGCCGTGAGCCTGCTGTTCGCGGGCTACGAGACGACAGTGGTGCAGATCTGGATGCACGCGGTACACCTATTGAGCGAGGAGTCCCGATGGCAGGCACTGCTTGACGATCCGTCACTGATTCCGAAAGCCACCGACGAGCTGATCCGAGCCTCCCTGATTGGCGGGGTCGGCATTCCGCGCTACGCGCGCGATGCCATCCACATCGCCGGCACCACCATCGCCGAAGGCGATCTGGTGCTGCTCGATCCCGGCTCGGCCAATCACGACCCCGCATTCTTCAAAGAACCCGACCTCGTCGACTTCAATCGTTCCGGGCCGCAACCGCTGTCGTTCGGATACGGCGGACGATACTGCCTCGGTGCGCCCCTGGCTCGCATGGAGCTCAATGCCGTTTACTCCCAACTGATCCCGCGCTTTCCGGATATGCGGCTTGCCGCTGAGATCGCCTCCCTGAACATCAACACCGATGCGCTGGGGGCCGGTCTTGTTGCGTTACCCGTCACCTGGGGTGACGGGTGAGTCCCGATGAGGAGATGTGGTTCTCGTCGGCCGTTGCGCCC